>NZ_JBWDNV010000015.1:0-77007 GCF_056269375.1 Paenibacillus sp. J22R56
TCCCAATTAGTAAGACCCCTTGAAGACGACGAGGTTGATAGGTTCGGGGTGGAAGCACAGCAATGTGTGGAGCTGACGAATACTAATCGGTCGAGGGCTTATCCTAAAAGATTTAAGGAGTTTCAAACTTTCGCATCCAGTTTTCAAGGCGCAAAATCTGAAACGTTTCTGTAAGAAACGTACTTCGGAAGCCTTAGCTTACGTTTGGTGGCGATGGCGGAGGGGAACCACGCGTTCCCATACCGAACACGACCGTTAAGCCCTCCAGCGCCGATGGTACTTGGACCGCAGGGTCCTGGGAGAGTAGGACGTCGCCAAGCAATAAAGAGCCTGTCGCATTATGCGGCAGGCTTTTTGTTTTGTTATTGATGATAATAAGAGGCTTCATTTTTCTGAAGTCGAAGGATGCCGTCCTTACGCTGCTTACGGAAGGTGAGGGAGAGGAGCATCCGGGGGATGATTAGCCATAAGTGCCAGCAAAAAATGCTGATGAAGAGTGATGGTTCAATCCATGGATAGGTGATAGCAACAGCACATAGGCCGATCCAGAATAGATGGCGGTGTACACGGCGGAATAGAGCTAGACGGATATCATTTGCTGGCTTGAAGCCAAACCAAGGTGGGGTGATTCCCCATATCCATCGCCGATCTACGGCATCCTCTACTCGAATAAAGGCAAGCAATAGGATGATGAGGTGAAGGACCTGTACGATGGCGAATCCGATTAGCCAGCTGAACAGACCATCCTTGCCGTACATAAGAAGCTGAAAGCCAAGCAGGATCGCTGCAATTAAGATATGGCTTTGGATAAGCTCAGGACGAATGACCTTTCTTCGGACAAGCTTATATTGATAAATAGTAGCTGCCTGTTGTTCTAATAAGGATTGACGCATTTTTTACTTCCCTTCGTGATTTTGAGATATCGCCTTCTTAGTATATCGGTTATTTTGGATTCACCAATTAGGCGGATGCTGCATACGATATATAAATATTTGAAATGGGCTATGAAACAAGTATAAACCGCTAGAATAAATGCCATAATAGTAGCTATATAGAATGACAGAAAGGCGGGAAAGCTATGTTAGAAGATCGCCAACTTCACTGTAGTATATGTGGGGAGCATAAGGCAGAGGGTGAAGGGATTCGTATTGTTTCCGGGTTTATTTGTGAGACATGTGAATCTGAGATGGTGCGTACAGACGTGAAGGACGCCAAATATCCTTTCTTTATTCATCAAATGAAACAGATTTTTATTGAGAAAAATGCCTGAGCGGATTCTATTATAGGATGCCGCTCTTTTTTTGTGTAGAAATCCGTTACAATAGATGAAAAAGATAGAAGGGAAGCTTTTTTCACCATGAAACATTTGCAAGCTCCATTATTTCAAGCTCTAGTTCGACACTATGAAACAAGTCCGGTGAGCTTCCATGTGCCGGGCCATCGATATGGACAAGTATATGAAAATGAACATGATATAGAGAGTCACTGGCTAGCAACGATTATGAAACTGGACACAACAGAATTGTCTTCTACCGATGATCTCCACCACCCGGAAGGGGCAATTGCAGAAGCTCAGGAACTTGCTGCAGCGTGTTTTAGGGCAGAGGAAACCTTTTTCCTTGTAGGAGGAAGTACGTCTGGGAATCTTGCAATGATTCTGGGTGTGTGCGAGCCGGGAGACCTTATCATTGTCCAACGGAATGTACATAAGTCGGTTATAAACGGGTTAAGACTAGCGGGAGCTAAATCCGTATTTGTTATGCCTCGTATGGATGAGGAGACAGGTCTTGCAACAACTCCTTCTTATGAAGATATCCGACAGGTTCTCGAGCAATATCCGGAGGCCAAGGCGGTTATACTTACAAATCCGAATTATTATGGCATGAGCACGAATCTGCGAAGCTATGTGGAGCTAGTCCATTCCTATGACAAGCTGCTATTAATAGATGAGGCACATGGTGCACATTATGGATTTCATCCTTCTTTTCCTGAATCAGCTATTCAGGCTGGTGCAGATGCCGTTGTACAGTCTACGCATAAAACATTATCTGCTTTAACGATGGGTGCGATGCTGCATATACAAGGCAGCCGTATTCCAAGAGAAGCTATTCGAGAAGCACTTTCTGCAATACAAAGCTCCAGTCCTTCTTTTCCAATTATGGCGTCTCTTGATGTTGCACGTGTTATGGTAGATCGTTATCGGTCTACATGGTTCGATAAGGGGTGTAATTCAGCACAGGCTTTTCGGGGCTGGATAGATAGAGAGGGACGAGCTTTAAGAGTATTGCATACAAAAAAAAATTCAACAGCGTACGATATGCTGGATCCATTACGAATTGTATTATGGGATGAAACAAGGACATATTCGGGGTTTGAACTGCAAAGAATGCTGGAAGAACAGGGCTGCTGGGTGGAGATGGCGGATCTAAGGCATGTTGTCCTTGTATGGGGAGGCCAGACAGAGGATGAAGATAGACTTAAGCTGCAGACGGTTTGTACGCTGATAGAGCAGATGATTAAAGCTAATCCTGCAAAGAGCGGAGAGAGGAAAGTTTCAACTGTATTTTATCCGGGTAATGGTAATCCAATTGGATTAAAGCCAGTAGAGTGGAGTCGAAAAAGCAGACAGCATCATAGAACGCCTTTATCGGAGGCTGAAGGTTTTGAGGCTGCGGAAATGGTGATCCCTTATCCTCCTGGTATTCCTATTGTGTATCCGGGGGAAATGCTGACAGCCCAGCTTATTCGTTATATTTCGGCATTAGCTGAGACAGGAGCTAAATTTCAGGGCGCAATCGACAGCACGATGCAGACAATTGCCGTATATCCTCGCTAATTAGGTGAATTTAATTGTACAAGGGTAGTGGCTTTGTTAGAATATAAGTAATACATCTTTACCGTAGTAATTAGTTAGGGTTAGGAGCCGTTAGAAGTTGAATAAGGGCATTTTTATTACAATAGAAGGCGGCGAAGGTGCCGGCAAAACAACACTGATTGAGCAGCTGGTGCATACGATGCAGGAACGGGGCAAACGTGTAGTTACGACCCGTGAGCCAGGAGGTATTCCTATTGCGGAGCAGATCCGTTCCGTAATATTGGACCGCAGTCATACAGCTATGGATGCGCGGACAGAGGCTTTGCTTTATGCAGCAGCAAGACGTCAGCATTTGGTTGAGAAGGTAATGCCGGCTCTCGAAGACGGTCAAATGGTTATATGCGATCGTTTCGTCGACAGCAGTCTTGCTTATCAAGGCCACGCAAGAGGGCTTGGGATGGATGAGGTCTGGTCGATTAATCGCTTTGCGGTAGATGGAGCGATGCCCCAGTTGACGATTTATATGGATATAGATCCGGAAATGGGGATAGCACGAATCCAATCGTCACGCGGGCGGGAAGTAAATCGTTTGGACTTGGAATCGCTTGCTTTCCACAAGCTTGTGCGGGAAGGTTATCTAAAGCTTCTTGAGCAATTCCCGGAACGGATCGTACGAGTAGATGCCGAAAATGCGGCTGATGTTGTATTGGAAGAGGTTATTTTGACGATTGACCGTAGATTTTTTCACAGCTGACCTGCAATAAACACCGTAGGAATGACTTTGTGCCTGTTCTATTAACCACTTGGGAGGAATGAGGATGAAATTAGTCATTGCGATTGTACAAGATAAGGATAGCAACCGTTTATCGAACGCCCTTGTAAAGGATGGGTTCCGCGCTACGAAGCTTGCTAGTACGGGAGGTTTCCTTCGTGCAGGCAATACAACCTTTATGATCGGTATTGAGGACGAACGTGTTCATGAAGTACTTCAGGTAATCAGCTCGAACTGTAAAGTGAGAGATCAATTGGTTACACCTGTATCTCCAATCGGTGGTTCCACCGATTCGTATATTCCATTCCCTGTAGAGGTGCAAGTAGGGGGCGCAGCGGTATTCGTCGTTCCTGTTGAGCGATTTGAACATTTCTGATGGAGCGTGTTGAGCGATGAAGATCGATCAAAGCTGGCGTCCGCTTGGCCAAAACCGTACAGGCGGGGATACAGCTACGAAGCCGGCACAGGTGAGAAGCTTCTCCGATGCGATGGTACAGCAAGACGCTCTACGTACGCAGGAACAGCTGCAGCAGAAGCTGGACGAGATTCATAACCAAGGTGAGCGTCTTGCCAGGACGATGACCGTCCGTGAGCTGAAGATGTACCGGCAGATGGTAAAGCGGTTCCTCGAGGATACGGTTAGACGCGGTATAGGGCTTAAAGAGCTGCGCGGTTTTGATCGAAGAGGCAGGACCAAGCGTTACAAACTGCTGGATGAAATTGATTCGGCACTAGTATCGATGGCAGAAGAGCTGTTAGACAGCGAGCAAGGCAGAATAGAGCTTCTTGGAAGAATCGGTGAAATTCGCGGGCTTCTAATTAATTTATTGTTTTAAGCAAGGTGAAACGACTCCTCCTATCTAGTAGGAGGGCGCGTTACATTCCGGAGAATTCTAAGCACTATTTATAGACAAAGCATATATTTACTTAGAATTAGAGGAAGGATATAGAACAGCAATGAGCATGGAACAAGTAGCCGGCCAATGGAAAGCAAAACGAATATTGAAGCATGCGTTGCAGAGCGGTAAGGTGTCGCATGCTTATTTGTTCTACGGCGCTTCCGGTACAGGAAGAACGGCAATGGCAAGAGCGTTCGCCAAGGCATTGTTCTGTTCAACTGGCGGTGATGATGCATGCGATCACTGTTTGGAATGCCGTAAGTTTGATAATGGCAACCAGCCGGATCTGCTTACGATTAAACCAGATGGACAATCGATCAAAATCGATCAAATACGTGATCTTCAGCGGGAGCTTGCCTACCGGGGAAGCGGTACTTCACGGAAGGTGTATATTGTTGAACGAGCAGAGACAATGACCCTTCAAGCAGCTAACAGCTTGCTGAAATTTTTAGAAGAACCGCTTTCTCCTATTGTTGCGATACTGATTACGGACAATGGACAAGCCGTACTGCCGACGATACGTTCGAGAGCGCAGTGGGTGCCATTCCTTCCGTTCTCCGCAAGTGAGATGCTGCAGACTTTAATCGAAGAGGGTACACCTCCGCTTCTAGCACGAGCTGCTGTACAGCTAAGCTCTGGCTTAGATGGTGCTAGAGAGATTATCCAACAGAATACGTTTGCAGAAATCAGAAACGTAGTGATACAATTAGGAAAGGAAAGTCTGACCCGATTCACCGCGGGGATGATTACCGCACAGCAGCAATTTTTTAAAACGGACCTTGCGGGTGAGGCACAGCTATTACTGTCTTTACTTGTATTATGGTTCAAAGACATGATTCAATTTCAGGCCGGAAGGCAGGAAAGTATTGTTTATATAGATCAGTTGGACTGGATAAGCAAGCATGCGTTTAACCGCCCGATCGAGAGCTGGATTTCTTGTATCGAGCATACGCTTGAAGCGGGTAAGCGAATACGTGCTAACGTATCCCCGCAGCTTGCTGTCGAGCAACTATTGGTAAACCTACAGGAGGGCTAAATCCTTGTATAATGTTGTCGGTGTCCGCTTTAAGAAAGCGGGCAAGATTTATTACTTTGATCCCGCCCTGCACCCCGTGGACAAGGACCAACATGTCATTGTTGAAACGGCCAGGGGGATCGAATATGGCAAGGTTGTGGTTGGACAGAAAGAAGTCGGTGAAGCAGACGTCGTCCTTCCACTGAAAAAAGTGATCCGAATTGCCAGCGATGTAGATGCGAAGGTCGTTGAGGAAAATCGTGCGGCCGCTAAGAACGCATTTTCTACTTGTTTGGACAAGATAAAGGATCATCAGCTTAAGATGAAGCTGGTTGACGTGGAATTCACGTTTGACCGCAACAAAATTATTTTCTACTTTACAGCTGAAGGAAGAGTTGACTTCCGGGAGCTTGTAAAGGATCTGGCCAGCGTCTTCCGTACCCGAATTGAACTTCGTCAAATCGGTGTACGTGATGAAGCGAAGATGCTGGGAGGCATCGGGCCATGCGGGCGTGTATTGTGCTGCTCCTCTTGGCTTGGAGATTTCGAGCCGGTATCCATTAAGATGGCCAAGGATCAGAACTTATCGCTCAATCCTACAAAGATTTCGGGGTTATGCGGCCGTCTTATGTGCTGCTTGAAATATGAGCATGACAATTACGAAAGCGTACGGGAGGAAATGCCTTCCGTTGGTAAAATCGTCGTCACGTCTTATGGCGAGGGCAAAGTAACAGGCATCAATGCTTCCACGAAGTCTGTATACGTGCAGTTGTTCGATGTGTCGGGTAAACCGAAGGAGCTGCCGTTAGACGATGTGGTTGTGAAGGAACAATGAACGACTACGTTTGAAGCTCTGGGGTGGAAACTTGGAGAACAAAGAAATATTTAATCAAATGGATCAATTGGAAAGCCAGATGGGTGAGTTCCATGTACATCTAGGCGTATTGAAGCAGCGTGTCAAAGAACTGCTGGAAGAGAATTTGCAGCTAAGCATTGAAAATGAACAGTTGCGGAAAATATTAAAGCGCGAGACATCGCCGAAGCCAAAGTCCGCTGCTAATCGTACAGAAGGACAGGCTACCCCGCCTGCCCGTCGGGAGATTGCAGCCCATGCGGAGGAAGATACGGCTAACGATACATCGCAGCAGGCCGGTCTCGTCGGTGAGGCGCATGATAACTTGGCTAGGCTGTATCATGAAGGATTCCACATCTGCAACGTTTACTACGGGCATTTGCGGACGGAAGGAGATTGCTTGTTCTGCTTATCCTTCCTTAATAAATAATAGAACATTGTAGGTTACCGTCCTTGTCATAGAGGGCGGTATCTTTATGTTAGGGGAGTTAGGTCAAAGGTGCAGGAAGTAAAACTAGAAACGAATGAACGAATTGATGATTTAATGACGGAGACGGGGCTTCGTATTATTCAAAGCAGAGAAGTGTTCAGCTTTTCGCTTGATGCTGTGTTATTATCCAAATTCGCTACAATTCCGAAGCGTGGACGAATTATTGATCTTTGTACGGGAAATGGTGTTATCCCTATGCTTCTAACGACGAGGACAAACGCTCAGATCGATGCAGTTGAAATTCAGCCAAGGCTGGTTGATATGGCAAGGCGCAGCGTAGAGATGAACAACTTGACGGAACAAATCTCGATTATTGAAGCCGATCTTAAAATATTCGCAAAAGAAGCTGGAAATGGTATTTATGATGCAGTAACGGTCAATCCTCCATACATGGCCATTCAAGAAGGGGACCAGAATGAAAACGAGCATTATGCCATTGCCCGCCATGAAGTACATTGTACGCTTGATGATGTTGTTTATGCGTGTGCCAGACTTGTCCGCCCAGGTGGTAAAGTCGCAATGGTTCATCGGCCGTCCCGGTTTATCGATATTATAGAGACAATGCGGAAGTATCGGCTTGAGCCCAAGCGTGTACAATTTGTCCATCCGAGAGCGCAGGGAGAAGCAAATATGGTTCTAATTGAAGCGATTCGTGATGGGAAGCCTGAGCTTAGGCTTTTGCCGCCGATTTTCGTATACGAGTAATAGATAGCTGCGTTATTGATGAGAGGGAGCTAGCAAATGGTACGGATACAAAAAAGCTTTAAAGATTTGGCTGATGGTGACTATGGGACTTTATATCTGGTTGCTACACCAATCGGGAATTTGGAAGATATGACGTTCCGGGCAATCCGGACGTTAAAGGAAGTGCAGCTCATTGCTGCTGAGGATACAAGGCAGACAAGAAAGCTGCTTACTCACTTCGAAATCTCTACTAGGCTGGTCAGCTATCATGAGCATAATAAGCAAGCCAGCGGCAGTGAACTCATCCGTTTGCTAATGGACGGCCAATCCATTGCACTTGTTAGCGATGCAGGGCTGCCAGCGGTCTCAGATCCTGGTGCTGACCTGGTAGCAGATGCGGTAGAGCAGGGAATCAAAGTTGTACCTATCCCTGGTGCTAATGCTGCTTTATCAGCTTTAATTATCTCGGGATTGCCGACAGATCAGTTTATGTTTACGGGATTTCCTCCAAGGGATAAAAAGCCGCTTGCTGAATGGCTTACCCATCTGAAGCACCAAGAGGGAACCTTGATGCTCTATGAATCGCCTCATCGTGTGAAGAAGACACTTGATGCGATGCTGGAGCATTGGGGCGATCGGCGGATCGCAATGGTTAGAGAGCTGACGAAGCGGCATGAGGAAGCAGCACGTGGTACGATATCGGAATGTATGGCTTGGTTAGAAGAGCATCCACCTCTAGGTGAATATTGCCTTATTATAGAAGGGGCCGCTTCTGGAGCAAGAGAAGCAGGAGAGAACGGGGAAGCATGGTGGACATCGTTAGAGCTTGAAGATCATGTCGCTCATTATGAGAATCAGGGAATAGATCGTAAAGAAGCGATAAAAAAAGCGGCACTAGACCGTGGCCTGCCAAAGCGGGATGTTTATAACGCAGTAAACCGATAGTTTACTGCGTTATAAACGCAAAAAAAGACCTTCCTGGCCGGGTTCTAGCACAGGAAGGCATCAAGGAATATAAAAAGGTTAGAATTAACAAGTTGATGTATTTCTATTATAACCTATTTTTCTTATTTTGTCACAGGAGTAGGCATTTCAGATAAACAAATATGGCAAACAATTTTGCCTTTGAAATAAGAAACGTTTTCTGCATTGCCACAGAAGATACAAGCAGGCTCGTATTTCTTCAGCATAATACGCTCGCCGTCTACATAAATCTCGAGAGCATCTTTCTCCCCAATACCAAGCGTACGGCGCAATTCAATTGGAATTACAACACGACCTAATTCGTCGACTTTACGAACAATACCAGTAGATTTCATCATAATTTTGTTTCTCCTCTCAGGAAATTACATTTCGTCACTATTCGACATAGTTTTTCTTTTTATGGCTATTATAATACCAACGATTCCCATAATAGTCAACCACAAAAGTCCTTGATAGACCGCGGTTTATGGCAAGTTGACTCTATAGCAAGGTCATATTAATCTTACTATAGAATACATCAGCTTCGACAATTTGGAAACTAATTTACGACACTATTCGACATTCTAGCATAGTTTTGTGTCGAAACCATGAACAAGGAGTTGAAAGGGCGAATGAATCAGCAACTGACCGAAGAGAAAGTATTTAAGGATCCAGTTCATAAATATATTTACGTACAGGATCAGACGATATGGGATTTGATCAATACAAAAGAGTTTCAGAGGCTAAGAAGAATTCGCCAGCTTGGAACCTCTTATTTAACGTTTCATGGTGCCGAATACAGTCGATTCTCCCATTCTCTTGGAGTCTATGAAATAACGAGAAAGATCATTTCACAGTTTGAGCGTAATCATTATCCGGACTGGCCGCAGGAAGAAAGACTTTTGGCCCTATGCGCTGCATTACTGCATGACGTTGGTCATGGACCGTTCTCCCATTCGCTGGAGCAGGTGTTCGATACGCATCATGAGCAGTGGACCTGTGCGATCTTGCTTGAGGATACAGAAGTTAATCGCGTGCTGCGCCAAGTGTCAGATGATTTTCCAGAAAAAGTGGCATCGGTTATCGGCAAGACTTATCCAAATCCGATCGTTGTCAGTCTTATCTCCAGTCAAATGGATGCAGACCGGATGGACTATTTGCTGCGTGATGCTTATTTTACCGGTGTTCATTACGGGAACTTCGACCTGGAGCGAATATTGCGCGTCCTGCGTCCTTTTCAGGGCAAGATGGTTGTGAAAGAAAGCGGCATGCATGCCATTGAGCATTATTTAATGTCCCGCTATCAGATGTATTGGCAAATCTATTTCCATCCGGTTACACGGAGCTCGGAAATCATATTGCGGCAAATTACTCGTCGGGCGAAGGAGCTGTACGAGAGCGGTTATACCTTTGCATGGATGCCGGGACCAATCAACAAGCTTCTAGATGGTACGATTACAGTAAAGGATTATCTGAAGCTGGATGAGGCTTATATGCAGACGATCTTCGCTCAATGGGCGGAGGAAGGAGATTCTCTTCTTGCCGAGCTATGCGACCGGTTCCTCAATCGCCGATTGTACAAATACATTACGCTTAGTGATCCAGGAGACTCTTTATTAGAAGAAGCAGCTCAGCAGTTTATCTCAATTGGTCTTAATCCGGATTATCATATGGAAATTGATTTTCCATTTGACCAACCTTACGACATATATCGCCCTGATGCGAAAAAAGGCGGGAAAGAGGATAAAGCGCCGATTCTGCTCTTAAATGACGATAACAGCTTAAGCGAAATATCGGTGAAATCCGACATTATTCGTTCCATCAGCGGCCTGCATCAAGGGCAGTACCATATTTATTATCCGATCGAGCCACTCCTTGCTGCGGCTCATCAATTAAGTGCTGAAGTAAGGGAGCTTTTCAAAATTTAAAGGCTTTATATAGAAGGAGAATGCAGCAAAGATGATATCTTTATTCGACACACACACCCATCTGGACGCTTCACAATTCGACGGCGACCGCACAGAAGTTATCGAACGAGCACGTGCAGCCGGTGTCGACCTTATGCTCAACATTGGCTTTAACCGAGAGACAATCCCGACCACCATCGAGCTTGCAGAAAAGTATGATTTTATCTATGCGGCAGTTGGCTGGCATCCAGTAGACAGCATCTATATGGAACCGGGGGATCTGGAATGGATCGAGCAGCTTTGCTCTCATCCAAAGGTTGTTGCGATCGGAGAAATTGGACTTGATTACCACTGGGATACGTCACCAAAGGATGTTCAGCACCGTGTATTTCGGGAGCAAATCCGCCTCGCTCGGAAGCTGGGTAAGCCAATTGTCATTCATAATCGGGATGCTCATGAGGACATCGTTTGTATTTTGAGGGAAGAAAAAGCGTCTGAAGTTGGAGGGGTCATGCATTGCTATTCCGGCAGCTGGGAAACGGCAAAATTATGCCTCGATATGAACTTCTATATTTCCTTCGGAGGACCTGTCACTTTCAAAAATGCGAGGGTGCCAAAAGAGGTGCTTGCACAGGTTCCACTTGACCGTATATTAATCGAAACCGACGCTCCATATTTGGCTCCTCATCCGTTCAGAGGGAAGCGAAATGAGAGCTCATATGTGTCTTTAGTCGCAGACATGGCAGCTGAGATAACAGGAAAATCTAAGGAGGAAATTGCATTTATTACAAGCACAAACGGTAAAAAATGTTTTGGTATTGTTTAAAAACGGACTAAAACCACTGAAATAAAGACTATAGCGGCGATAAAACTCTTTTTAATTGGCGGAATCGGCTTTATTTGCCTTCAGAATGCTAAAATTTCGTTAAAATCGTCTTTTAACGCGTCTTTACAATTGTGTGGTCAGGAAGGTATCATTTTTCTCAGAGCTTTAACTTTTGTATTGGATTTCCAGTTTACGCTTAATCTCCGAATCGGAGAGCGGGGGAACCAACGTCGGCAGATGCAGGGCTAAGAAAGCAAGTTAGCATCATGCGGCGCATTGAATTCTTCAGGGGTGAATTTTGCGGCGATTGCCATGAGCATTCGAACCGTGGATAGGGCAGCTCTCTCGTCCGAACCCGTCAGCTAACCTCGTAAGCGTCTATAGAGAGCGATCAACCTCGTGTATTTACCTTTTCCTGAATGTTTGACTACCCAGGAAGCCACGATCAGATCCTCTGTCGAAGGCTTCTTTTTATTTTCGATTTATACGGAAATAGTCTTTCGTAGAGGTAGATCCAGGAGGTGTGAGGAAGTAACACTGGAGCGTGCTCGTCACGCCAATATACTTAATAGTCACGTCAATGTATCATGCGTAACAGATTGGCGGCGGGGCTATGAAGGAGGACCGATTGAAGTGGGAATGATCCAAGTTAGGGAGACCCATGGGAAGCGATCATCCAGCATGACTTTCGCAATGCGATGGAAGCATGAAAATTTGCGTTTAATTGTTCTGAGTGCAATTATCTCAATCGCTATGACTTTCATGTTTTTGGTGTTGTTGTACGGATCGGCTGATAAAAGCGTATCCGTAGTAGTGAATGGACAAGAGACCGTTGTGAAAACAAAACAATGGATCCTGCAACGCCTACTGGATGAACAAGCTATTACGGTAGGGCCACATGATGAGGTGTCGTCACCTCTAAATGCGTCCATCAAAGACGGAGATCGCATTGAAATTAAACAAGCGTTTCCGGTTACTGTAAAAGCAGATGGCAAGACATCGACGGTGTACACGACAGAGAAAACAGTACAGGCGGCGATCGGGAAATTAAATATTCCTGTTCGCGATCAAGATAGGGTTAACCCATCTCTAGACACGGCCGTTTCGAAGGCGATGACAGTTACCGTTACTCGCGTCGATACAAAAGTGTCGGAAACAGAACGGACTTTGCCGTTCTCGATCGTGAAGAAACAAGATCCAACCCTTGATAAAGGGAAGGAGAAGCTGGTGCAATCCGGCAAGAATGGCCTTGTGATTGAACGCGTGGAGAAGAAGTATGAGAATGGTGTTCTTGTCTCCTCCAAGCTGGTCGACAAGGTTGTGCAGACACATACGGTCAGCCAGGTCGTAGCTATTGGCGCGAAGAAGGATGTACATACACTCTCAAGCAATGCGAGCACGGCCTCGTATTCGAAGAGCGGAGTCACCTTTAAAGCCAAGAAGATTCTGAAGAACGTAACCTTAACCGCTTATTCAGCGGGAGTGGAGTCTACGGGTAAATCTGAAAATCATCCTGGGTACGGCATTACCGCTTCCGGCGCGAAAGTGAAGGAAGGCCGCACGATCGCGGTTGATCCGGATGTTATTCCAATCGGCTGGTGGGTATACATCGAAGGCATTGGCTTCCGCAGGGCGGAGGATACAGGCAGTGCAGTCAATGGGAACAAGATTGACGTTTATTTTGACAGCACCAGCTATGCAAACAAGTTTGGCCGGAAAAAGGGCTATACCGTGTACGTACTTGGACCCAATAAGCCATCCGCAAGCTAATTGCTTCATGCTATTATTTCGATGATAAATATGCCATTATAAGAAGAGGCGCTGCCTCTTCTTTTTGTGTGTATAGGTGTGGAGCGGTTACATTCTTACTGACGCAAAAAGATGAGCGAAAGTTGCTGGAGAAAGGAATGTTCGCTTGTGATTAAGGAAATTATTGTGGTGGAAGGCAAAGATGATACAGTCGCTGTAAAGCGGGCTGTTGAAGCAGATACGATTGAGACAAATGGCTCTGCCATCGGCGAGGATGTGCTTAAGCGCATTGAACTGGCCATGGAACGAAGAGGCGTTATTATATTCACAGACCCTGATCATGCTGGTGAGAGAATTCGCAAAATTGTAGCTCGGCGGGTACCCGGCTGCAAGCATGCTTTTTTGCCACAGGAGAAGGCTATGTACAAGGGTGATATCGGCATTGAGAACGCCAGTCCTGAAGCCATTCGTCAGGCGCTCTCCGAGCTTCGAACAGAGGAGCCTGCTGGTGTAGGCGATATTACGTGGGAGGACCTGATGGAAGCGGGCCTTATTGTTCATCCGGATGCGGCGAATCGTCGTCTTCAGATGGGGAAGCTGCTTGGGATCGGGTATGCGAACGGCAAACAGTTTTTCAAGCGTTGTACAAGCTTCCGAATCTCCCGAGAAGAGTTTGCAGAGGCATTGCGTACAATGGAACAGGGACAGGAGTGATCGGAGCATGAGCGGAAACGATATGAAGGCGATTGAAGTTGCAACGCCAAAGCGCACGAAAGAAATTATTGCGAAGTATGGGTTCCAATTCAAAAAAAGCTTGGGACAGAACTTTCTGATCGACCAAAATATTTTGCATAAGATTGTGAGTGCAGCTGGACTCGACAAGACAAAAGGCGCTTTGGAGATTGGACCAGGTATCGGTGCGCTGACTCAACATCTGGCTGCTGAAGCGGGTAAGGTAACGGCGATTGAGATCGACAACCGCCTCATTCCGATCCTGGGAGATATTCTGGCGGACGAAGAGCATGTGCAGGTTGTGCATGGTGATGTGCTTAAGTTGGATCTGAAAAAGCTGTTCGAGGAGCACTTCGCGGATGTGAGCGGCGTCAGCGTAGTTGCAAATCTGCCATATTACGTGACTACACCGATTCTGATGAAGCTGCTGGAAGAGCGTCTGCCGCTCGAGAACATCGTCGTCATGATTCAGAAGGAAGTAGCTGAGCGGATGGCGGCTAAGCCAGGTGGCAAGGAATACGGCAGCTTGAGCGTAGCCGTGCAGTACTACTGCGAGCCGTCACTTGTGTGCATCGTGCCGCACACGGTGTTTATTCCACAGCCGAATGTAGATTCAGCTGTGATTAAGCTGGCGGTGCGCGAGAAGCCGCCAGTGGATGTTGAGGACGAGGCGCATTACTTCCGCATCGTTCAGGCGAGCTTCGCCCAGCGCCGCAAAACGCTGGCGAATAATCTTACGGCGTTCGTAGGCAAGGAACGCCGTGAAGAGATGACGCAGCTGCTGCATAGCTGCGATATTGACCCTATTCGTCGAGGAGAGACTTTGTCCCTCGACGAATTCGCCCGCATCAGCCGCGCCTTTTTGGCAGCGGGCTGGCGCTAGTATACTCGGCCTCACGTTAGGCCGAGCCCTGTAGAGTCGGCGGCGAGCCATATCGCCGCCGGCTTTTTATTTGGCTGCTCGCAGCCGCTGCTTTACGCCCGCCATCATACCTCCGCAAACGCCCCATCGCACCACCCGACCTGCTCGTAATGCGCATAAACCTACTTAACGTCTGCGAACACCTACCGCACCCCCAACCACCGCTGTAGCACGGAATTCTCTCCTGTTGCCATCTTAGGGGAGCACAATATTCTAGGCGTGGTGGCGCGTCCGTCTGGGCAAGAAGATGGGCTGAGAACAAATAAGAAGGTGATTGGATGCTACAGCCGGAGGGACGACTGGAGGGCGATATGCAATCGATTAAGTGCTAATGATACTGCGGCTGAGTGACTAGGTGTTTAATAGGTCTCTGATGCAGCGTATCCGCAGTTTGTTCGTAGGTGCGGCTCAGCCGCTCTTAGAACATCCTTAGCGCCTTTTAGTGGCGCACAATTGCCTCTGCGCTGTATTAACGGTGCAGAGGCAATTGTGCGCGGGTGCAGTCCACGCGCAAGCACAAAGGCTGGCGCATTCAATGCCAGCCTTAATCGACGCCGTGCTGAGTGAAGCAGCAGGGCAGACCTCTGTCTCCCACAAGGAATGCGGGAGACAATTGGGCATCGCAGGCTACCCGCAAGAGGGTAAGGGGTATCTCCCTTAAGGAGCGGAGCGTCCGCCTTTGCCCTTACTTTGCTACCTAAGAAACATACGTTCAGAGCAAAGTAAGGGCAACAGCGGCCGTAGGGAGATACCCCGTCCCTCAGTGCGGCAGCCGAAGCTCTGCTTTTAATAGCCAAACCCAATTTTCTCCGCACATTCCGCCCCCTCCACCCATACGATAGACGAAGAGGTGATTTACCCATGAAGCAAGGGGACCTGGTCGTCCGCAAATCGTATGGCGGTGACGTGCTGTTCCGAGTTGAAGATATGCGATCCGATCAAGCATTAATTAAAGGCACGGACTACCGATTGCTTGCGGATGCGCCAATTCCCGACTTGTCGGTTGTTCGTGACCCTGAATCGACAAGTGCGCGGCAGCAAGTGCAGATTAAAGTAAACGACTCTCTCAAACGTATGCGGCAGGAAAAAGCGCATCTGACGGTTTTATCCAGTCAAGATCGTGCTGCTTCGCAGCAGCAAAACCAGTCTTATTTTGAATTGCCGGGCAAGGTGCTTCATTTGGATGGGGACGGCAACTACTTACGGAAGAGTATGCAGTTGTACCAGACGATGAAAGTGCCGGCACATGGCGTGCATGCTCATGAATCCCAAATGGCACAGCTCTTGTACCGCTTGCTGCCGCAGGTAAAGCCGGATATCGTGGTCATTACTGGTCATGACGGTGTTTTGAAAAACCGGGAAGGCGAAGATCTGTACAGCCTAAGCAGCTATAAAAACTCACAAAGCTTCGTTAATGCGGTACGCGTCGCTCGCCAATATGAGAAGAATATGGATGGGCTTGTTGTCGTGGCTGGCGCTTGTCAGTCGCACTTTGAAGCACTACTTCAGGCTGGCTCTAACTTTGCGAGCTCGCCGGGTAGAATATTGATCCATGCTTTGGATCCGGTTTATATTGCGATTAAAGCGAGCTACACGTCAGTTCGCGAATCGATAAACCTCTCAGATGTGATCCATGGCACGATCAGCGGCATTGATGGAGTGGGTGGGATTGAGACGATGGGACGGCATCGGATGGGCTTGCCGAAGCCTAAAAAAGTGACAACATCAACGGCAAGTATGAAGATAACGTCTTAATATGTACATGTTTTCTCCGATTATGCATCAAATTCGAAAAAATGGGCGAAAACACCGTTGACAATTTAATAACATGGCTGATATAATATTTTGCCTCATTTGACAAACTGCCCCTTTCTGGTTATAATGGACAAGGAAAGAGGTGGTAGTGGACAATGGCAAAAAATGCGCTATTGGAAATTAAACGCAATTTGGAAGCTCACGTAGGTTCCAAAATCCGTCTTCGAGCTAACGGTGGCCGTCGAAAGACCATCGAACGTACCGGCACGTTAGAAGAAATCTACCCTTCTGTTTTCATTGTCAAACTGGATCAGGAATCTCAATCGTTTAAGCGCGTTTCCTACAGTTATGCGGATATACTGACAGAGTCGGTGGAAGTGACCGTATGCAATGATGAAGGTCAAGTCCGAATTACCCATATTCAACAATAGATGCACATCTCAATTACGAGTTTAGACGCGAATCCCTGGATTCGCGTTCTTTTTCTATCTACCCCTGTTTCTGCATAAGCGACAGCGTTCGAAGCGCATAATAAGACGCAATCACTTTCATTTCTTATGACAGGAGGTGCGTACGATATGGGCCGTAGAAGAAGCGTTATGTCTGAGCAGTTGAAATATGAACTGGCCAAAGACCTCGGTTTTATCGATACTGTGCAGCAAGAAGGCTGGGGCGGGATTAGTACAAAGGATGCCGGCAATATGGTAAAGCGGGCAATCCAGCTTGCCGAACAGGCTGCTGCAAAGTCTAACGGACAATAGCCGCAGGCCGTGATTATATCGCAAACAGAAGCTAAGAGAGCGGGGCGCTTAAAGCCAGCGCTGACCTCTTAGCTTTTCTTGTGCCCGTTTGTTATAATGTTGCTTAGCTAACAACGAACGGGAGAGCTTGCCATGAAAATATACGAAAAGGCTCCGGCGAAAATTAACCTGATGCTTGACGTCATGAGGAAGCGGGAAGACGGTTTCCATGAGGTCGAGATGATCATGACGATGGTCGATCTTGCGGACAGGCTGGAACTTGAGGAACTGCCGAGGGATACGATTATTATTTCGAGCCAGGCTGGATACATACCGCTGGATGAGAAGAACTTGGCCTTCCAGGCAGCGCGGCTCATTAAAGAGCGCTACAATGTCCGTAAGGGCGTTTATATTCATTTGGATAAAAAGATACCGGTAGCAGCTGGTCTAGCAGGCGGCAGCAGTGACGCTGCAGCAGCACTGCGCGGATTAAACCGGCTCTGGCAGCTTAACATCCCGGAAGACGAGCTGTGCCGCCTTGGTGCGGAGCTTGGCTCCGATGTACCTTTCTGCGTAACAGGCGGTACGGCAATTGCACGAGGCCGCGGAGAGAAGCTGGAGCAGATCAGCAATCCACCGCAATGCTGGGTCGTACTGGCCAAGCCTCCAATTAACGTATCAACCGCTGATGTATACGGCAAACTGCGAGCGAACGAGCTGAAGAGCCATCCTTCTACACAGGATATGGTATCGGCTATTGAGCGTGGTTCATTCTCGGATATCTGTGCCGGGTTAGGCAATGTCCTTGAGAATGTTACCCTGGATTTATATCCGGAAGTGCTGCAGCTGAAAGAAAGCATGCAAAAGCTAGGTGCTGATGGCGTCCTGATGTCGGGCAGTGGACCAACTGTTTTTGGTCTTGTTTCGAAGGAAGCCAAGCTTCCACGTATCTATAATGGGCTTCGAGGTTTTTGTAAAGAAGTATACGTGGTAAGAATGCTGACATAATGCTGACGTTTTCCTTGATTAAATCCGTATAAAAATGTTATATTGACTTTATATTATTCGGATTTAGTGGGGGGAATGACTTTGAAAAAATTGAAGCGAAGCGCAAGACTGGTAGAGATGACGCAATATTTGCTGAGTCGTCCCCACACGTTAATTTCGTTAACAGCATTTGCTGATCGCTATCAGTCTGCGAAGTCTTCCATTAGTGAAGATTTGGCCATTATAAAAGAGGTCTTCGAGGAAGAAGGCTTTGGTGAGTTAAATACACTTGCTGGTGCTGCAGGCGGGGTTAAATATACGCCTAAGATGCACACCTCTACAGCTTTATCGATTATGGAGAACATTTGCCGCCAACTGGAGCAACCTGAAAGGGTACTACCGGGCGGTTATTTGTATATGACCGATATGCTGGGACAGCCGGAGTTACTGGCCGATATTGGACGAATGTTCGCGACGGCATTTGCTAATCGAAATATTGACGTGATTATGACAGTTGAGACGAAGGGGATTCCGCTTGCTTATGCGACGGCTGCCTGCCTCAACCTGCCAGTTGTTATTGTAAGAAGAGATAATAAAGTGACCGAAGGCTCGGCAGTAAGTATCAATTATGTATCCGGCTCCAATAAGCGGATCCAGACGATGTCACTGGCTAGACGTGCCTTGAAGGAGCAGTCCCGTGTCCTTATTATTGATGATTTCATGAAGGCTGGTGGAACGATTCAAGGGATGATGGATCTGCTGTATGAATTCAAAGCGACCGTTGCCGGCGTTGGTGTATTCGTAGAGTCAGGTGAGGTTGAACATGAAGAACGTCTGCTCGAGGATTACGTCTCGCTTGCGACACTGACGGCCGTTGATCTCAAGACAAAGCAAACTAAGGTGATACCGGGCAACTATTTTAATACACAGGTGTAGAAAGGTTGGGAATTCATGACGACAACAGGTAAGCTGCAAGTAATTTCGACGGATAAGGCGCCAGCCGCAATTGGGCCGTATTCGCAGGCAATTAAGCTTGGAGATCTCTTATTTACATCGGGTCAAATTCCGCTGGATGCATCTGGTCAATTGGTAGAGGGCGGAATTGAGGAGCAAACGCACCAAGTATTCCGTAATTTACAGGCTGTATTAGAAGAAGCAGGTGTAACATTAAATAATGTTGTAAAAGCAACTGTATTTATGAAAGATATGAATCAATTTACAATTGTAAATGGCATCTATTCCTCGTACTTTGGTGACCATAAGCCAGCGCGCTCGGCCGTTGAAGTAGCAAGGCTTCCGAAGGATGTTCTTGTCGAAATAGAAGTCATTGCATCGACTGTTGTCGAATAGAAACGAAAAATAATTAAACTTAAAAAATATTTTTAAATATCGCATTTTTTTCCAAAAAAATAAAAGGATTTTGCACAAAAATGTGGAAGTATACACCAAGTCTCAGATAGGCAAAGGTGGTGAACACAAGTGC
Source organism: Paenibacillus sp. J22R56 (assembly GCF_056269375.1). Classification (NCBI taxonomy): domain Bacteria; kingdom Bacillati; phylum Bacillota; class Bacilli; order Caryophanales; family Paenibacillaceae; genus Paenibacillus; species Paenibacillus sp. J22R56. The sequence goes on from NZ_JBWDNV010000015.1 coordinate 19,593, forward strand.
AAATTACTGATGTCAGACTCCGCCGCGTAAATTCGGAAGGGCGTATGAAAGCTATTGCTTCTATCACGATTGACAATGAATTCGTTGTTCACGATATTCGCGTCATCGATGGTAACAATGGCATGTTTGTGGCTATGCCAAGCAAACGTACGCCAGATGGAGAATTCCGGGATATCGCTCACCCAATCTCTTCGACAACCCGGGAGAAAATCCAAGCTGCTGTACTCGCTGAATATGAGCGTGCAGCAGTGGAAGAAGTAGTAGCAATCGAAGAAGGAGCTTAAGCCTATCCATTAAGCTACGGAATTGTCCCAATTTGTGGGTGGCAAATGCCGCTCACGGATAGGGACTAATCAGGAAAGAGGGCCGAGAGGCTCTCTTTTCTTTTTGTGTATAATGGGATATAGTCTTAAACAAGGTGAAACGGCAGTGCCGGCTATGGTGGCTAAGCGCGTTTCATTCCGAAGAATTCTAAGTATCTTTTATAGCCCTGTAAAGACAAAATATATTTTCTTATAAATTCAAAAAGAAGTTGTGTAGGAGGAATTACGGTTGAAAGTGATGGCGATTGTGCTGGCTGCCGGTAAAGGTAAGCGGATGAAATCGAAACTATATAAAGTTCTGCATCAAGTAAGCGGTAAGCCGATGGTAGAACATGTACTGAATACGGTTAATGAAGCAAAGAGCGAGCGTACGGTTGTAATTGTAGGTCATGGGGCTGAGATGGTAAAAGGTTACCTTGGCGATCGTGCAGAGTATGTCCTGCAGGAGCAGCAGCTTGGTACGGGTCATGCCGTCCGCCAAGCGGAAGCACTTCTAGGCACCGAGGAAGGCACTACGATTGTTATTTGTGGTGACACACCTCTAGTACAAGCAGAGACTATTGAAGCGATGCTGGCTCTTCATACGTCTAGCGGTGCAGCAGCCACTGTACTGACGGCTTCCTTCGATAACCCTACGGGGTATGGCCGCGTGATCCGCGGCGCTGACGGTGCTGTAGAACGCATTGTCGAGCAGAAGGACTGCTCTCCTGCGGAAGCGGCCGTGAAAGAAATTAATACAGGCACTTATTGCTTTGATAATAAGAAGCTGTTCGCTGCACTGGCAGAAGTGAAAAGTGAAAATGCGCAAGGTGAATTCTACCTGACGGATGTCGTAGGTATTTTCCGTCAAGCGGGCGATTCGGTTCAAGCTTACTGCACGCCGGACCTGGCTGAAGCCATTGGTGTAAATGATCGTGTAGCGCTTGCGGAAGCTGAGCGTTTCATGCGTGAGCGTATTAACCGTAAGCATCTGATCGAAGGTGTTACGATTATTGACCCGGCTAATACGTATATTGAAGCGGGTGTGCGTATCGGCGCTGATACGATAGTGTATCCGGGTACGATTCTGCGCGGTACAACGGTTATTGGTGAGGATTGCGTCATTGGACCACAAGCAGATATTACGAACTCCGAGATTCATAGCGGAGCTTCGGTGAAATATTCGACGGTTGCTGATTCGGTTGTCGGTAAAGACAGCACGGTTGGTCCTTATGCGAATCTGCGTCCAGGCTCGAAGCTTGGTGAAGGCTGCAAGATCGGTGACTTTGTTGAGCTGAAAAACGCAACGCTTGGCGATGGCAGCAAAGTATCACATCTGAGCTATGTTGGCGATGCAGTTGTCGGCAAAGATGTTAATATCGGCTGCGGCGCGATTACGGTCAATTATGACGGCTTTAATAAAGCAATCACGGAAATCGGCGACAACGCATTTGTTGGCAGCAACGTAAACCTGATTGCACCAGTGAAGCTTGGCGAAGGTGCTTATGTCGTAGCGGGTTCGACGATTACACATGACGTTCCATCAGGCGATCTTGCGATTGCCCGCCAGCGTCAGGAGAACAAATCAGGCTATGCGGATAAGATCCGTGCAAGGGCGAAAGCGAAGAAAGAAAGAAGCAAGAAAGAATAGGTTTTCCAGAGGTTGGGCAAAGTGATATGGAAATTGACTTTCAGGAGGTTCCTATCACATGTCCATACCGATGACAGCAGAACAAAGAAATACGCATATGAAAAGCGAGCTCCGCAGCTTAAGAGCTAGCGGTAAAGTGCCAGGTGTTGTATACGGCAAGCAGCTTGCTTCTCCAACATCAATTGCATTGCCTGAGAAGGAGCTGCTCGCCTTGCTGCGCTCCCATCCTAATGCAGTCGTTGATCTGGATATCCCAGATGCCGGCAAGCAATCGGTTATGATTGCTGCAGTGCAGCGTGAGAAGCTGTCGCATAAGCTGCTTCATGTGGATTTCCATCAAATCAACATGAATGAAGAAGTGACGGCGCATGTCCGTATTGACCTCGTAGGCGATTCGCAGGGTGAGCGTGAGGGCGGCATCGTGCAGGCTTTGCTGCATGAACTGGAAGTACGCTGTCTGCCTGGAAGTATTCCTGATGCGATTCCTGTAGATGTAACGGGACTCCTGATGGGGGGCAGCTATCTGGTAGGCGATGTTCAGGTTCCAGCCGGTGTGACGATTGTAACGGATCCTTCAGCGGTTCTTGTTACCATCCTGGTTCCTCAGAAGGATCTGACGGCTGAGGAAGCTGAGGCGCAGGAAGTAGAAGCGAAGGAAGCGGCATCTCGTTCAACAGAAGCACAGATGCATGAAGTTGATTTTGCATAGTGAGGTATAAACGAACGGTATCGTCCTGAGAGGGGCTGATACCGTTTCTTCCTTTATTGCTTTATTGCAGAGCAGGGAATCATACCCATCATGTAGAATAAAAAGAAATATAAGCAGATAAGATTGGAGAGCAGGATAGCATGAAGTGGATTGTAGGACTGGGGAATCCCGGGACAACCTATCAGGGGACGCGGCATAATGTAGGGTTTATGGTGATTGATGAGCTGGCGCGGCGCTGGAATATTCAAGTGACGCAAAGCAAATGCAAGGCACTGATCGGTGAAGGTCACGTGCAGGGCGTAAAGGTTGCCCTCATTAAACCGATGACGTATATGAACCTGTCTGGTGAATCGGTACGGGGCTTCCTTGATTATTACAAGGCTGATCGAGAAGATGGACTTATTGTATATGATGATATGGACACCGAGATCGGCAAGATTCGTTTACGTTACCAGGGTAGTGCTGGCGGCCATAACGGGATCAAGTCACTTATTCAGCATTTGGGCACACAGCAGTTCAACAGGGTAAGGATGGGCATTTCAAGGCCTCAGCCGGGCCGGAATATCGCCGACTATGTACTGGATAATTTCCCGAAGAGCGAGCAGGAAGCTCTTAAAAGCATGATTGAACAGGCTTGTGATGCAGTCGAATATTCTTTAAAGGCAAATTTCGAGAATACAATGGCCAAGTTTAACAAGTAGACCGCCTAAGCTCGTATAAATCGGGCATACTGAAGGGTATAACCATTCTTCAGGAGGCATACATATGGCTGTAAACTATATTTGCCGGCACTGCCGGACGCCAATGGGGACTATCGATGAGAAGGATATTTCGGAAGCCAAGCTGGGTTTCCATTTCTTGACCCCCGAAGAGCGCAGCGATATAATAGCGTATAACTTGAACGGCGACGTAACAGTCAAAGTCGTATGCGATTATTGCCGTGAGGCGCTTGAGGCGAATCCGGAGCTGCTCCTTGTCGTTAATCCGCTGCAATAATCGGAATAATCGCATAGTGCTTTAGAGCCTTAGCATCTGGCTGAGGCTTCTTTTCGATGATTCTACTTGTAAAGCTTCTATTGTTTTGCTTGTGTATAGAAACGGGGTGCCTAAACGATTGAAAGCGTTAGTACAGGCTTTTGCTGCGGATCCGGACGTACAGTCGATTATTACCGGTGTCCGTAAAGGAATGCGCGAGCAGATGATATCGGGTCTTGCTGGTTCTTCCAGGCAAGTACTCGTAGCGGCGGTGAAGGAAGACTTAGATCGTCCGCTGCTTGTCGTCACGCATAATATGTATGCTGCACAAAAGATTGCCGAGGATCTGCAGGAATGCTTCTCGGCCGATGATGTATTATTATATCCCGCGAATGAGCTGGTAGCTGCCGAAGCAGCGATCTCGAGTCCTGAGACGCTGGCGCAGCGAATGGATGTGCTGATTAAGCTGTCCGAAGGCTTCCGCGGGATTATTGTCGTTCCATTTTCCGGTATTCGGCGCTATCAGCCGATTAAGGGTGTTATGTCCGACGCTAAGATAAACGTCAAGGTAGGCGATACGCTGGAGCTGGACACGTTCCTGCGCCAGATGACGGGTCTTGGTTATTTGCGTGCGGACCGCGTTGAGTCGAAGGGCGAGATGAGTGTTCGAGGCGGGATTGTCGACTTTTACCCGCTGACAGCAGAGCTTGCTTACCGGATCGAGTGGTTTGGCGACGAAGTGGATTCTATCCGTACCTTTGAACCTTCTGATCAACGCTCGCTTGATAACCTGCAGACGTTCACTGTAACGCCTTGCCAGGAGATCGTGGCGGATAAGAGTCGCTTTAACGCGGCTGCGGAGCATGCGGCGTCACTGCTTGCTCAGCAGCTGGAGAAGATGACGGACCGTTCGGCCAAGGAGCGTCTGCGTCAAGAAATCGGCGGCGAGATTGAGAAGCTGCGGGAGCATGTGTATTTCCCTGAAATCTATAAATATATATCTTTGCTATACCCAGAGAGACAAACGATTCTGGACTACATGCCGGATGATACTCTCCTTATTCTCGACGAGCCGACTCGTCTTATTGAGACTGCACGTCAATTGGAGCGGGATGAAGTCGAATGGTCGACGCATCTGCTCTCAAACGGCAAATCGCTGCCAAGCTTCACGCTGGCACGGGATGCGGATGAAATTCTCCATCACCGTAAATTCCAGACATTATTCCTGTCGCTCTTCCTGCGTCAAATCCCGCATTCACAGCCGCAAAATATTTTAAATATGACCAGCCGTGCGATGCAAAATTTCCATGGGCAAATGAACGTGCTCAAAGCGGAGATGGAACGCTGGAAGAAGACGGGCGCCAAAGTTATGATGCTGGGCGGCAACACGGAGCGGATCGACCGGATTCGCCGCGTGCTGCAGGATTATCATATTGAACCTCCGATTCTGATTGAGGGCAACCTGCAGTCTGGCTTTGAGCTGCCATCTTCCCATCTTGTTATTATTACGGAAGGCGAGATGTTCTCGCAGAAGCAGCGTAAGGCGCGTCGTGTGGATAAGAAGATCGACAATGCCGAGCGGATCAAGAGCTATACCGAGCTGAAGGTCGGCGATTATGTCGTTCACCAAAACCATGGTATCGGCAAATATGTCGGCATCGGCACGCTTGAGATTGCGGGTATCCATAAGGACTATCTTCACATCTTGTATGCAGGCGGCGATAAACTGTCTGTACCGGTCGAGCAGGTCGACATGATCCAGAAGTATGTTGGTTCCGAAGAGAGGGAGCCAAAGGTTAATAAACTTGGCGGCAGTGAATGGGTACGGGCGAAAAATAAAGTCCGTGCATCTGTACAGGATATTGCCGACGATCTGATTAAGCTGTATGCGCAGCGCCAGACGGCAGCTGGGTTTGCTTTTGGTCAAGATACGGCCTATCAGAATGAGTTCGAGGAGATGTTCCCGTACGATGAGACGAGGGACCAACTCCGGGCGATTGAAGAGATTAAGAAGGATATGCAGAAGGCACAGCCCATGGACCGTCTTCTGTGCGGCGATGTTGGCTACGGTAAAACGGAGGTTGCGGTCCGCGCTGCATTTAAAGCTGCGATTGAGGGCAAGCAGGTAGCGATCCTTGTGCCAACGACGATTCTTGCTCAGCAGCATTACGAAACGTTCCGTGAGCGCTTCTCAGGCTATCCTTTTAATATTCAGGTTCTAAGCCGTTTCCGTTCCCGCAAGGAGCAGACGGATACGATGAAGGGGCTCAAGGCGGGCACCGTTGATGTTGTAATCGGGACGCATCGCCTCTTGTCGCAGGATATTATTTTCAAAGATTTAGGACTGCTTATCGTCGATGAAGAGCAACGGTTTGGCGTGTCTCATAAAGAAAAGCTCAAAAAGCTGAAGACAAACGTTGACGTATTGACCCTTACTGCTACTCCTATTCCGCGGACACTTCATATGTCGATGCTGGGTGTACGTGATTTGTCGGTTATCGAGACGCCGCCGGAGAACCGCTTCCCTGTGCAGACGTACGTTGTGGAATACAGCACTTCTTTGGTGCGTGAAGCGATTGAGCGAGAGCTGGCGCGTGGTGGGCAAGTCTATTACTTGTACAACCGCGTGCAGGGTATCTATCAAATGGCTGAGCAGATTAATGCACTTGTACCAGATGCGAAGGTAGCTGTTGGCCACGGTCAAATGTCTGAAACAGAGCTTGAGAAGACGATTCTTGATTTCCTCGATGGTGAATCTGATGTGCTCGTGAGCACGAGCATTATTGAGACCGGGGTCGATATCCCTAACGTAAATACACTTATCGTGCATGATGCGGATAAAATGGGCCTTTCCCAGCTGTACCAGCTGAGAGGGAGGGTTGGCCGCTCGAATAGGATCGCTTACGCCTACTTCACCTATCAAAGGGACAAGGTTCTCACTGAAGTGGCGGAGAAGCGTCTGCAATCGATTAAGGAATTTACAGAGCTTGGCTCTGGCTTCAAGATCGCTATGCGCGACCTTGCGATTCGCGGAGCGGGTAATCTGCTTGGCGCGGAGCAGCATGGTTTCATTGCTTCAGTCGGATTTGATCTGTACTCACAGATGCTTGCTGATGAGATCGCGAAGCGTAAAGCGGAGATGGATGGCGTAGAGGTGAAGGAAGAACGTCCTATTACTACGCACATTGATGTAAGTATTGATGCTTACCTGCCTTCGGATTACATCTACGACAGTATTCAGAAGATCGAGATCTACAAGAAGGTTGCGACTGTTCAATCCATTGAGGAATCTGAGGATTTAGCTGAGGAATTAATCGATCGGTTCGGCAATCTGCCGCAGGCGGTTGATAATTTGTTGTCGGTTGCAAGGCTTAAGGTTTATGGTGCGCAATACGGGATTGAGCAGATCAGCCAGAAGGGTGATGATCTGATCGTTCGCTTCGGAGAACGCGAGAAGAAGCGTATTGATCGTAAAATCGTTGACCAGCTCTGTGTATCGTACGAGAATCGGTTCCGCCAAGGCGCGCTGCAAGATGAGCAGCCTTCGCTTTTGCTTCGCGGCAAGGGGCTTGAAATGGATCAGAAGGTTCAACTTTTGGAGCAATTCTTGAAGCAGTTCAAAAACGCGAGAAAAGTCGAAGAAGCACTGCAGGACGCGAAGACTTGATATTATAAAATATAAGAAAGTATAATCATCCTTTATACTGGGCTTATATTTCTCCGGAATGAAATTTGTCTCGCTTTACCAAAGAATGGCGAAATCCGTTTCACCTTGTGGTCAACGCGTGTCGTTTTCTGTTACAATACAATAAACTTCTCAATTTGAAAGGGGATTCAACATGTTGCACACAACACGCAAATCGACATGGCGCAGAAGCGCACTGCTCGTTATCGCGGCAGTGCTCGTCATGACGGTTTTGGCGGCTTGCGGTGGCAAGAAAGATAATGAAGGTTCTTCAGGCCTGACATTCGCAGGAGCAGGCGAGGGTACAGTCGTTGCGACTTACAAAGACGGTACCGTCACAGAACCGGAGTTCAACAAATATTTGGATATTTTCAACATCATGCAACCGGGTTATGAGCAAGTGATTGCAATCCCGCAATTCAAGGAGCAATTGCTTCAGCAGTACGTTTCTTACAAAATTCTCTCTGCACAAGCTTCCGAAGCAACGCTGAAAAAAGCTGGCGACGAAACGGACGAGCAGATGAAGAGCTTTGAAGACACACTAAAGACCAATGCTGATGTGAAAAAAACGCTTGATGATAAAAAAGTATCAAATGCAGACGTTGAAACTTACCTCAACCTGATGCTGGTTGTGGTTGAACATATGAATTCGCAAGTGACTGACGATGAGATGAAAGCAGAATACGAGAAAAACGTAGGTAACTACAACCCTGTAACGGTTCGTCATATTCTCGTAGCTACTACAGACCCTGCTGATTCCACGAAGACGCTTCGCACGAAAGAGGAAGCTCTTGCCCGTGCTAAAGAAGTAAAAGCGAAGCTGGATGCTGGCGGCGACTGGACAGCCCTGGCTAAAGAATACTCCGATGATACGGGTTCGAAAGACAGCGGCGGCCAGTATGCTGATGCGAAAGCAAGCGACTGGGTAGAAGGCTTTAAAAAAGCTGCTCTTACACAAGAGATTGGCAAAATCGGTGATCCGGTTGAGACGGAATACGGCTACCATGTTGTCCTGGTTGAGAAACGCGACCAAGCGGCATACGATAAGCTGACAGCTGATCAGAAGAGTGAAGTACAAAGTGTGGTTGCGTACAACCACATGAACACATTCATGACGGATGAAATGCCGAAACAAGATGTGAAAATTACGTTGCCGGAAGCGGCTGAGTCTCCAGCGGCTTCGACTGATGCATCTGCATCGCCAGCAACTTCGGAATCCCCAGCGACATCCGAATCCCCTGCAGCAAATAAATAAGATTTTGTTAGAGAAAGCTGATCTTATCATGACTAATGATGAGATCAGCTTTTTTTGCTGCATCTTCTTAGAAACAAAGGTGCTAGGGTTTCTTATATTTGTAAAAAGTGATATCATATTAGTATTAAAACAATATAAGGAGTGTTTGTATGAAGGAGCATAAAGCTTGGCATATTAACGGATTTCTCGCTTTACTTGCAGCCATCGTCTCCTTTGCTGGAGGAATCGCACTTATTGTGTTTGGTTCCGATCAGCTGGAGCCGAATGTTTTTCTCATTGTGTTAGGAATACTTCTTGAAGTGATATTTGTTGTTGCTGTATCTTCACTGACGATTGTGCAGCCGAATGAAGCGAAGGTGATTACCTTCTTTGGTACGTATGTGGGGACGGTACGCGACAGCGGTCTGTGGATTGTAGTGCCCTTCACAAACAAGAAGAAGGTCACGCTTAAAGTAAGAAACTTTAACAGCCAGACATTAAAGGTTAATGACGCGGAAGGCAATCCGGTCGAGATTGGAGCCGTTGTCGTATTCAAAGTAACGGAGACGGCAAAAGCATCCTTTGACGTTGATAACTACGAGCGCTTTGTAGAAATTCAGAGCGAGACAGCTGTACGGCATATTGCAGCTCAATATCCTTACGATACATTCACGGACACTACGGTTCAATCGCTGCGTGGCAATGCTGATGAAGTCGCAGCTGAGATGATGAACGAGCTTCAGAACCGATTGGCAGCCGCTGGTGTTGAAGTGATTGAGACCCGGTTGACGCATTTGGCGTATGCGCCAGAGATCGCAAGCGCGATGCTGCAGCGCCAGCAGGCAACGGCGATCGTATCGGCTCGTCAGAGAATAGTAGAAGGTGCGGTTGGCATGGTGGACTCGGCGCTTAAGCAGCTGGCAGAGAACGGCATCGTGCTGGATGAGGAGCGGCGTGCTGCGATGGTCAATAATTTGATGGTCGTAATCGTATCAGACCGGGGAGCAACACCGGTTATAAATACGGGCTCGCTGTACTCCTAAGGGGCATTCCAATGGGGAAAGAAAAGAAAGCTTTCGCGCTCCGGCTCGATCCAGACCTGCACCGTGCCATCGAGCTATGGGCCAATGATGAATTCCGTAGTGTAAATGGTCATATTGAGTTTCTGCTCCGGGAAGCGCTGGGTAAAGCCGGCAGACTGCCCAAACCTCGAGCTAAAGACCCAGAAGAGCGAGTTTAACAGCCGCTGCTCCATTTTTATAAGGGGCAAGCGGCTTTTCTAATACTTTGGTGATTTTTTCACGTGGAACAATTAGCGGGGTTAATTATTAATTCATTGGGAATAGGTTTTTGAGCTAGAAGGGAATGCTTTAAATGGTGCTTTACGGCTAGTCTAACCAAACTTACATCGGCTATCGCCTGGCTTCAGCAGGATGCCGCATAGTTGCCGCTCTCGCGGTGTATAAGAAAATGGGAGCCGATGAATACTATGGTCAGATTCACAAAAGAATTCGTTATCGAACGCGCTAAGCTCGACCCTAAGTAACACAGCAGCTCGAACAAGCGCTCCGCTAGCTGTATCATTCTTTTTCCGCGAGAACGCTTTATTCATGAACAATTGGATAGGGATAATCGCTTGTTATGAAGGCAAATAGGTATCCAGTGACTTAAAATCCTCTAGGAAAGTGGGGCAACAAGAAATGAAAGCAACTGGAATTGTACGTCGCATCGATGATCTCGGGCGTGTGGTGATTCCGAAGGAGATCCGCCGTACTTTACGTATTCGCGAAGGAGATCCGCTCGAAATATTTGTTGACCGCGACGGTGAAGTTATACTGAAGAAATACTCCCCAATCGGTGAGCTTGGCGACTTCGCCAAGGAGTATGCCGAATCGCTATTTGAAAGCACCAATCATGTGACGCTCATTACGGATCGAGATAACATTATTGCGGTTGCGGGCGCATCGAAGAAGGAATTGCTCGAGAAACAAATCGGGTCCCTTCTAGAGAGCTGTATGGATAACCGCAAGACGATTGAAGGAACTTCAGGCACATACGAGATCGTAAAGGATTTACAGGACACATACTCCGCTTACGTTGCAGCACCAATTGTCGCTGGGGGAGACCCGATCGGCACGGTCGTTCTGCTGAGCAAAGATGATGCGGTCAAAATGTCGCAGATGGAGACTAAAATGGTTGAAACGGCGGCTGGTTTCCTGGCGAAGCAAATGGAACAATAAGAAGATTGAAATAATGAAGGCTTGGCCTTCCACTAAGAGATCGAAATCAGATCTTAGCGGAATCCAAGCCTTTATTTTGTTTGCTCGATATGATCGCGGGAGGCTCGGGGCGAAGTTCCGATTACTTTTTTGAACATTTTCGAGAAGAGGAATGGATCTGTATAACCGACAGAACGAGCAATATCTCCGATGGCCAGCTCTTTATGATGCAGCAGCTCAACAGCACGGTTCATTCGGAATTGAAGCAGGAAAGCTTGAAGCGACACCCCATACTGTGCCTTGAATAAGCCAGACAGGTAGGTACGGTCCAGTCCTACAAAATTGGCGATGTCTTGGATTGAGATTGAAAGGCTGTAGCTGTTCTTGATAAAGGCTGTTGCTTTATGAATATAAGCTTCTTTGGAATTGGCGACATGCGGCGGTGAAGCTGGTTGTTTGCTGCAGGCGACCAGTTCAGCCATGTATCGGTACAGAACACTTTGGCTGTACAAATCCCCGTTCCTCGCATCAAGCGCTTGATCAAATTGATCGTACACCGTTTCGAAAAAATCATGATGTTCGGCAGCATCAAAGATCGGGTTGAAGTTGTCCAGTCCTGCTCGCTGCAGCAGCGATTTGGCATGAAGGCCCTTGAGTCCAATCCAGGAATAGGTCCATGGGTTTTCTTCATCTGCTTTGTAGTAGACAAGCGTACCCGGCACAATGAGAAACCCTTGTCCTGCACTTAGCTCATGTGTGTGATCTTCGGAACGAAATTGCCCTGAGCCGCTGTGAACGTAGTGAAGAATATAAATGTCGCGAAGGCCGGGACCCCAATAATGGCCGGGATCGCAATCCTGTTTGCCGTAAAACAACAAGCTTAAATCCATATAACGTTCCGCTGCCGGACTAGGTAGAGATATTTCGGATATAGGCATAAGCAGGTTCCTCCATTGGAAATATAACGGCTTATATGTCTTATTATAAATCAGCAGGCCAGTGAGAAGGAAATGGGATTATGACAAATATATAAGTGTCCTTGCCATGTTCGCCTATCTGCTTCGGATATATAGTGAAGGAGATATTTCTTTTACATTACGGAGGCGATAGCGAAGATGTCCAAGATTACTTTTTTAGGTGCAGGGAGTACGGTGTTTGTTCGAAATGTGCTCGGCGATGTGATGCTGACAGAACCGCTTCAAGGATTTGAACTTGCGTTATACGATATTGATGCGGAGCGGCTTCGTGATTCCGAGCAGCTGCTGTTGAATATGAAAGCATCCAGTGGAAGCAGCTGTGTTATTAAAGCTTATTCCGACCGAAAAGAAGCGCTGCGTGGCGCCAAATATGTTATTAATGCAATTCAAGTAGGCGGCTATGACCCTTGTACAATTACGGATTTCGAGATTCCGAAAAAATACGGTCTGCGTCAAACCATTGCCGATACAGTAGGAATCGGAGGCATTTTCCGTAATTTACGTACAATTCCGGTCGTACTGGATTTTGCCGCAGATATAAGGGAAGTTTGTCCGGACGCTTTGTTCATGAACTACACGAACCCAATGGCTGTGTTGACGAACGTGCTGTCCACTGCGGGCGGAGTAAGAACAGTTGGCTTATGCCATAGTGTACAGTCCTGCGTATCCGATCTGTTCAAGAACTTGGGGATGGACTCCACAGGTGTGGAATCCAAGATTGCGGGCATCAACCATATGGCTTGGCTGCTTGAAGTTAAGAAGGACGGAGTTGATCTCTATCCGGAGATCAAGCGCCGTGCGATTGAGAAGCAGAAGGAGAAGCATCATGACATGGTCCGCCTCGAATTGATGCTGAAATTCGGCTATTATATTACGGAATCATCTGAACATAACGCGGAATATCATCCGTATTTCATCAAAAAGAACTATCCGGAGCTGGTTGACCGGTTTAATATTCCGCTTGATGAGTATCCACGCCGTTGTATCGAGCAGATTAAGGGCTGGAACAACATGCGGGATTCCCTTCTCTCGAACAAGAACATCGAGCATACCCGCAGCCACGAGTATGCATCGCATATTATGGAGGCTATTGAGACCGGTAATCCGTTCAAAATCGGCGGCAACGTCATGAACACTGGCTTGATTACGAACCTTCCGAAGGAAGCGTGCGTAGAGGTGCCATGTCTGGTTGACCGTTCCGGCATCAATCCAACATACATCGGCGATCTGCCGCCACAGCTGGCAGCGCTTAACCGTACGAATATCAATACACAGCTGCTCACTATTGAAGCGGCGTTGACCGGTAAAAAAGAGCATATTTATCATGCGGCTATGCTTGATCCTCATACTTCGGCGGAACTGTCCATGGATGATATTGTGGCTTTGTGCGACGATTTGATTGAGGCACATGGCGGTTGGTTGCCTGCTTACAGATAATCGACTGTGGGCGGGTGCAGGGAATGTACTTTCTTCCGGTTGCTGTTGTACCCATGAAATTTGAATCAACTCGCAAAGCGAGATTTCATGGGTACAAAGGCAAGCGCTTCAAAGCTTTCTGAAAGAAAGCTGCTTCGTAAGCGTAGACTTTCCTCCAGTAAGTACATTCCCTTTCCCTATCTATCGATAGTGGTACAGCATCAAAAAATCGCCCAAAGCGCGCGATTTTGTAAACAAAGTTAGGCTGCCCGAGTTAATGGGCAGCCTATCTTCTTTAAATGGCCTTAAGGTCCGTGACGGACCTTAAGGCCATGAAGAGATGTAGGGATTGAAGGTTTAAGCTCCCTAAGGGACCTTAATATTAGAAAAATGGAGTAGAATTCACTGAAAGCCGCTCGCGTGAAGCACTTAAGGTCTCTGAGGGACTTTAATCAGCGTCAGAAGCGTCAAAATTAAAGGCTTAAGGACCCTGAGGGACCTTAAGCCATATTCTGTAGTAGCTAGGCTGCCCGAGTTAGTGGGCAGCCTTATTGCTGCATAAATAGCAATTGAATAAAGGCGAGGATTGTATCTTCTGGAGGAGTGTAACGCTTGCCTTTGCCCTCTTAAAGTCTCGTTATAACGAGCTTGTTCAAGCTTTAAGAGGGCAACAGCAACCGGAAGGAGATACAATTCTGCTAATTAGATTTAAATTGCAGAAACTGTACTGAAATCACATTGCGTCCACCTTAAACCTTAGGACGGTTTTGAGTTTTTCTGGTTTTGTCTTTCTGACATCGGAAATATAAATTTCCTTGTGCAGCTTTGATATTCGCTTGAGGTTGTTCTCTTCGCAGTATTGTTCCATTCTCGCGAAGCTTGCTGGTTCGTCGTCGTATGAGCCATGATGCATCATTTGGAGGCACATGCCTTCCTCCAGCGGCTCGAACGTTACTTTACTGAGAAGCGGGTATGGCTTTTTCTGCTTTACTGTCTCAATCACTTCAAGGGCAAGAGATTCTGTTACAAAATCGGGCTGTCTGATCATAATGATGTAAATGAGTTGATCTTTGTCGAGGACAGCAGCTTGTCTTGCCTCTTCTGCTAAATCCCACACTCCCTCTAATGGGAATACGGTATATTCGAAATAGCCCTCTGGCGTTACTCCTTTTTTCGGCATCATCTTAACCGCGTAGGATAACGAATACAGCACACCTATCGCTTCTTCGAAATCCTTATGATTGGGGTTGCCTTTGCCGCTTATTGTAAAATATTTTAAAGGCGGGACATGGATGATGGAGGGCTCATTTTTTGGCAGGTACAGTTGTTTGTCGTTCTTTTTCCATTCGTATTTCACTCAAATACCTCCAGGTCCTGTGTTATGTATGATTAAAGAGCGTCCCGTCCCGCGAGAAAAGTACGGACGACCTGCTCAGCCGTTTGCTCGAGCAGGAGGGGAGCGCGCTCCATGGCCTCTTGCAGAGTCATTGGCTCGTTCATGATACTGTGCACGCTGTTGATTCCCTCTGCGTACAAGACGTCAATGCCGGCGCCAACCGAGCCCGCCAGGGCAACCACAGGTACGCCATATTGTTTGGCGAGTTGGGCGACGCCCATTGGTGCTTTACCTGACGCGGTCTGGTGGTCAATACGCCCTTCACCGGTAATGACAAGGTCGGCTCCAGCAAGCTGATCGCCTAAATGGGTGTATTCGAGAACGACATCAATGCCGCGGCGTATGGAAGCGGGAAAGAAGGCGAGATAAGCACCGCATAGTCCGCCAGCTGCTCCGGCACCCGGGCGGTCATGGAGTTTGACGCCGGTTTTGGTAGTAACGAGATCCGCCCAGTGTGTCATGCCGAGCTCCAAATGCTCGACCATTTGCGGAGTTGCCCCTTTTTGCGGACCAAATATCCGGGTTGCACCCTGTTCGCCGATCAGTGGATTTTGTACATCGGTCGCAATCAAGAAAGTGGATTCCGCTATCCGTGAGTCCCACTGGCTGTCTTCAATGACAGCGATATCCTTAAGATGACCTCCGCCAAGAGGAACCGGCTGGTCCGCAGGTCCAAGCAGACGCATGCCTAGCGCCTGCAGCATACCGGTGCCGCCGTCATTCGTTGCGCTTCCGCCAACGGTGAGCAGAAACCGTCGGCATCCGCGTTCTAGAGCATCTAGTATCAGCTCGCCTGTCCCATAGGTCGTTGTTAAGGCGGGATTATACTGCTCATCCGTCAGCAGGCAGAGGCCAGAGGCTTCAGCCATCTCGATGACAGCAACGGAGCCATGCTCAAGCAGCCCATAGGAGGCATTCACTTCCGTCCCAAGCGGACCGGAAACCGTGATCGTCACGCGTTCTCCACCGGTTGCGGCGAGCAGACTGCTCAAGGTTCCTTCTCCGCCGTCTGCGATTGGAATCTCTATGATATCAGCATCCGGCACACAGCGCCGGACGCCTATTGCTATGGCTTCTGCAGCGGAGGCGGAAGATAAGCTGCCTTTGAAGGAATCCGGTGCAATGACAATTTTCATGAGCGGACAGTCCTTTCTTTTTGTATCTATTATACCGAATTCCCAAGTGTTGGGCATGAACACTAACTGCTGCTGGAGGGCATTATTAATCCGTATGCAAGAAATGGTATACTACGTGTAGAATCTGCATTGGCAGGGAGGAATTCGATAGTTATGGCACAAACAATAACGGTAGTCGGCTTAGGATCCGGCGATCCCGATCAATTAACGCTTGGCGTGTGGCGGCGGCTGCAGGCCGCTGCAGCGATCTACGTTCGCACAGAGCAGCATCCTGTTATGTCGCTCCTGCGCGAGCATCAGCTTGCTTACACCTCGTTTGACAGCGTTTATGAACAGCATGACACCTTCCCGGAGGTTTATGATACAATAGCGGATACGCTCATTCGCGAGGCACAGGCGGCGTCCGCGCCAATCCTGTATGCAGTGCCCGGGCATCCGATGGTTGCGGAGCGCACTGTGCAGCTGCTGCGTGAGCGCTGCTTATCAGCGGATATTCCTCTTGAGATTATTGGAGGCGAGAGCTTCCTTGATCAGGCTTTTATCCGTCTTGGTATTGATCCAATTGAAGGCTTTGCCCTGCTTGACGCAGCTGAGCTGAAGGCTGCTCAGGTGCAGCCGCGTGTACATACGATTATTGGTCAGGTCTATGATGCTTATACGGCTTCAGATGTGAAGCTGGCGCTAATGGAACGGTACCCTGATGATTATGAGGTCGTTGTGGGTCATGCGCTTGGTGTAACAGGTGAGGAGCAGATTATTAAAGTTCCGCTTTATGAGCTGGACCGAACACCAGGCTTCGGCAATTTGTCTCTTATCTGGGTGCCCCGCACGGAGGAGGACGCTGTCCTCAACCGTACCTTCGACCGTCTGCACGAGATTGTTGGTATTCTTCGTAGTCCTGAGGGCTGCCCGTGGGACCGCGAGCAGACGCATCAATCGATCCGAAAGAACTTTATCGAGGAGCTGTATGAAGCGCTTGAAGCTATCGATAATGATGATCCCGATCACATGCGGGAGGAGTTTGGTGATGTGATCCTGCAAGTGATGCTGCACAGCCAGATGGAAGAGGAGACCGGCGCATTTTCTGCTTATGATGTTATTGAGAGCCTGAATGAGAAGCTTATTTTCCGCCATCCTCATGTATTCGGCGACCGCAGCGCTGGTGATGCGACAGAAGCTCTTGTTAATTGGGAGCAGATGAAGGCGGAAGAGAAGAAGCGCAAGGGGGAAGCAGATGCCCGCAAATCGCAGCTAGACGGCATTCCGAAGGATTTGCCTGCGCTTATGAAGGCGTACCAGCTGCAGAAGAAAGCGGCTAAGGTTGGATTCGACTGGGACGAGCTTGGTCCGGTGCTGAGCAAGATTGAAGAAGAGCTTCATGAACTGCGTGAAGCGATAGATTCGAAAGATTCGGAAGAGCAGGCAGGAGAGCTGGGAGATTTGCTGTTTGCTGTTGTGAACGCTTCTCGCTTTATCCATGCGGATCCTGAGGAGGCGCTCTCTCGTACAAATGCAAAATTTAAGAGCCGATTCTCTTATATTGAGGAGCAGCTTAGTATAAACGGTAAAACTTTTGACCAGACTGATTTAACAGAAATGGATCGTTGGTGGGAAGAAGCGAAGCGACAATAGTACCGCTTATTCGCCACAAAACGCAACATTTCCGCATCTTTCGGTAAAATTTTTTCTTGTGCAGCAGGATTTTTTTGAGGACAAGCAGAATAAGTATCATCGTGCATGTGTTTATGCTTAAAATTACCAACCTAACGGCGCGTTCCTGGAACGCTGACCACACAAAACGGGCGAATTGAATTTAGGAGGATATTAATAATGAACAAAACAGATCTGATCAACAACATTGCAACAAAAAGCGGTTTGACTAAACGTGACGTAGAAGCAGTACTGAACGGCTTCCTCGGCGAAGTTACTGACGCGCTTGCTACTGGAGACAAAGTACAACTGATCGGCTTCGGTACTTTCGAAACTCGTAAACGTTCCGGCCGTGTAGGTCGTAACCCGCAAACGGGTAAAGAAATCTCCATTCCAGAATCCAAAGTTCCTGCATTCAAAGCAGGCAACAAACTGAAAGACGCAATCAAGTAATAAATGCGTCTGGATAAATTCCTCAAAGTGTCCCGGTTGATCAAGCGCCGCACCGTTGCTAAGGATGTATCCGAGCAAGGACGCGTCTGGATCAACGGCCGTGAAGCGAAAGCTAGCAGCACGGTTAAACCAGGGGATGAGCTCGCGATCCAATACGGTCAGAAGACCGTAACCGTTCGTATCGAACGGATTGCGGAGACGACTCGTAAGGATGAAGCCGGTGAGCTTTACACTTTGATCAAGGAAGAGCAACGCCCGCGCGAGGATGATCTCGGCTGGTAAACCAAAGAGAGCTGTCACGTATGTGTGGCAGCTCTTTTTCATGCTTAGGAGGCAGTATCCGTGATCCCAACGATGAACAACCTGCCCGAAATTCGCCCCTCAAGTGGTGGAGGGGTACTAGGGCTGACCTTTTCTCTATTTATTAAAAATGCCGGTATGCTGCTTTTCATAACAGCAATTACCGCTGTGCCGATTGAACTAATAGCCAACTATGGCTTTATTTATACTTCTGATTCCTGGGGGGATTCGATCCGGGAAATCATTATTTCTGAAATCTTTTTAGCCCTCTTAACTCCTGTCGTCATTCATTATTTGATTGAGCGGCTTCGAGGCGGCAAGGGTAGTGTCGCAGAGGCTTACCGCTGGGGTCTTCGCAAATGGGTGCGGATAATCATGTATGATTTTCTCCAAAGTGTCATTCTCTTGGCAGGCTTCCTGCTGTTCATTATTCCCGGTTTGTTTATGTATGTACGGCTTCTGCTTCTGCCGGCTGTAGTCTCCATTGAGAATACGTCGGTGACGAATCCGCTGGAGAGCAGCCGCAATATGGCGAAAGGGCAGTTCTGGGCTTTTATAGGCTATGGAATTGTTGTCAACGGCTTTACCTATTTTGTCGGGTGGGTCACAGGCAAATTATTTGACGGAGTAGATTTCATTAACGGAATCTCGGTTACGCTCTGTAATCTATTTATAGACTGGATATCATTACTTGGGGTTATTCTACCTCTAGTCCTGTATTTGAAGATTAGATCGGAGCAAAATAAGGCGGAAGATGGGGCAGTTGAAGAGGCTGTTGAAACGGTATAATTGAAACAAGAAGAGTATTTCTCGCCAAAGAGGAATGCTCTTTCTTTTTGCACATAACAATAAACATCAGTGAAATATCAGTAACAATTTATTGTAAAACGATAAACCGTATGCTAAATTAGACCCTGAATTATAGAAAGGGAGGGCTTGTAAGTGGAACAACTGCAGCAATCAAACGCAATATGGCTCTACCGGATCAAGCAGCTTTTTATATTCGGCTATCGCCAGGCGATGTCTTGTATATTCCCGGTTATCATCTTTGCAACACTGGCGCTGACGAAGGTAGTATCGATTCCATACTTCCACCGCTACGATCTGCTATTCATGATCTGCCTGATTGCCCAAGTCGGCATGGTGGCGTTCAAGCTGGAGACAATCGACGAGCTGAAAGTCATTTGTATGTTCCATATCATAGGGCTGCTGCTGGAGTTATACAAAGTTCATATGGGATCGTGGTCTTATCCGGGGGAAGGCTGGTCGAAGCTGCTGGGAGTACCGCTGTACAGCGGGTTTATGTATGCGAGTGTAGCAAGTTATATATGCCAGGCTTGGAGGCGTCTGTCCATATCCGTGTACGGCTGGCCTAGGCAATGGTGTACGGTTCTTCTTAGCGCTGCGATCTATTTGAACTTCTTTACGCATCACTATTTGTGGGATTTTCGTTGGGCACTCACGATATTGCTCATCGTCGTGTTTTACCGTACCTCGTTTACCTACAGGGTTGGCGACCGAACGTACCGCATGCCTGTCGTCTTATCTTTCTTACTCATCGGGTTCTTCATCTGGCTCGCAGAAAATATCTCAACGTTTATGGGCGCATGGGCGTATCCTGATCAGGAGCATACCTGGCAGTTGGTTCATCTTAGCAAAATCAGCTCCTGGTTCCTGCTTGTCGTCATTAGCGTAATTATTGTCGCCCAGCTTAAGCATGTAAAAAGTGCCAGAGATGGAGGTAGTCCTCCTCTCTAGTGAAATATGAAAGAGTTGCCTGCCAATCCTGTTCTAAAGTTCGTCCCACCCCCATAAGCTAGTCTCAAGCTATGCTTTCGAAGTGGAGGGACGAGTCAATGGTAGAACAAAGTAAGGGGCAGAAGCGCCAGGAAGTCAAAATGCTGAATCGCAAGCTGCTCGAAATCACTGGCGTATTGAATGTGGAAAGCTTCGACAGCGAAGAGTTTCTACTCGATACCGAGCTTGGCTTCCTGATGATAAAAGGACAAAACCTGCATATTAAGCATCTTAACCTGGAGCAGAATCTGGTTGCGATAGAGGGGCTTGTCCATTCGCTCGCCTACTTGGACGGCAATGCCTCTACCAAAACAAAAGGCTTGTTCGGGAAGCTATTCAAGTGACCTCATTAAGCCTACAGTTCTTTACAATGGGGATGATGCTGCTGACAGGCATCGGACTAGGCGTAATCTTCGACGGCTATCGGGTCGTGTCGAATGAGCTGCGCTTCCCGCGCTGGTCGCTGCCGGTACTCGATTTGGTGTACTGGCTGGCCGCATCGCTCCTTGTGTTCCGAGTGCTTTACGCCAGCAACTACGGCGAGGTGCGGGCGTATGTATTTATTGGAATGTTGATGGGGATTCTTAGTTATTACTGGCTTCTAAGTAAACCGGTTATTCGTATTGTAAAATGGCTGATTGATGCGGTACGAGCTTTGATTGGGTTCTCGATACGGACGTTTGATCTCCTAATTGTAAAGCCAATCATTCTCCTATACCGATTTATTCGTGTCTTAATCGGATTTGGGACCGCACTCACTATTTTCCTGTTAAAAATTGTGCTACAATTGGTTCGTCCTTTCTGGCTGCTATTCAGGTTTTTGCTAAGTCCGCTTACTCGTCTGCTATGGCGATGGCTTGGACCACATGTAGCAAAGCTGAAGCTTAAAGAAAGATGGGACAAGATTATATCGAGCGTCATTAAGCTTTGGAGACGCTTATTTTAACGAAGCCTATGCTTTCGAAGCATGAATCATCACATTGGCTTCATAATGGCCATTTGGGTGATTATTCATTATTAGGAGGTTAAAACGTTATGACGACTGCCACAGCCAATCAATCGACAGGGAACGCCGGCTCCAAACGCCGTTTGCGGATATGGGCGATGTTCATCACTCTATTTTTGTGCTGGGCGGCGTATACATTCCTGGGACAAATGAAGGATGCACGCGCAACACAGGTGCAGCTGACGGAGATCAAGAATCAGGTAGATGATTCCACTCAGAAATCCAAAGTCCTCCAGCAACAGATTGATAGACTTAACGATCCGGAATATATAAGACAACTCGCAACCAAAGACCAAGGGATGGTAACTCCTGGTGAACAACAGATTCAGGTCATTAAATAGACGCAACAACGGGTGAACGTCTGTTGACCTTGCTTTGACGATTAAGTTATAATCACGATAGTAACGCTATTTAGCTTAGGGAGGAACATTTTATTTTATGGCAATTGAAGTAGGGGCCAAGTTAGAAGGCAAAGTGACAGGCATAACGCATTTCGGAGCATTCGTCGATTTGTCCGGGGGTGTCACAGGGCTCGTTCACATCTCGGAAATTGCCGACAACTACGTCAAAGACGTGAAGGATCACCTGAAAATTGACGATGTTGTTAAAGTCAAAGTGATCAACGTTGATAAAGACGGCAAGATCGGACTTTCCATTAAACAGGCAGTTGACCGGCCTGAAGGCCAAGCACCACCACAACGCGAGCCACGCCCAAGTGGAGGCGGTGGTGGAGGTTTTAACCGTGGAGGCGGCGGTGGCGGTGGTCAAGACCGTGGTGGACGTCCATTCAACAAGCAGTCAGCTGGCAGACCGTCTTACAACAAACCGTCATTCGAGGATAAAATGTCTCGCTTCCTGAAGGATAGCGAAGAACGGATTTCCTCCCTGAAGAAAAATACCGAAGGCAAACGCGGCGGACGCGGTGCTAAACGAGTCTAAGCTGGATTTTATACAATCATATGAGAGCAGAACCTAAACGGTTCTGCTTTTTTATTTTTTAAAACATAGTTATTTCCCCGATACTCTTAGCAATCCCGACAGCAGTAAACAAAGATTTGCAGGCAGTAAAAGGCAGGGCGCGACGTTTTTTGTTGAAGTGTCTTATGTGCCAATAGTCTCGTGTCATGTTTAAAGTCAGTTCTGGCGCGGTTTTGAAAGCGTTGACAATTTGTGGATGCTGAATTTAACTTTGTCGGAAAAAACTTTTGCACGCCCACGGTAAACTGACAAACTTCATACGGACATGCTCCTATAATTGGAAACACAATAAACCAGAATAGGTGGTGTTCGAGATGAAGAAAGAAAATGTGATTATGTTTCCTGCAGGAGAGCAACAAATGGGGTGGGGAAGTTCCATAATGGATAAGGGGCGTGGGTGGTTATCATCACGAAGCGTTGTCCAGCTCGTTCTTGCGAAGAAGTGGACCATTATGCTTGTCGCGCTGGGCTTTCTACTTGGACGAGCTGTCATTCTGGAATCGCTCATGCCCTTTGCTGCCGCGTACTTCGCGGTTATCTACTTTTTGCGCAAGGATGCCTTCGGCTGGACGGCAGTATCCCTTATTGCCGGGAGTTGGTTCGCCGTTACGCCAGCACCCTTATGGATCGGGATGGAGCTGGCCGTTCTATTTCTATTATTTAAAGGTCTGGAGGCATACGAAAAAGCGGAGCTTGGGACCGCACCCTTACTCGTCTTTATCTCCACCCTGGTTGTGCAGCTATTTGGACTCTTCATAGGAGATGTGATGAATTGGTATAACTTTATGATGGTTGTGGTGGAAGCGGCGCTCAGCTTCGTGCTTACGCTTGTCTTTATACAAGCGATACCGGTGCTGACCATGTCGAAGAAGACCGCATCCCTTAAGAATGAGGAAATTATATGTCTAATGATTCTGCTTGCCTCCGTTATGACCGGGGCGGTAGGCTGGCAAATATACGGTCTTTCTGTTGAACATATTATGTCACGATTCTTGCTGCTGCTCTTTGCGCTGGCAGGAGGGGCACCGCTAGGCGCCTGTGTAGGCGTAGTGGCGGGTCTTATTTTAAGTCTCGCTGACTTTAATGCCGTTGTGCAGATGAGCCTGCTGGCTTTCGCCGGGCTGCTCGCTGGACTATTGAGGGAAGGCGGCAAAGCCGCTGTTGCCTTCGGTATGCTGCTTGGAACCTCGATCCTTGCCGTTTATGTCGGCAGTGGATCAGATGTGATGACCTCCACATGGGAATCTGTGGCAGCAGCTGTACTACTTATGCTTACCCCCAAAATTATGATTCGAACCATCGCCCGTTATGTGCCTGGCACAAACGAGCATGCCAAGTCGCAGCATGAGTATGCCAAACGTGTGCGCGATGTAACAGCGGAGCGGGTCTCACAATATTCAGAAGTATTCCGCCAGCTTTCCCGCAGCTTCGGACAGCTGAACGGAGCTGCTGTGCCTGTGAAGAAGGAGGAGGAAGTTAATCATTTTATGCAGGCAGTATCTGCGCGAAGCTGTGAAGGCTGCCACCGGAACCGAGCTTGCTGGGAGGGCAAGTATTATCAAACGTATCAAATGATGAAGGATATGATCTCAGCGGTGGAGGAGGACCGCGTACCTACGCATAATATGCCCCGCACATGGGCTTCTCACTGCTCAAAGCCAGCGCAGGTGCTTGGCATTATAGAGCAGGAGTACGAGCTTTATAAGAATGATATGCACTGGAAGAAACAAATATTCGATTCCAGGCAGCTTGTCGCAGATCAATTATCGGGCGTGTCACAGGTCATGGAGGATTTGGCACACGAAATTAAAAGGGAGGGACAAACGCTTCATTTGCAGGAAGAACAAATTAGAGAAGCATTGGAGGGACTGGGATTATCGATTCAGGAGCTAGAAGTCATTAATTTGGAAGAGGGGAATGTGGAAATCGAATTGTATCATCATTTCAGCAGGGGGCATAACGAATGCCGCAAAATTATTGCTCCGCTCTTATCCGATATTCTCGGCGAGCATGTGGCCGTCAAGTCGGAGAGACCACCTGAGAAGAATGGAGAGCCGACACTTGTCGTGTTCGGATCAGCCAAGGAGTTTGAGGTGGAGACAGGCATAGCCGGGGCAGCGAAGGGCGGAGACTTGCTGTCGGGAGACAGCTTCAGTATGGTCGAGCTTGGCAACGGCAAGTTCGCTGTGGCGATTAGTGATGGAATGGGTAATGGGGAGCGGGCGCGGCAGGAGAGCAGCGCGGCGCTGTCGATTCTGCAGCAGCTGCTGAAGTCCGGGATGGATGAGAAGCTGGCGATAAAATCTGTGAACTCCATCCTGTTGCTTAGGTCACCGGATGAAGTGTTCGCGACGATTGATCTAGCCATGATTGATCTGTACACGGCGAAGACCACCTTTATGAAGATTGGCTCGACGCCAAGCTTTATTAAACGAGGAAGCGAGGTAATTCCAGTATCGGCGAATAATTTGCCAGTTGGTATTTTACAGGACATTGATTTCGATCTGATTTCTATGCCGCTGCAGCCTGGTGATACGATTGTCATGATGAGTGACGGTATTTATGACGCACCGGGTCATGCCGTCAATAAGGAGATGTGGATGAAACGGATCCTTCAGGAGCTGAAGACAGATGACCCGCAGGAGATGGCGGATGCTCTGCTTGAAACCGTCGTAAGGCACCATGAAGGGGATATAAATGATGATATGACGGTGCTTGTGGCACGGATCGATAAACATTTGCCGGAATGGGCGTCCTTCCGCTGGCCTGGGCTTACTAGGCTGGAACGACCTCGTACGGTTAGTTAAAGGGGGTACATGGGAGATGGGCGAATGCAGGCTCTTAGGCTGAAGCGCAGCAGGCTGCGCTTCAGCCTAAGAGCCTTTTTGCTGCTTTACTAGAGTCAATTGTTTGTCCGTTCAATAGAGCAGCAGCATAATTTCTCGGGAAATAGGGCAATCTAGCGGTTTATCCCTCGCTTCAAAAGGCAAAACTGATAGAGAGGTTATGCTGTTTTGAAGAGGAGGCAATAAAGATGAAGCAAATTTTGCTAGTGACCGATGGCTGCTCGAATGTCGGCATGAGTCCGGTTGTAGCGGCTGCACATGCCAAGGCTGAAGGAATTGCCGTTAATGTTGTAGGTATTTTGGATTATGGTGATGTAGGAGAGCTTGGAGCGTCTGAGATTGAGGAAGTCGCCCGAGCCGGAGGCGGCCTCAGCAGGCTGGTGGATACACGGCAGCTGTCGCAAACGGTTCAGATGATGACGCGGAAAACCGCGGTGCAAACGATACAACTGGCTGTGCAGAGGGAATTGAAGCAGGTGCTTGGCAATGGCTCCATCGAGGCGCTGCCGCCGGAGAAGCGCAGTGAGGTTGTTAGGGTCATTGATGAGCTTGGGGAGACGTCGAAGCTGCAGGTAGCCCTGCTGATTGATGCTAGTGCCAGTATGAAGCCAAAGCTTCGCGCAGTGGAAGAAGCGATCCATGACTTGATGTTAAGTCTGCAGGCACGTCAAGGCCATAGCGAGATTGCCGTTTTTCATTTTCCAAGTACCAAGTATGGAGAAGACTGTAAGCTCGACCTGAGCTGGACCGATAATTTGAAAGGTATTTCTTCCATATTTACAAAATTGCCGATGAGCGGCACGACACCAACAGGCCCGGCGATTATGCAGGTCATTGATTTTTACCGGCAGGGGGATTATGGTAAGAAGAGCAATGACGATGAAACGGATGGGATGATGAGTGACTACGTCGTTTAAGTTGAATCTCCGCCGCGGTACGATTGTGACGGGAAAGTGGAAGAATGCCCGTTATCGTGTCGAGCGGCTGCTTGGAGAGGGAGCGAACGGCAAAGTTTATCTCGTTCATGCTGACCGCGGCTGGTGCGCACTCAAGGTAGGAATGGATGCGGTTGATCTGCAGTCAGAGATTAATGTACTGCAGGCACTCGAGAAGCAAGATCGGAAGTTGACCTATCTTTATGATGTGGACGATTTTCTCGGGCCGGACGGTAAAGAATATCCTTTCTATATTATGAGGTACGTACGTGGAGTAACGATTTCGGAATTTTTGACGAAAAACGGACCGGAGTGGTTTCCGCTCATAGGTCTGAACCTGCTTGGCAAGCTTGCCGAGCTTCACCGTAAGGGCTGGGTATTTGGCGATTTGAAGATCGATAATGTGCTGACTGCTGATTACGGGTATGTTGAGCTGGTCGATTATGGCGGTGTCACCGCGATGGGTAAGGGGATAAGGCAATTCACCGAGATTTATGACCGGGGTTATTGGAACGCAGGCTCACGCTCGGCAGATGCCAGATACGATCTCTTCTCTTTTGCAGTGCTCTGCATTATGCTTCATGAACCAAAGAAGCTGCAGGCACTGACAGCAGGGCTGCCGCAGACCCGTTCGACTGAAGAGCTGGAGCGCCTTGTTAGCGAGTGCAAAGGGCTGATTCCTGTAGCTGGCTGGTTAAAGCAAGCGATGGCGGGAAGGTTCTACGATGCGGCTGAAGGGGCAGAAGCGTGGAGAAGACTGCTGCACCGCAGAGACACGCGAATCAGCCCGAAGACACCAAGGTGGTTAAAGGGGCTTGCCGCTGTATCCGCGGTAGTGCTGGGAATCTCGGTTTACTGGCTGCTTCGCGGGGGTATATAAAGGAAGTTGGACATTGGATTTGAAATATAGGGACGGGGAGATACATAAGCAATGGAAATGGGGGACCATAAGCTGCTGCCTGACATGTTGAGGTATGCAGCGACTGAACAGCTATGGTCGAAAGGCGACCGAATCGTGGCTGCCGTATCCGGCGGTCCCGATTCAATGGCTCTGCTTCATCTGCTATGCACAGCAGCGAAGCAAGATGAGCTCACGATCATAGCTGCCCATGTAAATCACGGCTTCCGGAAGGAAGAATCACTGCATGAGGCGGAGGTTGTACGCCAATATGCAGCGAAGTTTGGCGTATCCTTCGAGATGATTGAGCTGGATATGCCGGCTTACATAGAAGAAACCGGAATGAACGCCTCGTCCGCGTCACGTGTGAAGCGTTATGCCTTTCTGCATGACATAGCAGCTAAGTATAAAGCTTCGGCTGTCGCGCTGGCGCATCATGCGGATGATCAGGCAGAGACGGTACTCATGCATATCATCCGTGGAGCAGGTTTGACAGGCCTCTCAGGTATGGCTGCGAAACGTACTGAAAAAAACGTGGAACTTATACGTCCATTACTTCGTATGAACAAGTCAGACATTGTACGCTATTGTACGGAGCAGGATATTCCGTATTGCCTCGACAGCAGCAACAATGAGAAATATTATTTTCGTAATGTCGTTCGGCTTGATGTTATACCGTATCTTTCACAATATAATCCAAAGCTTACTCATTCTCTCCGGAGAATGGCTGATGTAGCAGGGGCAGAAGACGAATGGATGGAGAATGAAGCGCAGAAGCTGCTTATTGAACTTGTATCGCTGACTCCGGGCGAATGCAAGATGGATGCTGGTACGCTCTCAGGTCTTCATGTCGCTTTACAAAGAAGATTGATTAAACTAATATTAAATTATCTTTCGCAGGATGCAGAAATTGGATCCTTTGAAGCGATTGAGACCATGCGGCTTGCGGCAGCTTCTGCAGCTCCGAGTACCTGGCGGTATGATGCCGGCTCGGGTGTTCGATGCATCCGTGAGTATAGCAGCATCCGGTGGGTTCGAGTGCTTAATGCTGCTGCGGCGATTATGTCCGAAGCCTATGCACACGTCATTCCCCGTGATTCCGCTGACATGCGGGTAACAGCTGGAGGTCGTACGCTGTATATCGAGCATCGCAAACGGGGCGAGGCGGTTAAGCCGGCAGGCAGAAACGAGGTTTGCTTCGATGCGGAGAGTCTGGTTTTTCCGCTTACAGTACGTAATCGGCGGCCAGGTGACCGAATTCAAGTTTTAGGATTAAACGGCTCCAAAAAAGTGCAAGATATGTTCGTTGACGAAAAGATCGCGCCATCCGAGCGTGAGCGTTATCCGCTTCTGGTTGATGCGGACGACCGCTTGCTTTGGGTACCGGGCATCAGACGTTCGAGCCATGCGCTAACCGATCATGAGACAACGGACTTCCTGTTCATTCGAATAGAGAACGAATAAGAAGCACTGCTGTATTCATAATTATAAAGTGAAAGATATAGGAGGATTTACATTTTGTTGAACGATATTAAAGAGGTACTCTATGACGAAGGACAAATTAGGGCGAAAGTGAAGGAACTCGGCGAGACCCTTAGCCGTGACTTCGATGGGCGTAATCCGCTCGTTATTTGCGTCCTCAAAGGTGCATTTATATTCATGTCCGATCTGGTTAAAGAGATGCCGATAAAACTTGAGATCGACTTTATGGCCGTATCAAGCTATGGAGCTTCGACCAAATCATCTGGTGTCGTCAAGATTATTAAAGATCTTGATGCTTCTGTAGAAGGTCGCGATGTGCTGATCGTCGAAGATATTATTGACAGCGGTCTGACACTCAGCTACCTGATTGATGTTCTGGAGCGCCGCAATGCCAAGTCCGTAACTGTTGCAACGCTGTTCGATAAGCCAGCACGCCGTTCGGTTGATCTGGAAGCGGACTACACAGGCTTCTCATTGCCGGATGAATTTGTTGTGGGCTACGGCCTCGACTATGCAGAGAAGTACCGCAATCTTCCGTTCATTGGCATTCTGAAACCGGAAGTTTACGAGAAATAGAATTTGCGGTTACGCCGGCATGCCTCCCCTTCATCTTGGTTCTATTGAGATGGAAAGTCATGCTATGTTAAAATATTAGAAGCGTCTTGAGAGGAGGTAGGGGATGAATCGGATCATCCGCAATACTGGATTTTATTTGATCATCTTTTTAGTAACGGTTGGGATTATTCAGTTTATCAGCAGCCAGAATAATACTACCGTCGGAATTCGATACGATCAGCTTCGCCAAGCCATCAGTTCAAACAACGTAGAAGAGCTGACCGTGAAGTACGATGGTTATACTTACTTGGTTTCCGGTAAATATAAAGAGCCGCCTGCAGACTCGAAGAACGGGGAGAAACAGTTCTCATCGAGGGTAGGTTTGGAAGCTGGCGAAGATATTCTCGCCGCAGAGAAACAATACGGATTTAAGCTCAACTATAAGCCAATGGATACACCAAGCATCTGGCTTACGTTCCTTACTTCCATTATTCCGTTTGTGATCATATTTATTTTGTTCTTCTTCCTTATGAATCAAGCTCAGGGCGGCGGCGGCAAAGTGATGAACTTTGGCAAAAGCCGTGCAAGGCTGTACAACGAAGAGAAGAAGCGCATCACGTTTGAGGATGTGGCAGGTGCCGACGAAGAGAAGCAAGAGCTTGTCGAAGTTGTTGACTTCCTGAAAGATCCTCGCAAATTTAACGTGGTTGGCGCACGTATTCCGAAGGGCGTATTGCTTGTGGGTCCTCCGGGTACTGGTAAAACGCTTCTTGCCCGCGCTGTAGCAGGCGAAGCTGGCGTTCCATTCTTCAGCATCTCCGGTTCGGACTTCGTGGAAATGTTCGTCGGTGTCGGCGCATCCCGTGTCCGTGATTTGTTTGAGAATGCGAAGAAAAACGCACCATGTATCATCTTTATTGATGAGATTGACGCAGTTGGTCGTCAACGTGGCGCCGGTCTTGGCGGCGGTCATGACGAGCGTGAGCAAACGCTCAACCAATTGCTCGTTGAGATGGATGGCTTTGGTGCGAACGAAGGCATTATTATCGTCGCAGCGACGAACCGTCCGGATATTCTTGACCCGGCACTTCTTCGTCCAGGACGTTTCGACCGTCAAATTACGGTGGACCGCCCAGATGTGAAAGGTCGTGAAGCCGTACTTAAAGTACATGCTCGCAACAAGCCGCTTAATAATGACGTTAAGCTGGATGTTATTGCGAAGCGTACGACTGGCTTTACTGGTGCGGATCTGGAGAACTTGCTGAATGAAGCAGCACTCCTTGCAGCCCGTCGTAATAAGAAAGATATCGGCATGCGTGAAGTTGATGAAGCGATTGACCGCGTTATTGTTGGTACGGAGAAGAAGAGCCGTGTCATCAGCGACCGCGAGAAACGTATCGTCGCTTACCACGAAGCAGGTCATACCATTGTTGGCTACTTCCTGGAGCATGCTGACATGGTTCATAAAGTTACGATTATTCCACGCGGACGCGCTGGCGGTTATGTCATTATGCTTCCAAAGGAAGATCGTATGCTGGTAACGAAGCAGGAGCTGCTTGATAAAGTAACGGGTCTGCTTGGCGGGCGTGTTGCGGAAGAGTTGTTTATCGGCGAGATTGGTACTGGCGCTTACAGCGACTTCAAGCAAGCTACCGGCATCGTACGCAGCATGATTATGGAATACGGTATGAGTGATAAGCTTGGTCCGATGCAGTTCGGTCAAACGCAGGGCCAAGTATTCTTGGGTCGTGATCTTGGTCATGAACAGAACTACTCGGATAAAATCGCTTATGAGATTGACCAAGAAATGCAAAACTTTATCAATGATTGCTACACTCGTGCGAAGCAATTGTTGACTGAGAAGAGCAGAGAAGTACATTTGATTGCTCAAACGCTGCTTAAAGAAGAAACGCTTGAGCTTGAGCAAATCAAGAATTTGATCGAATCCGGCGAGATCGTTGGCGGAGAAGAGCCCTCTGGAGAAGGAAACGCTGCGGCTGAATCTTCTTCCGAACCTATCGTGGATACGATTGGCGGCGTGAAGGTTCGTATTCAAACCCGTGATGCGGGTGAGATCACACCTCCTGAGCTGGACGAACAAAAACCAGACGACGTAGATCCAAATAAAGGATCTTAAGACAGAACAGCTGTCCTATGTTTGCTAATTGCAGGCGAAGGGCAGCTGTTTTTTGTACGTTTACTGTTTAAATGTTCGGATTTAAGGGGTAATAATAAGCACGCAACTTGATTTTGTGTGAGTTATTTGTGCGAATATTCCGAACAAAACTCGCACAAATGTTACATAAGGACAGTGATAATTTGTGAACATAATTTCTGTGTTAAATTAGTTGACATAATGTGATTGACGGCTGTTAGATTGTAATTATAATTAGGAGAATAGTGGCGGTGGACATCAAGAATAATAAAGATAGTGCGATGCCCTAAACAAATAAAAGGCAGGGGAGAGAACAGGTATGAAAAAACAAGTTAGTTTAATGCTTATGATTATCCTGGCGCTGACAGTAGTCTTGTCCGCATGTGGTAACAAGAACGAGAACAGCAACGACACAAACACAGGCGGCAATGCAGAGACTGCATCCCCGGACACTTCTGAAGCACCGGCTTCCAAGTTGAAGATCGGTATGGCAACAGATGTTGGCGGCGTAAATGACAAATCCTTTAACCAAAGCGCATGGGAAGCTCTGAAGAAAGTAACAGCTGATACCGGCGCAGAGACTAAATACCTTGAAAGTAAAGGCGATGCGGACATGGAGCCTAACCTGAAGGCGTTCGTTTCCGAGAAATATGATCTGACTTGGGGCATTGGCTTCCTCTTCACAGATGCAATGACTAAAGTAGCAACAGAAAACCCGAATGCCAAGTTCGGTCTGATCGACGCAACAGTTGAACTGCCAAACGTTGAATCTGTTGGATTCGCTGAGAACGAAGGATCCTTCCTGGTTGGTGTAGTTGCTGGTCTGATGACAAAAACGAATAAAATCGGTTTTGTAGGCGGCATGGAAATTCCAGTTATCAAAAAATTCGAAGCAGGCTTCAAAGCTGGGATCGAAGCCGTTAACCCTGAAGCTGCGAAAAGCTTGAAAATCAACTATGTAGGCGACTTCTCGAAGCCAGACCTTGGTAAACAAGCGGCTGCAACCATGTATGACGCTGGCGTTGATATCATCTTCCATGCATCGGGCGCATCCGGCAATGGCGTGTTTAATGAAGCGAAGACTCGTAAAGACGCTGGTAAAGACGTATGGGTAATCGGTGTAGACAAAGACCAATCGCTTGAATTCGGTGACGCAATTACATTGACTTCGATGATGAAAGGTGTAGAAGCTGCAGTATATAAAGTATCGAAAGACCTGATTGATGGTAATTGGAAAGGCGGTCAAGTCGTTACGCTTGGTCTGAAAGACAACGGCGTAGGCTTGCCAGATACTTCGACGAAAAACGTGCCAGCTGATGTGCTTGCAAAAGTTGAAGAGTACAAACAAAAAATCATCAGCGGCGAGATTAAAGTGCCTACTGAATAATTTTCAGATGAAAGTTATTTGAAGTCGCTGTCTCAAGGCAAGGCCGGCTCAAGCCGGTCTTGTCCTTTTTTGCCATAGAGGTAGAAAACCGGGGGGATGATGAAGGTATGGACCGGAGCACAACGGCTGTTGAACTAAAAGGGATTACGAAGCGTTTTCCAGGATTAGTGGCCAATGACAACATCAATTTTGAATTAAAAAAAGGCGAGATTCATGCTCTGCTTGGCGAGAACGGCGCGGGCAAATCCACCCTAATGAATATTCTGTTTGGCTTGTATCAGCCGGAAGAAGGCGAGATTTGGGTAAATGGCAACAAAACCGTTATTGACGGGGCAGGTAAGGCGATTGAACTTGGGATCGGCATGGTCCATCAGCATTTCAAGCTTGTACAGCCGTTTACGGTAGCGGAAAATATCGTGCTTGGCAACGAACCGTCTAAGTTTGGATTTTTAAAATATAAAAAAGCAAATGTAAAAGTTCGAGAGCTCTCCGAACGTTATGGATTGAAAGTAGAGCCGCAAGTGCGGATTAAAGATATTACGGTGGGCATGCAGCAACGGGTCGAGATTCTAAAAACCTTGTACCGCGGTGCAGATATCCTGATCTTCGACGAGCCTACAGCGGTGCTGACGGTACAGGAAATTGAAGAGCTTATTCAAATTTTGCGCAACCTGTCGGCTGAAGGCAAATCAATCATTCTCATTACCCATAAGTTGAAAGAGGTTATGGCGCTTGCGGATACCGTAACGGTTATCCGAAGAGGTAAGGTCATTCGTACCCTTCCAACCTCAGAAACAAATGAACGGCATTTGGCTGAATTGATGGTCGGCAGAGACGTCACCTTCGAAGTCGAGAAATCGAAACAGGAGCCTGGCGATGTTGTGCTGTCCGTTGATTCGCTTCGTATGAAAGGTGATCAAGGGAAACAGGTGCTGGATGGTATCAGCCTTGATGTACGAGCTGGCGAGATTCTCGGTATTGCAGGTGTAGACGGGAACGGACAAAGTGAACTGGTTTATGCGATTACTGGAATGAGAGGCTTGTCAGGCGGGAGTGTTAAGATGAACGGCCAGGATATTACGAATCGCTCGCCGCGCCAAGTGTCACTCTCCGGTGTAAGCCATATTCCAGAGGATCGTCATAAGCATGGTCTGGTGCTTGATTTTACACTAAGTGAGAACATGATTCTGGGCAGTTACTTTGATCCGCAATTCGGAAAGAACGGTTTTATCGATTTCAAGGCGATGGATGTACTGGCAGATAAACTTGTTAATGAGTTTGATGTCCGTGGTTCAGGTATTCATGCGAAAGCCCGGTCCTTGTCAGGCGGTAACCAGCAGAAGGCGATCATCGCTCGGGAGCTGTGGAAAAACCCAGATCTCTTGATAGCTGTACAGCCTACACGGGGCCTTGATATAGGTGCAATTGAGTACGTACATAAACGGCTCATTGAAGCACGTAACCAAGGAAAAGCTATTCTGCTTATTTCATTTGAGCTGGATGAACTGTACTCCTTATCCGATCGAATTGCCGTTATGTACGAAGGCCGCTTAATGGGTGAAGTCGATGCTGATCATCGTGATGATCAACAGCTTGGCCTGATGATGGCTGGTGATGCAGCAGCAGCTGCTACAGCAGAAGGGAGGGGATAGTACGATATGAATACGATGAGAAAAATATTCGACAAGTCATCCTTTCTGGTGCCGCTTGTCGCAATCATTCTAGGTCTCATTTGCGGCGGGCTTGCTATGCTCGCCGGCGGGTATGATCCGATTCTGGCTTACTCCTCTCTCGTGAAGAAGCTGTTTGGCAGCCCTTACGACATCGGTGAAGCGATTCGTGCCATCACACCACTTATTTTTACAGGGATTGCAGTAGCATTTGCTTTCCGTACGGGCCTCTTCAATATCGGCGCAGAAGGCCAGTTTATGATGGGGATGACAGGAGCCACGATCGTTGGGGTTACTCTTGATTTGCCATGGTATCTCCATGCACCTCTTGCGATTATCGTTGGTGGTCTGTTTGGCGGCTTGTGGGCGGCGCTCTCCGGTTATTTGAAAGCTGCACGTGGTGTAAACGAGGTTATTTCCTCGATTATGCTGAACTGGATTGCGCTTTTCCTCTCCAACTATATCGTGGGTACATATCTCGTTATGGAAGGTCAGCAGAAATCGAAGCCGATTCATGAGTCGGCACTTGTATCGATCAAATGGCTGTCCGAAAGTATGGGTAATGCCCGTATGCATTGGGGAACATTATTTGCGATTATTGGCTTAATCGTCTTTTATGTGATCTTGTGGCGTACGAAAAAAGGTTATGAGCTTCGTGCAGTGGGTCTCAACCCAAATGCTGCGCTATATGCCGGAATGAACGTTAACCGTACAATCATCACTTCGATGTTTATCAGCGGCGTGTTCGCAGGTCTTGGCGGCGTCTTCGAGATTCTAGGTGTGTTCGGCTACCAGACGGTAATGGCTGCATCATGGGGGTATGGGTTTGACGGTATCGCTGTAGCTCTTCTTGGTGGCAATACACCGATTGGCGTATTCCTTGGTGCCGTGCTGTTCGGCGGCTTAAGCTATGGTTCGGCGGGTATGAGCTTTGGTGCAAATGTACCGCCTGAGATTGTTCGTATCGTTATTGGTTCGATTATCTTCTTCGTCGCTTCGCATGGTTTGGTGAAATTCTTCCTCAAACCATTTATGATTCGCCGTTCGAATAAAGGCAAATCGGAAGGAGGCGGTGCACGATGAACGCATTAGATACAATTGGTCAATTAATAAGCATTACGCTTGTCTTCTCGACAGCGCTTATCTTCACAGGCCTTGGTGGACTCTTCTCAGAGCGTTCGGGTGTCATTAACATCGGTCTTGAAGGTCTTATGATATCAGGCGCATTCGCTGCAGCCGTTATCTCTGACCAAGCTATTCAAGGCGGTATGAAGCATGGCGCTCCTTGGATGGGGCTTATTGCCGGTCTTGTCTTTGGTGTAATCGTCTCATTGCTGCATGCCGTAGCAACGATTACGTTCCGTGCAGACCAGACCATTGTTGGGGTCGTTATTAATATCTTGGCAGCGGGTCTCGCTATTTATCTGACCAAGAACTTGTACGAAGGCTCTGGACAGACTCCAACACTGGAGTACGTGTTTAATCCGGTTGCTATACCAGGCCTCTCTGATATTCCATTGCTGGGTAAAGGGATCTTCACCGCTTATCCAACAACTTATATTGTGATTGGCGTTGTTATTCTCAGCTACTTTGTGCTGTACCGTACGACCTTCGGCCTTCGTCTGCGTGCTGTAGGCGAGCATCCGAGCTCGGCGGACACAGTCGGAATCAGCGTAACCAAATACCGTTATATCGGCGTTATGCTGAGCGGCGCTTTAGCTGGTCTTGGCGGCGCAACAATCGCGCTCACGACAACAAGCAACTTTGCTCATAACACGATTTCCGGACAAGGCTTTATTGCGATAGCGGCTGTTATTTTTGGAAAATGGAATCCGCTTGGCGTTGCTGGTGCGGCGATCTTCTTCGGGATGGCGCAGGCACTTCGTAACTGGGCACAGTTGTTCGAATGGTCGCATCATATTCCGAATGAGTTCTTCTATATGCTGCCGTATTTACTGACCCTTATTGTTCTGGCAGGAGCAGTGGGACGTTCGTCAGCACCTAGTGCGCTTGGTGAACCATACGATCCAGCGAAAAGGTAAGGAAGCTCGTTTTTTACACTTAGCCCTCTTCTCCGTCCTTATGCGAAATTCGCAGGCGGTAAAGAGGGTTTTTTCTTATTTAATGCATTGACAGCATCCTGCACGTGGAGTAAATTAAACCTTAACAAATCAATCACATTTAAGCCATTGACTTGACTGAGTTTGTGCATCAATTCACAAAGTCGGTAAGCCATTAATCGGAATGGGACTCACCGCCCATCCCTCATAAGAGGAGAGGATCAACTGTGGAAGCGCTGGCGCTGGAACGCAAGGCGGAACAGAATCGTGAACTGCGTGAAAGGCTCATGCAATTAAAGAAAGAACGAAATGCAATCATTCTGGCTCATTACTATCAACGGGATGAAATTCAAGAGGTTGCGGATTTCCGCGGGGATTCGTTCTTGCTCGCTCAGAAGGCTGCAGAGACTGATGCGGATGTTATCGTCTTTTGCGGGGTTCATTTTATGGGAGAAAGCGCGAAAATTCTTGCTCCTAACAAAACGGTTATTATTCCTGACGAACGTGCAGGATGCCCGATGGCAGACATGGTTAACGTGGAAGGACTGCGCAAGCTGAAAGCACAGCATCCTAACGCAACTGTTGTCACTTATATCAATTCTTCAGCAGACATTAAAGCGGAGACGGATATTTGCTGTACATCTGCGAATGCCGTTAAAGTGGTGAACTCGGTAGAAGGCGATGAAGTGATCTGGGTACCAGACAAAAACCTGGGCCATTATGTGCAGCAGAATACCGACAAGAAGATGATCATCTGGGAAGGCTACTGCAACACGCATGATATGCTGACGGTGAAAGACGTTGAGGAGATGAAGGCGAAATACCCGAACGCGCAATTCGTTGTGCATCCGGAATGCCGTCCTGAAGTTGTAGAGCTTGGCGATTTTGTCGGCAGCACAACAGCTATTCTTAAATATTGCAAGGAATCGGATTGTCAGGAGTTTATCGTTGGTACAGAAGACGGTACTGGTTACCAGCTTCGTCTGGACAGCCCGAACAAAACATTCCATTTTGCATCCAAATATTTGGTTTGTCCAAACATGAAGGTGAACAACTTGAAGAAGCTGGTAAAATGTCTCGAAACCATGCAGCCTCAAATCTACGTTCCAGAACATGTTGCGGAACAAGCCCGTAAGTCCCTGGAGCGCATGTTACTCGTAAAATAGGAGGAGCATGCGCTACTCCTATGCTTGGAGGCGCAATAATAATATGATACCAAGATACCTCGTTGACCTGTCGTTAGAGGACTTGCCCGTTATAGAGAAGGACGTACTTGTAATCGGGGCCGGCATTGCCGGTCTTTTTACCGCATTATTGGCAAGTGAGAAGAACCATTCTGTCTTAATGATTACGAAAAAATCTTTGCTCGACAGCAATACGCGTTACGCTCAAGGGGGTATCGCTGCGGTTATTTCGGATGACGATTCACCAGCCTATCATCGCGAGGATACGCTTATTGCAGGCGTAGGTCTTTGCTCGGAAGATGCAGTTAATGTCCTTGTCCATGAGGGTCCTGAAGGCGTCAGCAATCTCATCAGCATGGGCACACAGTTTGACCTTGAGAACGGTGTATTTGCGCTTACCAAGGAAGGGGCGCATAGTCAGCGCCGTATTCTTCATGCGAACGGAGACGCAACAGGTTTTGAGATCGTACGCGCTTTGTCGGAGAAAGCAACAGCGGATCCAGGCATTGATGTGTGGGATGATCATTTTGTCATCGACCTCGTCACGCAGGATGGTGAATGCTGTGGGGCGATCGTTCAGAAGCCTGACGGGCAGCGTCTATATGTGCGGGGTAAAGCGACCATCTTATGTTCCGGTGGAACAGGCCAGCTGTATCGTTATACGACTAATCCGGATGTAGCAACTGGCGATGGTGTTGCTATGGCTTACCGTGCAGGTGCCCTCATTCAAGATATGGAATTTGTTCAATTCCATCCGACTTCTCTTTGTTATCCGGGTGCACCACGCTTCCTCATCTCTGAGGCAGTTCGGGGCGAAGGAGCGATTCTGCGTAATATCCGGGGAGAACGTTTCATGGATCGTTATCATGCTCAGCTTGAGCTTGCACCTCGTGATGTTGTCGCACGCGCTATTGTCAGTGAGATGGAAGAGACAAAGTCGACGTTCGTGTATCTTGATGTGACGCATGAATCGGCCGATATGGTGAGGCATCGTTTCCCGAATATCTATGAATTCTGTCTGCAGTATGGGCTGGACCTGACGACGGACTGGATTCCGGTTGCACCTGCTGCCCATTATATGATGGGTGGAGTCAAAACCGATTTAAACGGGGAAACCAATATAAGAAGATTGTTTGCATGCGGGGAAGTATCGTCTACCGGTGTTCATGGAGCGAACCGTCTTGCGAGCAATTCATTATCAGAAGCAATTGTTTTTGGCAAACGCATTGTTGATAGCATTATTAAGCTTTCGGAGCTGGAAACAAAACCGGTAATCGAAGTGGAGCAGCCGCGCAGCAGTGCGCCAATGCAGGCCGTTGTTGAGAAGCGGCTCAAGCTGCAGAAGATTATGGTTCGATACGCTGGTCTTCGCCGTAACGCTCAAGGTCTTGAGAGAGGTCTTGAAGAGCTGAAGCGGCAGCTGCCATTCTTCCAATCGGTTCTGACGAAGCGGGAGGAATACGAATTTGCCAACCTGCTGACCTGTGCGATTCTAACAACTGAATCAGCACTGCAGCGGGAAGAAAGCCGGGGTGCGCATAGCCGGGAGGATTTCCCGGAGAAGAACGACGCAGTATGGCGCAAGCATACCATTCTGCACCGGCTGCAAGGAATGACAGAGGAGCGAATTATTCATGTTTGATACAACGTTCGGCACCTATAATCACGCCCTGCGCGAACTGATCCGCAGCTGGCTGGCTGAAGATATCGGAAGCGGCGATATTACAACAGCGACGACAATACCGATGGGTTCGCAGTCAACTGCGGTTATCCATGTGAAGGAGAGCGGCATTATTGCCGGCCTTCCAGTTGCCCGTCTCGTATTCGAAGTAGTTGATGCATCGCTTCAGTTCGAAGCGAAAGTCAGCGACGGCGAATATGTAGAGAAAGGAACCGTTATTGCCACTGTTGAGGGAAGCACACATAGTTTACTGACCGGGGAACGTCTCGCGCTGAATTTGATGCAGCGGCTGTCGGGTATTGCGACGAAGACCAATACTTTTGTTGCAGCACTTGAGGGCTTGCCGGTACGGCTTGTCGATACACGCAAAACAACGCCAGGTCATCGGATGCTGGAGAAGTATGCGGTCCGTGTTGGCGGAGGAGCTAATCATCGCTTTGGTTTATATGACGCCGTAATGATCAAAGATAATCATATTAAAGGTGCAGGCGGCATTCGCCAAGCTGTCGAAGCATCACGTGCCGCAATTCCTCATACAATGAAGATCGAGGTAGAAACAGAATCCTTTGAGCAGATTGAAGAAGCACTCGCATGTGGCGCGGATATTATTATGCTCGATAATATGGCACCTGCGTTGATGACGGAAGCTGTGAGTCGTATTAAAGCCCATTCTCCGCATGTTATCGTTGAAGCATCGGGTAATGTAAGGCTGGATACCGTTCGTACGATTGCGGCCTGCGGAGTAGATGTTATTTCTGTTGGTGGATTAACTTACTCGTTTAACGCGCTTGATATAAGTCTTGATTTGAATGCGAAAAAAGGGGGCGCTCCTACGTGATCTTAGTTATCGACGTCGGTAATACGAACATCGTTCTGGGCGTCTATAAGGGTAAGGAACTGCTTCATCATTGGCGGCTTAGCACGAACCGTTCGGCAACTGTGGATGAGTATGGCATGAACATGCACAATCTGTTCCATTATGCGGGTATTCGGATGGAGCAGATCGAAGGCGTTATTATTTCCTCGGTTGTTCCGCCGCTGATGCGTGCGCTTGAGCAGCTGTGCATGAAATATTTGCGCAAGACACCACTAGTCGTTGGTCCTGGTATTAAGACAGGCCTTAATATCCGTTATGAAAATCCGCGTGAAGTTGGCGCAGACCGGATTGTGAACTCGGTCGCAGGTATTGTGAAATATGGCGCACCGCTTATCGTTGTTGATTTTGGTACAGCGACGACCTTTGATTATATTGATGCTTCCGGCAGCTATCTGGGTGGAGCTATTGTACCAGGCATCGGCATTTCGACAGAGGCGCTGTACCAGCGTGCGGCTAAGCTGCCGCGTATTGAGCTGGTGAAGCCGAAGAGCGTCATTGGCCGCAACCCAGTTACTTCGATGCAGGCAGGTATTATCTACGGATACGCTGGACAAGTAGATGGTATCGTCAACCGAATTCGAAAAGAATTTCAAGTAAGTCCACGCGTTGTCGCAACAGGCGGACTAGCAGAGTTAATTAGTTCGGAATCGGAAACGATAGAAGAAGTTGATCCACTTCTGACGTTAGAGGGATTACGCATTATTTATGAACGGAATCAGGAGGGATAGAAGAATGGAGCAGTTACCAGACGTACTCGTTCGGGGTACGGCGTGGGGAGGTAAAATTCGCGTATTTGCAGCCCGCACTACCCAGCTTGTATCTGAGCTTCAGCGTCGCCATCAGACGCTGCCGACAGCAACGGCCGCATTTGGTCGCACGGCAACAGCAGCAGCCATAATGGGTGCGATGCTGAAAGGTGAAGAGCAGCTGACTGTTAAAGTAAAAGGTGACGGTCCAATCGGTCAAATCGTCGTTGACGCTAATGCACATGGTGAAATACGGGGTTATGTCGATAACCCGGATGTGCTGCTTCCTAGTAATGAGCACGGCAAGATCGATGTCGCTGGCGGCGTCGGCCGTAATGGATACATTCATATTATTAAGGACCTTGGTCTTAAGGATCCTTATCTCGGCAGTGTACCGATCATTTCGGGCGAGCTGGCTGAAGATTTCACCTATTATTTTGCCGTATCGGAGCAAACACCTTCCGCAGTTGGACTTGGCGTGCTTGTAGAAGCAGACGGCAGCGTTATTCATTCTGGTGGATTTATTGTACAGATCCTGCCTGGACTAACGGATGAGGAGATTACCCGTCTCGAGCAGGCTGTTGGTGCGATGCCTCATGTGACGAAGCTGCTTGAACAAGGAGAGACACCAGAAGGAATACTGCGTAGGCTTGTAGGTGATGAGCTGCATATCCATGATTCGCTGGATTTGAAGTTCCAGTGTAAATGCTCGCAAGAGCGGGTGGAGCAGACACTGATCAGCCTTGGAGTATCGGAGCTGGAGCAGATTATTGAGGAAGATGGCAAGGCAGAGGTAGTCTGCCATTATTGCAACGTGGCTTATACGTTTGACCCGGTACAGCTGAAGCAGCTGATTGATCAGGCAAAGCCAAAGCTTGTGCAATAACGCGGGGGCATTGGGGAAATGAAGAAATACGGGGTAATAAAAGCAGTTGTCGTTCTTCAAGCGATTTGTATGATTGTCCTAAGCGTGGCTGTCATTGTGAAGCTGTCTCCGTTCTCGGATGATCCTGAGCAGCATGATCCTGATTCGGAGACAAAGGCACAGACGGGTGAAACGCCAAATGATTCGGATTCTGTGCGAAGCGATGGCATTGCGGCTACGGTGGGAGGCATCCCAATTACAACGGCTGAGCTGGAGAACCAGCTTGAGAAGCAATACGGTAACACCGTGCTTCGAACGATGATGGTTCACAAGGCGATTGATCTAGAAGCAAAGGCTCAGCAGATAAGCGTAACCTCTGAAGAAGAGGACCGGGAGCTGGCTTCGATGATCGAAGGATACGATAGCGAAGATGTTTTTTATAATGTGATGCAGGAACAGCTTGGCATGTCGAAGAATGATGTACGGGAAGATGTCAGATATCGCTTGCTGCTTGAGAAAATCGCTGTCTTAACGGTCGATTTGTCCGAGGTGGAGATCGAGAATTACATAGCAGCGAATCAAAAGCAATTCGCCGATCGGCTTAGGCTGCATCTGCAGTGGATTGTAACGGACACAGCGCAAGAGGCAAATGATGTGCTCGATCTTTTATCAGACGGTGCCTCATTTGATGAGTTAGCAAGCACTTACTCAATGGACAGCAACACATCTGATTCCGGCGGAGATCTAGGTCTTATCGATTCGGATGATCCTTTCTATGACGCTGATCTGCTCGATGAAGCAAGCCGGCTTCAGACAGGAGAGACAACAGGTCCTATTAAGGTCGAGGATGGATATGCAGTAATCCGCTTAATCGAACGGCAGAAA
Source organism: Paenibacillus sp. J22R56 (assembly GCF_056269375.1). Taxonomy (NCBI): domain Bacteria; kingdom Bacillati; phylum Bacillota; class Bacilli; order Caryophanales; family Paenibacillaceae; genus Paenibacillus; species Paenibacillus sp. J22R56. Next base: position 61,703 of record NZ_JBWDNV010000015.1, read on the forward strand.
ACGGAAGGCCTGACCGGTCATGTTCTGTATGAAAAGGCACGGCAGGATTTGGCGCTTTCCAAAGCCAAGCCGCTTAATGAGATTGAGGATAATTTACTTCACAAATACGACGCGACAACTACCCCTTAGAGCACTAATATAATCATCGAGAAGCCGCCCCCGGGCGGCTTCTCCCTTTTCTTGTAAATTCAAGAAAGAAACTATTGACAACGGATATAAGAGATTGATAATATGATATTAGGAAAAAACCAACTAAATTAGTCGGAATAAGGAGGCAATTATTCTCATGGCTAGAATTGTAAACAGCGTAACTGAACTCATCGGTGACACACCGCTTGTCCGTTTGAACCGTCTTGTGCCAGAAGATAGCGCCGAAATTTATGTTAAACTTGAATACCAAAACCCAGGTGCAAGCGTTAAAGACCGTATTGCAATCAGCATGATCGAAGTTGCTGAGCAAGAAGGCCGTCTGAAACCAGGCGATACAATCGTTGAGCCTACCAGTGGTAACACAGGTATCGGTCTTGCAATGGTAGCAGCAGCTAAAGGCTACAAAGCGATCCTTGTTATGCCTGAGACAATGAGCATTGAGCGCCGCAACCTGCTTCGCGCTTATGGTGCAGAGCTTGTTCTGACTCCGGGTTCCGAAGGTATGAACGGTGCTGTTCGCAAAGCAGAAGAGCTGGCGAAAGAGAATCCTTCGTATTTCATTCCACAACAATTCAAGAACCAAGCGAACGTAAAAGTTCACCGCGAAACAACAGGTCCGGAAATCGTTGAAGCGATCAACTCCCTCGACGGCAAGCTGGATGCATTTATTGCGGGTATCGGTACTGGCGGTACGATTTCGGGTACAGGTGAAGTATTGAAACAGAACTTTGATGGCATTAAAATCTATGCAGTTGAACCAGCTGCGTCTCCGATCCTGTCGGGCGGCAACCCTGGTCCTCACAAAATCCAAGGTATCGGTGCTAACTTTGTACCTGATATTCTGAACCGTGAGATTTATGACGAAGTTATTACCGTTGAGAACGAAGAAGCATTCGAATATGCTCGTCGCGCTGCGAAAGAAGAAGGTATCTTGTGTGGTATTTCTTCCGGTGCTGCGATCTTCGCTGCACTCAAAGTAGCGAAAGAACTGGGCAAAGGCAAACGTGTTATCGCGGTTGTTCCTTCGAACGGCGAACGTTACCTGTCCACGCCATTGTTTAACTTCGAGAACTAATATAGATCTACTTATAGGAGCCCCCATTCCTTGGAATGGGGGCTTTTTGACGTTTACGGGGGCTTTTTGTATACTTAGCAAATCATACCTGATCGGAGGAAATGAATATGTTCACCGCACCCCAGCAGTGGGCCTTATGGCAGGCGGAACGAAAATATACGACCCTACCTTTGTTAAAGCGTATTCCGCTTGGATCGGTTACGGTCGACTCCTGGGAGTCGGCATGGCGCGCGGCTTCTCCACATGCTTTTGTATTAGAAAGTGGTAAGGACGGTCGTTACACATATTTAGGCTTGCGCCCGGAAGGCGTTATTCGCGGGAAAGGGCTGCATGCACAATCGGAAGAGTGGGATTTGCAAGGTCATGTTCTGGCGGAACAAAGCTGGGAAGGCAAGCCTCTCGAGATTATGCGCCGTTGGATGGAGCCTTATCGGTCTCCAAAGCTTGCGGATGGGCCTAAATGGACGGGGGGGTGCGTAGGCTATTGGAGCTACGATGTGGTCCGTTCGATTGAGCGTCTGCCAGAGCTTTCGGAGGATGACACAGGACTTCCGGATTATTTGTTCCTGCGCATGAACAGGATCTGGATTGTGGATCAGCAGGAGAAAATGCTGTATTGTGCTGTCCATACGGCTGTTAATGGAGAAGAAGATGATGAGCAGCTCAAAGCCTGCTATGAGAAAGCAGCGGTACAAGCCGATGAGATGGTGGCATTCTGGCAGGAGCACATTCAGCAGCAGAATGGCGAGGCTGCATCGATTAGCGAGGAGCGGAGACGGTTTCTGGAAGGCGACAGTCTGCATATCGATGTGGAGTCGGTAGAGGGTATCACTTCACCCTTCCGCAAAGAAGCTTTTATGGATGCTGTGCAGCGTATTCAGCAGTACATCAGCCAAGGTGATGTATTCCAGGTGAATCTGTCTCAAAGGCAGAGCCGGGAAGTTGCTGCCTCACCAGAGGAGTTATATGAGTGGCTTCGTATTTTTAATCCTTCACCGTACATGGGATTCTTGCGTTGTCCCGACTTCCAGCTTGTCTCAGCTTCTCCTGAACTGCTAGTCGAGCAGAATGGCAATAAGCTGGCATCACGGCCGATTGCAGGCACACGCCGCCGCGGCAGATCGGAGACTGAAGACTTGTTGATGGCGGAGGAGCTCCGTACAAGCGAGAAGGAGCGGGCGGAGCATATCATGCTCGTCGATCTTGAGCGTAACGACCTTGGGCGTATATCGGAATTTGGTACGGTGAAAGTCGAAGAGCTGATGGTTATCGAATATTACTCCCATGTTATGCACTTGGTGTCCCAGGTGGAGGGACGTTTGGCGGAAGGCAAGGATGCCTTTGACGTCATCGCGGCGACATTCCCGGGAGGAACGATCACTGGCGCACCGAAAATCCGCACCATGGAGATCATTGAAGAGCTTGAGCCGGTCCGGCGTGGACCTTATACGGGATCGCTTGGATGGATTGACTATAATGGCGATATGGAATTTAATATAATTATAAGAACGATGGCGGTGAAAGACGGTATCGTACATATCCAGGCGGGAGCAGGAATCGTCATTGATTCCGATCCGGAGCGGGAGTATTACGAATCGTTAAATAAAGCGAAGGCATTATGGAAGGCGATTCAGTATAGTGAACGATTTGCAGAGCGGACAAGCCGGACATAATGCAGGGCGATACACAAAGGGGGAGCAGGAGCGATGATTCTAGTAATTGATAATTATGATTCGTTTACGTACAACTTGGTGCAGTATTTAGGTGAATTGGGTGAAGAGGTTGTTGTAAAGCGGAATGACGAGATTGATCTTGCTGGTATTGAAGCGCTGAAGCCCGACCATATCCTGATCTCGCCTGGGCCTTGCTCTCCGAATGAAGCAGGCATCAGCCTGTCGGTTATTGAGCATTTCAAAGGTGTTATTCCGATCTTTGGTGTATGTCTTGGCCATCAGTCGATTGGACAAGCATTTGGCGGTGACGTGGTGCGCGCGGAGAAACTGATGCACGGCAAAACATCTGAAATTTTGCATGATGGCAAGACGATCTTTGAAGGAATTCCATCCCCTTATACAGCTACTCGTTACCACTCATTAATTGTGAAGCGTGAGACGCTTCCGGATTGCCTCGAGATTAGTGCAGAAACGGCGGAAGGCGAAATTATGGGACTGCGCCATAAAGAATATCCGATTGAAGGCGTACAGTTCCATCCTGAATCAATCATCACGCAGCATGGACATGCGATGCTGCGCAATTTCTTGAAACGCAAGGCGGGCGCGGCGCGATGAAGATCGCGCTGAACGGAACGGTAATGGAATCTGGCGAAGCTGTGATCTCGATTTATGATCACGGCTTTTTGTACGGTATGGGATTATTTGAGACGTTCCGGACCTACGGCGGCAGGCCGTATTTGCTGAAGCAGCATATGGAACGGCTCACGGCGGGCTGTGAGGCTATCGGTATCCGATATAATCCGGATCTGAACGCGCTGCAAGCAATGATTACAACTCTATTGGAAGCAAATGGGCTCAATGAAGGGTATATCCGTCTCACGGTCACGGCAGGTATAGGCGAGCTTGGACTTCCAAGCAGCGATTATGAGCAGCCGACCGAGCTTATGCTCGCTAAAGCCCTTCCGCCTCATAATGAACGGTTGTATGACGAAGGTAAGGAATTACGTCTGCTGAAGACAGTAAGGAATACCCCGGAAGGGGCACTTCGTTTAAAATCACTCCATTATATGAACAATATAATTGCAAAGCGGGAATTGCTGGCAAGTGGTGCATCCCCTTCGGCAGAAGGACTTATGGTAAGTCATGAGGGTCTACTCGCCGAAGGTATCGTGAGCAATCTGTTTTTTGTGCAGGACGGCATTATATATACCCCTTCAACGGATATTGGCATTTTGCCGGGAATTACGAGGCAGCGGGTAATCGAGCTCGCACGTGAGCGGGGATATACCGTTCGGGAGGGGCACTATTTGTATGATGAGCTTCTGGCTGCGGAGGAAGTCTGGCTGACGACTTCCATTCAGGAGCTCGTACCGGTTACGCGGTTAACCGATGAGGCAGGCAGCAGCGTTGTAGTTGGTAACGGATCGGCGGGACCAGTGCTGCGTGAGCTGCTGCTTGCTTATCGCCAAGATACGGAGGAGGGGCAACGATGAGCGAATGGGAACAACAAGGCTATAAGCCAACCTTCTGGAATAGAAGCTATGAACTAGGCGGCGGTATCAAGCTGGAGCTTGGGAAGCGGACGCTTATTATGGGGATCTTGAATGCTACGCCGGATTCCTTCTCGGATGGCGGGCGTTACAATCACGCGGAGGCTGCGGCTGCGCGTGCAGCCGCTATGGTAGAGGAGGGCGTCGATATTATCGATATCGGTGCCGAATCTACGCGCCCCGGCTTTGAGCCGGTCAGCGTAGAGGAAGAGCTTCGCCGCCTGCTGCCCGTGATACGGGCTGTACGCGAAGCAGCGCCGCACGTGCCGATTTCTATCGACACGTACAAGGCAGATACCGCACGCCAGGCGCTAGAAGCGGGAGCGCATATTATTAACGACATCTGGGGTCTGAAGTATGACCCCTTTATGGCGGCCGTTGCGGCCGAGTATGGCTGTCCCGTTATTATCAGCCATAACCGCCCAGCCCGGGACTACAGTGATCTTGTCCCGGATGTGCTCGCCGACCTGCAGTCGAGCGTGGCTATAGCGCTTCAAGCTGGCGTTGAAGCAAGCCAGATTTGGCTCGACCCGGGTCTTGGCTTCGCCAAAGACCATGAAGACAACCTCGAATTTATGGGCCGATTGTCGGAACTAACAGAGCTTGGGTACCCGGTGCTACTGGGTACCTCGCGCAAACGGTTCATCCGGCAGACGCTGGACCTGCCGGTAGATGATCTGGCGGAAGGTACAGCGGCGACAACGGCGCTAGGTATTGCACAAGGCTGTCAAATCGTGCGCGTACATGATGTACGTGCCAATAAGCGGACGGCGATGATGACCGACGCCATCATGTACCGCAAGTAAATGCGCTGACAGCGGTGGCGATGCTCGCCGCCGTTCTAATAGAAAGCGAGGAATCGGAACGCAATGGACAGCATGATAATGAAGGGCATACAATTTTACGGCTATCACGGTGTTTTTCCCGAAGAAAATCGGCTTGGACAGAAGTTTATCGTCGACCTTGATCTAAAGCTCGACCTGGAGCAAGCGGCGGCAACTGATGACTTGGAGGCAACCATAAACTACGCTGAGCTGTACGAGCAGGTCAGATCCGTCGTGCAGGGCAAGCCTTATAAATTAATTGAAGCTTTAGCTGGCGGCATTGCAACGCGGGTTTTGGAAGCTTATACTATGATAAATGAAGTGACGGTTCGCGTAACAAAGCCAAATCCGCCGTTTGAGATTCATTTCGACGGAGTTACAATTGAGCTCCGCCGCAAGCGGGATGGGAATGGACGTGTTGTTCGTGCCTAACACGATTACTCAGGCGTATATTGCACTTGGCTCCAATCTTGGTGATCGCGAGGAACTGCTCAGGCAGGCGGTAGAACATCTTGAGCAGCAGTCTGGCGTTCAGATTGTTAAAGTATCTGGTATTTACGAGACAGACCCTGTCGGGTATACGGATCAGCCTGCTTTTCTTAATATGGCCGTGTCTGTTAAGACTTCTCTTACACCAAATGAGCTGCTTCATGCGTTATTTGATGTTGAACAGCTTCTTGGCCGTGTTAGAGATATTCGTTGGGGACCTCGCACCATAGATCTAGATCTGCTGTTATATGGAGATGTAACGATGGATGATGAGGAGCTTACGCTGCCTCACCCCCGTATGATGGAGCGGGCATTCGTGCTTGTACCACTTAGGGATGTCATCGACTCGTCGCATCCTCTGCAGGACCCGGTTTCGGCCTCTGCAGCAGCGGCGCTTCAGGATGGAAAGGAAGGCATCACGTTATGGAAAATCATCAATTGGCTCAGCGAGTCCGGGCGTTCCGGAAGCTGAAGGGTTACACCCAGCAGGAGCTGGCGAAGGTATTAGGCGTATCCGTAGCGGTTCTGGGATCGCTGGAGCGGGGAACACGTAAGCCTGATACGCGGCTTCTGACGAATATAGCGAATACGTTAGGCATCAGCTATGAAGAATTAATGGATACGGAATCATAACGTACCTTTCATATGACGAACTAGACTTCATCATTTATTAGAGCTCTTGCTTTCGAAGCAAGAATAACCACTAATGGTTTGGATTTAGCCATTTAGGTGGTTATTCTTTTAAGGAGGAGAGATGAACAGCATGTTGAAAATCGGAGATATTGAGATGAAAAACAAAGTCGTGCTAGCGCCGATGGCTGGCGTCTGCAACCCGGCTTTCCGTCTCATTGCCAAAGAGTTTGGAACCGGTCTAGTATGCGCAGAGATGGTCAGCGACAAGGCGATCTTGCACGGCAACAAGCGCACGATGGAAATGCTCTTCGTAGATGAGCGGGAGAAGCCGCTTAGTCTGCAAATTTTCGGCGGCGACCGCGAGTCGCTCGTGGAGGCAGCGAAAGTTGTCGATCAACAGACCAATGCCGATATTATTGATATTAATATGGGCTGTCCGGTACCTAAAGTGACAAAATGTGATGCAGGTGCCCGCTGGCTGCTTGATCCGAATAAAATTTATGAAATGGTCTCGGCTGTTACCGCTGCAGTCAGCAAGCCGGTTACGGTTAAAATGCGGATCGGCTGGGATGATGAGCATATCTTTGCTGTCGATAACGCGAAAGCTGTCGAAAGCGCAGGCGGCAAAGCTGTCAGCGTGCATGGACGGACTCGTGAGCAGCAATACACAGGTAAGGCAAATTGGGACATTATTCGTGATGTGAAGCAAGCGGTCTCCATTCCCGTTATTGGTAACGGTGATGTTTTCTCGCCGGAAGATGCCCGCCGCCTGCTTGAACATACTGGCTGCGACGGTGTTATGATTGGCCGTGGCGCGCTTGGCAACCCGTGGATGCTGTACCGTACTATTCAGTACTTATCGACAGGCGAACTGATGCCGGATCCGCTTCCACGTGAGAAGATGGAAGTTGCCATCCTTCATATGGACCGTCTTGTCGCGCTCAAGGGCGAAGCAACTGCGGTGCGTGAGATGCGTAAGCATCTGGCTTGGTACTTGAAAGGACTTCCTGGCGCAGCTCGCGTGAAGGATGTCATTATGGAAGAAACAGGCCGCGACAAGCTTGTCGAAATACTGGATCAATACATTTCTTCTTTGGATGAAGAAGAGTTGGCCTCTATTGCCGGCGGTTCCCAAACCGCTCATTAAGAAGGAGAGAGGATCATCGGCCCCTAAGCCGTTGGTCCTCTCAATCTAATCTCCTGTAAAGCGGTTACAGCGGCATATTTGGCTTTGATTGACATTCGGGGTATCTTTGAAATATAATCTTGCAATATACATCAACGACATCGTCGTTTCCGCGCTGACTGCCCCGCAACTTGGCATGAGGAACGGGGAATGCAATATATTAAATAACAGTGAAATTCATACAACTGTATGAATAATATGTCACACGACAGGAGAATCGGAAGATGGGCGATAAGGAAATCATTCTGACTCAGGACGGTTTAAAGAAACTTGAAGAGGAACTGGAAAACCTCAAGTCGGTCAAGCGTCGTGAAGTAGCGGAACGTATCAAAATTGCGATCGGTTATGGAGATATCAGCGAGAACTCGGAATATGAGGACGCGAAGAATGAGCAGGCCTTTATTGAAGGCCGTGTCATCACCCTTGAGAAAATGCTCCGCAATGCGCGGATTATTAATAATGATGAGATCGTTACCGATTCGGTAAGTATTGGATCGGTTGTAACGGTGGAAGATTTGGAATTCGGTGATACAATGGAATATGCAATCGTAGGTTCAGCCGAGTCCGATCCTCTTCGAAACAAGATTTCGAATGAGAGCCCGGTAGGCAAAGCGATTTTGGGCAAGAAAAAGGGTACAGTCGTGGACGTAAGCGTTCCTGCCGGCATTATTCAATATAAAATCGTCGATATCAAAAAATAAGGTTTGCACTGCCACTTGCGTATATTTTCGGAAAGCTTCCTTAGTGGAAGCTTTTTGAACGTTAAATATAAGAAAGTATAAGCTTCTCTATACTATGCTTATATTTCACTCGCGAAACGTCTGCTGCCCTTCCAATGGAAGGTGCAGCCGTTTACGCTTGAGCAGTGCCTTTAATTTAGGAGATGAATGAAGTGGATCAGCAAAACACGGGAGTGGAACAAGAGCAAGAACTAAGCGAACTTCTGCAAATCCGCAGAGACAAATTGGACGAGCTGAGAGCACTTGGCGTCGATCCATTCGGCGGCAAATTTGAGCGAACGCATAATGCGAAGGATATTATTGCCGCTTATGAGGCGCTAAGCAAAGAAGAGCTGGAAGAGAAAGCGATTAAGGTAAGCATTGCTGGCCGTATTATGCAAAAACGCGGCATGGGTAAAGCATCGTTTGCTCATATCCAGGACCTTTCTGGCAAAATCCAAATTTACGTCCGCAAAGATACCGTTGAAGCGAACAAATACGCTGCTTTTGAAATGCTGGATATCGGTGATATCGTTGGCATCAACGGCGTTGTGTTCAAGACAAATACGGGCGAAGTTTCAGTTAAAGCACATGAAGTGGAAGTGCTGACGAAGTCGCTTCTTCCGCTGCCTGATAAATATCATGGTCTGAAAGACGTAGAGCTGCGCTACCGCCAGCGTTATGTTGATCTGATCGTGAACCCGGATGTTCAGCAAACCTTCATCGCACGTTCCCGAATTATCCAATCGATGCGCCGTTACCTTGACTCCAAGGGCTATCTCGAAGTTGAGACGCCAACTCTGCATTCCATTGCAGGCGGAGCTGCGGCACGTCCATTTATTACTCATCATAATGCGCTTGATATGCAGCTCTATATGCGTATCGCGATTGAGCTTCACCTGAAACGTCTGATTGTTGGTGGTCTGGAGAAAGTATACGAGATCGGTCGTGTATATCGGAATGAGGGTATTTCGACTCGCCACAATCCAGAATTTACGATGATCGAGCTGTACGAGGCTTATGCTGACTACAAAGACATCATGTCGCTCACTGAGAACTTGATTGCACACATTGCACAAGAAGTACTTGGTACGATGAAAATCACTTATCAAGGACAAGAGATTGACCTGACGCCAGAATGGCGCCGCGTGTCGATGGTGGATCTGGTTAAGGAAGTAACTGGTGTTGACTTCAGTGTTGAAATGACCGACGAAGAAGCTCATGCCCTTGCGAAGGAGCATAAAGTGCCGGTTGAGCCTCATATGACGTTTGGCCACATCTTGAATTCCTTCTTCGAGACACATTGTGAGCATACGCTTATTCAGCCGACGTTTGTTACAGGCCATCCGGTTGCGATCTCGCCGCTGGCGAAGAAGAACCCGGTTGATCCGCGTTTCACAGACCGCTTCGAGTTATTTATTGTTGCGCGTGAGCATGCGAATGCCTTTACCGAGCTGAATGATCCAATTGACCAACGCCAACGCTTTGAAGCTCAACTGGTAGAGAAGGAACAAGGCAATGACGAAGCGCATGAGATGGACGATGACTTCATCCGCGCCCTTGAGTACGGCATGCCGCCTACAGGCGGACTTGGCATTGGTGTTGACCGCCTCGTTATGCTGCTTACAGATGCTCCTTCGATCCGCGATGTTCTGTTGTTCCCGCATATGCGCGAGCAGCGTCAAGGCGAATAAGATTAAGATGAAGTAGACAACAGCACCGCTTGGACTAACTGGTCCGGGCGGTGCTTTTTCATTACCATGGGGCCGCTTATCTTTGTAAAGACATCAATAGTAGTTTTATCACGATAGCTGTACACATTGACATTTGATAGGGAAAGTGAGAATGTATTTTACAGGAAAAAGGATGCTTGTTCGAAACTTATCGTTCGAGGTGAATCGCGGAAAATGTGGAAGCTACGTGCTATTATAGGTTTGTTATTTGTACTCGTCATTGGACTTTTACCTGCGATAACCGGCTATGCTGCCGCTGCTGCCGAGGGAAGTAGCACAACCGGATTAGGCAATATTGCTACAGAGGCCTTCTCGCCGATCATCTCCTTGGAGCCGGTTCAGTCTAGTTCAGCAGTACCGCAAGAGAAGACCGTGGATCCGAAGAAAATATCTGCGTTCCCGGTGTTAGCCGTATCCGCGTTATTTGGTGCGTTGTTTGCATACTTGTACGGCAGGTGGCTGCGTGCTCGGGAATTCTCTTCCGGAGGGAAGTTTATTGCACCGGGGAGCAAGCCATCCATGAATGGCATGCGAATTGCACTTCTTGCTGCATTTGCCTTCCGGTTTTATATTGCGGTTTCAAACCCTGGTTATACGAATGATATTAATACGTTTATATTTTGGGCGAACCATGCCTACACAGATGGGTTAAGTCACTTTTATCAGGAAGGGCTGTTTGCCGATTACCCTCCGGGTTATATCTATGTGCTGTATGTACTTGGAGCCATACAATCATGGGCGGGAATAGATTCCGCCAGCGATGCAGCTTTGTTACTCTATAAACTGCCGGCTATTGCAGCCGATCTTATCACAGGTTATATGATATACCGCACCGCTCAGAAAAAACTTGATCATCGGGCGGCATTTGGGCTGGCAATGCTCTATATCTGGAACCCTGCCGTCTGGATTAACTCGGCTGGATGGGGACAGGTCGATTCCTTCTTCGCTCTGATTTTGGTGTTTGCGATTCGTGCCATTACAAACGGTAGGCTGGAACGCGGCTCGATCTGGTTTGCTCTCGCTGTTCTTGTGAAGCCGCAAGCGCTTATTTTTTCTCCCGTTATGCTGCTTGCTTATGGATATAACCTTAAAGCGTGGAAGCGTGTTGCTGCTGGCATCGGTTATGGGGCTGTTACCTTTCTCCTGCTCGCCGCACCGTTTATATGGAATAACGGTGGACTACATGCTCTCTACAATTTGTATAAGTCGACGTTATCTTCTTACCCCTATGCCACACTGAACGCATTTAATCTATACGCGTTAACCGGAGGGAACTGGGCGAAGCTGGATCAGCAGTGGCTTGGTCTTCAATACGCAACATGGGGCAATGTCGGAATTGTTTTTGCGACAGTCGCTTCCATTCTCTTTTTTGCAGCTCGCAAGCAGCAGAAGGACTTGTCGGGTTCCTTCTATATGGCGATGATCCTGATCGTTACCGTATTTATGTTTGCTGCCAAAATGCATGAGCGCTATATGTTTCCTGCTCTTCTTCTAATGATCTTTGCTTATATCGAGGCAAAAGACCGCAGAATTCTGCATTTGCTGTTTGGATTTAGCGTGACCCATTTCATTAATGTTGGTTACGTTCTGGCATTCAGCCAGGCGAATGCTTTCTTGCCTTCCTCAGACGGCATTCTCATTGTGACTTCACTTTGCAATGTTGGTTTGTATATTTACATGCTTTATATCGGCTATGATAGATATATTAGGGGGCAGCAGCTTGCGGTTCCCGTCATTACGAAGGCAGAGCTCGAGCGTTCAGAAGAGCATTTGCTGCAAGGTGTGCGGGCTGAAAGTGAACCTCCTAAGCGCAGGTTTCAACGTAAGGATTGGCTGTGGATGTCCATCATTACGGTCATCTATGCGGTAATTGCACTGTCAAACCTAGGCTCAACCGTTAGTTTCGACAGCGGCTGGAAGGCTGACCGTGATGGTCAAAGTTTTTATGTGGATTTCGGCAAGCCGGTACAAATCAGCCAAGTGAACAGCTTTAACGGAGTTGGCGTTGGCAAGTACAAATGGGAGTTTAGCAGCAGCACACCGGATCAATGGAGTAACTCGATCGAAATCGAGCAAAAGGTCGGCGATAACCTGAAATGGACGGTTAACCCGATCAATCAGACTGTCCGGTATGCGAAGCTGACGGTTACCAAGTGGGGCTTTACGATGCAAGAGGCAGCCTTTTATTCAGAAGGCAGTGATCAGCCGCTTCCTATTCAACAGATTGTTGATGTAGACGGTACTGATCAAGCGGATAAAGCTCTGCAAGGTAGTCGATTATTCGATGAGCAATCAAACGCTGTTTATAAGTCTACCTATAAAAACAGTTCTTATTTTGATGAGATCTATCATGCACGCACGGCTTATGAGAACCTCCATGGAATAAAAGCTTATGAAAATACACATCCGCCGCTTGGCAAGCTGTTAATTGCGGTTGGCATTAAGCTGTTTGGCCTTAGTCCATTTGGCTGGCGGATTGTGGGTACCCTGTTTGGTATAGGTATGCTGCCAATCATTTATCTGTTTGCTCTGCAGCTATTCCGCAAAACCGGGTATGCAGCAACGGCAACGATATTGTTCGCAGCAGATTTTATGCACTTTACGCAAACACGTATTGCTACAATTGATGTCTATGGTGTCTTTTTCATCATGCTGATGTTCTACTTCATGAATAAATACAGAGAAATGAGCTTTTACCGGTCACCGCTTCGGAAGACGCTTGTACCTTTATTCTGGGCCGGCTTGCTGTTTGGGATCGGGGTAGCATCCAAATGGATTGTCATTTATGGCGGGGCTGGACTTGCGGTTATGCTGGCTCTTGTACTTATTGAACGATATAGAGAGCAAGCTGCCGCAAGACGAATCCTTAAAAGTCGTGACGAGGGAGCCTCTTCACGTAATGATGACCTATACCAGGATGCAGCCCGCAGTTTCGTGTGGAATACCATTTTGACCCTTGCAAGCTGCGTTGTCTTTTTCGTCGTTATACCACTCATCATTTACTGCTTGTCCTACATTCCGGTTCTTGATGTTAAAGGGGATACGTATACGGCAGAGCGATTGGTTGAGTACCAGGAACATATGTATGATTATCACAGTAAGCTTGTCGCAACCCATCCTTATTCCTCACAGTGGTGGGAGTGGCCATTTATGAAACGTCCGGTCTGGTATTACAACGGTAAAAATCTCGATCATGCAGGGGATGTCTCCTCCATCTCGGCGTTTGGCAATCCACTCATTTGGTGGACAGGGATTTTCGCGGTTATTGCGGCATTTTATATAAGTATTAAGCGTAAGGACAAACGGATGTACGTTTTATGGATCGCTTATTTATCGCAGTATCTGCCATGGATGCTCGTTCCGCGATTAACGTTTTTATATCATTATTTTGCGATGGTGCCTTTCATGATCCTTGCCATCGTCTATATCTTTACACGCTTCGAGGACGGACGGGACAATAGAAAATGGATTCGCTGGCTATACGCTGGTATAGCGGTTGTCCTATTCATCATGTATTATCCAGTTATTTCTGGTATGGAAGTAAGTAAAGATTACGTTATGATCGCACTGCGGCACTTTGATTCATGGGTCTTTTACAGTTGATGATTTCGGAAGGGGTATACGAGCATGAGGGCAAAATACAGCATTATCGTGCCGATGTATAACGAACAGGAAGTGATTCACCATACGTACGCCAAGCTCAAAGAAGTGATGGACGGGTATGGTGAACCTTACGAGCTCGTATTTGTTAACGACGGCAGCCGGGATCAAACAGTTGAAATCGTCGAGGCGATCTGCCAAGAGGACAATCATGTAAAGCTGGTCAACTTCTCACGCAACTTTGGCCATCAGATAGCTATTACCGCCGGTATGGACTACGCGCAGGGTGAGGCCATTATTATTATTGATGCCGATCTGCAGGATCCGCCGGAGGTTATGCTAGATATGATCGAGAAGTGGAAGGAAGGATATGAGGTCGTTTACGGTAAACGGCTGAAGCGCAAAGGCGAAAGTGCCTTCAAGAAAATAACGGCTATGCTCTTCTATCGTACAATGAGAAGTATGACAAACTTCGATATTCCGATGGATACAGGAGATTTCCGGTTAATAGACCGTAAAGTATGCGATGTACTGCGCGGTCTTAAGGAGAAGAATCGTTTCGTGCGTGGTCTGGTGAGCTGGGTAGGCTTCCGGCAGACGATGGTGGAGTATGTCCGCGAGGAACGTTTTGCAGGGGAAACCAAATATCCGCTTAAGAAAATGATTAGCTTCGCCCTGGACGGCATCACATCCTTCTCTTATAAGCCGCTCAAAATTGCAACCTATATCGGTTTTGCTCTTTCGGCTTCGAGCTTTGTTTATTTGCTGGTCGTACTGTGTCAGCGTCTGTTTACTTCAACCACTCAACCGGGATGGACAACAATCGTAGCCATTAACCTGTTGTTTAACGGGATCATTCTTATGCTTCTTGGTTTAATTGGTGAGTACATCGGTCGTATCTACGACGAATCCAAGAATCGCCCCTTATATATTGTCAGGGAAGCACGTGGATTCACCGAGGACAAGGAGCAGGAGGACAAGCTGAAAGAGAAGGAACGTGAGTATGTCCATTGAGGGATTAGAGCAGCAGACTGAAGTGCGAAAAAATCGAGTTGGCGCTATAAAGCAATTTGTTTTATTCAATATAATAGGGCTGTTAAATACGCTTGTGGACTTCATTGTGTACAGCATCTTGGTGTGGGCGGGACTTTATGTTCTCCCCGCACAAGCCATTTCCTACAGTGCTGGTATGGTGAACAGCTATACACTTAACTCCCTGATCACCTTTAAGGGAGATAGGAGTCGAACCAGTGAATCAAAATTTGACCGGCGCAGGGTCGTTCGTTTTATTATTCTGAATGCAGCTGTTCTAGGAGTATCTATGCTGCTCCTATATGAGTTAACCGAGGTAATGGGAGTTGGGCCTTTATTAGGAAAGTTAGTAGCTACCGGAGTAACGGTTATCCTTAACTTTGCGGGCAGTAAGTGGTGGGTATTCCGAGAGGCTTAAAGCTCAAGAAAATCAATTTTAAAAAAAGTGAAAAATAATGCTTGCAATCTACTAGGCGGACGTGATATATTATCTAAGTCGCCGCTGAAACAAACGGCCGACAAACGAAAAGAAATTGTTCTTTGAAAACTGAACAACGAGCAAAACTGCCCCGTTAGAAATAACGGAAAAAGCGATAAAAACAAGTTTGAGCAAGTCAAACACCATTTCATGGAGAGTTTGA
>NZ_JBWDNV010000022.1:0-8423 GCF_056269375.1 Paenibacillus sp. J22R56
AAACTTCATAGTAAGAGCTCCTCCCTGATGTGTTCTCGACAAACCCATCATACCGAGGAGCTCCTTTTTTTACAAAGCCTATTTCTTAAGCTCTACAGGATTGTTTAGCATTCCTGTAGAGCGTTAATTACGAGCTTTGCAAAAAGAAAAGCGCCTCGGTACGATGGGAGTACGCAACGGGTCATAGCCCTTAAAATCCCATCATCCAGGAGGACGCTCTACTATGAAGTTTAAATCGCAAGACAAACAAAATCAACTCATTGAGAAAATTACCGTTAATCACCTTGTCGTCGGGATCGACATCGCCCAGCAAATGCATGTCGCTCGGGCCGTTAACTTTCGAGGCATCGCCCTCGGTAACCCACTTTCTTTCTCGAACGATGAAGAAGGATTTCAGAATCTTCTTCGTTGGATCCATTCGCTGCAAGCAGCGCATAATCTTAACGCCGCAATCGTGGGCATGGAACCTACCGGCCATTACTGGCTTAACGTCTCCAAGTGGCTATCTAAGCGTCATTTCGAAGTGGTTTTAGTCAATCCTCATCTCGTGAAAAAGAATAAGGAAAATCGAGATAATGCGCCATCTAAAAGTGACAAAAAAGATGCGCTAGTCATCGCAGACATGGTCAAAAACGGCTACTACTCTTTCGTCCGTGACACACCTGAGGCCTTTGAAGAGTTACGTGTTTATCTATCAAACCGCGACTCTGTCGTGACGAGACTCGTTAGTGCTAAAAACCAGATTCATCGTTGGGTAGATGTTGTTTTCCCCGAACTGCGACAGGTCTTTAAATGCCTCATGTGCAGGGGTTCGTTGGCTACGCTTCGTCTGTTCCCTACACCTGAAGAACTCTGCAAACTACAGCCTCACGACATCATCAAAGGTTGGAAAGTACTCATGAAACGCCATTCTGGTGAGCGAAAAGCTCGGGCTCTCATCGCCCTTGCTTATCGTTCTGTTGGCTCTAAACAAGCCACGCAAGCGTACAAGCTTCACTTGAAACAGCTGATCGATGAGTACGACCTTGCTTGCCAGCAGCTTAAAACGGTAGAGGCGGAGATTATTGCTGTGTTGGATCGTATTCCGTTTGCTAAATCCATGCTTGCGATCAAAGGGATTAGTGCCATTTCATTAGCTGGTATTCTTGGTGAGGCCGGAGATTTAAGCGGCTTTGTTCACGGCAATGCGCTGTTGCGTCATGCCGGTCTCAATCTGGCAGAAGCAAGCTCGGGCAAATGGACCGGACAGATGAAGATTAGTAAGCGTGGACGATCTCGACTTCGACGTTTCATCTTCATGATTACCATGAGTTTAGTTGCAAACAACCCTGAATTCAAGGCCATACATACGCACAATGTACAGGTGAAAAAGATGAAGAAAATGAGGTCACTTATGAAACTATGTGGTAAATTAGCTCGAGTTCTCGTTGGCATGGCCCGAAGCCAGGAAGCTTACAATCCCCATAAAACGATGCCAATTCAGCTGGCTGCTTAATCGCAATTTCACCGTTTCGTTGCACGAATTTTGGCTAATTCGCGGGATTTCAAAAGAAAGCACGGAGTACCGGATACATTAAACCAAAGGGCACTGACCCGTACCGTTAGCAAGACCGGCCTCCACCCCTTGGACAGGCGTAACGAAGGAATGAGAGGGCAAAGACCCGTTGAGACATGGGAGTGAAAACCTCCAGGGGCGGTGTGGAGCATGCGTGCAGTATATGGAAGGATATGGGGTTTCAACCTCCCCCTCTATTTCCTCACGCCTTCATAATGTCCTGGTCTACCAAAAGGGTTCTCTTACTATCTTTCTGCAATTCTGGCAAGGGTGAAATCCTGCGAATAAGCGAGCATTCGTGAGAAAACTAAATCGTACCGAGGGAGTTTAACACCTTGGTGTATATACTTCAGTTTTACAATTGCTCATTACTCACTTTTTAGACCCTTGGAATGGTCGCTTTGCTATAGGTGTAAACGGGAAGTTATTTCAAAACATACTTTCCAAGAATTTCTTGGTGAATCCATTTAGTTTAAACCTGTATTCTTATACTATGAAAAATCCTGTTGAATGAATTATCGGGTTTAATAGGAAACTCTATTTTTAGGGTTTCTGACAAGCTGAAGGGAGTAAAGTATCTTGTCTTTGTTTTTGGCATTAATTTGTTGGGTTTTGCAGCTCTTGCAATCGGTTATGCTTTTGCTCTTACCAAAGAGGTTCACAGTAGAAGAAGAATTACAGACTATTCAAATCAGCCAAACTTTTTTAATATTTCATCAGACTCTATCTTTGGATGGATTTTCGGTGCAATAATCTCAATTATTATTGGGTTATTCGTAGGGTTCTTCTTTAAAATACTACCCTGGTGGCTAGCAAGAACTATTCATTTTAGCTCGGGTATAATGATGATAATAATAGGAATATTTGCTTTGCGTATTTAATTCTTAGCAAGTTAGTAAATTTACTCACTACCTTCATAAAAACGGCAACTAATCAGTAATCAGTTGCTGTTTTGTTGTTCTAACTAACGTTCTTCGATAGCTTAATTATTCCAGTCAATTTATATTAGTCAATCTGTAATACTTTTTTTCGACTTCGCTGAAAACCGCTACAGCCTCTGTACGATGGGGTTACGCACGAGGTCAAATGCCTCAAAAAGCCCATCAGGAGGTCGCTCTATCATGAAGCCAATTATCCTTTTTTTAATTTAACTATAGGATGAAATCATGCGAATTCATGAGTCTGAGCGAGGATCGAATCATTTCAAGGGAGTTGAATAGAAGTATTATATCGTTATCCATTCGTCTTCATTAGCGTTATGGCTTAGTTAGAGGGTTCGAAAAAGAATTTAATGAAAAGGAAATGTTCCAACGGGACATTTCCTTTTCATGCGCCGAGCTTCATTCACTTTGGTCTCCAGCTTAATGAAGGCTGCGAATTAATGATTCGGCCGCCTGCTGTTTGTGTCCCTTTAGTGTCGCCCTTCCGATTTATCAATAACAACGCTTCTATCTTTTTCCTAGAAGCTCGGCTTTTCGACGGTTCCACAACGTATTATTCCTGATTTTGTACAATTTGTTGTCGAGAACCTTTTGGTACAGCTTCAGAACCGCGTCCGTCAAGATGATATCGGAGTAGCGTGTTCTGACATAACGCCGGAGCTTTCGGGCCGCGGGCAATCTCTTGCGGTTCTTGACCTTCGCCGCCATGTCTGAGGTCGTGCGGCACAGCAACTGTGGCATGCCCCGAAGCACCTCAGTGACGCCGCCTTTCCGGAAGCCAAGCACGGGCGTGCCACTCGCCATCGATTCTACGAGGACTAGACCGAAAGGTTCATCCCACGTCGAGGTGAACAAGACGAAGCTGGCGTTGGCGAGCAGCTTGCGTTTGCGTTCACCGCCGACGATGCCGACATAGCGGATATTTTTGCCCAGATGCGGCTTGATTTTGGAGTTGTAATATTTCTTGTCGTTCAGCGTCCCGGCGATGATGAGCTGCTTTCCCGTTTTCTTGGCGACCTTGATGGCCAGGTGAACGCCCTTTTTCTTGATTACTCTCCCCAGGAAGAGCATGTAGTTCTGCTTGGTGGTCCTGAACGTGTAATCATCCATGCGAATGCCGTTGTAGACGGCGTAGCCTCTTCGTTTCCCAAATTTACGCAGGATGAATTTGCTGACATAGACCGGAATCTGAATACGGCTATCGCTTCCTTGGGAATGCGACTGGCCGATGGTAGGAATCGGCGGATTCGCCTTGGCGACGATGCCGTAATGATCATGTATGATGTCCACGTCGGGTGGGAGGTTTTTAATGATGAAGTCGAGCTGTTCTTTTCGATCGTTTGATTCATATTCGAACGTTCGGGTCGCGTTCGAGCTCGACCCTTTCTTGGCAAACAGAAACACCTCGTGTCCCCGTTTGACCAATTCTTCAGTCAAATAATGAACCTCGCGCTGCGTCCCCCCGTAACCCTTCGGCGGGACAGGAATCGTATTCGTCGAGATTAGAGCAATTCTCAATTATCCCCCAGCTCCTTAGGTAAGTGTCTTCCCATAGGCATTCTTTGTAGGATATGAACTGACTCCAGAGCAGGGCACGGCTAATTCAATCTGTATTCATTTTTAAACGCCTCTTAACTATCCTGCCCTTTACTTCAACAAAAATGGCAACTGATCATCTAGATCAGTTGCCATTTTGTTGTTCTCTACTAACGTTCCTCGTTAGTTTAGTCAATGGGTCTTATTTTTATTGTGGTACCAAGCTTCAATTCGGTTATAAGTAGTTTGAATTTTCATGTTAAAACTCTCCTGATACTCTTCTTTAATATCTCTACCACTAGAACCATACTCATCGTAACAATCAATGAGTAACTCCTTTATTTTATCTATGTTGTGGTCGTATAAGTTGCGAATGATTTTTTGAGTAAGCCTATCATGCTCGTCATCAGGAGCACCCATCCTGATTAGTCCCATTGGGTCAAATTCATTAACAATTTCTCTGATAGCTAAGAAATCAATCATATACTCCTTGGACAACTTCTTTTTATTAATAACTACCAGCCCCCGAAACAAATTATAGCTGACTTCATGGTACCACATATTGGAACTATCCTCCCTTTCGTTTAATAAAACTGTCGATGTTCAGTTTTGTCGGGAATGTTATCAGGTTCTTGTCATTTCATTTTGACAAGAACTTGATAACATAAAAGAAAAAAGCCGCAATATATGCGACTTCCAATGTAACTATGTTCTTGTCACCCGACAGCTGTTGTCGGACGACAAGAACTTCTATACATACATGAATACTTCTCCTTGCTGGATACTGAACACAATGACCTGCAGTAACCAGGAATGCTTGATTGCTCTTTATGCTTAATAAATCGTGCATTTCCTGGGATCACGGGCTGCCTGTATAGAAGTTCTTGTCCTAATACGGCTTTGTATAGAAGTTCTTGTCTTGAGCTCACGACAAGAACTTCTATACAGAATAAAAAAGCCGCTTTGTAAGCGACTTCCGTTGTATATATGTATGTTCTTGTCGTCCGACAGTTTTGATGTCCGGGGAAGGCGATTTTGTGTAAAAGTTTCTACCATGACGGCATATGTTAAATTCGAATGTTGAGTTTTGAACAAAGAAAACCGCCCTTTTGAAAAGGCGGTAAAATTGTCTCTTTTGTACTGCTATTTCATTCCTACTACAGCGGCGAACGCTTGAACGGCGGCATTGGCCACTTCCATGTCTTGCTCCATAGTGCCTCCGGCGACGCCGATACCGCCGACGGTCATGCCTTCGCGAACGAGTGGGATGCCGCCTCCCAAGATGGTGACTGTCCCTTGGTTTGTCGTGTTGACCCCATAGTGTTGACCGCCAGGAAGCGCCGACTGGGCTAAGTTAGCCGTGGGCATTTGCATGGCTACACTCGTCCAGGCCTTCCCCTTGGAGATTTCGATCCCGGCGATCCGGGCATTGTCCATCCGGTGGAAGGCGATCAAGTTCGCCCCGGCGTCGACGATTGCGATATCGAAGGCGAGTCCCATTTGACGAGCTTTCTGTTCCGCAACCTCGAGCAATTGTTTCGCAATCTCCAATGTAAGCAACTCAAACACTCCTTGTTGTTTTGTTTCCTGCAGAATATTATTGACTGAATTTACCAAGTTAGGGGCTGTCACATGAACATTTACGGCGTGGATGGAGTTATTTTGGTAACCTTTTACATTCCATTCAGCCTTTAGCGGTTGAACTTCTCCGTGATCGTTCGTTGCCTTGCTCATAATCGTGTATTGACCTGGTTTTTGCGCATCCCACGCAAAAGACCATCTCCTCCATGAATAGGGAACATCAGGATCAAGTATGTTTGCTTCAGTCCAGAGTATCCCGCCATCTGTGCTAATCTCTACTTTCGTTACAAAATGCTCACCAGCCCAAGCATACCCTTGTACCACGTTGGTGCCAACAGCCATCTCTTCCTCTTCTGTAGGAGATGCTATCGTTGAATTGATTAAAACTGGTGATAGCGGTAGTGCATGTTTGTAGTCGTTTGCTTTTTTTAGAATGACATAATCTATACTTTGAAACGGTCCCTTGAATGGCTGATCTACAACTCTGATCCTATGCAGCCATTTAACAGATGCAACTGCATACCATCCAGGCACAATTAGTCTTATTGGAAAACCATGTTTATCGGAGAGCGGTTCACCATTCATTTCATAAGCCAATAAAGTATCTGGGTGAAGTGCCTTGGCAACAGGAAGACTTCTTTTGAAAAATACCTGTACATCCATGTCATTTCGCTGACCGTAATCTAATCCTTCAAAAACAATCTCAGTCGCACTTGGGGATACTCCTGCTTGGTCTAATACATCCTTCAGTCGAACGCCTCCCCAAATGGCGTTGCTTATCGCACCGAGCTTGAATTGGTTACCTTGTGCTTTCCTTTCAAATAACGAACGCTTGTTTCCTGCACACTCTAGTGTAGCGGATAGCGTGACCTTATTCATGTTTTTCAAATCAGCATACGTAAATTTAATTGGTTGATCCACTAATTCTTCAATTGAAAGGTACCAGGTGTTTATATCGATTGTCGGGTATTCAAAATGATTTCTTACGTAAAATAATTGATTCGGTGTAATGGTTTGGAGGTTAGCAACCATGGGAAATTCAAGATTTTCTGATGGGAAATAGGATACTGGAACCAAATGAATGTCGCGCATGAACAAATCCACCTCTTCAGCTAAATATAAACAGAACAGCTCTAGAATTTATTTTTAGCAAAGAAACGTGATTTTAACCATCAAACAAGATTTCGTCATCTTGAGTTACAAAATGAAAATCGTAATTGACGATTACTAAAAGCTTAGTAAAACCGTTAAGCTGCCGTGCTGATAACTGAGTCATCGAATTTATACTTAATATACTCACAAAAATTATACACGTAGTTATGCGACAAAACATTATGTACACACTTCTTCGATTTTTTTACCCAATAAGCAGTTTCATCTGTTTGGCTATTTAACTATCGTCCCTCGGCGTTAGTTCAAATCGTAATCACTATAAAACTCTCTTGAATTTTACTTCCATACAAATAATAAAAGATTCCCCTAAGATCGTTACCTTATTAAAATTCTTTACTGATCGTTCTCAATATGACAATATGTGTTTGCGGACAAGAGCTAGGGCAGCAAAAGGACGTGAGAATGATCATGGCGAGAAGCAAAGAGTTTGAAATCAACGTGGTATTAGACAAGGCAATGGAATTATTCTGGCGGCAAGGTTACGAAAAAACCTCCATACAGGAGCTTGTCGACGGCATGGGTATACACAGAAGAAGCTTGTATGATACGTTCGGAGACAAGCATCAGTTATTTATGGATGTCTTAAACCGATATAATTCGATTTCGCAGACAAATATTACGAATCGCATTCATCGGTCAAATTCTGCCAAAGAGGCCATCAGGCAGTTGTTTGATTTGAAATGATATTCAATTTTAAAGAGAATCAACCTAAGGGCTGTTTAATAGTAAGTACGGCCGTTGAGATGTCACTGCTCGATCCGGAAGTGGCAGTTAAAATTAATGAACAGTTTTTTGCTTCAGAGAAACTGTTTTATGACTTGCTGGTGGGGCCGTAAACAAACAGGAGAAATCCCCGAACATTATGATGCTGTGAACCTTTCCCTCTATCTGCATAATGCTTGGGTAGGATTGCGTGTACTGATTAAAACAACAGAAGAAAAAGAGAAACTGGAAAGCATTATTAATACAACTTTAGCAGTCCTAGGATAAATTTTTTTAGCATAATTAGAATGATCGTTCCCGATAAAATTCGAAAGCGGCATTCATTAAAGGATGTGATGCCACTCCTAATAATCATCAAGGCTAGGTAAAGGGCTGTATTAAATAAATCTTAAAGGAGAAATTAAAAATGACTATAAATGCGAACAATTTGGACGGCAAGGTTGCTTTTATAACTGGAGGAAATCGTGGTATTGGATTGGAAACAGCACGTCAATTAGGTAAGCTGGGTGCCACTGTCGTTATTGGATCACGCGATTTGGAGAAAGGTAAAGTTGCTGCGGATACACTCCGTTCAGAGGGAATTCAAGCGGAGTATACCAAACTGGACGTCAAACTAGGTGAAGACCTTCAAGCTGCCTATAATTTCTTTGAAAAGCAGTACGGTAAGCTTGATATTTTGATTAATAATGCTGGGATACAGATAGAGATTGAAGATCTTGCACCCATTAATGAAACAAGTACCGTTTCACCGGCCGTTATGCGTGAAACCTTCGATGCCAATTTCTTCAGCATGGTTGACTGTACCTGCTAATATGGCCGCGGTGAAAATCTTCCCAAGTCCTTTTATGGTGCGAAGCTGCTGCGCCATTGGAATCTCCGAAAGCAGTGCTTCGATGTCCTTTTCGATCTGTTCT
>NZ_JBWDNV010000002.1:0-848998 GCF_056269375.1 Paenibacillus sp. J22R56
TCAGCTGTATGTCTTCACCTAATCTTCTGCCTCCCATATTGGATCATCTCCCTTGTCCTAAGTTTAATTTATTGGAAGGGAGTACTCCAGTTTAATTAGGGGGCCTAAGAGTTTCCTCCAATTTATTGAACCTGATAAGCCTACTCCGGGTTGTAAGGTGCCGATTATGCTGTATCATATCCAATGTAGCTGAGATAAAGTCGAACTAAAGTACGATCTTGCTGGATAAAATACAACCTGATTCATTAAGACAAAAAAAGTAGCCCACATCTGGGATGTGGGCCAAAAGACAAGCTATATCAAATAGGGAGTATGGTTAATTATGTTCTCCCAATATTAAACAAAGCTGAAAAGAACGTTAGTTTCACATAAAAAAATGCGGGCATATCGCGGCACAGCTAAGGTATAATGTTCACTATATTATGAGCGAGTCAATTATCGGCGATGAGGGAGACTTTTATATGGAAAATATTAATTTTTGTCTCGCATGCGGGGATAAATTAGAAGTTCGGAACATTGGCGGAGAGGACCGCAAGGCATGTCCAAGCTGCAGCTTTGTTCATTGGGGTAACTACAGCATTGGGGTAGGTGCTTGTGTTGTAAAAGATAATAAAGTACTGCTCGTTCGCCGCGCCCAAGAACCAGGTAAAGGTTATTGGACAACGCCAGGTGGTTATATTGAACAGCTGGAGCATATTAGAGGCTCGATTGCCCGTGAAGTTTGGGAAGAGACAGGCGTTCGTGCGATTGTTACCAAAATTATTGGCCTGCGTGACCGGCCTCATACCGTTCATGATGTCTATATCACCTTCGAGATGGAGTACATAGACGGCGAGCCACGTCCTGACGATGTGGAGGTAGACGGAGCAGGCTTCTTCAGCCTTGAGGAGATGGAGTCGATGAACGTCGCTGATCTGACAGCATGGCAGGTCGATATCGCCCTGAACGGCGGCGAAGGCGGCTTGCATGAAGATACCCATCCAATCCGCGAAAGCCTCAAGAAATACGGGTTGTACCGGACGAAGTAAACTCCAAATGACGCTTCAAACTGAGAACAGTTTGAAGCGTCATTTTTTATGTAAGTAGGAAAGGAAACAAAACGAGTATGTCGAATTAGGGAAATATGTAAATATTATCAAATTTTAATTTGAAGAGAGGCTTGCTATGAATAACTGGACTACAATTATCTTTCTCACTATAACGAGTCTTATTATCGTATCGAACACATTAGCTTCAAAAGAGAGTCGTGTAAATAAGGTTTCCTTCTTTATCTGGAAGATTAATCAAAGAACATTTCTCTACGTGTTGTTGGCCTTTCAGGCACTTGCATTAACCTCGCTTCTAGTTACGACACTTAGTTAGGAGATAGAGGGTAAACTGAATCAAAGCTAAGAGAGCCCCGGAACTATGTCCGGGGCTCTCTTATTTTTCCCTGTCCCTCCCCTGGATAAACAGGGGGAGGGACGAAGCATTTGTTAGGAAGAGGGTGCGGAAGGAAAGTATCGTTTGAAGGAGCGCAGCGTTTGCCTTTGGGAGTCTTGAAATCACATTTAAAATTCTAATCGAATTTCAAGATCCCAACGCAACCGAAGATGATACTTTCCTGCAGCACTTAACTAACTTCCTTACATCTGCTTCGTCTTAAACAACGTGTTTATCGACCCGCCGTTATTAATAATCTTCAAAGCCGTAGCAAGCAGCTCCGCCATAGGCAGCACAATAAACTTCTCCGAATGGTTCGGATCAATTGCAATCGTATCCGTAATAACGACCTCTTTAATGTAGGGATGCGACAGCTTCTCGAGTGCATTTTCCGAGAATAAGCCATGCGTAGCACAGATATAAGCGTCATTAGCGCCACGTTTGTGCAAAGCTTCAACAACATTGACAATTGTACCGCCTGTATCGATCAAATCCTCAATAATTATCGGCGTCATGCCTTCGACTTCACCGATAATATGCGTAATTTTTGTCTTGTTGTGAGCTGGACGATTCTTGATCATAATCGCAAACGGACAGTTCATATAGTTGGCAAGCTTCTCAGCAGTTGTTGCACGTCCGGCATCCGGGGAAACAACGACTGGATTCTTAATATTCTTTGCCTTCAAATAATCGGTAATAAGATCAAGAGCTGTAATATGATCAACCGGAATTTCGAAAAAGCCTTGGATCGCATCGGCATGAAGATCCACGGTAATAATGCGGTCGGCGCCTACCGTTGTAAGCACATCCGCAACCAGCTTCGCGGAAATAGGTTCACGCGGGGCTGCTTTACGTTCCTGTCGAGCATAGCCGTAATAGGGCATAACGATATTAATCGTCTTTGCGGAAGCCCGCTTTGCTGCATCTATCATGATCATGAGTTCGACTAAATTCTCATTTACCGGGTGAGACAAGGATTGAACGATATAGACATGGGCAGAACGAATCGATTCGATATATCTTAAGCTGATTTCTCCACTTTGCAGCCTGGAAATCTCAATGTCCCCAAGCGGAACGTTAAGCTGCCGGCATAGCTCTTCTGCTAGCGGGCGGTTCGATGAACCGGAAAAAATTTTTACATTTTGCATCCGCTTGAATCCTCCTGAAAAGAAAATGATAAATATTTTTGTGGTAACTCTTGCTTTGTAAAACCTTTATCTTGCGATATACAGTTAGTCCCATTATAGCCTTTCTGTTTGCAAATTCAAAATGACCTGTGTCCGAAAAAGAAGAGCGGTCTTGAAAAGTCCGCTTGAGACCTTTCAAAACCGCCCTAATCCTCTTATTTGCTTACGATATCTTGGATTGCTTTCTCGAGCTTGTCGAGGAGCTGATCTTTATCAATTGATCCGCCTTGGTATTCTTGCATTGCAGCACCCCAGCCTTGTGGTACGCCGTCTGGATAATGGCCCCACAACCAGCCGCCTGCAGTTGCCGCTTGCTCGGATACAGCTACACCCATTTGGCCGATTTCATCAGCTGTAGGTTTGATCGAAGTAAGGGCAGGGATGAATTTGAATTCTTTCGTCAAGTACGATTTGCCTGTGTCGGATGTAACCATCCAGTTCAGGAACGCTTTTGCTTCTTCTGCATTTTTGGATTTGCTGTTTACGATCCAGAAGTTTGCAGGTCCTGTGTAGATGTGTGCATTGCCGCTGTCGTCAATTGGAATAGGGAGAAGGCCAACATTCAGCTTAGCAACTTTATCAACGTCACCTTGGATCCAGTTACCTTGTTGAATCATCGCTGTTTTACCCGAAGCGAAGTTTGCAACTTGTGTAGCATAGTCAGTGGTCAGCTTGTCTTTTTGGCTGTATTTGAAAACAACGTCAACGTAGTTAATCCATTTTTTGAATACATCATTATCTTTGAAGTTTGCGCTGCCATCTTTTGTTCCATTGATGAAAGCAAGTGGATCTGGCTGCTCAGCAAGGGCAACGTTGATCGTGTGGTGACCGATCGACCACCATTCGTTGGTTGTCGAGAATGGCGTAATGCCTGCTGCTTGAAGTTGTTTTGCTGCTGCTTCAAGCTCTGTCAACGTTTTAGGAAGAGCTGTGATGCCAGCTTTTTCAAACAGGTCTTTGTTATAGAAGATACCGTAGCCTTCGATGTTCATCGGCATACCAAGCAATTTGCCATCTACTTGTGCAGGAGCAGCAGCTGCTGGGATAACATCCTTCGCCCATCCTTCGCCGGACAAGTCTGTTGCACGGTCATAGTAAGCTTCAAGAGCAGCATTGCCTTCGGAGTTAAAGATCTCTGGTTCAGAGCCGGAAGCGATTTCAGCTTTCAGCAGGGCATTGTAATCTTCGCCGCCGCCATGAGTTTCAACTTCTACTTTAACACCAGTTTCTTTCTCATATTGTTCAGCCATACGGTTGAGTGCATCGGCAATCTCAACTTTGAATTGGAATACCTTGATTGTTACGTTCTTTTTCGGAGTAGTAGTAGCTTCTGTTGTTGCATTGGCCGATTCAGCAGGCTTGTTCGTTGCTTCAGAACCTGTGTTATTGTTGTTGCTGTTGTTACCACAGCCGGCAGCCGTCAAAGTCAGGATTGCTGCAGCGAGAAGAATAGAAAGCTTTTTCATTTCGTTAACCTCCCCATGAATGTGAAGCAGTTGTCAATCTGTTCTCTTTACAAGTTTGATTATATGGAAGCTTAAAGCCAAGAAACACAGACGTTTTTGTCGTGAAAAGTGCAAAATATTGATTTTACCCTTTAAGCGATCCGGAAGAGATGCCTTCGATAATATGTTTTTGAAGCATGAGGAACATGATAATGATTGGTGTAATCCCCATGGTCAGACCGGCCAACGCGAGATCCCATTGCTTCGTATATTGCCCAAAGAAGCGGGTAATCGCAAGTGGAATGGTCGTCAAATCCTTGTTGGAGCCAATAATAAGAACAGGCAGCAGATAGTCATTCCAAATCCATAAGCCGTTCAAAATAATGACCGTAACGATAATAGGACGAAGCAGCGGGAATACGATCCGCCAAAATACGCCGTAAGGCGAGCATCCGTCAACAACAGCAGCCTCTTCAATCTCAAGAGGAACACTCTTGATAAAGCCATGGAACAGGAATACCGACAGAGACAATCCAAATCCGAGATAACAGACGACAATACCAAACAAGTTAGCGCGAAGCTCCAGGAAGCTTGTCACGCGTACCAGCTGAAGCATAACCGATTGGAACGGAATGATCATCGCCGAGATGAAGCAGGTAAATAGGATTTTATTAAAAACGGTAGGCTTCCGAACAATCCGATAGCCGGTCATCGCACTAATGATGACGATGCCTGTTACGCTGATGCCGGTAATCAGAATGGAATTCCACAGCGCTTTCGGAAATTTAATAATATCCCAAACCTTCGAGTAATTCGAGAAAAGATACTTGTCCGGGAGCGATGCGGCGTCCACCATAATTTCGCCTAAAGCTTTAAGCGAATTGACGAGTACAAAGTAAAAAGGTGCAATGAAAATAAGAGCAAGCAAGATGGCCGCAGCTGCAATAGCCCAGTGCCTGGAACGGGAAGCTGTCATTTAAGCTTCGACCTCCTTCCGTTTGGTCAGCCATACTTGTGTGACGGCAATAATCGATACTGCGAAGAAGAAGAGCATCGCTTTGGCAGTACCTAATCCGTAGCGGTTGTTAACCAGCGCCTCGGCATAAATGTTATAAGCAAGCGATTGGGTAGAAGTACCCGGACCACCTTTGGTCAAGGACAAGTTTAGATCGAACATTTTGAAAGCACCAGAAGTGGTTAGGAATAAACATACTGTAATGGCAGGCATGACGAGCGGCATAATCACTTTACGAACCGTCTGCAAGTAACTAGCGCCATCAATTGTTGCTGCTTCCATCAAGTCCTTTGGTACTCCAACAATTGCAGCGATGTAAATAACCATCATGTAGCCGGTAGTCTGCCAGACGAAGACGATCACGAGTCCCCAGAAGCCGGTCTCAGGAGTGCCAAGCCAAGGAAGCTCGAAGAAGTGCCAGCCTGTCATTTCGCCAATTGTTTTGAAGCCCTTGGTGAAAATGAACTGCCAGATGTAACCAAGCAGAATGCCGCCAATCATGTTTGGCAGGAAGAAAATCGTCCGGAGCGTATTCCGGCCACGCATTGGTCGGGTTAACAAAAGCCCGAGGAGAAGTGCCAATATATTCGTCACAACAACCGTAACGACCGTAAACTTCAGTGTGAATTTAAAAGCTGCCCAGAACTTATCGTCATTCGTAAAGATCCGGTGGATGTTATCCATACCGATCCATTTGGCCTTATCCAGATCGAGGCCGTTCCATTCTGTGAACGAGAAGTAGAAGCCAAGCAGGAACGGAATAAGTACGATAATCGTGAAGACGATCATACCAGGTCCGACAAATACAAGCTGCTGCATCCATTCGTTTGATTTTTTTCGTAAGTTCACTTTTGATCCCCCTTGAAAATGTGACTTCAATGTCGATGTGTATAGCTAGACTATAAACAGTTATTGAAATTTGAACCACCGATAGATATGATGGGTTTGGTGTAATATATTGACCTTGGGGGTAGGACGTCATGTTTGCATTCGCAACAAGTATTAACCGAAAATTGATGGCGCTCTTGCTTGCCGTTACGATTATTCCGATCACCGTATCCATGATTATCTCGAATTATTACATCAAGGATAAGGTTACGGAGCAGTCGATTCACGAGAATCAAAATCTGCTTGCATTAGGCAAAAACAATATATTAGGCTATATGGACAAGATCAACGAAAATTCGCTTGATGTGTATTTGAATATCAATAAGTCCAACTCGCTCTATGCCTTGATCGAGAGAGGCGAGTCGCCAAATGTGAATGTGCCGATGTTCGATGAGAAGAACAATTTGCAGATTTACACCCATATGCTGAACATCTATCAATCAACGAATGGGATTCTGCAAATCCAGCTGCAAATTGGGGATGGCAAACTTACGTATCTGATGGCGCGTGGATTTTTCCGGAGAGGCATCAATCAGCAGCTGGAATGGCCGGCAGGCCATGGGACAAGCCCTAAACCGTTTGTTGAAGCGACACATACGAGTGGTCATTATAATTTGGATTGGAGTCATGCTGTCAAAGAGGAAAGCGTTTTCACTCTGCGCAGGCCGATCATCAGGACACCTAGTGATGAAGTCATTGGTTACCTCTCGATGGATGTTAAGTCAGCTGACCTCAATCAGATTTGCAAGCAGCTTACGATGTCGTCTGAGGAACAGCTTTATCTTATCGACCGAAGCCGAAATTTTGTATGCTCAGTGAATGGTCAGGAGGACCAATCACAGCTGAAATGGACCGATCAAGTGCTGGCCTCTGACCAGGAAAACGGCGTCATTAAGTGGAAAGATCAGTTATTTTCCGGTATTGTGATCTATGATACACTGAGTACCAATTATATGGATTGGGTTGTTGTGAAGCAGCTGCCTTACTCGTATTTATACGAAAGTGCAACGACGATCCGGACGATTAATACATCCGTAATCGCGATCTTTATGGTGCTTGCGGTCATTGCCAGCTTCTTAGTTACCTATCAGTTTACGAAGCCAATCAAGCGGCTGATTGGCCATATCAATCAGGTTCAATCCGGTAATTTCAATGTTGTAGTTCCGGTGCAGCGGAAGGACGAAATTGGTATTTTGGCAAGGCGATTTAATACGATGATTCATACGATCCGGGACTTGATTAACAGCGAATATCGGCTTGAGATCGCGAACAAGACGAATCAGCTGAGGGCGATGCAGGCCCAGATTAACCCGCATTTTCTGTATAATGCCTTGCAATCCATTGGAACGCTTGCTCTTCATGCGGGAGCACCAAAGGTCTATACACTAATCACTGCTATTGCAAAAATGATGCGTTACAACATGAATACAAGTGAATCCGTTGTTCCATTTGCGATGGAGCTTAATCATGCGAAAGCTTATCTCGAGCTTCAGCAGCAGAGATTTAATGAGCAGCTGACCGTTCATTATGAGATTGATCCGGCGTCATTGCATGTGCAGGTACCTAAGATGCTGCTGCAGCCGTTGATTGAGAACTATTTCAAGCATGGTTATGAGACATCCGGCCGAAACGGCATCCTGCAGCTGTTCTCTGAGGTAACAGATGAAGGCAGATGGCTGACGGTGCGGATCGAGGATAATGGCAGCGGGATGGACCCGGATAAGCTGCGGGAGCTACAGCAGCTATTGTTCCGTTCAACAGGAGCGCTGCTGGAGGAACAGAAGAGTATCGGCATCAGCAATGTATGGATGCGTCTGAAGCTCTATTACAACGAAGAAGCGGAGATGAGTATTGAATCGGCGCCCTCGGGCGGGTTCATGGTCACGTTGAGATTACCTGTACAAGAGCTGGAGGAACGAGCATGAATATACTCATAGTGGATGATGAACAGCATGTACGCGAAGCCATTAAGCTGCTGATCGATTGGGAACAGCTAGGCATTCATCAAATTTTTGAAGCAGATAACGGTGATTCTGCCATTGAGCTGCTTGGAAAGATTCAACCTGAAATTGTGATAACAGATATGCGGATGCCAAACCGGGATGGCGTGGAGCTGCTAGCCTGGATGAAAGAGCATGGTCGTAAGAGTAAATCAATCGTCATCAGCGGTTATGATGATTTCCATCTGGTGCGAAGCTCTATGAAATATGGCGGTCAGGATTATCTGCTTAAGCCGATTGATCCCGAGCAGCTAACAGAAGCTCTTCAGAAAGCGAAGCTTAGCTGGGAACAGGAGGATCAAGCACGTAGACTTGATCAGCAGCGTAGTATCGAGATCAATCAGATTAAGCCGGTGTACCGGGATAAGCTGTTCTCGACCATGATTAGTGAAGCTGGATCAGGCGTTCAGGTGACTGTGCCGGCGGTACTGAAAGAAGAGTTTGGGCTTGAAAATGTGGAGCAGTGCCAGGTCATTATTCTTAGCACGGGAATGCTGGAACCACAAATTTCCCGCAAATTTAACGGTAATCGGGATTTGCTTACTTTTTGCCTGATTAATGTGTGTAACGAGATATTAAAGCAGAAAAATAGCGGCTTTGCTTTCCGGCATTGGAACAGCGATCATGAGATTATTATTTTGCTATGGCATCGGCTCACGGAATGGGAAGCTTTATTGGCTCTCATAACAGAAGGTATCCTAAATTCGATCCATGGAAAATTCCATTATGGAGTAGGACAGGCGCAGCCTTTTCCAAACGGATTGTTCTTATCGTATCAGGCTGCCCGCTCAGCATTGAAACAACGGAATTTGCTTGCGGAGAGCAGCTATATTCATCGAAGTGAACAAGGCTTTACAACAGGTGTCTATTCCTTAAGTATCGCATCTTATGAGGAACGTTTCCGGCTTGCGGTTTGGAGCGGCAAAGAGAAAGATATTGAGACGGCGGTGGAAAGTTTCCTGGATGCTGCCCGGGATCTGCCGGCTATTAGTCAGGAACAGGTTGAACTATGGCGCTTTGAATATGAGTCTATGCTGAGTCGCTGGCGGCAGGATCTTGCAGCGAAACAGGAGGTACAGACAAGTTCTGAGCCACCTCCAGGTCTGCCATTATTCTTATTACTGGATGAACAAGGAAGACTTTCATTGGAATTATGCAGACGTGAGCTTATTAACGGACTTACTGTTTTTGCGGCACTAACCGGTGCTGGTGGTAACAAAGAGCACAGCATCATGCGCGATATTGCGAAATATATGGAGCAGCATTATAACCGTGAGGTTACGCTCCAAGATATATCCGAGCGTTTTTATTTGAGCAGGGAATACATTTCACGCCGATTCAAGCAAGAGATGGGAGAGAACGTATTCGACTATCTGGGGCGTATTCGGGTGGAAAAAGCCAAGCTGCTGCTGCAAAATCCGAATCTGAAAATCGCTCAGATCGCCGAGATGGTCGGCTATGATGATGATAAATATTTCAGCAAGGTGTTTAAGAAGTTTGAGGGGCAGTCGCCTAACCAGTACCGGAAGTTATGATGCGCACAATTTAACTGAAGGTTCAAGCGATAAACTACGAATTCGAATGTTCTTCCGACCGCTGTTGCTCTGGGATTCCTTGATTAGAGTGGTTCATGTGGGAATCCCAGAGCAAAGGCGGGCGCTGCGCTTCTTCAGAATCATTCGAGCTTCTTCGTTTTCGTTTAACCTTCTTAAAAAGTGCTATCATAAGGGAAAAAGCAAAAGGAAAGGAGCTCGCCATATGGCAGCTCCTTTTTGGTTAGCATGAAGATCAGGTTACTCGATCATATTTTTAGTTGCCTCGTACATGTTTGCTGCGTATTTGTCGATATCATCACGAGACATACGGAGGCGGTCTACGGAGGTGCCGTAGCCGATTTCGCTTTTGCCTTCTTCGAGCCCTTGGAATATGCCGTCTGCGAAGGCGTCGAGAGGTTCGCCATGCACATGAAGACCTGCTCCGCCTAGGTTGGTGTTTACTGCCGGAGGTGCAACCTCAATGACTTCAACCGATGTATCCGAAAGCTGGAGTCTAAGCCCCATTGTGAAGGAATGGAGAGCCGCTTTTGTAGCGGAATAGATCGGTGCAATTGCAAATGGTGTGAAGGCTAGTCCGGATGTAACGTTGATAATCGCCGCATTTTCTTTAGCTGCAAAGAAGGGAGCAAACAGCATTGAAAGATGGAAAGGCGCTTCGATGTTAGTTGTAATCTCTTTGGCAAAATAACTCCAGTCATTCTTTACATCCGCATTGAGCACGCTGAAACGCTGCTGGATCCCTGCGTTATTAACCAGCACATTGACTTCTGGATAATTTGACGTAACCCAATCATACAAAGCAATACGTTCAGCTTCACTATCCAGATCACTGACACGAGTAATGAGGCCAGGTGTTTTTTCTTGTGCCTCTTGCAGGACATTCTCACGTCGTCCAGTAACAATGACGGTGTTGCCGGCTTTTAAGAAGCGTTCTGCAAAAGCTAATCCGATTCCTGAACTTCCGCCTGTAATGAGTATTGTATTTCCTGTAAGTTTCATAATAACGCCTCCTGAATGCGATTAGTGTAACGTGTGATTTTCTCTTCAATCCCTTTCAGGGATTCATTCATTAACGAAATTTCAGCAAGCACATCTTGCTTATGTTTGTTCATCATCTCTAGTCGCAGCTCGATCGTGCTGTCCCCTTCGATTATCCAATCGATATATTGCTTGATTTCACTTATTGACATATGGGTGTTTTTCAAACAGCCAACCGTTACAAGCAGTGAAATCTGATCCTCTGAAAATAACCGTCTGCCAGCTTCATCACGCTCAATTAACGGCAGTAATCCTTTCTTTTCATAAAAACGTAAGGTTGATTCCGGAATGTTTAATCGGGCAGCAGCTTCGCCAATGGAATAATACTTCATCTGGAGTCCTCCAATTTATTGTCGACGGGAATATCATACGACTTAAACCTTGGTTTAAGTCAAGAAGAAAGCATAAAGAAATATTTTTCTAAAAGGTATCCACAGATTAAGAAAGGTTGAGCAGGAGATCTTGAAAAATTTGTTGAACTATTTTGGGAATGAAAATAAAAAATAGTGAGGTAGAAGCATGGGAAGTGATTATCAAATCCCTATACTGCTTAAACGACTAATTAGCTGGGAACGAGGGTTTTCACACGAGGTCGAGTACTTAGAGACTCCAACAGGACTTTTCTTAGGAATCGATTTTAAAGAAAAGGAAGGATATTTCTGTACACCAGTGGATTCATTTCCATTCGCACGTACAGGAGTTGATGGTATACAGAGAAAAAGCAATTGTACAAAACTCAATTTCTGAAACGTTTAACATATCTCCAATATTGAACCCTATTATATATGCAGGAGAGTCGGCTTGAACGTAGTCTGCAAGTATCAACCTTAACAAAGGATCCTTTAGGTATAGTGTTATCAAAAGAATTATCAGGTGAGATTGAGGTTCTGATAGCTTCCGTTCGGGATTTTCAGTATTCAGCTTGTTTTGACAGAGCTATCATTGAGTCTCTCGCTAAGGTGCTTATTCAATTGGGATTCATCCATGAGGCACAGTCTTTACTTGCTCGAATGCTGCAATAACCCGATCAAAAAACCGCCACAGGAATGATCCTGTGGCGGTTTTTATAACTTTAGCTCGCTTTACACTCGTCCGAACAATGTCCTTCATGCTCTGCTTCACATTCCTCGCAGCAGATATGGCGCTGGTCGCATGTGACATTCTTGCAGTTGACGTAACGGTCTTCCGGCTTGCCGCAATGATGGCATTTGGCAATGATAACATCCTCATCCGTCCGGTTAATTGGCACGGAGATACGGTCATCAAAGACATAACATTTGCCGTCCCAGAGACGACCTTTTACTTCTTCGTCTTTGCCGTACGTCACGATGCCGCCTTCCAGTTGGGCAACATTGGAGAAGCCTTCTTCTAGAAGAACAGCTGTCAGCGTCTCGCAGCGAATACCACCCGTGCAATACGTTAAGATTGGCTTATTCTTCGCGTCTTCAGGCAGATTCTTGCGAATCCATTCCGGAAATTCACGGAACGACTCGACGGTAGGGCGAATCGCACCACGGAAGTGGCCGATATCATATTCGTAATCATTCCGTCCGTCAACGACAATCACATCTTCATGCTGCAGCTGATCGTAGAACTCCTTGGGTGACAAGCGTTTGCCAGTCTTCACATTCGGATCAAGCTTCTTGTCGTAACGCAGGGTTACTAACTCTTTCTTATGACGGACGAACAGCTTCTTGAATACGTGGCCGTCCGAATCATCAATCTTATAGGTAATGTCTTTAAAGAGCGGATGCTCATTCATATACGCCATATAAGCATCGGTTTGCTCAATTGTCCCGGAGCAAGTACCATTAATTCCTTGCTCAGAGATGAGAATGCGGCCCTTCACGCCAAGCTGCTTGCAGAAGCGAAGATGCTCAGCGGTCAATTGCTCAGGGTTTTCCACATGCACGTATTTATAATAGAGCAGAATACGGTAAGATTTATTTTCGATAGTATCGGTCATTGGCTTACTCTCCAAAAAACTGTTTGATTTCCTCTTGCACAGCTTCTTCTACCTGCTTGAGACATTCTTCCTTCGTATCTGCATAGATACGGTTCTCATTCACCATGGCATACGGTCTTGCCCGGCACAAATTACACATATTCAAGCAATCCGTGCGCATAACTGCAGCTTCCGGGAATTTATCTTCAATCTCCTCAAGAGGCAGCAGTGCCATCTCGTTACGGGTACATACCTCGACGACAACAAGCCCTAGTCCCATCGTTTATCACC
The DNA here is from genome assembly GCF_056269375.1 of Paenibacillus sp. J22R56. Lineage (NCBI taxonomy): Bacteria > Bacillati > Bacillota > Bacilli > Caryophanales > Paenibacillaceae > Paenibacillus > Paenibacillus sp. J22R56. The sequence continues at coordinate 12,788 of NZ_JBWDNV010000002.1, forward strand.
GACCTGATAAAACTTTTAATTGACGTTTTGGTTCGTCATTCACTTTGCACTCTGGCGAGCAGTAGCTCTCATGCTCAGCTTCACACTCAGGGCAGCAAATATGCTTACGGTGGCAAAGATCGTCCGCACAGTTGATGTAGCGGTCTTCTGCTTTGCCGCAATGATAGCATTTGCCGACGATAATATCTTCGTCCGTCCGGTTGATCGGTACGGAAATACGCTCATCAAACACATAACATTTGCCGTCCCAAAGATGGCCTTTTACTTCTTCATCTTTACCATAAGTGACAATGCCGCCATCCAATTGAGCAACATCAGAGAAGCCTTCTTCAAGAAGTACGGCTGTCAAAGTCTCACAGCGGATACCGCCTGTACAATAGGTCAGGACGGTTTTGTCCTTTGCATCTTCAGGCAGGTTTTTGCGAAGCCATTCCGGAAACTCACGGAACGATTCAACCGTAGGACGGATAGCACCACGGAAATGGCCAATATCATATTCATAATCGTTGCGGCCGTCGATAATAATAACGTCATCACGTTGCAACTGGTCATGGAATTCCTTCGGCGATAGGTGTTTACCTGTACGTACGTTAGGATCAAGCTTCTTATCATAACGAAGGGTAACAAGCTCCTTCTTATGACGAACGAAGATTTTTTTAAACACATGGCCTTCGGATTCATCAATCTTGTAGACCATGTCTGCGAACAGCGGATTGCTGCGCATATGCGCGATGTAAGCATCTGTCTGTTCAATTGTACCGGAGCAAGTGCCGTTAATGCCCTGCTCGGAGATAAGAATGCGGCCTTTTACACCAAGATCTTTACAGAATTGAAGATGCTCGGCAGTAAGCTCTTCAGGGTTGTCTATATGCACGTACTTATAGTACAAAAGAATACGATAAGGTTTGTTTTCGCTCATGTCTAACGCTCCATTATTTAAGATTATCATTATATGTTAAAACTCTTAAATCACTTAGTCAACAACGAACAAGCGATACTTCTTGTCTAAATCAAGGTATTTATTGGGTCATTACCTCTTTCAGGAAAATAGAGGAACTGGCTGGCAATGTTGCATCTTTCCTTGTGACGACACCAATGGCACGTGTAGGCAGCGCCTCAAGCAATTGAACCTCAAATAACGTACCGTTATCCAGCTCCTGCTGTGCAAATCTACGGGTAATAAAAGCAGTCCCATAACCTCGCTGCGTGAACTCGATAATCATCTCCGTACTAGTCAGTTCAATGTCCGGCTCCTTATAAATGCCATGAGCAGCAAGCCAATGCTCGACAAACAAACGCGTACTGCTGCCTGCCGTGGGTAATAATAAAGGAAGCTTAAGCAGCTCCCGAACGGAAATTGGTTCAGAGGCAAGCTCGCGGTAGGCTTGACCAACTAAGAAACAATCTTGAATAGCCATTAGGGGCTGAATAGCAAGCTCTTGATCGTCAAATGGCAGATGCACGAAGCCAAGATCAATATTTTCTTCCTTTAACTGCTTGGATATTTCATTTGTCTTGCTTTGCTGTAGACGGATCCGAACCTGCGGATGCTCAGCATGAAATTTATCAATATAAGGCAGAAGAATATGTTTAATAATTGGACCACTTGCGCCTATACGAAGTTCACCGCCATGCAGATTTGCAAGCTCGAGCAGCTTACGTTCGCCACGCTCAATAAGCTGGAATGACTGCTCGATATAATCGAATAGTGCTTTGCCTTCAATAGTAAGCTTGACTCCTTTAGAGCCGCGGTCAAATAATTTGACGCCAAGTGAATCCTCAAGCTGCTTAATGGCATAGCTAACTGACGGCTGAGTAACGTGAAGAATTTGAGCCGCCTTTGTGAAGTTGCCTGTTCTTGCCGTATACAAAAAAATACGGTAGCTCTCCAAGTTATTTAATCCGTTTGGCATAAACCCTCTCTATCGCAAGGCTATTGTATTGTGATTTCATTTATTGCTCTTTTGAAATTATAATGAATTTAATCGAGATAGTCAAAAGAGAAAGGTTGGTTTTTAATATGTCAGGAAGCAGCTTTGGCACTCATTTCAAAATGACCACGTTTGGTGAATCGCATGGCGAGGCAGTAGGCGTTATTATTGACGGTGTTACTCCAGGAGTTGAACTTACAGAAGCGGATATTCAAGTACAAATGGACCGCCGTAAGCCAGGTCAATCCTCGGTTACTACACCACGTAAGGAATATGATATTATCCGTATTTTGTCTGGTGTATTCGAAGGCAAAACAACAGGTGCGCCGCTTGCTGTTATGCTGAACAACACCGATATGAAATCGAAGGATTATGAGTCGAATCGTCGTTTGTTCCGTCCCGGGCATGCGGATTTCACATATGTACAAAAATATGGCCACCGCGACCATCGTGGAAGTGGACGTGCATCGGGCCGGGAAACGGCTGGTCGTGTGGCAGCTGGTGCGATTGCACGCAAACTGCTGGAAAGACGCGGCGTATCCATCGTTGCTTACACGAAAGAAGCTGGTGGTATTAAATGTGAGACACTTGATGAATCCATCATTGAAAAAAATCCAATGCGTGCAGGTGATCTGAATGCGGCGGAGAGAATGGTCAAACGCGTGGAAGAGCTGGCGGCAGCAGGCAACAGCTGCGGCGGTGTTGTAGAATGTATTATTCGCGGTGTGAAACCGGGCATTGGCGAGCCGGCATTTGATAAGCTGGATGCAGAACTGGCGAAAGCGATGCTGTCCATTGGTGCGGTTAAGGGCATCGAATTTGGCGCAGGCTTTGCAGCTACAACGATGCTTGGCAGCGAACATAATGATGAAATGGACGCAAATGGCTTCTTGACTAACAATGCTGGCGGTATTGTTGGCGGGATCAGCACGGGTCAAGATATCGTTTTCCGTATCGCGGTTAAACCAACCTCTTCGATCTCGCTGCCGCAGCAAACGGTTGACGAAGAAGGTACGGAGCATACAATTGAAACGATTGGCCGTCATGATCCGTGTATCTGCCCTCGTGTTGTGCCAGTAGTGGAAGCGATGGCCTGCATGGTTGTTGAAGATTTGTACAAGCGGAACACCGCTCTTCATGATTAATTATCAATAATTATTACAACCCTTGTGAAAAATAAACTATAATGATTGTTATTATGGTTTATCTTGCAAGAAAGAAGGGGAATTGGACTTGACGCCGTTTGAATTTTTAACTACTTTGCTGTCCATTGTATTTATTGATCTTATTCTGGCTGGCGATAATGCGATTGTTATCGGTATGGCAGCGAAGAGGCTGCCGAAAGAGCAGCAAAAGAAAGCGATCCTGTATGGTACATTTGGGGCGATATTGCTTCGAATTGTTGCAACATTACTTGTTGTTTATTTACTCGATATTCCTTGGCTGCTTGCTGCAGGGGGAATCGTACTTCTATGGATCGCATACAAGCTGCTTGTACAGGAAGAGGACCATGGCAACATTAAAGCAGGCAACACGCTATGGGCTTCTGTGTGGACGATCGTCATTGCAGATGCCGCAATGGGACTTGATAACGTTATTGCAGTAGCGGGAGCCGCAGGTGGTCATAAGCTGCTTGTGATCATCGGTCTCTTGATCAGTATTCCTATCGTGGTATGGGGAAGCACCTTGTTTATTAAGCTTCTGAGCAAGTTCCCTTGGATCATCTATGCGGGCTCGGCTGTGCTGGCTTACACCGCTTCGAAGATGATCACCCATGAGCCAGCTTGGAAAGATTGGTTCGACGATAATCAGGTTATCAGATGGCTTATTATCGCCATTGCAGTTGTCGCTGTGCTTGGAGCCGGCTTATGGACGAACGAATGGAAGAAGAAGCATCCAACAACAGCACATGAATAAAAAATAAAGGGCTGTCCTAAGAGCAGATTTACTGCTTTTGGGACAGCTTTTTTTTTATGCTTGTTCGTGCAACTTTGCTTCAAATGAAGCGTCTGGGATATAGAAAAGGAAAAAAAAGGGAGGTAAACGCTTTTGAAATTAAAAATAGCAGCGCTTATCATCATTCTAATTATGATGAGTGGATGTACGGAGGATAAGAAGGAACAAGTTGTAATTGGTAATCAACTACATATTGCTTATCTGAAGGATTACGGGTGGAGTATTCATCGATTTGGCTCAGAAATCAAATACGCAGCGGGAACTTTACGTGATTATAAAGAGCATCTGGATACCATACGAACTCAGGGGCAAATAGATTTGACTCCATTTCTTAACCAGGAAGTTATAGAAACCGGCTATATATTGAATGAGAAAACAAATCAATATAATCAGATCGTAGGTTACATTTTAGAATCACACGGAGAGATTATAGGTGGTTATTTGGAATTTAATAACGAGGTCGAACAAGCGGATGGAACCATTCGAATTGAGCTGGGTAAAATAACGCCGATGCAAATGCACTGATTTTTAAAGGTTTAGTACTGAAATTTGAGTAGAGATTTCCAAGTAAATCCCCTATGATAGGGCTGGTCCAACAATCAACGAGAAGAAAGTGCATAGTTAAGTTCATGTAACAGGTATCAGACATCGGATAAGAAAGGAGGAGCTTGACTAGGATCCCCATCTTTACCTATGGCAGTTACAATGAATGGAGGCTGAATTTGATGCATTTTTCACGGAAAAGATCGGCTTATTCCAAGCTGTTAGTAGCTTTAATGGTCTTTACTTTATTAGTCCCTTTGAATATCGCTCCTGCTTATGCGGCAGATGCGGCTGTTGTGAATGAGGATTTCTCTACATATCCATTAGGTCCGCTCACAATTGGAAGCGGTAACAATTGGACGAGGGAAGGAACTGCACCTGTTGTTGAGGTCAAGAATGATCAGCCAACAGAACGCACCTATGCCGCTATCAGCCATGATCTGACGGGTTCCTCTTATTTCGGTCAGCGATTTGCTCCTCAGACCGGTGGTATGATTCTACAATTCGATATCAATATGCCAACAAACAAAGGCGGAACCTTCTGGGTAATGGAAGGGAAAGTAAATGCAACTAATGCAGCGGTTACTCGCTTCCAGATGGATGCGGGGATCTTCAAACGATATAATGGTCCAACCCTCGTCACCTACGACTCCACGCACTGGTATCGTTTTACGATGATCTACAATATACCCAAAAAGAAATACGCCTTGAACATCGTAGATTTGAATACGGGTGAAACCGTGAGCTCGAATGAAGATTTCTACAGTGCACGGGAAAGAATAAGCAGCTTTGGCTTCTTCACTAACGCTGGCGGCGGACGTTACAATCTGGCTAACGTAAAAGTGACTTCGCTTGATCTTGCTCTATCGGATCTGCAGCTTAGCGCTGACGACTTTGTTCCTTCCTTCTCTTTTGACCCAACGAATGAGAATTACAGCTTTGATGTGCCGTACTCCTCGAATGAACTGACGGTTACTCCAACAGCAAGCAACGCTGATGGTGTCAATCTGAAAGTAGGGGATTCAAGTGTAGCAAGTGGTGATCCCATTACCTTACCTTTAACGGAACCTTCAACAACGATAGACGTAACGGTGACCTCAAATGACTATACGGATTTATCCCGTACGTATACTCTGCAAGTTAATAAGCTGGACAGGGCCCCTGTTGTAACGGATGTTTCAGCCGAAGGGCATGATGGTAAAGTACAAATCGGCTGGAAAGCACCTCTTGATCCTGCCTATAAAGCTGCGAATATCTACGTTGTGAACTCGGATGGTTCAGAACAGCTTGCCGCTACTGTTCCTAAAGGCGAGTACATTGCTTCTATTAACGGACTGGAGAACGAATCGGTCTATACCTTTAAAGTAACAGGTGTGTATGCCTATGACGGTGAAGGCGATACGGAGTCTGCAGCGGTAAGTATAAGCGAGACGCCTAAGCAGGTTCCAGCTAGACAAATGGAGGATTTGGGAAGAGGACTCGTAGCGATTGAAGAAGATGGTCATGTCTTTGTTTCCTGGCGTCTGCTGGGTACTGAACCGGACAATCTCGGATTCAATCTGTATCGTAATGGCGCCCAAATCAACACTGCTCCCATTCAAACCAGCACCAACTATGTTGATGAGAATGGAACTTCGGATTCTTCTTACTACGTCCGTGCAGTGCTGAACGGTACGGAGCAGGAGCCTTCTGAGACAGTAACACCTTGGAATACCAACTACCTCACCGTACCTATTCAAAAGCCTGCCGATGGCGTAACAAGTGTTGGTGAGGCATATACTTACCGCGCGAATGATGCTTCCGTAGGTGATCTGGATGGAGACGGAACTTACGAAATCGTATTGAAATGGGATCCAAGCAACTCGAAAGATAACTCCCAATCGGGTATAACAGGCAATACGTATTTGGACGCTTACAAAATGGACGGCACACGTCTATGGCGAGTCGACATGGGTCCAAACATTCGCTCTGGTGCACATTATTTGCAGCCAATGGTTTATGACCTGGATGGAGACGGCAAAGCAGAGGTTGCAGCTCGGACAGCTGACGGAACGATTGATGGTACCGGGACCGTAATTGGCGATGCCGCTGCGGATTACCGGAATTCTGGCGGGTATGTGCTGGATGGTCCGGAATATTTCTCGATATTCGAAGGATCAACCGGCAAAGCACTTGCTACGGAAGATTATGATCCGCCAAGAGGCAATATCGGAGACTGGGGAGATACGTACGGTAACCGAATTGACCGGTTTGGCGCAGCGATTGCCTATTTGGATGGACAGCGTCCAAGCCTTATTTTGCAACGTGGTTACTATACTAGAATGGTGCTCGTCGCTTACAACTGGAGAGATGGTGAGCTGAGCAAAGTATGGAAATATGATTCTCCGAATCCTGGATACGGGCAGGGGAACCATCAGCTTAGTGTTGGTGATGTAGATGCTGACGGCAAGGATGAGATCATTACCGGCAATACAGCTGTAGATGATGACGGCACTTTACTTTGGAGTACTAAGCTCGGTCATGGCGATGCCATGCATCTAGGCGACTTGATTCCTTCGCATCTTGGCCTTGAGTTGTGGACGGTGCAGGAGGAGACAGGCAGTCCTTACTCGGCAACGATGATTGATGCACGGACAGGTACACCGTTATATGGACAGCCTCAGGTTGGCGCGGATACGGGCAGGGGCTTGTCGGCTGATGTAGACCCAAGATATGAAGGTGAAGAATCATGGGCCATTGATGCAATGAAGTCGGCAGCTACGGAAAGCAACCTGAACGGCTTCATGTACAATGCTGAAGGTACGAAGATTTCAACCGAAATTCCGACTTCTAACTTTGCTATCTGGTGGGACGGCGATTTGAGCCGTGAGCTTCTAGATCATGATTGGAATGCTGCTACAGGCAATGGTGTTCCGAGGATTGATAAATGGGATTATGAGAATAATCAGCTCGATCGTATTGAGACTTTTAGCGGTACATTTTCCAATAACGGGACAAAAGGCAACCCCTCTCTGCAAGCAGATCTTCTAGGCGACTGGAGAGAAGAGGTTGTTGTTAGAACGGAAGATAGCAGTGCGCTTCGAATCTATTCCACAACAGCTGTTACGGATCAGAAGATACGTACGTTGATGCACGATCCGATATACAGGCTGGGTATCGCGTGGCAGAACACAGGCTATAATCAGCCGCCGCATACAAGCTTCTATCTGGGCAACGGAATGGATATGCCAGCAGCACCTAATATTTATCTTGTAGATACAACGGCGCCATCAACATCCGATAATGCTCCTAATGGATGGGTCAACCATGATGTAACCGTTAACTTAACGTCTAGTGACAGTGTTTCCGGCGTTGCAGCTACTTACTATACACTGGATGGAGGTTCGAAACAGGAGGGGACGTCGCTTCAAGTTACCGAAGATGGCGAGCATACGCTTGTCTACTGGAGCGAGGATCACGAAGGCAATGTAGAGTCTTCGCATTCAGTTAGTATTCAAATCGATAAGACAGCACCTGCATTGAAGGTGACGCTCGATAAAACAGAACTGTGGCCGGCGAATCATAAGCTGTTTAATGTAAATGCTGTCGTAGAAGGAACAGATTCTACTTCGGGGATTGCTTCCGTTGTATTGACCTCCATCACCAGCAATGAGACGCTGGCAGCAGGGAAGGATGCGGATATTCAAAGCGCTGATTACGGCACATTGGATCAGTCGTTCAGCTTGCGTGCAGAACGTTCCGGCGGTGTGGATGGACGTACTTACACAATTACGTACACAGTAACCGACAAAGCCGGTAATGTAACGAATAAATCTGTTACCGTTATTGTCCCTCATGATCAATCGGTTAAGAAAGATTAGCAGGGTATAAAAAAAGGTGAGCCGCGAAGGCTCACCTTTTTCTTATTAAGAATGAATTAGTTCTGAATCATTTGGCGCAGTACAGTTTGCAGGATACCGCCGTTACGGTAGTAGTCAACGTCCACAAGGGAGTCGAGGCGTACGATAACTTTGAATTCCAGTTGCGAACCGTCTTCGCGAGTAGCGATTACGGAAACCAGGTCACCAGGTTGAACATCGTTCGTCAGACCAACGATATCGAATGTTTCAAAGCCTGTCAGACCAAGCGCCTGCCAGCCTTGGCCAGCTTGGAATTGAAGCGGAAGAACACCCATACCAACCAGGTTGGAACGGTGGATACGTTCGAAGCTTTCTGTAATAACGGCTTTAACACCCAGAAGGAACGTACCTTTTGCTGCCCAGTCACGGGAGCTGCCTGTACCGTACTCTTTACCGCCAAGTACAACCAGGTTTGTTTTGTCTGCTTGGTATTTCATCGATGCTTCGTATACGGAAGTTACTTCGCCAGTAGGCTGGTAAGTCGAGAAGCCGCCTTCAGTACCTGGAGCCATGTGGTTACGAATACGGATGTTCGCGAATGTACCACGAACCATCACTTCGTGATGACCACGACGGGAACCATAGGAGTTGAAGTCTTTCTTCTCAACGCCGTTAGCGATCAGATATTTACCGCCCGGAGCATCTGGACGGATGCTGCCTGCAGGCGAGATATGGTCAGTTGTAACCGAGTCGCCAAGAGCAAGCAACGTTTTTGCTGCTTTGATGTCTTCAACGTCACGGATGCCGTCAGCAAGGCTGTCGAAGAACGGCGGGTTAGCGATGTAAGTGGATTTTGGATCCCACTCGTACAGTTCGCCTTCTGGTACTGGAATAGCGTTCCAACGTTCGTTTTGCGTGTATACATTCTCGTATTTCGCACGGAACATTTCTGGGGACAACGAAGCGCTCATCGCGTCAGCGATTTCTTGGTTTGTTGGCCAGATGTCTTTCAGGAAGACAGGCTCGCCTTGCGGATCGAAGCCGATTGGCTCGCTTGCAAAGTCGATGTTAACTGTACCAGCAAGTGCGTATGCAACAACCAGTGGCGGCGATGCCAGGTAGTTAGCTTTGATTTGCGCGTGAATACGGCCTTCAAAGTTACGGTTACCGGACAATACTGCAGCAACTGTCATGTCGTTGTCAGCGATAGCTTGGCTAACGTCGTCTGGCAATGGACCGGAGTTACCGATACAAGTTGCACAGCCATAACCTGCAACGTGGAAGCCAAGAGCTTCAAGCGACTCAAGCAGGCCAGCTTTTACGAGATAATCAGTAACAACCAGGGAACCTGGAGTCAGCGAGCTCTTCACGTATTCTGGTTTAACAAGACCACGAGCGACAGCTTTCTTCGCAACAAGGCCAGCGCCAACCATAACGCTAGGGTTAGAAGTATTTGTACAGCTTGTGATTGCGGCCAGTACAACTGCGCCTGCTTTCATTTCGCTGACTTTGCCGTTAGCGTGGTTAATAGTAACAACTTCTTCTGTTTTCTCTTCTGTCAGGCCGTAACCGCCTTTGTCGACTGGCTTGCGAACGATTTCGTTCCAAGCTTCTTTCATCGAAGTCAGCTCGATACGGTCTTGCGGACGTTTAGGACCAGCAAGGGAAGGTACAACAGTCGCCAGGTCAAGCTCAACCACTTCAGTGAAGGTAGGGTCTGGCGTTGCATCTGTACGGAACATGCCTTGAGCTTTGTAATAAGCCTCAACCAGCTCGATTTGCTCTTCTGTACGGCCAGTAGCGCGCAAGAATTCAAGCGTAGTTGTATCAACAGGGAAGAAACCAACTGTTGCGCCATACTCAGGAGCCATGTTGGCAACTGTAGCACGGTCAGGCAGGCTGATGTTCGACAAGCCGGAACCGAAGAACTCGACGAATTTGCCTACAACGCCTTTTTTACGAAGCAATTGAGTGATTGTCAGGGCAAGGTCAGTCGCCGTAGCGCCTTCTGCCAAGCTGCCAGTCAGTTTGAAACCGATAACTTCAGGAGTTACGAAGTAGAGTGGTTGACCAAGCATACCAGCTTCTGCTTCGATACCACCTACGCCCCAGCCAACGATACCAAGACCGTTGATCATAGTCGTATGGGAGTCAGTACCTACAAGGGAATCAGGGAATACGAAAGTTTCGCCGTCAACTGTTTTTGTAGCAGCAACGGATGCCAGGTACTCCAAGTTAACTTGGTGAACGATACCTGTATCTGGTGGTACAGCACGGAAATTATCGAATGCCGTTTGTGCCCAACGGAAGAAGCGGTAGCGCTCTGCATTCCGTTCGAACTCGATGCGTTGGTTGATTTCCAGTGCGTCTGGGGAACCAAACGCGTCAACCATTACCGAGTGGTCGATTACGAGATCGACAGGTACAAGCGGGTTGATTTTTTTAGGGTCGCCGCCAGCTTTTTTAACTGTTTCACGCATTGCTGCAAGGTCAACAACAACTGGTACACCAGTCAAATCTTGCAGTACGATACGGGAAGGAATGAATGGAATTTCTTTGTCATCGCGGTTAACCGCCCAGTCAGCCAGTTGTTTCACATGCTCTTTCGTAATAGCACGGCCGTCGAATTGACGAACTGCGCCTTCGAGCAATACTTTAATGGAAAATGGAAGTTTAGAAATTTCGCCGAGTCCTTGGTCCTCAAGTCCTTGCAAACGATAGTAAGCATACGACTTGCCGCCGACTTCCAGGCTGGACCGTACAGAGTATTGATCTTGGTTTGCCATGTGCGGGAATTCCTCCTTGGAATAATGTTGACGATTTTGCTTGTTTCATTCTGTGAAACTCTATTTCAAAAATCGTTATGTCTTTATTATAGCTCGAATAATGGGGTTTCGTAAAGCGTAATCAAACAGTCATTGGCGGAAATTCGGGGGATTTTTGTACAGACTAAGGAGGAATTGCTTATTGCATTCCACGAGTCACTTACTAATGTATAGCAGAGTGAAAGGAACTTCGTTATAATGGACATGATGTCATGAGGAGAAGGAGTGTTAAAGATGTCTTCAATTAAAAAGCTTGGCAACGTCAAGCTATCCATATTAGATCTTGCACCAATTGTTGAAGGTTCTACCGCGTCTGACGCATTGCGCAACAGCCTTGATCTTGCTCAGCACGCAGAAAAATGGGGTTATACTCGTTACTGGGTTGCTGAACATCACAGTATGCCTGGTATTGCTAGCTCGGCTACTTCGCTAGTTATTGGTCATATTGCCGGCGGTACATCAACCATTCGAGTTGGCTCAGGCGGTATTATGCTGCCAAATCATGCCCCGCTTGTTATCGCGGAGCAGTTCGGAACGCTGGAATCACTTTATCCTGGGCGAATTGATCTTGGTCTTGGACGTGCTCCAGGCAGCGACCGGCAGACGATGATGGCGCTGCGGCGTGATTTGTATGGCGGTGGCGGCGAGAACTTCCCGGCCATGCTTGAGGAGCTTCGCGGGTATTTTAGAGGGCCGGAGTCCGAGAGAGCGGTTCGTGCTGTGCCTGGTGAAGGGCTGGATGTGCCGATCTGGCTGCTTGGATCGAGTGACTTCAGCGCAAGACTAGCTGGAGAGCTTGGCCTTCCGTTTGGCTTTGCGAGCCATTTCTCGCCGGACTTTACGCTGCCTGCGCTGGACATTTATCGCAGCAGCTTCAAGCCATCGGCTTATCTGGATAAACCGTATGCAATGGTGGGAGTGAATGCGATCGCAGCCGATACGGATGAACATGCCGTATGGCTTGGTACAACACTGGAGCAGCAGTTCCTCAACCTTATTCGAGGCGGAGTACCTAGAAAAATTCAGCCACCAGCTGAGCTGGAAGGACAAGCGAACCCTCATGAGCTTACGGCTGTTCGTAATCAGCTTCGGTCATCCATTAAGGGCAGTCCGCTAACTGTTGAAGAGAAGCTAAATGCGTTCATTGAGCAGACTCAGGCGGATGAAGTGATCATCAACTGTGCAATCTATGATCATCAGGAGCGGCTCAAGTCATATGAGTTGATTGCTCAGCTTGGACTGAAAGGGCAGTAAAGGTTACTGGCCTTATGTTTGGAGCACAAAAAGACGGAGCAGGTGAGTAAACTGCTCCGTCTTTTTGCATCTATTAATTAGCGAAGATTTGGAATGTCTACTTCTGGGCTTGTGTCTGCTTCATAATCAACGCCGTCGGTTTCAAAGCCGAACAGCTGGAAGAACTCGCGGCGGTAGCCTTCAAGATCAGACAGCTCATACACGTTCTCCGTTGTAATCTCGCTCCACAGCTTGTCTACTTCTGCTTGTACATCTGCACGCATTTCCCAATCATCCATACGGATGAGGCCTTTTTCGTCAACTGGTGTTGGGCCATCAGTATAGAGGCGTGTTGCGAACATACGGTACATTTGCTCGATACAGCCTTCGTGGATGCCTTTTTCCTTCATCACTTTGAAGAGGGTCGAGATGTACAGGGGAACGACAGGAATCGCTGAGCTTGATTGCGTAACCAATGCTTTAGCAACCGCTACATAAGCACGTCCTCCAGTGGATGACAGCTGCTCAGTCAGACGGCGCGCTGTAACTTCAAGATCGTTTTTTGCTTTACCGATTGTTCCGTCGCGGTATACAGCATGCGTAATTTCTGGACCAACATAGGAGTATGCAAGAGTTGTTGCGCCTTCAGCAAGAACGCCTGCCGCTTGCAGCTCGTCGATCCACATTTGCCAGTCTTCGCCGCCCATAACAGTAATCGTCTGGCTGATTTCTTCTTCAGTAGCCGGTTCGATTGTAGCATCTGTAACAACGCCATTATGGAAGTTAACGGTTTTGTTCGTGTACGTTTGGCCGATTGGTTTAATAACAGAATTGAACACTTCGCCAGTCTTCGGATGAATGCGGCGTGGTGCAGCAACGCTGTATACGACCAGATCAACCGAGCCAAGCTCAGTGCGGATCAGATCGATAGTTCTTGCTTTCGTTTCGTCGGAGAAAGCATCACCAGAGAGGCTGAACGATTTCAAGCCGGCTTCTGCAGCAGCTTTCTCAAAAGCTGCGGAGTTGTACCAGCCTGGCTTAGCTGTACGGGAGCCTTCAGCTCCTTTACTGGTGAAAACGCCAACCGTGCTGGCACCTGCGCCAAACGAAGCCACGATGCGTGATGCCAGGCCGTAGCCTGTAGATGCGCCAATAACAAGCACGTTACGGGGACCTTCAATTTTTGGCTGCGACTGCACATATTCTACTTGGCTCTCAACTTGCTTTGCGCAGCCTACTGGATGAGAGGTTGTACAAATAAAGCCGCGTGATTTTGGTTTGATAATCATATGGTTAAATTCCTTTCTTCATTAAATTCATATGTATGGGTTATTTACGATGGGGCTAATTCATTTTACCGATTTTCAGCTCCAAATGGAAGTTCATGCTTAAATGATTTCATAAAAAACAGAGCTAATCCCAATAGGCAGTAGATCTGCCGGGTTCAGCCCTTGTCGTATTTGTATAAAAAAGCTTAAAACACAGCTTACTAGAAACGGCCAGCGATTTGCTGCTCTGCAAGCTGGACGAGACGTTTCGTAATAGATCCACCAATAGACCCCATCTCACGAGTGGTCATATGGCCGTAATAGCCATCAGCGGGGAGTGTTATGCCAAGCTCTTGTGCGATCTCGTACTTTAATTGTTCGAGTGCAGCGCGAGCTCCCGGGACTAACAATGATTTGCGGTTCGACATCTGTTTCGGCCTCCTGAAATGAATTACTATTCGTGATGATTCTTGCATCGTAAGCGTAAGCTTCTTTGACGTTATTATGCGAAAAGCGAAAAAGGATTATTCGTTAATTCCTCCTGATTTTACCGATAATGGTTCACTTGCTCAGGTGGATGACTGTAATCGGGCCAAGTTGCATAAACTGGATATATTCCATAATGGCTGGTTAGGAGTGATTACAGTGAAAGATTTGTTCGGAAGGGCTGTATCGTTTGGACTTGGATTTGCGGTGACAAGTAAGGAGCAGCTAGAGAAGCTGGCAGATGAATGGGTGAAAAAAGGTGAGATCACTAAAGCCGAGTCCTCCGTTTATGTTGATGAGCTTCTGAAGAAAGGCGAGGAAACACGCAATAAGATTGAAGAAATGATCCGAGATCGGGTCCAAGCGATTGTTGGAGAAAGATATGTGACAAGGGAGCAATACGAACAGCTTGAGCAGCGAGTGGCGGCGCTGGAACATAAAGAAACACCTGTTGATTGAACTGAGGCGCATGTATGAGCATAAAATCGAAATTCCGGCATTTGCAGCGGTATAGGGAAATTGCCATCGCTTTTGTCCGCAACGGCTTTGGGTATCTTGTCAAAGATCTGGGGCTGCCGGATACCGGTTTGCTGCTGCATGGCGGTGAAAGACAGGACATTCGTAAACGCGGAGTCGGCGAGCGGCTTCGCATGTTTCTAGAGGAGCTTGGTCCAACATTCGTAAAGCTTGGTCAAATGGCAAGCATACGGCCTGATCTTATTCCTGCGGGAATCATTGCAGAGCTGGAACGACTGCAGGATCATGTTCAGCCTTTCTCTTACCTGGAAGCAGTACATATTATTGAAGATGAGCTTGGTTCACCAATTGAGCGTTTATTTGCCGAGTTCAGTGAAGTGCCGCTGGCGTCTGCTTCAATCGGGCAGGTCTATCGAGCGAAGCTGATGGATGGCACCCACGTCGCGGTAAAAGTGCAGCGTCCGTACATTCAAAAGGTCATTGAGACCGATCTGGATATCTTGTCCGAGCTTGCAAGGGTAGCTGAAAATCGCTTGGAATGGGCGCGTAACTATCGGCTTCGCGATATGATGGATGAGATTTCAAGAGCACTGAGGGCTGAGCTGGATTATGGGCTGGAAGCCCGCAATGCGGAACGGTTCGCCCAGCAAAGCAGCAAGCTTGATGGTGTGATCATCCCGGCGATCTATTGGGAATATTCCAGTAAGCTTGTTCTGACCATGGACTATGTGGAAGGAATTAAGCTGTCGGATCGTGAACGTCTCGATAAAGAGGGACATGATTGCAAAAAGCTTGCTGAGCGATATTCCAAAGCGATTTTTCATCAAGTACTTGTCGATGGGTTTTTCCACGGGGATCCGCATCCAGGCAATATGCTCGCTTTACCCGATGGGACCTTGGCTTTTCTTGATTTTGGGATGGTCGGACGATTATCTCCGGATATGAAGCAGCATTTTGCCACATTTGTTATTGGTCTGCGCAATCAAAGTACAAGTACAATCATTCGGGCGATTAATGGCATGGGGTTTATCCCGGAAGATACGAATAGGAAGGCGCTTCGAGCCGATGTTGACGAGATGAGGGACAAATATTATGAAGTGCCTCTCAGCCAGGTAAAGCTAGGCGAATCCGTTAACGAGCTGTTTGCGCTCGCTTTCCGTCATGGCATACGTATCCCGTCTGAACTGACTTTGCTTGGTAAAACCTTTTTGACGATGGAAGGGGTAGTAACGGCGCTGGATCCCGATTTCAGTGTGTTTGATGTTGCGGAGCCATTTGGCCGTAAGCTGGTGATCGAGAAGCTGGATCCGCGCCGGCTTGCCCGGAAGTGGATGGATGATCTTCCTGATTATTTGGAGCTGTTATCGGATCTTCCGCTCAGCTTGCGTAGTGTGCTCAATTCCATGCGAAAAGGCAGGCTAGGGCTGGATCTCGCGATTCCTGAGTTAAATGCTGTCCTGAAAAAAATGGACCAAATCAGCAATCGGCTGAGCTTAAGTATCGTGCTGTTGTCGTTCAGCATTATTATGGTGGGCCTCATTATCGGCTCATCGATGGGGCATCAGAGTACGGTGCTGTGGAATATCCCGGCGATTGAGATTGGGTTTGGGATTGCGACTGTATTGTTTGTTTGGTTGATTGTGGCGATAATCCGGAGCAGGTGAAAATGGAGGAACAGTAGAAAGGAGCAGGGAAACCCTGCTCCTTTTTTGTATTGAATTATAATCTTCTGCGGTTGAAGTACTTGATGAACAAGCAGGACAGGATCAACACGATTATAGCAATGCCAGCTGTTGCTGCTTCTTTGGTGTTGTCTTTCTCGGTCGTTTGACCGCCCATATTACCGAAGGCTGGCATACCACCGCCGCCGCCTTGGAACCCTCCCGGCGGTTGGCCTATATCACCGCCTTGGAACCCTCCCGGCGGTTGGCCCATATCGCCGCCTTGGAACCCTCCCTGTGGCTCGCCAGCACCGCCGTCTTGAGCTGCGCCTTGTTTGTTATCGCCGCCAAACATGGCACCAATGTCACCTCCAGGCATGCCCATACCGCCGCCGCTGCCGGAGCCGTCGCCGGAAGAGGGAATCGTGCCGTCGAGCTGATCCTTAATGTTGGTTACAGTGCTCGTATTTGTCGAGATCAGCGATGTGATGCCTTGTTCGTATTCCTCATACGTGTAGAATGAGGACGGATCTGCTTTCACATAGGAAGAGATCATATCGTTCAATTCATTCACGCGAGTCTGGAATTGCTCGTCAGACAAAAAACCATCGACTATTGTCTGCAGTATGTCATGATATTTCGCTTTGTACTCGTCTTCAGCGAGCAGCTTCGCGACCAGCGGTCGGTCGGCTACAGCGCTTTGTGTCGGCTCGTCGATCAAGAGGCTGCTAGTCCTTGCACCAGAACCGCCACCTTGAGCTTCACCTTGAGCATCGCCTTGAGCTTTGCCACCGCCACCGCGGCCTCCCATCATATTCCCCAACCCGCCAAACGCCATATTATAATCCCATGGCAGGATCGAGAACACTCCTTCATTTTCGTACAAATAATAGTTTTGCTTGGTGCTGCCAAGATAGCTGTCCATATTATTGGTTGCTGCATTCAGCGCGATATAACCTAAAGCATCGTTAACGTCGATATATTTTTCTAATTCCGTACCATTGTTCAGCTCATCCAACATGTCGATCAGAATATTGTTGTTGGACGACTTCGATTTCTGTGTAAGGCCCGGATAAGAATCCAGCTTATCATCAATCCACTTCAGGTCACTGCCGGTGCTCATAATCGCTTTGTACAGTGTTCCGTACGCATTGCCGAAGTTGCGCTCCAGATAGGAATCTCCAACCTGCTCAACGGCCAGATAGAATCCCCACAGCTCGTCATTTACATAAACGTTCACATAGGAGAACTTCGGAGTAGGCAATCCCATCTGCTCCGCTAACTCATAGGTTAGAAATTCCCGCATGTAAGTGGGATCGCTGTAGTTGTTGTTAAGGTTGATTTTGCTAATGCCGTCTAGCGTTTGATTGACATATTCATCGAATGAAATCTTAAAGCTGTAACGGTCGGAATCATCCATACTTACGACACTTGCCAAGCTCAGATTGCCTTTGGCGCGAATGCCGACATTATCGAAATGCCGCCCGTTGTAATCAATGGATGCCGTATGAAATTCCTCGGCGCTGGCGTTATCGATAATCCCCTGGAAATCATCTTTATCCATCGTAATTTTGACGTCTACCACTTTATCCTTTGGGAACACGCTTTCGTCTAAAAATTGCTCTTCCTCGGAGTTAGCCGCCCGGATAGCGGCATTCCCCTCGTCATTGTTATCCACTGTCGGCTTAGCGCCGCATCCGGTCAAACCGATGATCAGGACGATGGAGAAGAGCGTTAGAACAAGCTTCGCTTTCATCTGTAACACCATCCTATCTCTTACGATACGTAATCTCCGTTATAGCTGATCAGAACGGCATGTCTTACGCCGCTAATTTGCGTTAATTCATTAACGAAACTTCCTTCTTTATCGTTCAGGCGAACTTCCAGCGTAATTTCAATGTTGCTAGGAGTAACGTTTTTTTGCTTCACATTGTAACGTTTTACGAGTTTGCTTACTTGATTATGAACCGACTTCTCGGTCTCATCATTCTCGCATTGTACGACAAGCAGGTAAGGAGTCTCAACTTTGCCGCCTTTCACGAACAGGAAGAGGACGAGACCGATGATGATGGAACCAACAATAGCAAGCGTATAGAAGCCTGCGCCAGTTACGATACCAACAGCTGCTGCCCAGAACAGGAAGATCAGGTCAGTCGGGTCTTTAATTGGAGTCCGGAAACGAACGATCGACAGCGCACCGACCATACCGAGCGACAGGACGAGGTTCGAATTGACGGCGAGAATTACGACAGACGTAATAATCGTCATTCCGATTAGAGAGACATTAAAACTTTTCGAATAAAGTACGCCGCTGAAAATCCTCTTATATAGCGTGTAGATGAAAAGTCCGATCAGAAAAGAGATCGCCAGCGTAATGAGCATCTTCCAAATATCGATGCCGGTACTGAAGTTGTCCAGAACGGAGCTTTTGAATAAATCTGTAAACGTTTGTGTATCATTCGAGGTTGCAGTTGTTGTTGTATCCATAATTTTAATAATCCTCCCATGTGTTGTATTTCAGAAACTTGCGGCAGATGACATATTTGGAAGCGGATTGCCGGTTCAGTCCTTCGAGCTGGAGCGCTGATTGGATATAACCCGGGATGTACTCATCATATTTGACTTCCAGAATCATGAGATCTTCATCAATCGCTTTGACTGGGGCTAGCTTAGGATCGAAAATATCAACCGAATGCAGTCCCGTCCTCAAATCCTTGTCAAAAGTAATCCTGACGTTGCCACTCTTGCAGACGTATGGCTCACGGACATAGTCGACAATTACTTGCGGCCGCAGCAGACTGTTTTGGGTCTCGTTGTAAATTTCCATTAACAGAGGCTTGTCCGGCCTATTCAGAACCTCATAATCACCGGCCATAAGTCGGTTGTACATATCTCTTGTCAGCGGCTCTTTCATTTTCGCAATGTAATCTAAGCGCTTAAGCTTCTTTTCAAAATGGATCACATTATCTTCACCGTTATAAATCCGAATCCGATATTTCTTCCGATCGCGAATGCCGCCCAGCTTATCATGGAGTGCACTGTTGTAAATATCGTCAAAGTACAAGCTTCGGATATGGTACTCGCCGGTTGTTCCTACATGCTCATCCGAGCCCATTAAATTTTTTAATCGCTCACGGATTGTGAAATATTGCAAATGATTGACGAAAAATTTAAGCTCATTCCTGAACTTCAGCTTGCTCATTAATAACACCTCATTTCTTGCTCGTGTTTACATTCTCTTAACAATTCATATTGTATAAGCTGAATCTGATGCTAATCTTAAGACTGGCTGAAAGAACGCTGAATGCGTTTGGACCAAATAAAAAGAACTGCCTCGTCATATTGAGATGACGGGGCAGTTCCTTGCCTTTTCTTATTGGAGCGGCAGCTTAAGCTTGAATCTGCTGCCTAAGCCTACAACGCTCTCAACATGGACAGATCCTTGATTCATTTCCATGATGGATTTGGTAATAGCAAGGCCAAGACCGGCACCGCCGGTCTTGCGCGTTCGCGATGATTCACTCCGGTAAAACCGTTCGAACAGATGTGGGAGATACTCCTCGGCGATGCCTGGCCCATTGTCAGCCACTTCAATAACAGCTTGCTGATCTTCCGAGTACAGCGTAAGTGACAGCTCTCCGGTATTCGGATCGGTATGCTGTACCGCATTCAGGAATAGATTGAGTATCGCTTGCTTGATTTGATCGGGATGACAGTAGACCCGGATTTCCCGGCTGAACGATAGATGAGTTGCACGGCTGCCTGCCAACAGACGAAGCTGCGGCTCCATTTCTTGCAGCAGCTGGTCGAGCTGGGTCTCGATTCTTTCAGGCGCAGGAGCTTGGTCCAGCTTCGTTAGAAGCAGTAAATCCTCAACGAGCCTATTAATGCGTTTGGATTCCATTTGCATACTCTTTAAAGCAGATTGGAGCTGTTCAGGTTTCTCAGCGGCTCCTCTAAGCAGCACTTCGATAAACCCTTGTATAGAAGTGAGTGGTGTCCGCAGCTCATGCGACGCATCGGCGATGAATTGCCTCATACGGTCTGTAGTCTGACGTTCAGCCTCAAAAGAATGATCCAAACGCTCCAACATACCGTTATATGCAACGGCTAATTGGTCTACTTCCTGCTGGCCTTGATGCACAGGCAGCCGTTCATTCAGATTAGCTGCATGAGTTTCGCTAACGGTCTGCACGATATTCGACAGCGGCTTCAAGGTGCGGCGAAGCAGCGGGAGATAGAGGGATACACCTGCAGCAAGGGCAAGGACGGATAGACCGATGAAGATAGCCAGCTGTGTCATCAGAACTTGTGTAAGTATGGTAATATTCGAGCCTGCTTGAATGATGCCTTCCGGATTCCCCGGCGGGCCAATGACAAGGAGCACGACGAGCTGCTTCGTTCCATTCTTGTCCTCTACAATCTGATAGCCGCCGGGCTTGCCGCGATGGGGTTCTTGCTCAAGCAGCTCTTTGTATTGCCCGGCTGGCAGCTGCGGCGCTTTTAGCTCATCGTTGCCGGACAGATCTTTAACGATGCCTTCTGTATTAATGTAAGCAAGAGACAAGTCCGGCTGATAAAAAAAAGGTCCGGGCATAGGCTGCTGAAGATCAGTGCCGACAGGTTGCTCAATGCCGTAGATGAACCAGTCGCGAGGGAGCGAGATTAATTGGGCTTCCAGTGCTTCGGCTTTATTTTTATAGAGAAAATCTTTCATAAGAACATATTGCAAAGCTCCTATCATAAGGAGAAGCAGAGCGATGAGTAAGAGTGATCGTTGAAGCAGCTTAAATCGGAGGGAGCGGGGTGAGAACAAATGCCGGGTCATGGCAGATCCACCCGGTAGCCGATACCCCGAAGGGTACGAATCAGGCGGTGCTCCTTATCGCCGAGCTTATCCCTTAATGAACGGATATACACTTCCACAATATTTTCTTCTCCGCCGAAACGGTAACCCCAGACGCTGTCGAGTATTTGTGCTTTACTGAGGACAATACCATTATTGATAACGATATATTTCAGCAGTTCGTATTCGGTAGGGGACAGCTCTAGAATCCGGTCTTGGTAGCTGAGCTCTTTCTTTAAATCATTAATGCGGAAAGACCCGTAAATGGCTTCTCCCAATAAACTTGGGAATTGGTTACGCAGGCGGGCTTTTATACGGGCGAGCAGCTCCTCAAAGCTGAACGGCTTAACGACATAATCATCCGCGCCGAGGGTAAGACCCTTTACCCGATCCTCAATCTCATCCTTTGCAGTGAGCATGATGACGGCTAGGTTAGCTCCGGTATCCTTCACCGCTTGGCATACACCGAATCCGTCCAGTTGCGGCATCATAACGTCGAGGACGAGGACATGCGGCTGAAATTCCTTTGCGAGCTGTAAGGCAGCTGCTCCATCAGTAGCTGTGCGAATCTCGAACCCTTCATTAAGCAGTCCCAACTCCAGGAATTGCAGGATATGAGGCTCGTCATCCGCGAGCAAGATTTTTATTCCATTCATAGCAGTCACTTCTACTTCCGCCTCTCATTGACTTGTTCTATTATTATCGTCGTTTTCAGGCGAAATTTCCTTAACCGGACATAAAAAAATGAAAAAAGCTGTCTTCCTTAAGTCTGGAAGACAGCTTAATTATTAGATAGACAGCTTCTGGCCTGGTTCGAGCAGCTGGCCTTTTAAGCCTTTTGCCTCGAGTGCTTGCACGAAAGCTTCTGCGTCCTGGCGGATAATCGGGAACGAGTTGTAATGAACAGGGATGGTCAGCTTCGCGCCGAACCATTCTGCTGCTTGCAGTGCATCTTCAGGTCCCATGGTGTAGTGATCACCGATTGGAATGAGAGCTACGTCAATGTCATGACGGTCGCCGATCATCTTCATATCTCCGAATAAGCCCGTATCGCCGGTATGGAGAATGGTTTTCCCATCAATCGTAATGATATAGCCGCCTGGCATGCCGCCATAAATAATACGCTGCTCTTCTGCAATTGTAATGCCGGAGCTGTGGAAAGCCTGGATCATCTTCGCTTTGGCGAAGCCTAGATCAACGGTACCGCCAATGTTCATGCCAATGGTCTCGACGCCCTTCCAGGACATATAAGTAGCAAGCTCGACATTAGCAACTACTGGAGCATTATTCGCTTTGGAGATCGGCTCCGCATCTAGAATGTGATCCACATGAGCATGTGTCAGAAGAATGGAGTTTACTTTAATATCTTCCGGTTTAGTGACTGCAAGTTCATTGCCTCTTAAAAAAGGGTCGATCACAAGCGAGTTGTCCCCCGATGAAATCTGTACGCAAGAATGACCGTGGAAAATAATATCTGTCATTGTAACAGCTCCTTAAAAGAATTATCACACAAATAGTCCGGATAAGACTATTCGTGATGATTCTTGCATCGTAAGCATAAGCCTTAAAAGAATTATCACACAAATGGTCAGGATAAGAACATTTGTGATGATTCTTGCATCGTAAGCATAAGCCTTAAAAGAATTATCACACAAATAGTCCGGATAAGACTATTCGTGATGATTCTTGCATCGTAAGCATATGCTTAATCGTTTTGTTGGACAAGTTTGGTGGTAAGTTTAATTCGAATGCTTGAAGGATCGGTAACAAAGGCAGTGCCGTCATCTTGCTGTTCGACGGTTACGCCAGCAGCAAGCAGACGCTCGAGGGTGGAGGACAGTTCGCCATGGTCCGGGTACACGATAGTGTAATAATCAAGACCAGTTAATTGCGGCGAAGGAGCGGGTGCTCCAATTCCTGCCCATATATTAAGCCCAAGATGGTGATGGTAACCGCCAGCAGATACGAACAAGGCTCGCATCTGGGTATAATCGCCGACTATATCAAAGCCAAGCAAGCCATTGTAAAAGGCTCGTGATTCCGGAAGGCCTGCTGTATGAAGATGGACATGGCCCATAATCGCGGTACGTTCGGTTTGATTCAATACCTTGAGTCCAATTATCTCTGTATAGAAGCGAAGAGATTGTGCCAGGTCACTGATTTTAAGTTTTACTTCGCCAAGTTTTGTATCTGGATGAATGCTTATGGACATGATGAAGCCCTCCTTCACTCGGTTACTTTTTGTAAATAAATATAAATAATATATTTAGTGTTGTCAAGTTATGGACTGGTAAAGGGAGGCCTCAGAGACGGGGAGAGCAGGACTTAAAGGGCGCGCTGTCAACAGTCAATGGTTAGTTTGGAAAAAGAAGCCGATTACGATACATGATTACCCGGAAATAAATAAAAACCCGCGGGATCCGCGGGCTGTTCAAGCTCATTATTTAATTAGGCCGGCATGTACAAGTCCTTTGCGAATGCCGCTCTCACTCACATGCGAAGTAATATAGTTGGCGAAAGGCATCAGCTCTTTGTGGGAATTGCCCATAGCAATACCGAGACCAACAACCTCCAGCATTTCTTTATCATTCAGGCCGTCTCCAAAAGCTACAGCTTCCTCTGGAGCGATGTTAAGAAGCTTCAGCAGCGCCTTGATACCTTGAGCTTTGGAGCCGTCATTTGTAAGAACGTCCATAGCCGTCTCATGCCAGCGGATGAACCGCAAACCTGGATTAGCCTCTTCGTATAGATGCTCTTCCTCAGCGGTACAATGTAAGAAGATCTGATAGACATCTTCCTTCTGCCAGAAATCCGGATCGAATCCAGGCTGCGCAACCTGCAGGGATGCAACGGAATTAAAGACATGAGGATGTGACTCCGTATTCCGGTAAAAAGCATTATGCCCTTCATACACAAGGGTATGGTTGTGTGTATTGGCATGCTTCACTAAGATCTCCACGTCTTCGCGAGGAATCGGACGGTGATAAATCGCTTCGCCTTTGTACACAACATAGGCGCCGTTTAGACTAACATAAGAATCAATACCAAGCTTCTCAGCAATTGGAGCGAAGAAATAGGGCGCTCTGCCGGTAGCGATTACGGCAGGAACACCACTTGCTTGCAGTTCGCGGATCGCATCAATTGTATCCTGTGGAATTTGTTTTTCTTCATCAAGTAACGTACCGTCGATGTCAAAGAAAGCAATTTTATAAGACATAAGTAGGCTCTCCTATTCTCTTATTACGGATTTCTATATATTGAGGTACTATACCATCGAATTCTGTTATTAGGCAAGCTTCAAAGGCTGGAATAATCGAGCAAAAGAGCGGCAGGATATGATCTTCTCACGGTGTAAAATAGTAGGAATAAAACGCATAATGCGATATAATCAGTTTTGGGTTTCTATAAATGGGAAATAAGGAGAATGCACACAATGGAAAAAACATTGATCTTCGGACATAAAAATCCGGATACAGATACAATCTGTTCTGCGATTGCCTATGCGGAATTGAAAGCGAAACTTGGTTTTAACGTAGAAGCAGTACGCCTTGGCGACGTAAACGGCGAAACACAATATGCACTGGATACATTCAAAACAGAAGCTCCACGTTTTGTTGAGACAGTGGCAGGTGAAGTAAACAACGTTATTCTGGTTGACCATAACGAGCGCCAGCAAAGCGTTTCCGATATTGACAAAGTTCGCGTTGTTGAAGTTATCGATCACCACCGTATCGCAAACTTCGAGACTGCTGGTCCTTTGTACTTCCGTGCTGAGCCAGTTGGCTGCACAGCGACAATTCTTAACAAATTGTACAAAGAAAACGGCGTAGAGATCCGCAAAGAAATCGCTGGTCTGATGCTTTCCGCTATTATTTCGGACTCCCTTCTATTCAAATCGCCTACTTGCACAGATCAAGACGTAGCAGCAGCTCGTGAGCTGGCTGAAATCGCTGGTGTTGACGCTGACGTATATGGCCTTGAAATGCTGAAAGCTGGCGCTGATCTTCGCGACAAAACAATTGCACAGCTTCTGTCCCTTGATGCTAAAGAATTCTCGATGGGCAGCGCTAAAGTTGAAATCGCTCAAGTAAACGCGGTTGATACGAACGACGTACTTGTTCGCCAAGCTGATCTTGAAGCAGCAATCAACGAAATTATCGCACAAAAAGGTCTTGATCTGTTCGTACTTGTTGTAACTGACATCCTGAACAGCGATTCCATCGCACTTACTTTGGGTTCCAAAGCAGCTGCGGTTGAACAAGCTTACAACATAACGTTGGAAGGCAACAAAGCTCTTCTTAAAGGCGTAGTTTCGCGTAAATCGCAGATTGTTCCGGTACTGACCGAAACTTTGAGCAAATAAGCTTCTATATAATAGAAGAAAGACCGTTTTCTCGTTTGAGAAAACGGTCTTTTTTTACGTTAAGAACAGCACCATATTTTCCTCGTCCCAATATTGTCCTCCGGACTTCATGGCATTTCGTTCAATTCCAAATACCTTAAAACCGCAGCTAGCGTAAAGTTGTTTGGCTGCAGCATTATCGGATATGACGGTCAGGTTGATCTGCTCCAGACCATCCAGAAGGGAGGCTCTTCTCACCAGTTCCTTAATCAAGGCTTTACCTAATCCTTGACCTCGAGCACCTGGTGCAACATACATGGCGTAGATATTTCCTTTATGAATAATTTTTGGTCTGACTTCTCTAACGAAAGTAACCATGCCTACGAGCTGGTTGTCCTCAAAGGCGCCTAAAGTAAAGCGGCCATCTTCAGGTTTAATCTGCTGACGAATCTCTTCTATGGGCCGAGCGCTCTGAATCTTATAAGTGGTTAAGAAGGCCTCGGGGCTGTCCAGCAAAGATTGCAGCCGAAGCTCATGGCAACATTCAGCATCTTCTATATCCAAAACTCTAATCTCCATGTCGACCCCTCCATATGTATCTGCTCTCCCACCAACAATTCCATACGAATGATAAATTATCCTTTAAGCACATAAAAAAATGGCTGAGCTAGAAGCTCAACCATTTGTATGTGAAATAAATTAGTTTAATACGCGGCGTGCAGTTACATATTTGGTATTCCAGTAAGAGCTGGACATATCGGATACAGTTACACCTTGGCTAGTGGAGCTGTGCAGAATTTTTTTAGAACCGGCATAGATGGCTACATGGCTGATGCTGATTCCATTTGTTCTGAAGAATACAAGGTCACCCGTGCTTAGTTCCGTTTTTGGAACCTTTTTGCCAACCGCTGCTTGCTCATTTGCTGTACGTGGCAGGTTAACATCTAGGCCAGCGAACATAAACTTCGTGAAAGAGGAGCAGTCAAAAGCATATGTAATGCCGACTGGGGCACCGTATTTATAAGGTACTCCTAAGTAGTTTTTTCCTTCACTGATTAAAGCTAGGGTTTTTGCAGTTGCAGCCTCTGCATGGTTCGAAGTGGAGCTTAAAGTGAAAGCAGACAATGCGATTGTAGCAAGAATACTTAAAGTCATTAATTTTTTAAGGGATTTTAGTGTTTTCATGGTTGTATGGTTTCCTTTCGTTTGTAAATTCATTCGAATTCAGATTCCATCTTGGCTGGATTTACTATAACACAATCAAAACAACACAAATTCTTACAATTAGAGAAAAAGGCAGGTGGACCATAAGAGCAGGCACCTTTATGAGAAATAAATGAGAATCTCCTAAGAATCCCCTGCAATAAATCTCATTTTGATTGACGAGGGTAAAATGTTGAAATATAATTAGGTAGCCAATTAATATGAGTACTAAAATAATTGGCGACTTACATATTTAAAGTTGAGGTGATTAAATGGCCGGCGGTGGAGAAGAGACCGCAGCGCGGAAACTGATTGAAATGTTTATGCTGTTTAATAAAATGAACTGGAATCATCAGCCGCTGGATCTTAAACAGAAGCATAGTGAGATTCGGCTGTTAGTTGTAATCAAGCGTATGGGCAAAGGGGAAGAAGGAATTAAAGTATCGGATTTAAGCCGGTTTCTGCGCGTAACCTCTCCAACAGTCACACAGTTGCTCAACCGGTTGGAAGAGATGGGACTTATCGAACGTAAAGAGGACCCGAAAGACAGAAGAGCGGTCCTGGTATCCCTGACCGAAGAAGGAGATTTAACTGCTAAGAAGGCATTAAAAGGTTTTCTAGATCGGATGAACGGTCTTATTGAATATTTAGGCGTAGAGGATACTGAGCATTTAACCCGACTGCTTAAGAAGACTACGGCTTATTTCGAACAAATGAATCTGAACGATTCAGGTGGAGATGATTAATTAATGTTGAAATTGTTCCGCTATTTGAAGCCATTTCGGCTATTTGTTATTGGTGTGTTAGTATTCGTCTTCCTTCAGACGTTGTCTGATTTGTATCTGCCAACATTAATGGCTGATATCGTTGACAAGGGTGTCTCGACAGGAGACAAAGCTTATATTTGGAAGATTGGCGGCTTTATGCTGCTTGTAGCGGCTGGAGGCGGGATATGCTCCGTGCTGGCCAGTTATTTTTCGTCGAAATCTGCAATGGGGTTTGGACGGGATGTCCGCACGAAGGTGTTTGGACATGTCGAGAATTTCTCGCTGCAGGAATTTGATAAGATTGGTACGGCGTCCCTGATCACGCGGACTACGAATGATATTACACAGGTGCAGCAAGTGCTTATCATGATTCTTCGTATGATGATTACCGCACCAATGATGTGTATCGGCGGTATTATTATGGCGATTTCGAAGGATGCGAAGCTGTCCCTTGTATTTGTAGTCGTTATTCCGGTGCTTGCAGGCGCTATCTTCCTCGTTGTTCGCAAAGGGATTCCACTCTTTAAAGCCATGCAGGTGAAGATTGATAAGTTGAACCTTGTTCTTCGCGAAGGATTAACGGGTATTCGTGTTATCCGTTCGTTTGACCGTATTAGCTATGAGAACAAAAAGTTTGATGCAGCGAATGCAGATTTGACGGATACTGCGGTACGTGTAAACAAAATTATGGCGGTTCTTATGCCGCTTATGATGCTGATCATGAACATCTCGACGATTGTTATTATCGCAATCGGCGGTATTCGGATTGACAACGGAAACATGGAAATCGGTTCATTGATGGCCTTTATCCAATATGGCATGCAAATCATGTTCTCGCTGCTTATGATGTCGATGATGCTTATTATGATTCCTCGTGCACAGGCATCGGCCGTGCGTATCAATGAAGTACTCGATATGGTACCTACTTTGACAGACAAAGCGGTAACCAAGAAGAATAGCGGTAAAGAAGGGTATGTAGAGTTTAAAAACGTTACTTTCAGCTATCCTGGTGCAGAGCAGCCAGCGCTGTCAGATATTTCGTTCCAGGCAGGTCCAGGCGAGATTACAGCAATTATTGGCGGTACCGGAGCGGGTAAATCTACGCTGGTAAGCTTGATTCCACGCTTCTATGACGTAAATGACGGACAAGTCATCATTGATGGCATGGACATCAGAGATATGTCACAGGAGGATCTTCGTCACAGAATCGGGTTTGTGCCGCAAAAGGCAGTTCTCTTTACGGGCACGGTAGCGGAGAATATTCGTTACGGACATGAAGAAGCAACGGATGAAGAGATCAAACATGCTGCTGCTATTGCACAGGCTTCGGAATTTATCGGCAGGATGGAGAATGGCTATGATGCGCCAATTGCACAAGGCGGCAATAACGTATCAGGCGGCCAGAAACAACGCTTGTCCATTGCACGTGCATTGGTGAGAAGACCGGAGATTTATGTGTTCGATGACAGCTTCTCGGCACTGGATTTCAAGACAGATGCGAAGCTGCGTGCTGCTCTGAAGCCGGAGATTGGCAATGCGACAGTCATGCTTGTGGCACAGCGTGTAAGTACCGTTATGGATGCCGATCGTATTATTGTTCTAGACGAAGGGCGTATTGCGGGAATCGGCAATCATAAAGAGCTTATGCAAACATGCGGTGTCTACAAGGAGATTGTATCGTCGCAGCTGTCTGAGGAGGAGATCGCATGAGCCAACAAAAAGGTAATGGTCGTCCACCGGGCGGACCTGGTAAAGGCCCAGGCATGGGTGGCGGACCTGGTGGATTTGGAATGCCTGTACAAAAGGCGAAAAATTTTAAAGGAACGTTGTTCCGTTTAATGGCTTATTTGAAGCCGCATCAAACCAAGCTGTTGCTAGTATTGCTTACAGCTATACTCAGTACCGTATTTAGTATCGTGAGCCCTAAAATTATGGGTAAAGCGATGACAAAGCTGTATGAAGGTGTTTTTGGGAAACAAGCCGGCGGACCGGGTATTGATTTTGACGCGATTAATCAAATTCTGCTTATTCTTGTTGTCTTGTATATTATCAGTTCCGTGTTCAGCTATATCCAGCAATACTTGATGGCGGGTGTAGCGCAGAATACCGTCTATGATTTGCGTAAACAGGTGAATGCGAAGTTTAACCGGCTGCCGCTCAAATATTTTGACGCGAAGTCAAATGGTGATATTTTAAGCCGGGTCGTTAATGACGTGGATAATATCGCTAATACGCTGCAGCAGAGCTTAACTCAGCTTATTACTTCTGTTATTACGTTGGTTGGTATTATCGTGATGATGCTCACCATCAGTCCACTAATGACGTTGATCGTATTCTTAACGATTCCAGTCAGTTTGGCAGCAACAGCTGTAATTGCAAAACGCTCGCAAAAGCATTTTGTGAAGCAGCAAGCCGAGCTTGGTAAGCTGAACGGTCATGTCGAAGAGATGTATACCGGTCATAAAATCGTTAAAGCTTTTGGCCATGAGAATAAATCGATTGAGAAATTCAATAAAATGAATGATGAATTGTATAATGCAGGCTGGCGTGCTCAATTTATCTCCGGCATCATTATGCCGATCATGAGTTTCATCGGTAACATTGGCTACGTCTTTGTCAGCATCGTTGGCGGTATTCTCGTAACGAAGAGAGCAATCGAGGTCGGTGATATTCTGGCTTTCATTCAATACACGAGACAGTTTACTTGGCCAATTACGCAGCTGGCGAATATTTCGAACGTGATCCAATCGACGATTGCTTCTGCAGAACGTGTATTTGAGCTTCTGGATGAAGAAGAGGAAGTGCTGGAGGCAAATCCTGCAAAAACAGTCGCTCGTCCGAATGGTTCTGTCAAGTTCGATCTGGTGAAGTTTGGTTATACCGCTGACAAAACATTGATTGAGAACATGAACATTGATGTGCAGCCAGGTCAGACTGTAGCTATCGTAGGTCCAACGGGCGCTGGTAAAACAACGCTAGTTAACCTGCTCATGCGGTTCTACGAGCTGAGTGACGGACGGATTACCATTGATGGTGTCAATATTACCGATATGAGACGCAGTAATCTGCGTGGCATGTTCGGGATGGTGCTTCAGGATACATGGCTCTTTAACGGTACAATCCGTGATAATATCGCCTATGGTCGTGAAGGGGCAACGGAAGAGGATGTCGTAAACGCAGCCAAAGCTGCTCATGCCGATCACTTCATTCGGACGCTGCCGGACGGTTATGATACGATCCTGAATGAAGAGGCTTCGAATATTTCGCAAGGGCAAAAGCAATTATTGACCATTGCCCGCGCAATATTGGCTGACCCATCTATTCTTATTCTTGATGAAGCAACCTCTAGTGTTGATACTCGGACGGAAGTATTCATTCAGAAGGCAATGGGCCATCTGATGGAAGGCAGAACAAGCTTCGTTATTGCGCATCGTCTGTCGACAATTCGTGATGCCGACCTCATTCTTGTGATGAACCAAGGCTCGATCATTGAGCAAGGTACTCATGAGCAGCTTATTGAGCAAGGCGGCTTCTATGCGGATTTGTATAATAGTCAATTTACGGGGAAAGCGATTGAGGCTGTGTAATTGAGGGAAGAGCAGGGGATGGCGGGTTTGTATCTCCTTCCGGCCGCTGTTGCCATCGTGAAATTTCGAATCAACTCGTTTTCAACGAGATTTCACGAATGGCAAAGGCGAGCGCTACGCTCCTCCAGGAGATACAAACCCTCCATCCCCCTAGGCCTCAACCCTCAAACCCCCAAAAGGACTCCCCGCATTGACATTAGGGGAGGGGAACAGAGAAAAAGAGAAAGCGTGTTTTTATTGCGCTTTCTCTTTTTTGTTTATAGATCTTTTTTTAACTCGATTTCATCTTGAAGGGGGATATTATAATTTCCGATGAGAGGGATGGAGGGCTTTTGTTTTCTTGCCTCAACTACTGCATTAGGATATATGGCGGATATGCGATAGCCGTGTTTTTGATAAAATTTTAATGCATCTACGTTGTCATTTGTTGTGATGATCCATATACGATTAATTCCGGATTGCTTTGCCGCTTGCTCTACTGCAGAGATTAGTTTGCTTCCAATCCCTAAACCCTCCAAGGTCGAGTTAATACTCACCAACTCACATTCATCTTCATTGAATCGAAATGTAGCTGCGCCGACCCTTGCGCCATCTAACCAGGCTATAACGGCATTATGATCCTGAAAATGATGCTCTTTTCCTTTGGAGATGACGGTTTCGCTACCCCATGCAAGTACCCACAGTTCCTTCAGCCATTCCTGATCCCTTTGTGTTGAGGGTGGAAGGATTTCAACCTCGTTTATTTTTCCCATAGATCGTACCTAAACCTCCTTCTCATATTAAACATGGCATAGTATAATTATTAGTCCCAGGATATGGTATTTGTAGTTCGTTCGATGAGGAGTGAAGGACATGCTTGGTCTGCCGCAAGGAGAAGTGTTTCTTGTTCCTTGGACAGAGGAGTGGGAGCAAGAGTTTTTGAAAGAGAAGGAAAGAATCGAAAGCGTGATAGGCGGAACTATTGTGGCTGTCCATCATATCGGAAGTACCGCTGTGAAGCAGCTGAAGGCAAAGCCAATTATTGATGTCGCTATTGAGTTAGCAGACTATCAACAAGGCTACGATTGCATTGAAGGCTTGGAGAGGATCGGTTACTCGTATAAAGGGACCAATATATTGCCTGACCGGCACTATTTTAATAAAGGAGAGCCCAGAACGCATCAAATACATATGTACGAGACAGGCAGTCCTTATTTATTAAAACAGCTTGCTTTTCGCGATCACTTGAATCAGCATGCTGAGGTTCGAAGGAATTATGAGCAGCTTAAGGAAATGCTGGCTAGTGCGCATCATACAAATAAGCTAGCTTATGCCGATGCCAAAACAGAATTTATTAATGTTATTTTAGAACATTTGAACAATCGGAGGTTAACATGAGACCAATTCGTAACTCAGCTAAAGCTATTATTATTCGAGATGAGAGAATTTTATTGACGGTAAATAAAGACGATGACGGGTTATTTTATATTTTTCCAGGTGGAGGACAGGAATTAAGTGAGAACCTGCAGGATGCAGTGAGAAGAGAGTGTTTGGAAGAGCTGGGTGAAGAGGTGACTGTTGGTGACCTCATTTATGTTCGAGAGTATATCGGGAAAAACCACGAATTTGCAGAATCAGATTCCGAGGCGCATCAGGTGGAGTTTTATTTTCAATGCTCGCTCATTTCTGCTCATCCAACCTTTGAGAATGTGTTGATTCCGGATGAGAACCAAGTGGGGATCGAATGGATCGAGATCAACAAGCTTGATGAGATCAGGGTATATCCAAAAGCCATTGTCGAACCAATAAAAAACATGGATCGTGACACTCGTTATTTGGGTGATGTGAATTAATAAAAAGGGGCTGTACTGTTATTAGGAATATTATATTCATTCTACTAATTCTCTTTAGTATAAGCTTATCTTCGTGCTCTAGCTCTGAACAAACCGCTCCCCAAACTAAGATAGGCAGTGATATCCTGAAGACTTTTGGTCATGAGGACCTGGTGAGAATGCAGCGGTTTGTAGATAGATCTAATGAAGGGAAAGCTGATTATCTTATTGCTATCCCGCCTATAATTGACGGAGGTTATGTCATCTACGATCTGAAGTCAGAGGAAGGCTCCATTAAAGTTAGAATGGATAATACAAGAGATAATTATAGCAATGGCGTCGGATATGAATTATCGTGCAAGTCTATCAAATTCACACAAGAAGCTAACGAGAACAATGTGGTTGTTGAACAGTGCAAGGGACCTACTGGTGATGTTCCACAGCATACGCTGTTCACGTTTGATACAAAGCTATAATTCCTAAGAGGAGATGGCGAAATGAAGTTTATCCTAATCTTTGGTCCACAAGCTGTTGGGAAGATGACGATAGGTCACGAGCTTGAAAAAATCACTTCTTTAAAGCTGTTCCATAATCATCAGACGATTGAGCTTCTTCAGCCTTATTTTGGATTTAGTCCGGAGATGTGGCGGATATCGGATTTGATTCGCAGAGAAATATTTGAGCAGATGGCTCAGAATGACAAAGCAGGGTTGATATTCACCTACGTATGGGCATTCGATCAGCCAAATGACTGGGAGTTTATTGAGCAGACTTGTGCCATTTTTGAATCAAAAGGACATGAGGTTTGCTTTGTTGAGCTTGAGGCTGCTCTTGAGGAGAGATTAATTCGTAATCGAACTCCACATCGGCTGCAGCACAAACCAACAAAAAGGGATGTTGAGCAATCTGAAAAGAACTTAATGCTATCGATGGAGCAGCATCGTTTAAATTCTTTGCCTGGTGAGATTACGAGAAAGAACTATATCCGAATACAGACCAAGGATCTTGCTCCAGATGTAACAGCCCAATTAATTAAAGAACGATTCCGTTTGAAATAGAAGTATAAAGGAGACTCCTGAAATTGGAGATAAAAGCAGTACTCTTTGATCTGGATGGCACATTGCTCGATCGAGATACTTCACTTGAATTATTTGTTAATGACCAATATGACCGAATTCCTCAGTTTCATCTGGTTGAGAAGGACCTTTTCGTAAAACGATTTATTGAGCTCGACCAGCATGGTTACGTATGGAAGGACAAGGTCTATCAACAGCTGCTAAGTGAATTCCATATTCAAAATATGAGCTGGGAAGAGTTGCTGCAGGATTACCTTATCTATTTTCAAAAACATTGTGTTGGATTCCCTAATCTGATCAGTATGCTTTCCCGGCTAAAAAGTCATGGTGTAAAAATAGCCTTAATATCGAATGGCTACGGACAGTTTCAATATGATAATTTCAAAGCTCTCGGAATCAGTCATTTCTTTGACGAGGTTCTCATCTCGGAATGGGAAGGCTTACGGAAGCCGGACCCCGCTATCTTCCAGCGTGCATTAACCAAACTAGGTGTTCAGCCCGAAGATGCCGTGTTTGTAGGCGACCATCCAGATGCCGACATAAGAGCAAGCCGCGCGGTTGGGATGAGGGCTTTTTGGAAGAAAAATTCGTATTCTACTCTGGATGTGGTTGCAGATGGAGTGATTCAGGACTTAGATGAAGTACTCAGGTTTGTATTTCCTGAAGACATCGCAAACAAGAGGAGAACTAAAGATGCATAAATGGGTCGCTACAATTTCATTATTCGTATTTGCGATACTTCTCACTAGCTGTTCTGGAAACAAATCCTATACAACATCCTATATTCAAATTATTGACAAGGGTATTACTGGAGATAAGTACTGGGTAACGGCATTTGATCCGAACTCCAAGCAACATCAAGAGTTTAAAGTAGTCGTTCATAATGAGAATGTTTGGAATCTGATTGAAGAGGATGCAGAGTATTTTGCTAGTTTTGAGTATACATCACTAAGTGATGGAGCAGTTTTAGGGAGCATTAAGCATCCTGATTTGCCATAAAAAGATCTTGATTCGCGACTCTTATCTCCAATTTACGGGATGAGGGTCTTTTTTGCTTTCATTTCTACACCAATCGTAAGATCGTCTACCTGTGATCAGCTAAGAAGTGAGGAAATCTTATTTTTGTACTCTTAAGTTGAGCGTTTTATCGGTTTGGCTGAGGGAGTAAACACGGTAAAGTGTGTATTAAGAAAGCACTTACATATTCGTAAAAGCGCTTTCCCAACCATGGTTAAGATGAGAGGGGTAGTCGAAACATGTTAGCAAAAAAGAAAGCTGGAATCATGCTGACCGCAGGAATGGCGCTGACTTTGGCTCTGTCCGGATGTTCGTCGAACAATAATGGAGGCAACGGCGAAGCTGCGAATAACAAAGCAAATGAGCAGAATTCAGGCAGCAACAAAGCTGTAGAAATTACGTTCTGGAATATGTTTGGCGGCGGGGAAGGCGATTTCGTAGATCAGATCATTAAAGGTTTTAATGACTCCCAGCAAGAGGTTGTTGTGAAGCAGCTGCGGCTGGAATCAAACGAATATTACGCGAAGCTTGGCACTGCACTTTCCTCTTCGAAAGGTCCGGATGTAGCCGTAGCCCACGTTGACCGGATTTCTCCATTCGTGAAAGCGAAGCAGCTTGTTC
Organism: Paenibacillus sp. J22R56; assembly: GCF_056269375.1. Taxonomy (NCBI): domain Bacteria; kingdom Bacillati; phylum Bacillota; class Bacilli; order Caryophanales; family Paenibacillaceae; genus Paenibacillus; species Paenibacillus sp. J22R56. The sequence continues at coordinate 48,277 of NZ_JBWDNV010000002.1, forward strand.
CGATCGATGAGCTTGCGACTAAGGTTGGCTTCGATCTTGGCCAGATCAGTGCATCGAATATAGAAAGCGTTTCGTATGACGGCAAACCGTATGCAGTGCCGCTGGACACCCATTTCCACATGTTTTATTACAATAAGGACATTCTTAAAAAAGCTAATCTTCTAAATGCGGATGAGACTCCTAAATTTGACACGATGAGCCCGGAAGGATACTTGAATACACTGGCACAAATTAAAACAGCTGTCCCGGATGTGCAGGCAATGGCCGTTAACACACCATATTTCCAAGAGCCGTTCTTGAATATGTATTATGAGGCTGGCGGCGATATCCTGTCTGCGGATATGACGAAGGCAGCTATTAACAACGATAAAGCACTAAGTGTCTTGAAGTTCTATGATGAAATCTATACGAAACAATATGCCGACATCAATGATAAGAATCCTTGGGACACGTTCAGCAATGGCAAAGCCGCATTTTGGTTTGGCGGTGTATGGGAAGCAGGCGTGCTGCTAGGTGATGATTCGAAGCATATCGGTGCAATGCCGTTACCCGCAATCTTTGGCAGCCAGACACATTGGGGAAGCTCGCACACCCTTGTTATTCCTTCGTATGTCTCGGCTGAGAAGCAAGAAGCAGCCGCTAAGTTTATGAAGTACTTCTCTGAAGTAGGCGGTCAGACTTGGGGGAAAGCAGGGCATGTTCCTGCGAATAGTAACGTGACCAGCAGTGACGAGTATAACAAGCTGCCATACCGTTCGTTCTTTATTGAAGCACAGAAGACCGTGAAATTCGCACCACAAACCGATAATTATACAACGATTATTACGACGATTTCCGAAGTGCTGCAGAACGTTATTTTCCATAATGAATCGCCTGAAGATGGCCTGAAGGACATGGAGAAGCAAATCAACGAGATTTTAGCTAACTAACAGGCTCACTAAGGAGAGCAAGGGCAGTGGGGAATAAAATCTCTGCTGCCTCGGCTCCCTAATGAATGAACAGCAAGGAGATCGTAATATGGAGATGAAACCGATAGAGCTGCGTAAGAAAAAAATAGGAATTCAAGCGATAGCCGAACTGAAGGCCATTGTGTATATAGTGCCGTTTTTGATCCCGTTTATCATTTTCTACTTGTGGCCCGTTCTTCGAGGTGGCTGGATCAGTCTGCATGTGTGGAATATTCAAGGGATGCAGCGGTATGTGGCGTTAGACAATTATAAGCGGATCTTTGAAAACAGCGATTTTTACAAGTATTTATGGAACTCATTTTATTTTGTACTCATCTGTGCTCCAACGGTTATCGTATTAGGCTTGATTTTAGCGCTAATTATTAATCAACGGATTTGGATGAGGACGCTAATTCGTTCCGTCTATTTTCTGCCGTATGTCATGTCGGTATCGGTTATGAGCTTTATTTGGCTGAAACTGTTTGACCCGAAAAATGGACCGGTAAATGCTTTATTAGGACTGCTTGGATTGCCTCAGGATATTAATTGGCTGACCGATCACCGATTCGTATGGTGGGCCATTACCATTGCGACAGATTGGTGGACAGTAGGCTTCGTCATGGTCCTCTTTCTGGCGGGACTTCAGGAAATTCCTCAGGATCATTATGAAGCAGCTACGATTGACGGAGCGGGAGCTTGGAGCAAGTTCTGGTATATTACCTTGCCGGGATTGTCGCGAGTGATGAAAATCCAGGTTTTCTATCAGGTGATCAGCTGTTTGAAATTATTTGGTCAAGTTCAGATCATGACCGGCGGTGGTCCTGGTGATTCCACCAATACGATGATTCGTTATATTTATGTGACGGGATTTAAGAAGGATATGTTTGGTCTTGCTTCGGCTCAGTCCATCGTATTTTGCATCATCATGCTGCTTATCGCGGTCATTCAATTTAAACTAACGGATCGAAAGAATGGAGGGGAATAACATGAACAAGTGGGCTGTTAACATCATTGCAATCGTACTGGCGATTCTATTCATATTCCCTCTCATCTGGATGCTGTTAGTCTCCTTGAAGCCGGACGGAACGAATGTGTATACGATGTCAGACTGGGTTCATTTTACCGATTTGACGTTAAGCAATTATAAGAAGGTCATTACGGGTTCCGAGATCCTAAGATGGACCTGGAACAGTGCTGTTATTGGTGTCATTACAACTCTGCTATCGATATTTCTCAGCTCTCTGGCGGCTTATTCGTTCTCCAAGCTGCCGTTTAAGAGTAAAGGTATCTTATTTATTGTTATTACTTCAGGTCTCCTTATTCCAACGGAAGCTATCCTGATTCCGCTTTATGAAACAACGCTGCATCTGAATCTGATTGACAGCAAGTGGGCGATTATTCTGCCTGGTATTACCAATCCAATCGGCATCCTGCTGCTCAAGCAGTTTATGGACGGTGTTCCGAAGGATTATATTGAAGCTGCACAAATTGATGGAAGCGGAAATTTCCGGATTTGGTGGAATATTTGCTTACCGCTCACGAAATCAGCGATGGTCTCGGTGGGGATATTCTTTCTTATTTTATCGTGGAATAATTTCCTATGGCCATATCTCTCTATTACATCGGAAGAAAATATGATATTATCGGCAGGACTGCCTACCTTTTTATCGAATAATATTATGTCTTTAAATATGATCATGACAGCGAGCGGCATTGCAGCGATTCCAACGATTGTCGTTTTCGCACTTCTTCAGCGGCACATTGTTCAAGGTGTGGCGATGTCTGGAGTGAAAGGCTAATGACAATGAAGTCGCTGGCAAGAGTGAACCGCGTGTCCTGCAGGAGCAACGAGGAATAATGATAAAAAAGTTCGGCTGGGCTTTGCCCTCGATGAATATATGGAAGAGCAGCATACGTTACAAATGGATGCTGCTCTTATTTCTGTTTTCCCTTACACCATTAATCATAATGGGAACTATCTCCTACTCTCTCTCCAAATCTACCATTAATGAAAAGGTAACCGAGTATTCGGAGCAGCTGCTGAAGCAGACGGCAGATAATATCGATACCCGTCTTGGCATTTATAAAGATTTGATGATGCAGGTCGTCAATAACGGAGAGATAGTTAGGATGCTTCGGGACATGGATCGGGCGAGTTCCTCGAATTCCTATGATATCGACAGCTTGTCGCTCACGACAAAGCTTTCCACCATTATTGCAATTAATCAGGACATTCAATCCATATCGTTTATTTCGAAGGATCATTATATAAAAGGTATTTACCGCTGGAAGAACCGTACGCCAAAAGACGTAAGCGGTTTCTTGACGACGCTTGAGGATGGAAGTAATTTCAGATGGTTCCCAACTCGCTTTAATACGTATGTAGACAGCTTGAATACGCAGAGTGTTGATGTATTTTCGCTAGCCAAACAGATATATAAGACATCTGATGATAGTCCGGTAGGCATTATTGCTGTACTGGATATTCGTGGTGAAGTGCTGAGAGAATTGGGCTCGAGCTCTACGAACAACGATCGGGATATACAAAGCTTCGTCATAGACGGGCAGGGGCAAATCGTCTCTTATGGCGACAATAGCATGATTGGGAGAAATGTAAGTGAGGTGCTTGGTGAACAAGGCTATAGTCAGATTGTACACTCCGGCCAGGACGAGTTTCGTTTTCCTCTAGAAGAACACGGGAAAAAGCTGATTGTTAATTTCAAAAAGCTGCATACCAACGACTGGATCGTTGTAAATGTCATTTCCGAATCGGTCTTGTACAAGGATTCTGACCGGCTGCTTCGAATGTTCTGGATTATTGCGCTGCTGTGTATTGTCTTATCCATTGTGACGGCTATATTCTTAGCCAATTCCATTAGTAACCCAATCCTTAAGATGATCCGGCTGATGAGGCAGGTTATGTCGGGAGATTTGACCGTTCGCTTCCAGGTGAGGAAGCATAGCGACGAGTTTGATATATTAGGCAGCAACTTTAATTACATGGTCGCCAGGATCGATGAGCTGCTGAAGACTGTATACGAGGAGCAGAACCAAAAGAGAAATGCGGAGCTGAAGGCGCTGCAGGCGCAGATCAATCCTCATTTTCTATATAATACCCTTGATATCATTAAGTGGACGGCACTAATCCAGAAAGCGAATAATGCTGCAGAGATGGTTAGTCTCTTATCACGTCTGCTGCGGATTAGCCTGGACAAAGACAAAGAGACGGTAACGGTAGAAGAGGAGATCGAGCATGTACAGTGCTATCTCGGTATTCAGAGGTTCCGCTTTCATTATAATATCGAGACCAATGTTTACGTAGAGGACGCGGTCCGTCATTTGCAGACACCTAAGCTGATCCTCCAGCCAATCGTCGAAAATGCCATTTTGCATGCTTTTTCCGATTCCGAGCAGCAGGGGCAAATTGATATTACCTGTGTGAGAGGATCGGATGGAGGTATACGCTTCCAAATTTCCGATAATGGAAAAGGAATGGATCCTGCTTTTGCAAAGAGTCTTCTCAGGCATCATGAGACGGGCGAAAAGACGGGGGGAATCGGGCTTGCTAACGTTGATGAACGAATTAAGCTGATCAGCGGCAAGGCGTATGGCATCGATATTGTAAGCGAGCCGGAATCGGGCACCGTCATTACAATCCGGCTTCCTTACTTGGAATAGGAGAGATTCAGCTGATGTACAGGGTACTAATTGTGGAAGATGAATTTATTGTGCGTTATGGCATTCGTTCTATGATCGACTGGGAAAAGGCAGGAATAGAGGTGACGGGCGAAGCTGCCAATGGGAAAGAGGCATTGGAGCTCATTCATCTGAATCCGCCTGATATTCTCATCACGGATATAAAGATGCCAATCATGGACGGCATTCAGCTCATTAAAGAAGTGCGGAACAGCGGATACGCGATGAAAATTATCATTTTAAGCAATCTCGAAGAGTTTCAATATGCTCAGAAAGCGATTAGCCATGGTGTATCCGAATATTTGATTAAGTCGGATATGATGCCTCGGGACTTCGAGAAAGCACTGATGAATGTGAAGGTCTCACTCGATTCGATGGGAGCAAAAGCAATGATCGACGAGCCGGCGCGCAAGGAAAAGCTGCTGCTGGGGCTGATCGAAGGCAGTTCATATGAAGAGGGAAAGGCTATTCTCGAGGAAGCAGAGCTTGGTGAGCTGCACATGCCTGCGTATCTCCTGCATATTTTTATTCATTCGACAGACCGTGGATTTATTGAGAAGCAGTATGTCATTCATGAGACGATTGAGCACTTAGGGGGGGATCGGAAATTTGCCGTCTTTGCAGATAAGCAAGGGGAAATAAACGTTCTTCTGCCTATTCCGAGTAGTGCGAATGGTACGCAAGCAGATTTGGATGAAAATTGGGCTAAGCAGCTGGCGAGGAGCATTTTATCAAACTTGGCGGATGGCTATGGGCTGGATTGTACCATTGGATTGAGTGGCAAAGCTTGTCAATGGACGGAATTAAGTAAGGCCTATAGCCAGGCTACGGCTGCTGCCAGACAAAGGTTGTTTCAGGGGACTGGAAAAGTAATTGCCTATTCGGAGATAACCGCTGCAAAAGAGGATGGCAGCACACCAATCAAGGTGAGCCAGTCGCATCTTCATACTCTTCTTTATGGATTACAAACGAAAGAACTGAACGAATATGTGGGAAGTTTGTTTGATCAGCTGGGCAAACGGAAGGATCCGGATCTTGTACAGATCATATCGCTTGAGCTGCTAATGATATTAACTTCCATGTGGCCAGATGTATCCAATGACCAAGATCAAGTGCTCCACCTGAAAAAGCAATATTTTGATCAACTATCCAAGCTTGAGACGATAAAACAAAGCCGGGAGTGGTTTATCCAGGCATTCGCCGAGCTGCAGGATCATATGATTCGTATCTACAACAGTGATCGGAACAGTATTGTTAAAGCCACGCAGTATATTCAACAGCATTACCAGCAGGAAATTTCTCTGCAATCGATTAGTCAATTTGTTCATTTAAGCAAAAACTATTTTGCGAATTTATTTAAGAAAGAAGTGGGAGAAAGCTTCCTGGAATATGTAACAAGAGTACGTATTGAGAAAGCAAAGGTACTTCTTGCTGGAGAGATGAAAGCTGCCGAAGTTGGACAGCTGGTTGGAATTACGGATCCCAAATATTTCTCCAAAGTATTCAAGAAGATAACAGGAGCAACCCCATCCGAATATAGAAGCTTGGTAAAAGAGGATAAAGAAGTGTTTTGAAAAAATACAGACTGCTGAAGGTGAAAGTGTGGGGAAAAAGCTTTCAACAAGATTGGTAAACGTGATTAGCATTGCGATGTGTATAAGCCTAATATCAGGATGTACCGGTCCAAGTGAATCACGGAACACAAACCATAACGTTCCCAAAGCGCCAGTCGAGATTCTGTTCTGGAATCCATTTGGAGGCGGTGAGGGCGACTATGTTGGTCAGATCATCAAGGCATACAACGAGTCTCAACAGGGAGTTGTCGTCAGGCAGCTTCGATTGGAATCCAATGAATACTATGTTCGATTAGGTACGGCATTATCTTTTGGGAAAGGGCCTGATGTGGCCGTTGCTCATGCTGACCGGGTATCGCCGTTTGTAAAAGCGAAGCAAATTATGCCGCTCGACGAGCTGATGCAACTGTCCGGATTCGATGTCAGCGCAATTGCGGAAGAGAATAGAAAAAACGTCGTTTATGACGGTAAAACGTATGCCGTTCCGCTGGATACACATTTTCATATGCTCTATTACAACAAGGATTTGCTGACGGAAGCCGGTATGAACGAGAGTGACGTCACCTCTATGCTGCATCAAATCACTCCGCAGGCCTTTATGGATTTCCTTGCCTCGCTGCGGGATCGTCTTCCAGGTGTACAGCCGCTTGCGGTGAATACACCATTTTTCCAGGAGCCATTCCTCGATATGTATTACCAAGCCGGGGGTGAGCTGCTTGCTTCCGATTTGAAGCATGCAGCTGTCAACAATGATAAAGCACTGGAAGTGCTTCGATTTTTTCAGGAGCTGTATGCGAATGATCTAAGTGATCTGAATGATAAAACGCCATGGGATACCTTCCATAATGGCAAGGCTGTATTTTGGATCGGAGGAATATGGGAAGCTGGACATCATCTCGGAGATGCTTCCCTTCATAGCGGCATTATGGAGCTGCCATCTTTATTTGGCGGGAATGAGCAATGGGGAAGCTCGCATACGCTGGTTATACCGACCTATGTGACGAAGGAGAAGCAGCTAGCGGCGATGTCCTTCATCCAGTACTTCTCTGAGGTAGGAAGCTTGACCTGGGGGGAGGCGGGTCATGTTCCGGCTAATCCTATTGTGCAAAATGATGTCCAGTATCAAAACCTACCTTACCGCAAGCTGTTTCTAGAAGCTGCAAAGCATGTGAAGCTGGCACCAAATACAGATAAATATGCTGCTCTTTATACTGTGCTGTCCGAAGAACTACAGAATATCATAGCAAACCAGCTTGACCCTGCCAAAGGTCTAGAGGATCTGGAGCAAAAATTAAATGAGCTGTTAGCGAGTTGATGAGCTATTATGAAAAAATTAATTAATGGCAAATCAATAATTATTCTCGTTGCCATTCTTATTGCTTTATTTATAGTTGTTCATTTTAAAAATACAGGTGCACAATGGGCCAATCCGCATTTAGATGTCGCTGGCATTAAATTCGGGATGTCTCGAGCACAGGTTGAGAGTATACTGACTGACAAGCCGATAGAGTTAGCCGGTGAAACAAAACAATATTCTTACCGATTTGAAACAAGTGGGATCGAAGTTTCTTATGATAACAAGCAATCGGGTGGTGTCCGTTATCTATCCATCACAAAACCAGGATACTCTGCATTTGGAGTCCAAATAGGCGATGATCTGAAGCATTCGGCTGCAGTCCTCAAACAATCCGGATTTCGCATAAAAGTGAATGATGATTTTGCTTCTTACTTCAAGTTAGAAGGCCATGGTATTGTTATCATCCTTTTTTCTTCCTCATTACACCCAGGCAAGGTAGGTACGTTAGCTATTGAATTAAAAAAAGGCCGACTATCGGATAACTTAGATTATTAATGATACTAGGAGAGATGATTGACTGGAACATCTAGTGATGATCAATTTACCCATTAAATCGCATGAAGTTCCTCTATTAAGAGAGCTAGTGGGTTGGGATGGACGGCATTCTGATTATCCAGCTTTATTTGAACGGTGCAATTTTTGGGCTGGACTCAGGGATGACAAGAATGAGCTTATTGCATTTGGTTATGTCGCGGGAATGGGATTACAGCATGGCTATATGGAAGATATCATTATACATCCTCGGCATCAGAGAAAAGGAATAGGCCAAGCCCTGGTAAAGAAACTACTCCAAGAATCTGAACATGCTGGGCTTGAGATTGTAACATTAACATTCGATATTAAACACCAAACGTTCTATACAGATTGCGGGTTCGTTCCTTGTTCTGGAGGACTATGGAGGAAAAAGATTTAGATACACCATGATTTTTCAATAAAAATGGATAGAGGTAGCGGAAAAAATCCGAGCCTCTATCCATTTTTTCTTTTTTTACCCTTTACTTCGAGAAGGGAAGGAATAGAGGAAAATGTATCTCCTGGAGGAGCGAAGCGCCCGCCTTTGCTTGTACTTTGCCACCTCTGGAAAATTGTTCAAGAAAAGTACAAGCAACAGCGGCTGTAAGGAGATACATTTCCGCCATTCCGGTCATATTCTCGATAATCCCCATTGATTTGTAATAATCATCACTTCATCCCTTTTCCATCAATCAATCCAAATGGCGAAATCATCAATTCCCCCTTCTCAAATCCCCATTCAATTCTACGTTTTGCCCATATCGACGTAATCGCCTATTCGTTAATCTGTGGATGTAGCCATTCACTACACAAATAAACGGAGGTAGGGTCATGAACAAATGGGTAGCAGGTTCACTTAGCATTGCATTGCTGGGAACAATGCTTGCAGCGTGTTCTTCTAATAATGATAAGAACAGCTCGAGCAGCAACACAGGCAATAACGGCAACAATTCGGCTGAACAGCCGGCAGAAGCAACAACATATCCAATTAAGACAGATAAGACGCTTTCGTATTGGGGCGAGATTAACGGTCAATTGATCGGTGTGAAAGAATCACACAAAGATATTCCGTTCTTCCAAGACTGGCAGAAGGTAACCGGTGTACCGCTGGAATTCACCGAACCACCAACGGGACAAGTAAAAGAAGCTTTTAACGTAATGCTCGCTTCCGGCAAGCTGCCGGATATGGTGGAGTACAACTTCATTGGTGACTTCCCAGGTGGTCCAGAGAAAGCAATCCAAGATGGCTACATCGTGAAGCTGAATGATCTGATTGATAAATACGCACCTAACCTGAAGAAGTACCTGCAGGATAATCCGGATATCGACAAAATGGTAAAAACGGACAGCGGCAGCTACTACGCATTCCCGTTCATCCGTGGTGATGAATATCTTCGTGTCTTCCAAGGTCCAATTATTCGCAAAGACTGGCTCGATGAGCTTGGCCTGCCGGTTCCGGAAACGATTGACGATTGGACAGCAGCTCTTACTGCATTCAAAGAGAAGAAAGGTGCAGCAGCGCCGCTTACGTTCAACAGCAAACCACGCTTCTTTAATGATGGCGGCAATGGTGCCTTCATGGGCGCATTTGGCGTCACTCGCGGCTTCTACCAAGAAGACGGTAAAGTTGTGTTTGGTCCTGAGCAAGATGGTTACAAACAATATCTAGCCTTGTTCCGTGATTGGTATTCCAAAGGTCTGATCGACAAAAACATCGCAACAGCAGACACCAAATCGGTGGACAGCAACATCGCATCCGGCTCAACTGGGGCATCGATCGGCAATGCCGGCGGCGGGATTGGCAAATGGCAGCCGCTTGTAGAAGCAAAAGATCCGAAAGCCGTTCTGGTCGGCGCTCCATACCCTGTCTTGAAGAAAGGCGACACGCCAAAATTCGGCCAACATAACACGGCGTACGCATCCGAAGGTACAGTTGCGATTACTACACAGGCGAAAGATCCAGAGCTCGCTGTCAAAATGCTTGACTACGGCTACAGCAAAGAAGGCGGCTTGTTCTTCAACTTTGGTACAGCAGGCGTCAGCTACAACATGGTAAATGACTACCCGACCTACACAGATCTTCTGCTCAAAAACCCGGACAAGCTTGCTCCTGCACAAGCGATTTCGCTGTATGCACGCGGCAGCTATAATGGTCCATTCGTTCAAGACAAACGTTATGCGGAGCAATTCTTTGCTCTTGAGTCGCAGCGTGATGCAGTAACGACATGGCAAAAAACCGATGCAGCGAAATACCAGCTGCCGCCAATTACGCCATCACCAGAAGAATCCTCTGAGTATGCAGCGATCATGAATGACATCAACACTCTTGTAGACGAAATGTCGCTCAAGATCGTTTTGGGTACGGACCCAGTTGAGGCGTTCGACAAGTATGTGGAGAAAATGAAATCGCTCAACTTGGATCGTGCGATTGAGATTCAGCAAGCGGCTCTTGACCGTTATAACAGCCGTTAATAGATAGAAGTCCGAGGAGGAGAGGGCTATGCCTTCTCCCTCTCCCTCAATATGGAGCGAGGTGAACACCGACGTGGCAAATCCGCAAGTCAAGAAGAACCGAATCGTCAGCGATTTTAAGCTTAACAAACTATTGTATCTGATGATGCTTCCAGTCATCGCCTACTATATTATTTTTCACTACATTCCCATGTACGGGGCACTAATTGCATTTAAAGACTATTCGCCGATGAAAGGCATTCTAGGCAGCGATTGGGTAGGACTCAAGCATTTCCACGACTTTTTCAACAGCTATTACTTTACACGGATCCTGAAGAATACGCTTGTCATCAGTTTATATTCGCTAATCTTTGAGTTTCCCGCACCGATTCTGCTGGCGCTGCTCATTAACGAGGTTCGCAACAAGACATTTAAACGGGTAGCCCAGACGATCACCTATATGCCTTACTTTATTTCTCTTGTCGTTATTTGCGGGATTATTACGGACTTTACGAATGGTGACGGCATTATTAATAGATTGTTTATGCTGTTTGGGTATGATGGCCAAGCGATGCTGCAGAAGCCGGAGCTCTTCCGTCCGATTTATATTTTGTCAGAGATTTGGCAGCGGATCGGCTGGGAGTCGATTATCTATATTGCGGCTTTAATGAGTATTGATCAGGAGCAGTATGAAGCAGCAAGAATGGATGGCGCAAGCCGGTTGAAGCAGATTTTCTACATTACGATCCCTGGCATTCTGCCGACCATCACTATCATGTTCATTCTGCGGATGGGGAATATGCTTAACGTTGGTTTTGAGAAAATCATTCTGTTATACAATCCGGTTACATACGATACGGCGGATGTTATTTCCTCCTTCGTTTACCGGAAAGGGTTATTGGAATTTGGCTGGAGCTACAGCTCGGCGGTTGGCTTATTCAACTCGGTTGTGAACCTGCTCTTGCTCGTAACCGCTAATTATATCAGCCGCAAAGTGAACAAAAGCAGCTTATGGTGAGGTGAGAATAGATGCAAATAAAGGCGACCTTCTCGGAGAGAGTATTTGACGTAATCATTTACGCCGTTCTGACGATATTGATCGTATCGACGTTATACCCGCTGTTATATGTGCTGTTCGCCTCCTTCAGTAATGCAGGACAGCTTGTAGCGAACAAAGGCATTCTATGGCATCCGCTGGGATTCAGCTGGGAGGCCTATACAAGCGTATTTAAGAACCCGGGCATTACGACCGGTTATAAAAACACATTATTCATTCTCGTGTTCGGCACGGTGCTTAATCTGATTATGACCGCGCTTGGCGCGTATGTGCTATCCCGCAACAATGTGCTATGGAACAATCTGTTTATGGGACTCATTTTATTAACCATGTTTTTCGGAGGCGGCCTCATTCCTTTATACCTAGTAGTGAAGGGAGTAGGCTTGCTTAATACGTTATGGGCAACCATTATTCCGTTTGCGATTGGCACCTTTAACCTGATCATTATGCGGACAGCTTTTAAGGGAATTCCGGAGGCACTTGAAGAATCGGCCAAAATCGACGGAGCGAACCATTTCACGATTTTGTTCCGCATCATTATTCCACTTTCCATGCCTGTTATCGCGGTTATGATCCTGTACTACGCCGTGGACAAATGGAACGGCTGGTTCTATGCGTCCATCTTTATTAGAAGCCGGGAGCTGTTCCCTCTGCAGCTGGTGCTGCGCGAAATTCTTATTGCCAACTCTACAGACAGCATGGCTTCAGGGGCTTCGGCAGGAGATCGGTTTCAGATCGGCGAAACGATTAAATATGCAACGATTATGGTTGCGACAGTACCTATTCTATGTGTCTATCCATTCGTACAGCGTTTCTTTGTTAAAGGCGTTATGGTAGGTTCGGTTAAAGGTTAATTCAACATTTGGGAGGCAGGCTTATGCAGACTAGTTCAGCGCAACGGACACTTGATATTTCACAGATTTGGCAGCAGCTCGAAGAGAAGGTAGAGCGCATGATCGTCCAAATCGGAGATAAGTCTCCGCATGTTGCGAAAGCAGACGGCATATATGATGATCAGAAGATTGACTGGTGGACCTCGGGCTTTTGGCCGGGTATTCTCTGGCTGATGAACGAAGTAACCGGTAAAGAGGAATATAAGACGGCTGCTTGGAGTTGGGATGAGCGGCTGGAAGCGCAAATGCTTGTACCCAATTCCTTCGACCATGATGTAGGCTTTCACTTCCTGCCTACGGCGGTTGCAAAATACAGGATTACCGGTGATCAAGACGCTCGTCGCCGTGGTTTGTTTGCTGCCAACTTCATGACGGGCCGTTTCAACCTGAACGGCAGATTCATCCGTGCCTGGAATGGTGATATGCATGGCTGGTCGATTATTGATACTTGTATGAATCTATCTCTCTTATATTGGGCTTCGACGGAAAGCGGAGATCCGAGGTTCGCGCATATCGCCAGCGCACATGCCGATACCGTGCTCCGTCATTTCATCAGAGAAGACGGCTCTGTCAATCACATTGTCTGCTTTGATCCAGAAACCGGCGAATTTGATCAGGTGCGCGGCGGTCAAGGGGCAGCACCAAATTCCGGCTGGAGCCGCGGCGCTTCTTGGGCGCTGTACGGGATGGCGAATACGTACCGTTACACGGGCAATATCGAATACTTGCGGGCGGCTCAGCGTGTTGCCCATTACTTCATTGCGAATTTGCCAGAAGATCATGTTCCACAATGGGATTTCCGGGCATCTGAGCAAATGGAGGAAGAGCCGCGTGATACCTCTGCTGGTGCGATTGCGGCATCGGGTCTGATTGAGCTGGCAGCTCTTCTAACAGAGAAGGAAGGGCGAGTATACCGCGAAGCAGCGGAGCGGATTCTGGCATCCCTTTATACTAACTACGGTACTTGGGATGAACCATCGCATGAGGCAATCTTAAAGCATGGCACCGGACATAAACCGGCGGGGCAAAATGTCGATGTATCACTCATTTACGGAGACTATTTCTTCGTTGAGGCCATTGCCAAATTAAACGGCTGGAAACAGCATATGTTCTAATCAGTTTCATAGATACCCTAACTAATAGCTCGAATGGAGGAATCCAAACGGGCTATTTGTGCTGTTTTAGGGTGGAAATATCGCTCAGTTGAGCTATCGTCAATCGTTTTGAACATATTGTAACTTCCGAATGTGCCTTTTCTATGCTTATAATAGGGGTCTAAAGCTAAGGCGAGGAGATTTCGGCTTGAACATTCGATCCATATGGCAGAAACGGAAGAGCATCATTGTGACCTGGCTCATTTCCTATTGTGCGGTATTATTCGTACCTATTCTAATCAGCTTAATTGTATATTCACAGTCGAGTGCAGCCCTTCGGAGCGAGATTCATCGTGCGAATGATTCGCTGCTCAAACAGGTTGGCTATACGATCGACAATCAGGTTGATCAGATGAAACGGCTGACGATGGAGCTGACCTGGAATGCCAGGCTGCAAACCTTAATGTATTCGAACAGATCCGAAGCGGATGTACAGTTTGATGCCTATCAGCTCGTGAAGGAGTTTCAAACCTATCAATCCTCCTATGCATCCATAGATGAATTTTACGTGACGTGGGAGCGGGAGCATGCAGTTTTGCGCTCCGGTAACGTCCGGGATATGAAGACGGCGTTCGCAACGTTACATGAGACGGGACAAATGGATTATGACGGATGGGTGAAAGCCATTGAGGGCTCCGAGCATAATCAATTTACGGTACTGCCGCATACCGATGCACGCTTGAATCAGACCGCTATTGCTTATATCACTCACTTGCCGAAGGATTTGAACGGCAGGAAGGCTGGTACGGTTGTTGTGATGACGGATCTGGCGAGATTCCAAGATGCAATAGAAAGCATCTCGGGTTATAGCGGCGGCTATGTGCTTATCTTGAATCGCAATAATGAGGTGCTGCTGTCCAATCTGCCGAAGAAGCAGGGCGAAGAGGCTGTTCTGCAAAAGGTAATGAGCGGCGGCAAGGAGATGCCAACCTCATTGAAATCGGGTGGCTCGGAGATTTTCTACCTGCAATCGTCCGTATCGGATCTCAAGTATGCGCTTGTTATTCCAAGCAGTATTTATTGGCAGAAAGCCGAATATGTACGCAAGCTTACCTTGGTAAGTATTCTGATTAGCGTGATGGGTGCAGGGGTCCTCACATGGTTCTTCATGCGCCGCAACTATTCGCCTATTCAAAAGCTGGTGCAGTCGTTATCGGATAAAAATACAACCGATGAGCATACCGAATGGAATGAGCTCAGCTTTATTCAACGGGCTATCAGCAGGACGCGAAGCGAGAAGGACAATATTGTGATGCAGCTTCAAATGCACCATAATGTCCTGCGCTCGAATATGCTGAGCAGGCTGCTCAAAGGGCGGCTGGATTCCCCTATTCCATACGAAGAAGCATTTAAGACCTATCGGATGGAGCAAATCTCAGAGGATTACGCGGTTATTTTATTTGTGATCGAGAATGATGAAAGCCTTTACGAGAAGCTGCCAGGTATCGATGATAATGACCGCAGAAGATTCATCCAGTTCATCATCAGCAACGTTGTGGAGGAACTCGCAGGACGATATAAACATGCGGGTTATGTGGCGGAAGTGGATGATATGATGGTCTGTCTCGTTAACTTATCTGCTGAAGATGAAGGTGAAGATGAGGGCGATTATAAGAACGATCTGCATGAAATCGCGACGGAGGCACAGCGCTTCTTGAAGCGTTATGATATGGACCTTACGGTTGCGATCGGCGGCAAGCACAGCTCATTACCGGGTATTGCGGCAGCCTATAATGAAGCGGTAGATGCGATGGAATATAAAATGGTGCTTGGCAAAAAAGGCATCATCACTTATGACGAGATTCGTACGATGCCTTCAGAGGACGTCCAATTCGGCTATTATTACCCGTTGCAGGCCGAGCAGCAGCTGATTAATCTAATTAAGGTTGGTGACTTTGAACAAGCCTCCGCCTTCATGAATGAGATTACGGAACGTAACTTCCATCAACCGGTTATGTCGTTAACGCTGGCCAAATGTTTTATGTTTAATCTGGTTGGGACGATGGTGAAGGCTATTAATGAACTTGGTAATGGAGAGGGAAGTGTGCTGAACGATAATCCGAAATGGATGGAGAGCATTCTCGCCTGTGATACCGTTCAGGAGATGCAGCAGGAGCTTCATACTTTACTAAGGGATGTATGCGCTTTCGCTTGTGCAAGGCTGGAATCAAATGTTACTCATGAACGTGCGGAGTCACTGCGAGATCTGACGGCACGTGTTGCCGGATATATTGAAGAAAACTTTAGTGATTCGAATATGAACGTAAATACGATTGGAGAGTATTTTGACCTGAAGGGCAGTTATTTGTCCAAGCTGTTTAAGACGCAGACAGGGGAAGGAATGCTTGATTATCTTCATAAGTATCGGATTCAGCAGGCGAAGCGCCGGATGACTGAAAATCAAGAATCCGTTAATGAGGTGTCAAAGGCTGTTGGCTATAATGATGCGGCGACATTTATCCGGGTATTCAAAAAGTATGAAGGAATTACACCAGGCAAATACAAAGAAATGAATTAGCGCCTAGGAGGCTAATAAGATGATGAAACACCACAAAATGACGATCCTCCTGATCGCAGTCTTTACGATAACTAGTCTGATCGGCTGCAAGCAATCAAATAATGCGGAACTGCTCGAGCTATCTGATTCCAATCAAGATCAAACAACGGAGGAACCTACGCTGACGTATTGGGCCGAATTAAACGGCAATGCGGCCAGCGTCAAACCAAGCTTCCAAGAAGTTCCCTTCTTCCAGGAATGGCAGAAGCGGACAGGCGTTAAGCTAAAGTTTATTCAGCCTCCTTCGAATCAAGCGAAGCAGGCACTAAACATCATGCTGGCTTCGGGAGAGCTACCGGACATGATCGAATATGAATGGGCATCTTTTCCCGGCGGTCCCGAGAAGGCGATTAATGATGATTATATTCTGAAGCTGAATGATCTAATCGATCAGTATGCTCCTAATCTGAAACGGTATTTACAGGAGCATCCGGATATCGACAAGCAGATCAAGACCGCTGACGGCAGCTATTACGTTTTCCCATTTATACAGGGGGATGTAAGGCTTAGAACTTATCAAGGTCCGATTATCCGCAAGGATTGGCTGGATGAGCTTGGCTTGTCCGTTCCGGTTACGATTGATGATTGGCACAACGTGCTGAAGGCATTTAAGGAGAAAAAAGGGGTCAAGGCGCCATTAACCTTCCTTAGTACACCAAGCCCGTTGTTTGGTATTGAGAACGGTGCTTTTGTTGGAGCATTTGGTATCAAGAAAGGCTTCTATTTGAAAGATGGACAAGTCCAATTTGGTCCTATGCAGCCAAGCTACAAGCAGTTTCTATCCTTGTTCCGGGAATGGTATAAGGAAGGTCTGATCGACAGGAATATCGCAACAGTGGATACAAGAACGATCGACTCCAGTATGGTGACAGGAAGAAGCGGGGCAAGTATCTGGAATGCCGGCTCTGGTATCGGAACCTGGCTGCCTCTAATAAAGGAGAAAGACCCCAAGTCGGAGTTTGTTGCTGCGCCATATCCGGTGCTTCATGAAGGGGATCGGCCGATGTTTGGGCAGCGAGTGAATCCTTATATGAGCAGTGGAGGAGTTGCGATCTCCGCGAGGAGCAGCAATGCCGTGGAAGCTGTACGAATGCTGGATTATGGCTATGGTGAGGAAGGTCATTTGCTGTTCAACTTCGGCATCGAAGGCGTCAGCTATACGATGGAGGACGGTAAACCGACTTACACAAATCTTATTTTGCACAATCCGGATAAGCTTGCCCCTTCTCAAGCAATTGCCATGTACAGCAGAGCCAGCTATTTTGGCCCGTTTGTACAAGATGTTGCTTATATGGAGCAATATTATATGCTGCAGGAACAGAAAGACGCTGTGGATATTTGGGCAAATACTGACGCGGACAAATATATGCTGCCGCCGGTTCAGAAGACGGAGCGGGAAAGTGCTGAGCTCACAGCGATTATGCAGGATGTGACGACGCTTGTAGACGAGATGTCGCTTCGGATCATTATTGGTATTGATCCGCTGGATTCCTTCGATGACTATGTCACTCAGCTTAAAGCATTAAACATCGAACGTGCCATTGCGATTCAGAAGGCTGCATTGGACCGTTACAATGCACATTAGCCCTTTTCATAGAATAACAAACAAATGAACATACCACCTGTCCCTTGTCTGAATAAGATAGATAGATTAAATGGCAGAAAGGGGTGGCGAGAATTGCAGTTAGTCATGGTATGCTCGGTTAGCGGCATAGTCGGCTCTATGATTACTTTTGCATTCGGTGGTTGGATGGAATCTCTCACGTTGTTAGTAGTTGCAATGGGCATTGATTATGTATCTGGTATTACCGCATCGATTAAAGAAGGAAGAGGTCTAAACAGCTTCTTTGGAGCTTGGGGTCTAGCGCGCAAGGGAATGATGCTTCTCGTCATTCTTCTAGCACATCGGATTGATATTTTGCTTGAATTGGATAATGTTACAATGGGAGCAGCAATCTATTTCTATATTGCGAATGAAATGATTTCCATAATAGAGAACTATGGTCGAATCGGCCTGCCGCTCCCAGACCGGCTCCGCAAAATCATTGAAGTGCTGAAGGATAAAGGAAAGTAAGTTTTAGGGTTGCATCGTCCAAGCTGTGTTCGTTATAATGAGAACAAGTGTTCGATTTATAGGGGGCGGTTATCTTTGGCTATCCGGCATGCAGACTTGCAGGAACGGGTGAGCAATACTCAAACAGATGAAGATATGGCGCTTGTACAGCGTCATATCCTGCTTGGAATTGTGATGCTCATATTGGATCATGATATAAGGGTGATGGGGACAGGCTCCATTAAGCTTCCAAGATTGTATGAATCCCTGCTTCGAGGTGTACAGGACCGGGTATTGCTTGATCAGGCTGCGCTTCGCATCAAGTTTAGAGAAGCTGGTATTAAGCCTGTTGAGGAGCGGAGGCAGAAGGATGGCCTCGACACATTCTATATGTGTAGAGGGAGCAAACATCACTGTTACCTGCCTTGGAGTTTTTTGAAGGCAGAATCTGAGCAATTAATAAAGCAATACTTCAAAGCATAAGACACAAAAAGTTCATTGATTTGTCATATTCGGGAAAAAACTTTTCCTAATTCTGCAGTTTAAGGTTGAGAACTTCGGACGATCTTATGTAATATAAGAACTAAACACTAAGACATTAAGATCGCAAAGGGGAGCACGTAGCAATGCACAAATGGATCATGTTCGTACTATTATCAGCGGCCTCTCTTCTGGGGGTATACTTGCTGACATTCGGCCTCCCAGCTAAGCCGGTAGATGAATCCGCTTCACTTCCTGAAGGTACTGTACTAGTTAAGGTTGAGGCGAACAGCGACTTTACTTATGGCGAAGAGGAATACAAAGTTAAAGTTGGCGACAAAGTTATTCTTAAGCTGCAAAATAAAAGCGGTATCCACGGGTTGAAAATCGATGAACTGAACGTTGATCTCGAAGGTGACAACCTGGAGACTAACCTCGAATTCGACAAGCCAGGTGAATATGTGATGCATTGCTCAGTTCCATGTGGTACAGGTCATATGGAGATGAAAACAAAGCTTATCGTAGAAGCGGCATAATGTACGATGTAACGGAAAGAGGAGCCTCGCGGCTCCTCTTTCGATTTGTTAAGCTTTTCGGCGATCTTGGTTTCTGCCACGTTCGATCAGTTTGTCTGCAATGAATCCGAGCAGCGCCCAGGATGCAACCGTTAGAATATACATCAGCAGGACATTAACATCATGGATATCAACGAACAAGTCCACGACCCAAGCCGGTATGCTGAACATAAAGAACACGAAATTATGCGGGTCGTAGCCGGTTGAATTATAGACACATAGTGCAAGTCCTATGAGAGTGGCGACAAATGTAACGGGATAGCGCATAACGTACCGATCCTTTCTCAGGCTAATGTTGCCGTAATGCGACTGCTTGGGTTATTATGTGACAAAAGGATATTTGTCATTCGACAAGTTGAAGGGAGCATGACCATTAATGATTACACATATTGTATTGTTTAAACTGAAGGATAACAGTGAAGAAAGCGTCGAACGTTCGGCTCAAGTATTAAGAAATATGGAAGGCAAGATCGATGAACTGAAATCTATTGAGGTTGGACTTGATGTTATTCATTCGGCTCGCTCTTACGATATCGCTCTAATTACGAAATTTGAGTCACTCGAAGCGCTGGAAGCGTATCAAGTTCATCCGGTACATAAAGTAGTCATCGAGCATATGAACGAAGTGCGCGAATCTTCTGTCGCGGTTGACTTCGTAAGCGAATAGCGGCAAGGGGAGCGCGGACAAGTTCATGGGAGACGTATTCGAGATTATGACCTATTTAATCGTGATTCTCATCAGCAGTGTTGTGATGGTGGCATGGTTAAAGAGAAAAGGGAAAAAGAAGAAAGCAAGGCTGAAAGCGGGCGAATAAAGTATGTATTATGTAAATCGAGAGCAAATTGAAGTAAGACTTCAAGCCATTCCTGACATTGCATCAGCGCTGCAATCATTGGCGACCAATTGGCAGGGCACTTTACTTGAAGGGCTGGCTCAAGAACGGGCTTTGCATCTTGCGATTGAGACAATTACTGATGTAGGCAGTTATTTGATTGATGGGTTTATATTGAGGGACGCAAGCAGCTATGAGGATATTGTCGAGATTACCGGTGAAGCGGGTGCTTTCCCTGCAGCCATGCAGCCGCTGCTAATCGAGCTTGTTAAGCTTCGTAAGCCGATTGTACAAGACTATTACAGCTGGCCAAGAACGGAACTTCACGCGATGACTCGCGAGCTGCCGGATCAACTTCGTGAGTTTGGTCATTCTGTTGAACAGTATTTGGAACGCGAACTATAGCATTAATCCAATTTACGAAAAGAATGAAATACGTTACAATGGCCCTAACAAAGCCTGCGAAGGTGGTTATGGGTTGATGCTTAATTTAGAAACGGAATCCCGCAGCGTTGAAGGTACCACACGGGGCCGAATATTGTTATTGCTTAAGACAAATGGCAGATTAAGCGCAGGACAGCTGTCCAGCGAGCTTGGTTTGACTGAGATGGCTGTAAGAAGGCATATGTATGCACTGGAGCGGGAAGGAAGCATCAGTGTCATTTCTGTTAAACAGGCCATGGGCCGGCCTATTCATACTTACGAGTTGACGATGCAAGCGGATGATCGTTTTCCGAAAAACTATAATTTGCTTGCGCTTGATTTACTGGAAGAGCTGGCTGAAGATCCGGAGACGGCAGGACTAATTACCCGCATGTTCGAAGGTCGTCAAAAGAAGCTGCTCGATCGGTATGAGCCAAGGATGACCGGCAAAAGCCTGGAGCAGAAAGTAGCGGAGCTGGAATTGATTCAAAATGCCGGCGGCTACATGGCGAAAGCAGAAGATAAGGCGAATGGTCAATACATTCTACATGAATATAACTGCCCGATTGCACAAGTGGCAGGCAAATATGAGCAAGCGTGCAGCTGCGAGCTGTCTTTATTCGAATCCTTGCTTCAAACGAAGGTTGAACGGACGGAATGCCTCGCCAAGGGCGGGGGAAGATGCAGCTATATGATCGGAATAGAAAACGGAAGCTAATGGTTGATTGCTAACCATTAGCTTTTTTTGTTGTGCGCTCTTGTGTCAAGACAAGCCCATGCTGCTTATAATGGCAATACGAAATGGGCATTCGCCCGCTCGGGGCTAAAGGAGGGAATGGTCATGACGGTTATGGAATGGAGTGCGCTTATCGCTGCGATAGCTTTTGTAGCTCTTGCTGTTGGTTTGCTGCTAGGCGTGTACACGGCACTCGGCAGGCTGGCAAAGCTGCAGGTGTCGATGGAAGAGACGCAGGCAGATATACGACAAGTATCAAGCAAGGTGGCAGCATTTGCAGATACCGCCGGGCAAACAGTCCAGACCGCTCATAATCAGCTGCAGCAGGCAGGCAGGCTTTTCGAAGCAGTTGGTCAGATCGGGGATACGATTGGGCATACAACCAAGGCGATCAATCGTGTATCGGGCGTCCTTTCGCAATCAGCGGTAAAGCATGCTGAAAGTGCTGCCGCAGAGCGTCAAGCAAGCACCATGCTGGAATGGATGGAGCTTGGTATGAGCTTCTGGCAGCAATGGCAGACTAACCGTAAACGTTATGACCAGCCAGGCAACGGGCAGGGCGAATAGTTCACCATATTGAAGGGAGCAATTAACATGGCAACTGGTAAACAAACAAGAGGATTTCTTTTTGGAGCTTTGGCAGGAGGTATTATTGGTTCTGTAACAGCATTATTGTTAGCACCTAAAGCGGGCAAAGAATTGCGCCAGGATATTTCGGAAGGTGCAAGAAAAGTTCAGGAGCAGACCGTTAGAGCAGCAGGTCAAGTGTCAGAGACGACTGTACGATTTGCCAAACAAATTGGCAGCCAAGCAACTGAACTTGCTGATACAGCCAAAGCAGCAGCAGAAGCCGCAGTAGAAAGTGTGAAGCAGCGCCGGATTGAAGCAGCAGACGCTATTGAAGAAGTGAAAGATGAAGTAGAAGAAGCTTTCGAAAATGCAGCGGAAGTTGTGGAAGAAAAACAACTGCAAACCATTAATTAAAAAGCTTACAAACGTATCGACGCCTGTTGCTGCATAATTCTTTCACCACTTTCGATTTCCTTGAACCTTGTCCAATATTGATATAAGATGTAGGTACGTTTTTGTGCCAAATCTCATATAGTATTGAAGCTTCATGGTCATCCTTTACAACAAATGTTTAAGAAAGCGGTGTGTTTGTGCAGCAACCGATTGCGATACTAGACTCAGGCGTAGGCGGCTTAACCGTCGCCAGAGAGGTCATGCGCCAGCTGCCGCGTGAAAGAATCGTTTATTTTGGCGATACCGCCAGAGCTCCTTACGGTCCTCGGGATCCGGAGGAAGTAACTAAATTTACGCGTGAAATTGTAGATTATCTCACTCAATTCCGTCCAAAAATGATTGTTATAGCTTGTAATACCGCTACCGCTTTTGCTTTGGAAGATATCCGTGCAAGAGTAAATATTCCGGTTGTAGGCGTGATTAAACCGGGGGCTAGAGCAGCAATTGGCCGGACTCTTACCGGCTGTATTGGTGTGATAGGTACGGAAGGTACGATTAACAGCGGTGCTTATGAGAACGCCTTGCGGGAGATCTCTCCGCATATACATGTGATCAGCGAGGCATGCCCGTTATTCGTTCCACTCGTTGAGAGAGGGAACTTCCGATCCTTCGAAACGTATGAAACGATCCGACTTTCAATCGGTCATCTTCGCCAATATCCGATGGATAGCCTTATATTAGGCTGTACACATTACCCGTTCCTTGCCGATGTGATCCAGGAAGTCATTGGCCCTAATATTAATCTGATTAGTTCCGCAGATGAAACTGCCCGTGAGGTAAGTACTATCTTACACGATAAAGGGAAGCTTGCCCGCGTTGATGAGCTGCCGGTTCACCAGTTCTCCTGCAGTGGCGATCCCCTTATATTCAAGTCAATTACCCAGCAATGGCTTGGGGAACAAATTGAGATGACGCCAGTTGTGTGGCAGGTGCCGCAGATCGGTTAAGTCTTTTGTATAAAAGCTGTCCTAATTCGCCTAATTAAGGCGAAGGGCAGCTTTTATTATTTTACATGCCTTGTGAGGCTCTCGTTTGGAATGTGCTGCGGAACCCATGAATAGCATGATAAAGATTGCAGCATATGTCCGGTAACTTAAGGGGGAAATGGGGATGGTAGACTTATCGAGCGGGCAATATGGTTATTCGGAATTGGTCGGGGAATGTGACAGGCTGATGCGGGCTTTTCCTTTCCTTCGTGGCTATGTCATAGGACATAGTGTGCTTGGCAGACCAATTGTAGCCTTGAAATGTGGTGAAGGTTCAAGGCGTATTCATATGAACGCATCCTTCCATGCGAATGAATGGATTACGACTCCCTTACTCATGCGGTTTGTTGAAGAATGGGCGGAAGCATGCAGCCAGGATGGTCAGCTGTTCGGAGAACAGGCATGCCGGTTATATCGTGAGACGGAGGTATGGATTGTTCCGATGGTTAATCCGGATGGTGTCCAGCTTGCGCTTGAAGGGATTGAACCTGGTCATCCATATCGGCAGCAGCTATTACAATGGAATAAAGGCTCCGAGCAGTTTGATCAATGGAAAGCGAATATACGAGGGGTTGATCTGAATGATCAGTTCCCTGCCCATTGGGAGGAAGAGCGGCTGCGCAGAGGGATGGAAGGTCCCGGCCCCCGAGATTTTCCCGGTCCATTCCCATTAAGTGAACCTGAAGCACAGGCGCTTGCTCGTCTAACTCAGACTATTCCATTCGAGTCTGTTCTCGCTCTACATACTCAAGGTGAGGAGATATATTGGAACTACCGTGAATACGAACCCGAGCAAGCAGAGGTGCTTGCGGACAGACTTGGCGAGGCGAGCGGCTATAAGCCGGTTAAGCTGACAGGCAGTGATGCAGGTTATAAAGATTGGTTTATTCAACGTTTCCGGCGGCCAGGCTTTACCGTTGAAGCGGGATTTGGTGCGAATCCGCTGCCTGTCGAGAAGTTCGAGGAGATCTATGCGAAGGTTGGGCCTTTGTTAAAAGAGTTTCTGGTGCTTCACCGTTAAATAGAGAAAGATGCTTCTGGGGCACACCTATGCTATAATTGTCGGCAAAAGTAATGAAGGTGGTGTGCCTCATGCGCAAATGGTTATCGCTTCGGCATTGGAGAAATACTTTTGTCCGAATATACAAGCTGTTAATCGCAAGAGATGTCGCCATAATCGACAAACTGCTTTTTCTTGTGCCGGTTATCTTGTATTGGGTGCTTCCCGATGCGCTTCCTTTTCTCCCGATTGATGATATTGCAGTGACGATGCTGCTCGCAGAATGGTTTGCCCGCAGAATGGAGAAGAAGTATAATAGACTGTAGGTAATGTTACCCATCGGCCGACCATTAAAAAGGAGTGTAAATCATGAATATCAAAATCACGCGCAGTGCCGCTAAAGTATTAAAATTAGAGCTGGACAAGCCTGAACATGAAGGCAAAAAGCTTCGTGTATACGTAACACATTCACATGGTGACCATGCTCATTATGGACTAGCGATTGACGATCCTAATGAGAAGGACATTGTTGTTTCGACGGACAAAGAGATCGACGTTATCTTGGAAAAGGATAATGATTTCCTCGACGGCGTTCGCATCGACTACTTCTATACACCAGAAGAAGGCTTTGCTGTAACAAACCCTTCTAAAGGCAACAACGGTGAACACTAATAGCAGGAATAGATACGATTAGAATGGAAAGACTCAACAGAGATGTTGAGTCTTTTTTTGAATATTATTCCTTAGGAAGTTGGTGTACCCGATGCTTCGCCATGCTCGTTATTATTTTGCAGGGATTGCCTGTGTGATCTTGTATATTCTTGTTGCGGAGCTGATCTGGCTGCCTGCACCACTTCGATTATCTTCTGGCCGTCTGTGGATGGATATGATCGACGAGCTTCTGTATGGTCTGGCGATTATTCCGCTATTATGGGGGATTGGCGCAGCGCTTGGTGTACGTAGGCTGTGGAGCTCTCGCAGTGGAAGCAGAAGATGGATGCTGTTCACCGTTCGGTGTATCCTTGTTGTAGTAAGTATCTTAGGCTTTGTGTTTGTACTGGTAAAACCGGATGATTTGATTATCGAGCTTGTGGTACTCGGAATCGGACTGATCATAGTGTTCGTTGATCTAATATGGAGTGACGCCATATACAGAAGGGTTGCCAACAAGGGGAGCAGGCTCAGATGGCCATGGCGAAGCTTGGCTTGGTTGATTGGAACGGTACTTCTTTTCTTATTGTTTGCCTTTCCAACCTCATATAATGTCACGTATCCCGGTCTTACGATGGCGATGAATCGATATGCCCATGTAGATGGCGGGAAGCCTGAGGGGAGCATTAGCGGCGTTCTGGTGTTTGAACGTATTGCAGTGCCGGCCGATTGGATATATAGCAAGCTGCTGCCAATGTATACCTTCGAACGGCGGAGTAAGGATGAGCCACCTTTAACAGATTCGTATACCGAAGTCGTTCAGATGAAGCAAGGGGCAAACGATGTAGCAGGTGCCATTGCGATGGGGAAGGCTGGCCTTGGGAAAGGAATCGAGCTGACAGGAGCCAGAGTGCTTGGTGTTGCCGAAGATGCTCCAGCAAAGTCATTTATTAAGGCTGGAGATGTCATTGTGGCGCTTAATGGGCAGCAAGTTAACAGCATCGATGAGATGACGACTTATATGATTAATCATGTCACTCCTGGTGATGAAGTGAAAGTAACATTACGCCGGGGAACAGATACATTAACGGTTGAATCGCCAACCGGTGAAGCAGAGGCGGTAGAGGACCTTCCAAAGCGTGCAGTCTTTGGCATTGGGGTAGAGAATGATTGGCATGCGGATATTCCCCGCGAGATTGAGTACCGACACTATATCGCGCATATAGGCGGCCCATCTCATGGGGCTATGCTTACACTGGCACTCATTGATCAATTGACCCCAGGCGGGGTGACGAACGGCGTACGGGTGGCTGGCACCGGTACAATCGAGCCGGATGGCTCCATTGGCATGGTTGGCGGCATTCCACAGAAGGCATATGCGGTCAGCCGTACGGATGCCGATGTGTTCTTCGTACCGGCGGAGGGACTTGCTGAAGCACGATCTGGTGCACCAGATCTGAACATCGTGCCAGTAACGACAATCGACGAGGTGCTTGCTTGGCTGAAGGCACATCCGCGGAAATAGGGTGAAACCAAGCAAGACGAACGATATAATCAACCTGATTCCCCATAGAAGTACTTGGTTGGATTCCATTCAACCAACAGAGGTTAAGGAGAAGAGACTACTTCTACGTTGGATTTCGTCCAGCAAAATCCCCCAATCGTGGCTGTAAACGCCAAAACGAGCGGAATATGCGGGACGAAATCCAGTGTAGACCAAGAGGCTAGGCGGATATGTAAAATGATGTTGTATGTAATCCAGTCTGGCGATGGTGTGGAGAAGGTATATAAAAGGGCTGTCCTATCGGTTTGTATAACCGATAAGACAGCCCTTTTATGATTAGGTGCTGCGCTACTTGCCCGCGCCGTTGGTATTGGCGGCGGTTGCTTCGCCGCCGTCCGCGCTTGCCTCTACAGCGGCTGCGCGGAAGGATGCAATCAAATCGTGCTGCACGATTTGATCAGACATCGACAACTCGGTGCGTGCGTCTTCGACCGCACCGAGGCATTTCCCTACATCGCCCAGCGCATTCGCTGCGATGTTCCAGCACTTGCCGTTGCCTGCGACCGCATCGCCGGAAGGCATATAGTAGACGGTGCCGTCGGTGAATGCGCCGTTACGTTGAACGACCAGCTTGCTTTGCGGCTGGCTCGTAATAAGCGGCTGACCAAGTAAGGTCATGTCAGCCGTGGAGATGCCAAGCAAGTGCAGAATCGTTGGCGTTACATCCAGCTGGCCGCCTACATTTGTATGCGTGCCGGCATATTTGCCATCTGGCAGATGGACGATAAACGGTACTTGCTTCAAGATCATTTCTCGTTGCAGATCGCTAAGCGGCTGCCCAAGGAATTTCTCGAACAAGCTCCAGTCCCGGATGGAATTGTCGTGATCGCCGTACATAGCGACAATCGTATTGTCCCATAGTCCTTCTGCCTTCAAACGGTCAATGAAGGTTCCAAGCGAAGCATCGACATAATGGATAGCCTGCAAATAATCACCCATAAGGGTGCCATCCAGCTCACCAACATTAAGCTTCTTCTCAGAATCCGGCATCGTGAATGGGTAATGGCTCGACAGCGTAATAAGGAACGAGTAGAACGGCTGCTGCTGCTGAGCGATAATATCAGTAGATTGCCGGAAGAACGAAGTGTCTCCAAGCGACCAGCCGATAGGCTCGTCGATTTGGTAGTTCTTTTTACTATAGAACGTGTCGTAGCCTATATTCGCATACATCGTATTCCGGTTCCAGAAGCCGCCCTCATACGCATGGAATGCAGCAGTCGTGTAGCCGTTATTTTTAAGCGTGTCTGGCATACAGTTGTACTGATGGTTCGCGTATTGAATAAATACGGAACCACTCATCATCGGCTGCAAAGAGCAGTTGCTCAGGAAGTCCGCATCCGAGGTTCGGCCTTGAGCCGTCTGATGATAAAACTGGCTGAAATAAGCACTTTCCTTCACCAGCTTATTCAGATTTGGTGTGATTTCCTGACCACCAATCGATTTGCCGATCATGAAGTTTTGGAAAGCTTCCATTTGCACCATAATAACATTGCTGCCTTTGTATTCCCCAAATGTAGGGTCGGATTCAAGCGATTGACGGTTGTCGCCGCGAGCTTGTGTCCAGACAAGTGCTTCTGCTGTTTCCTCAGCTGAAGCCTGCTCGGAGTCAACCCAGTGCAGCTTCGCGTACCGGTAAACATCATAGCCGTGGAAGCCTACAATCCCAGTTACGTTATAGAGCGATACATTCCACCAGTTGCCATCAAAGAGGCCAAGTGCCCATGTCTTTTTGGCTTCATTAACGTTGCCGATGGACATCGTCATCCCGATTGCGAAGATCGCCGCACTTACCGTTACTCGAATGACGATTTTTCGCCAGATCGGAGGGCGCTTGGAGGAGTATCCGAATTCTTGCGTATCCCGGCGAAGATCAGACCGGCCTTTGAAAATCACATAGACTGCAAACGGAATAATAAGCAGCCAGTCAATGGCAAGCAGAAAATCTTTCGCATGGATCAGCGTACCAATGCTTTCACCAAGCGAATCCACCTGATTCGCCTGAAGAAGTACAGGTACCGAGATGAAGTCCTGGAAATACCGGTAGTAGATCAAATCCGCATACATGATGAACGATAGCAAGATATCCAGTACGATTAAGGCAATAATTCGGCCTCGAGCAGGCAGCCAGAACGTCCAGAACGTGACTAGAGCCAGCGTACCAATGGCTACGACAGTGTCGTAGCCATCCATATCCATATTCGGGACATGAACTAATCGGTTGAACCAGAGCTGCTTTAACAACATAACAACAAAAAAGAGTGAAACGTCGACGCCCTTCAAGCGATTCAACCATTCAAGCGTTGAACGCACAAGACGGCGTGCGGCGTTATGTTCGGTATAGCTTAACATATATAGTAAAAATCCTTTCCGTTATTTCCGTGGAGGCAATGGACCAAAGAACTGATAGTAGGTACATTCGATGCGTCCGTTGAACAACTTCCTTTTTTTATCCGCTGGCTTGCCAAAATAATGCTCCATGCTCTTCGATGGAGTAATCGAGAAGAATGACCACGTTGGCAAATACAGTGCAGATCGGCCGAATTGCATCATCGCCATTTCCGCATCCTTATCATCGCCAAGCCGTTCGCCGTATGGCGGGTTTGTGATGATGACGCCATAGTCGCCTTCTGGCTTCATCTTAGCAACAGGCTGTACTTTCAGTTTAATATCTTTGGCGAAGCCTGCTTTCTTCACGGCAGCTTCAGCGATCTCAATCGCGTGTGGATCAATATCGGAACCGGCAATTTGCAATGGAATATCGTCCTTCACTGCATCAAAGGCTTCCTCGCGTGCCTCATCCCACAGCTCATGAGGAACTAGCGGCCAGCCTTCTGCGTTAAACGAACGGCGAAGCCCTGGGGCAATGTTCCAAGCCATCATTGCAGCTTCTATTAGAATAGTGCCTGAGCCGACGAACGGATCATACAGTGGCCGCTCAGGAGTCCAGCGGCTGAGATCAACAAGCGCGGCAGCCATTGTCTCACGGATTGGTGCTTCTGTCGATACTTTACGGTATCCCCGCTGATGCAGGCCAATCCCTGTCGTATCCAGCGTGACCATGGCCATGTCATTCATTAGCGTAACTTCGATGACATAGACGCCGCCGTCTTCATGGAACCACTCAGTACCGTAGCGTTCCTTCATTTTCTCAACTACGGCTTTCTTCACGACACTTTGGCAGGCAGGAACACTTGTCAGCTGGGACTTCTGGGAGCGTCCGTTTACAGGGAACTCACCATCCTCCGGAATCCATTCCGGCCAATCAAGCGCTTTTGTTCCTTGGAAGAGTTCTTCAAAGGTAGTCGCTGGGAACTCGCCCATATTTACAAGGATGCGTCCTGCAGAGCGAAGCCACAGGTTCGTGCGGCAAATATCAATCGGCTGCCCGGTGAAACGGACGCGTCCGTTCTCCACCTGGAGGTCTGTATAGCCGAGATTTTTCAGCTCGCGAGCAACAACCGCCTCCAGCCCCATCGGCGCGGTTGCGATCAGATTAATTGTCGTCATTATTTCTATTCTCCCCTTACCTGTGAAAACTTGAGTTGTATCCACACGGTCAAAATCATACAATCAAGTATAGGACAAACAGGGTAGCTTTTACAAATTGTAAAAATAGAGAGGTTGCGAGAACATTGACAGATGAGCAATATGTAGACGGACTGTATGGCGAGGATAAGCAGCTGGTCCATACAAAAAAAGGAATTGCCGACCGCGGCATGCCTGATATCTCAATAGCAGACGGGTACGGCAGATTGCTTACAATGCTGGCAACAATGTCAGGGGCAAAGACCGCGCTGGAAATCGGTGCGCTTGGCGGCTACAGCGGGATTTGTATCGCACGAGGGCTGGCAAGCGGTGGTCTTCTTACTTCATTAGAATTGAAGCCTGAGTATGCGGAGGTTGCGAAGACGCATATGACAGAAGCGGGCTTTGGCGACTCCGTTGAATATATGGTTGGCGATGCACGTGAAAGCCTAGTGACGCTGAAAGAAGAAGGGAGAAAATTTGACTTCTTCTTTATAGATGCCGACAAAGAAGGTTATCCGGTTTATCTGGAGCATGCAATTGCACTCTCCAATCCAGGAGCGATTATTATCGGCGATAATATCCTGCTGCGTGGCCGTACGACTGACCCGGCGAAGGAAGGACCGTCGGTTAAAGCGGTTCGCAGCTTTAATGAGCAGATTGCGAGCGATGAGCGCCTGATGAGCACAGTGCTCCCGGGGTATGATGGTCTTGCGATTGCGATTGTGAAGTAAATGGAGTGGAAAAGCGGTGAGGGAGGTATTCCTTCACCGCTTTTTTTGTGTCAATTAGAGTAGTTCATAAGACTTATCAATATCTATTAAACTATGAAAATAGTATCATGTTTCGTGGAAAAAATAGCTAATTTATAGTAAGATGGAATTAGTTTTACTGTTATTTTAATAGAACGTAGGTGCTGATATGAAATGGATTCGAAATGGCACTAAGGAATCCGGTTTAACCTTGGTGGAGGTATTGGCTGCGCTTGTTATTTTATCCGTCGTCAGCTTGGCGTTAACCTCCTTTTTCACGAATGCACTTACTTATGCGAAAGGTAACCAAAGTAAGACGGTTATGGTTAATTTGGCGAGAAATGCGTTATTTTACATGGAAAAGCAGCCTTTTGCACCGATTGATGCCTATTTTTCAGATGCTGCAAATACGGAAATTACTTGTGGTGAAACCTGCAGTCCTTCGGTTAGTCAGCTGGTAGACCGGTCGAGCTTTAATGTGCTCCAGCAGGTGCTGAATCCTAGTATTAATGGCGTGCAGTATAAGGTTTCAATTATCTATCAGAGATCGATGCATGAAGCGATGTTGAATGACAGTGATGATCTCGTTAATCTGAATGAGCCCGAGAGAGACAAGATGGCCAAGGAACTGCTGCCTGTTGTAGTGAAGGTGGTGAGAGCGGATGGCAAATCCGGTGCCCGGAATACAGCTGAAGTGGAGGGATACATCGCCAGTGAAAGGGTCCGTTAATAAAAGACGCGGAGAACGGGGATTTACCTTAATTGAGCTTATATCGGCATTGTCTCTGTTATCGCTCGTTGGAGGATTGATATTTACGGTGATCCTCTACGGAATAAATACATATGGCAAGATTGAGACGGAGAACTCCTTGCGGGATGATGCCGATTTGCTTATGTCATCGGTAATCACTGAGCTCTATTCTTATGCGCCGGATTTCATTAGTGCAGATGGCAACGGCATCAAGTTAAAGACGGCAACGGAAGAGAAGCTTATTTATATGCGTGACCATAAACTTCACATTGGTACCCGGACTGTTGATACACAATCGGATGTCCTTATTGAAGGAGAAACAGGAGTGCAGTCGAACGCTGGATCCAGCATTAGTCTGAAGTGCAGCACAACGGCCGAGAAGTGCAGCAGCGGTCTGATCACGATAAAGCTTGTATTGGAGCAAGATCACAACAGGCAAAATCAGCAGCTTACTCTGGAAAGTAAATTCGGGTTTTAGGAGGAAGGTTGCATGGTGAAAGATGAACGCGGCTATGCGCTAATTATGGTGTTGTTTATGATTCTGCTGCTCACCATACTCGGAACGGCCGTAGTCAGCTCGACCATAGGTGGTGCTACCCGCGCTGAGACAAGGGAAGCGGATGTTCAAAGCCTGCATTTGGCAGAGAAGACTTTGAATGAAGCTGCCTCTTATCTCGTGACGAATTATGACGGGCGAGAGGATTTGACCATTACCGAGCTTGAGAGCTTGATGGATAATGTTGATTTTCTAAAAGAGGTTAACACCAATACAGAATATCCTGTGGAGCTACATGCTAGTGGCAAAATTATTTCCGTAACAGCCTTGAAGATCGGCAATGACGCTCAGAACGGGTATTCCGTTAATCTGATTGCTGAAGCTGAGGTTAATCATGTTATAAGAAGATTAGAGCAAGAGGTGCTGATTGAGGCTTATCCGGATTTTCTGAATTATGCTTTTGGATCTGAGAATAATGTTACGATAAACGGTGCTTTCTACGCACTTGGCAATATATATGCAGGCAAAGAATTAAAGATCGATAACTATGCGAAATATACGTATAACAATGATCCAACCAAAAGCAAAGAAACAAAATATCCTTCTATAGACGGAAGTGTGTATGTGCAGTCTATGGATGCAGTCCGGGTATATGATCGTAATCTTCGCCAATATCGTTCGTTTGCTGAAGCCGGGAAAACTTTAATGGATATACTGGGTGTCGAGAACAACCAAGTTCAACTAAAGGATGAGCAGAAATTCGTATCCATTAATGTTGCGGAAACCTTTATTGATAAGGCTACTGCGGCTTCAGGCAGAAACCGAGTTGATATAAAGAGTGCTATCGATTATGCCATGTCCAATCAAGGCCAGCCTAACCGGTTCGATAATTTTATTAATGTGCTGAAGTCAAGCGCTGCGCTAGAGGTTATAGGGGCGCCGCCTGAGGAACCAGCTCTTCCAACCGATTTGGATGATGAAGCTGCGAATCTGAAGTATGAGGAAGACATGGCGACTTATAACACCTATTTCACTCATTTCTATTCCTTGTCGAGTACTGCTCTTTATAATGGAAGTTTGACTTTGGACGGCATTGCGATAAAGCGGCTTGAGTACACTGACCTAGCAAAGAACGATGACAAGTGGTTTATTGTAAATGGAGATTTAAATATTAACAATGCTAACCCAGCAGAGGTATTGAAGGTCAAGGCAAATATGCTTGTAACCGGGAATGTTTATATTAGCGGAAAAGTACTTGTAGACTCCACAATCTTCAGCTTAGGCCAGACCACGGTAGAGGACGCCGAAATTAAAGGAATTGTGGAAGGAAGCAGCCATCAGCAGCTTATCTTGATCTCAAAGGGGAAGGTACTGCTTAACAAAGTAGATAAATTTAATAATAGTAATGGTGCTTACCAGCCGGGAGATAGTGAAGCTAACAATCCGAAAATGCTGGACGCCTTTTTCTATACAGATGCTGATGCAGAACTGTATGGAGTAGGCTCATTACTATGGATTAACGGAGGGTTTTTCTCCAAGGGTGATCTCACAATAAATGCAGTGCTGGGTAATGCTTATGAGGACACCGGGGCAACCGATATTCGATTTGACTCAGAGCCGCAAGCGAGTCTAAGCAAGGATAACTCCAGGTTTATTATTAATTACAATCAGAACCTGTTCAAGGACCAGTATGAAGGCTTGCCTCGTGTCAAACAATTAAGTGTAGAGGTTCATAAAAAACGGCTGGTAACGTCATCGCCATAAATTCATTAAGAAACAAAAGCCCCGGTAGAACGCTTAAGCGTTCTACCGGGGCTTTTGTTTCTTAATTTATTAGTATTTGGAGCCTGTCGTACTCGAAGTTGTTGGCTTCTCTACCGTAACGGTTGTTGTTGCTTTCACAGTGGAGTCGTAACGATAGGTCACTGTGATGGTCGCTGTTCCTGGCTTAACGGCTGTGATTTTACCGGTTGTTGCGTCGACCCTCACAATAGTGGAGTCACTGCTAGTCCAGGTCAAACTATCTTTAATATTTGTTTTGCCGGCTTTTGGACTAGAAGCAAGAAGGCTGAATAAATCCAATTGTTCACTTACTTTGATTCGATAGCTTGATTTCAGTTTTAACGTTACCTTATTAACCGTAACGTTCTTTGGATCTGAGGTATATGTTCGTCCACTATTTGTTTTGACTGTAACCGTTACTTTTGCCTCTCCGGCTTTGATTCCTGTAAGGCTGTAGGAAGAACCTGAGGATGTGCCTGTTACATTATCCTTCCCGGCTGCGTCCACTGTCCAAGTATACGAATCAGTGGGATCATTGCTTCCAGATGTCATTTCAGCTGTAAAAGTAATGCTCTTACCCAAATCAACTGAAGATGGGCCAGATAAGGTTGGCTTTGGTTCAATGACAGAGATGATTGTGCTTCCGGTAACGTCGCTGCCATCGGTTGCTCTAGCCGTGACTGTCGCATTGCCAACGCCAACAGCCTTGATCAATGCCGTATTATTCCCTAAGTCCGTAACGGTAAAATAATTGGGATTGCTGCTAGGAAGCCAGCTTACCGCTGTATTGGAGGCATCCGAAGGGTTCACAACTGCAGTGATTCGGTAAGTTTCACCAATAACTAGGGTTGTGCCGGTCAGATTAATGGATTCTACCTTTTTGTAGATCGTTAAGGTGACGTCCTTCGTATAGGTTCCTTTTTCGGTTGTAACGGTTAAAGTTACGGTTGCCGTTCCTTTGTTTTTACCGGTAATGATGGCAGTGCTGGTTGAAGCGGAACTGGAATCGATACTTACATTATTGGAGTTTGAAGTCCAGCTGTAGCTTTTTATCGTATCGTAATCAACTGTGAACAAACTGCCTGTTAAGCTAATCTCTTCACCAGCTGCGACTTTATCCGGCCCCAGAATGTTAAGGCCTGGTTTGATTACTGTAATTGTGGCTCTTGCTGTTAAGCCGCTGCCATCCGTTGCTGTAGCTGAGACGATAGCTGTACCTGCTTTAATACCAGTAATGATTCCTGAGCTGTCAACGGTAACAACACTCGTATTATCGGATGTCCAAGTGAAGGTTGATCTATAGGTTGCATCCGCAGGGGTAACCACTGGAAGCATCTTACGAGTGTCACCAACTAATAAAGACGTATTCGGCAGGCTAAGCGCTGTGATACGAGTTAGAGCTTCTAGTACACTCACCGGGAAGCTTAAGGTACGTGCAGCCTGATTACCCACATCACTATAGGTAAGTTTTGCATCTTGCAGCGAATATTGTCCGTCTTTTTTCGGCGTTACACTAAGTGTAAATGTTACTGGAGAAGCGATATAGTTATTGCCGCTTAAGCTGTATGTGATATTTGGAATCGTACCTGAAACGGTTATACCGCTCGAAGAAGTGCCAGAAGCCCTCAAATAGGACGGCAGACCGCTTACCTCGAGATTAGCAGGCAGTTTCTCGTTAAACGTGCTTGTAATCGTCATATTGGATACGCCGGAGCTTTTTGCAATAGGCTTCGGAGTGATCGTGTACGTGTAGGTGGCTGCTGTATTCGTTTGGATTCGTCCGTCAACCACATTGCTCGACACGGTACGATTTAGCTCGATATTGGATGTCACTTTTTGGATTTTTACAGGAATTGATTTTCGTGCTTCTGCCCCGCTTGCGTCCTTGGCAATAATCTCAACGGTCAGATCGCCACCGTTTGGAAGCGGATTAGTAACCAATTTATTTATCGTCCCGCCTGCAGCTATTTGTTCATCTGTCACTATGTTATGAGACTCTCCGCCATAAATAAAGTTAACCGATGTTTTAAGCTTACGATCTAATAAATCAAAGTCATCGACTTGATAGTTCACAAGAACATCTTGATAGGATGGAATAAAGTTGTTTGCAGCCGAATCGTAAGCAATTGGGGCGTTGACCGTCAACTGCGGCGCATGGTTTGAGCCGAGATAAGCGCGATACATCGTATTGACGAACAATTGCTGCTCCCAGTCAGGGAATTTACTGTTTGTATGGCCGGAACCGGAATACGTTACATTCCCTTTGGAATAGGTGTAGTACGAGTTCCAGCTATCACCGGATGTTCTGCTGCCACCGGACATGTTGTACCAAGGAATTACAGTCGAGTCTTCAAGATTCAATGTGTAGTATTGGTTGTGAGTTGTGGCAACTTGAGTTGTATCACTAAGCTTGAACGGGAACTGTGTCAGGAGTCCGTCATTAACCTTTTCTGTTGTTGTAGAGGATTGTGGTGCACCAAGACCAAGGTCTGTACGCGGTGAAATTTGACCTGTGATAGCTTGGAATTTATCTAACCAATTTCGACTGTTCGAGTTATTGCTGTTATAGATCGTATCATGGGTGAACATGACGCTCTGACCGGTATTAATGAATTGAATAACAGCCGTTGCTGCATTATCGTTAATCGGCGCATTATTGTTATAGATGTCGCCGAAGCCAAAGATAAGCATATCGTAAGTGCCATTTAAAGTTTTATAGCCAGTGCTGTTGAAATCATTCATATCCGTTACATCTATCGTAATTCTATAAGCATCTTTATTATTGCCGCTTGAAGGAACTAAGTAAGAGGCGTTCATATTTGTTGTTGTCTTCAAGCTGCTGGCTTTGCTGTCTGTTGGCATTACTTGCAGTACTTTGATGTTAATCGTCTGATCTTGGAAACGGTATACGCCGGATTTAATATCTTTCAGCTTGCTGTTGAAATCAACTACTTCGAGCCTCCAATACTGTACACCGGAATAACCTTTAGGCAGAGTGTAGGTAATGGATCCAGTAGTGGATGTGATTTTCTGATTGGAGGCAGCTAACTGTGCAGCTCCGAAAGGAAGCGAACTATCAGTGCCAATATACAAGTTGACGTCCAGGTTCTTTTTGCTAATATCACCAACATTGCCGATGGAATAACCAAAAGTCAGCGTTCTGCCAGTAATATATTGTTTGGTCTGATCAGCCGTATAATCATCTGGACTGCTTGTAATGGTTAGTTGTGGACGAAGATTACCGGTTTGCAGAAGATTTGTTTTGTTCAAGAAATTGTTTGCTGACGAGATATCTGTTGTACCAACGATGACAACATTAGTAGTATTCGAATTCGATGACAGATACTGGTCGAAATTCTTTTTAAGAAGACCATCAGCTTCTTGTTTATCAAAGCCGCTTGTACCATTGCTAAAGAGAATAACGGGTAATCCTTTTTTGATAAAATTGTTTGTAATTTCATCTGCTTTTAATTGAGTAATATCATTTTGGATGCTGGTGGTATTATGATTGTTGCTTTGTTCTGTTGAGCCCTGTGTCTGGGCACTTAAGAGGGTAGTAC
Organism: Paenibacillus sp. J22R56; assembly: GCF_056269375.1. Lineage (NCBI taxonomy): Bacteria > Bacillati > Bacillota > Bacilli > Caryophanales > Paenibacillaceae > Paenibacillus > Paenibacillus sp. J22R56. The sequence goes on from NZ_JBWDNV010000002.1 coordinate 85,666, forward strand.
TATAAGGCTTCTTAGAACCTGTGGTCGTTCCTTTTCCGATGTAGATCGCATCGTATTTACCATCCAAATAATCGCGGGAAGCGACAAATTCCTTCATGCTGTATGTATCAATGGAAAGGAGGGGGCCGAAGATTGAACTTAGATCGGATTGTCCAGATTCGGTCACTTCCAGGACTTTAATAATATCTACCGTTGTTGTACCGAGGGTAAACCAAGTTGAGTCATCCGAGTTATTGCTGGTATTTACAAATAATTTATTGTCGGATACGGAGATATACCTTTTTTCGTCGTTTAGTGATTTTTTGGTTTGGAAAGAAACATAACCGCCGGTGTCTACTCTTGTGAATTTCTCGTTGTCTGTAAGAGAAGTTACGTATTTAACGGTCAAGGCGGTATTCCGGGCCGTGTAGCTTAAATAATAGCCGCTTAGTTTGTTCCTAATGGAATAATAACCATCGCTCCCCTTCACAACATCAAACATCTCCATATTACTGACTGCAGATGCAGAAACGGTAACGGTCGTATTATTTGCAGTTACAAACTTGCTATTGTCTGCGGATTTCAACGTGCTCGCATTTCCCGTTCCTGCTGCAACAGCTACTTTCACTGGCTGTCCTATTGCTCCTAAGATGAAAGTGAAGAGTACTACAACTAATAGCCCTAAAATGTTCACATTTTTTCCAATCCGTCCCATAGTTCTTTCCTCCTATTTATGATACTTTATGTCTAGTTCATTTTGCCTAGTGAAATGTGAGGGAAATCTTGTAATCTAGCGTTAAATCGCTATAATCAGTGTAAGTCAGCAGGTCTATAGTTGCAAGTTTTAAATATATAAATATTGCCAAAAATACCTTTCTACACTAGAATGAATAGGTATATAGACCCTTCTAGCATCGACCTGATAATATATCGATCTATTTGTCAAATGATATAGATGAGAATGGGGCTGTTGTATATGGTAGCGATTAAGAAAAGACTAGGAGACCTGCTTGTTGAGAGCGCCATAATTTCCGAGGAGCAGCTGCAGAAGGCGCTGCAGGAGCAAGGCAAATCTAAGCAGAAGCTTGGCGATTTACTGATCTCGCAAGGCTACATTACCGAACAGCAGCTTATTGAAGTATTGGAATTCCAGCTAGGTATCCCTCACGTCAGTCTTTATAAATATCAGATTGATCCAGCAATCACCCAGATTATCCCCGAAAGCATGGCTAGACGTTATCAGGCAATACCGCTGCAGAAGGATGGCAGCAAGCTAATGGTGGCGATGGCAGACCCCTTAGATTACTTCGCGATTGAAGAACTGCGAATGAGTACTGGCTTCCGCATTGAACCGGCAATTTCCAGCAAAGATGAACTTCAGCGTGCAATTGCAAGACATTATGGGCTGCAGGATTCCATGAGTCAGATGATGGTTGATCTCTCCGCTCAAGAAGAGATTCGCGAAACAGAGATTACCGACGATGATTCTCCTGTTGTACGTCTCGTGAATCAAATGATTCAACAAGCTGTTCAATTAAGAGCATCCGATATTCACGTTGATCCGGGCGAGACTAGTGTTGCAATTCGTTACAGGATTGATGGTGTATTAAGAACCGAGAAAACCGTTCCGAAGCAGATGCAAGGTTTCATCACCGCACGTCTTAAAATTATGGCGCGTCTCAATATCGCTGAACGGCGGCTGCCGCAGGATGGCAGGATGAAGATGCAGGCTGATTTCAAGACGGTCGACATTCGTGTATCTTCTCTTCCAACTATTCATGGGGAGAAAATCGTACTCCGGCTGTTAGACCTCAGTACGGGGGTTAAGGCTGTTGATCAATTGGGTTTTAATGGCCACAATGTGAGTGTTTTTAAGGAAATGATCGAGCGTCCGTACGGCATTCTGCTTATAACGGGTCCTACGGGAAGCGGGAAGACAACAACCTTGTACTCTGCCCTCAATCATTTGAACGGGGAAGATACCAACATCATCACGGTTGAAGATCCGGTGGAATATCAGCTCGAAGGGATTAACCAGGTACAGGTCAACCCGCAGATCGGACTGACATTTGCAGCAGGTCTTCGTTCCATTCTTCGTCAAGATCCAAACGTAGTCATGGTCGGCGAGATACGGGATACGGAAACGGCCGAAATTGCCATTCGGGCTTCCTTAACTGGTCACTTGGTATTGTCGACTCTTCATACGAATGATTCGGTAAGCTCTATCACTCGGTTCCGCGATATGGGGGTTGAATCTTATTTAATTGCTTCCTCACTCATTGGTGTTGTTGCTCAGCGTCTTGTGAGACGGGTTTGTAATGATTGCAAGAAAGCCCATGAGCCAACGGAACAGGAACGATTCTTCTTGAAAAGCAGGGGAATGGATGTTGATGTCCTATACCGGGGAAGCGGCTGCGGCAGCTGTGGTAGTACAGGCTATCGGGGCAGGGTAGCTATTCATGAGGTGCTCCTAATTAATAATGAGATTCGTGAACTGATTACGAACGCTGGGTCTTTAAGCGATCTTCGCGAAGCTGCTTCCAAGCAGGGGATGATTCAATTAATGGATGATGGCTTAGATAAAGTGCTTAAGGGCATTACCACGGTGCAGGAAGTTCTCCGCGAGACGGTTGCCAATTAGGCAGATGCTTACGAAGTAAGAATCGCCACAAAAAGCATGTGGCAATTCTTTTTAGGAGGACAGCTATGCAGCATAACGAACAGATTGTGAATTGGCTGAGACAAGCCCATGAGAGTAAAGCTTCGGATCTTCATATCTCAGTTGGTTCCAGGCCAACAATGCGTGTAAATGGAACTCTTCGGGGAATTGGATCGGAAAATGTTGCAGAAGCAGAAGCGGAAGCGATGGCCTATTCCTTGTTGAATGAGGAACAAGCGAGGAATCTGCGTTCATTCGGAGAAGTGGATTGCTCCTACAGTTTGCCGGGATTATCTCGCTATCGGCTGAATGTTTATAAACAGCGTGGGGTTTTAAGCATTGCAGCAAGAACGATCCCTACGAAGATTCCGTCATTCGAGCAGCTTCAGCTTCCGCCTTCGATAGTATCACTCACGAATAAGCAGCAAGGCTTGATCCTTGTCACGGGGCCGACCGGCAGTGGTAAGTCGTCAACCTTAGCAGCATTGATCGATTATATGAATCGCACTCAAGCTAGACATATTGTGACATTAGAAGATCCTATTGAGTTTTTACATACAAGTCAGACATCTATTATTGACCAACGTGAAGTTGGTCAAGATACACAAAGCTTTGCGAGCGGCCTGCGTGCTGCATTACGCCAAGACCCTGATGTCATTCTCGTTGGTGAAATGCGGGATCTAGAGACAATCTCCGCGGCTGTCACGGCAGCTGAGACAGGACATCTTGTATTGGCTACCTTACATACGACAGATGCCCCGCAAACAATTGATCGGATTATTGATGCTTTTCCCGGCCATCAACAGGGGCAAATCCGAACGCAGCTTGCATCCGTGCTTGTGTCGGTCATTTCTCAAAGATTAATCCCTAACAGTAATGGTGCAGGCAGGGCATGTGCGACAGAAATCCTGATGAATACACCGGCAGTGTCGAATCTGATCCGAACCGAAAAGGTTCATCAGATTCGCAATGTGCTGCAGACCAGCCGTGCATTAGGTATGCACACACTGGAGATGTCGGTAAAGGAGCTGCTGCATGCCGGAGTCATACATCCAGCAACGGCTAAGCCTTATTTGGCGGAAGGAGGTCTGTAATGCCTCAGTATAGTTATCATGTAAAAAGCATCGGAGGCAAACAGTTAAAGGGCAAGTTGTCTTCCATGGACAGGACTTCAGCTGTTGAGGAGCTCCGGAAGCGCGGTTTGACAGTATTATCGGTGGAAGAGATTCGCAAATCAGCTCTAACAACCGAGATCTATATCGGCAATCCGGTCAAAAGCATTGATTTTATTATTTACTGCAGGCAGTTCTCAACCTTGATTAATGCTGGAGTGACTATGGTTGAAGCGACCACCATTTTATCCCAGCAGACGGAGAGCAAGCCGCTTAAGAAGGCACTGGCGGAAGTGAGTTCCGCACTGCTTAGAGGAGTCTCATTCTCTCAGGCTGTTACGGAGCATAAAAAGATTTTCCCCCCGTTATTTGTTAGTATGATCCGCGCGGGCGAAGAGACAGGGGATATTGTCGGGACACTTGACCGGCTGGCGTTGTTCTTCGAGAAAGCACATACGACGAAGGAAAAGATTAAGTCCGCGATGACCTATCCGTCCGTCGTAGGGATCATGGCCATTGGAGCCGTCATTTATTTGCTGCAGGGCGTCGTGCCGCAATTCGTTACGATGTTTGCTTCGTTTGATACGGAGCTGCCAGCCATTACAAAGCTTGTTCTTTCACTCAGTAATAGCATGTCTAATCAATGGTACATCTGGATACTCAGCGTGATGCTCTTCATTATCGCGTTCCTGCTGTACCGTCGAACGGAAAAAGGCAGATATGCGATCGATTATGCAAAGCTCAAGATGCCTGTATTCGGTAAGCTGGCGCAAAAAGGGGCTATTGCACAAATGTCGAGGACGTTGTCTTCGCTCTTTGCAAGCTCCGTGCCTGTGCTGCAGTCGTTAACCATTGTTGAGGAGGTGGTAGGCAACAAGGTAATCGGCCAATACATCAGGAAATCCGGAGAGTCGCTTCGCCAAGGAAACTCCTTATCGGAGCCGTTCAAGAAGGCGTGGGTATTCCCGCCACTTGTGACGCAAATGATCGCGGTAGGCGAAGAGACTGGATCACTAGATCAGATGCTATCCAAAATCGCGGACTTCTATGAGATGGATGTAGATAACACGGTAGACCGACTCAAATCGTTAATTGAGCCACTGATGATTGTGTTCTTGGCCGGCATTGTCGGATTCATCGTTATGGCGATAATTCTCCCAATGTTCACCTTGTACTCCAATGTTGGATAGGTGAGGAATTAGGGGCGAGAAACAGGATAGAAAAAAGAGGATACATAATTGAGGAGGAAATTGAAATGAGAAAACTACTGAAACGTCTAAAAAAAGAAGAAAAAGGCTTTACCCTGATCGAGCTCTTGGCGGTTATCGTAATCTTGGCTGTGATTGCAGTTATTGCTATTCCTTTGATTGGTAAAATCATAGATAATACGAAATCGGATTCTAATGTGGCTACTGCTCGTCAAGTTTATGATGCTGCAAGATTGTACATTACAGGAGAAAAAGATGGTGCTATTCAGGATGTAACAATAGGGGAACTTTTCACAGCTGGATATTTATCAAGTGACACAGTATTACCGAGCACTAAAGCGAAGATAACTAGTGGTACTGTTGACTTTGATGCAAGTGGTAATTTAAGTAGTGTTACTCTTAAAACTGGAACAGGAACTGGAGAGAAAACTGTAACAATTGATGATTCAGAAGTTCTAGATGGCAAAGCAAGTCCGTCTCCAGCTACTTAATAAATAATTTAAAAAAAATTATCTAGAGCCGGATCATCCGGTTCTAGATAAACTTTAATTTGAAAGTGAACCCACCATATGATCCTATTTCTCTCCATCTATCTTTTCCTTTTAGGAATTATACTAGGCTCCTTCTATAACGTCGTTGCTCTTCGCGTTCCATTAAAGCAATCCATCGTATCGCCGCCTTCACGCTGCACAAGCTGCGGAAATCGGCTGATGCCGCGCGACTTAATACCCGTACTCAGTTATCTTTTATCACGAGGCAAATGCCGTCATTGCGGTACTCGAATATCGCCTCTTTACCCGCTAGGTGAGCTAGCGACAGGGCTGCTGTTTGTATGGATCTACTTAACCTTTGGCTACTCATGGGAAACGGTAATAGGGCTGCTGCTTGTCAGCTTGTCCGTCATTCTTACTGTTTCTGATTTGAAATATATGCTTCTGCCAAATCGCATTTTACTTGCTTTCGCTCCTGCTTTTATTTTGCTTTGCTGCTTGTTCCCTCTCGATTCTATCGGGAGTCACCTTTGGGGTGGGATTGCAGGAGGCGGCGTGCTGCTGCTTGTTGTTATTGTGACAAGGGGCGGGATGGGGCTTGGGGATGTGAAGCTGCTTATGCTGCTGGGATGGGTGCTTGGCTGGTCCAACCTCATTCCTGCGTTTATGATCGCTTGTCTGCTTGGAAGTCTTGTAGGGGGTATTCTTATTTTCTTCAAAATCGTAGAAAGGAAGCAGCCGATACCATTTGGTCCCTTTCTGCTTCTTGGGGCATTGCTCTCATTCGTTTATGGAAGCGATTTGATCGATTACTACCTTTCAATTATGAATTAATGGGATGTGATGATGGATGCTGGGGAGCAATAAACAATACGGTCTAACGATTGATCATGGCGGAGTCCGCTATGCACAGGTCAAGAAAAAGAAAAAAGGCTGGGAAATCGATAGAACCGGACTATTACCGTTTAACGATGACGTTATACTCGAGGATCAGTTTAAGGGTGTTGATGAGCTTCGCGGCAGGCTGAAGGAATGGGTGAAGAAGGAAAGACTTTATGGCAAATCCATTCACTTATCTATTCCGACTTCCCAGGTGATAATTAGGAAGCTGCAGATCGCAACGGTTAATCCCAAAGAATTGGATCAACTGATTGATCTTGAGGTGGAGACGGCGCTGCATCTGCCATTCCAAAGTCCGGTCTATGATTATATTGCAGCGGGATCGGAAGAGCAGTCGACTAACATTCTGTTATATGCATCCCCTCAAAATTGGATCAAGCAGTGTATCGAGCTGCTGCAAAGTGCAGGTTTAAAGGTAAGGCATGCTGAACTTCCCTCGACCGCATTCGCCAGAGCGATTCAAGCGCAATATAAAGATTCGCTGGAAGACACGATACTGGTGCATTTGGATGAAGCCAATGTAGAAGTGTATATGTTCCATGAAGGCAATCCTGTATTTATGCGTGTGATTAATGAATATGATTACAGCGGTTCGGAGGACGGTTCCTTTACCCCGGAGCTAATCACTAGCATTAATGCGGAGATCGCCCGCTTACTGAACTTTTATCAATACAGCATCCATGATGGACAAGCTCGTATTAATCAGGCGATCATCGCAGGTGCAAAGCAGGGGCGTAACCAGCTTGCTGCGGCTTTAAATCAGGCTCAACCCGATATGAAGGTAGAGACGATTGAACTGCAATCGTCCACACGTAAGAAATCCAGGCTGCGGGCTGATGAGTTTATTATCCCGTATGGTCTAGCTATTAAAGATAAGAAAAGCAAAGCCATCAATCTTATGCCGGTAAAAACCAATCATGCGAAGCGGATTCCCGTGAAGCTGATTGCTGCTTTTATGGTTTGGCTGCTCATTTTAGGGGCTATTCTAGCTTGGTATATGAATAATTCCGCCCAGATCTCCGATTTAAAACATGAAGCACAGGTGCTGCAGGATCAATCCACGCTGCTTGAGCAGCAGATGACCAAAATAAATAGCAGTGCCACTCATGCAAATGATCCGCAGGCCGTCATAGCAGCAATCACATCATCTCGACAAGATGCTGTAGCGGTGCTGAATGAGCTGAATAAGCGTCTGCCTGCTGGTGCAAGCATAGCTACAATTGCTTACAGCAAGCCAGGTTCCATTACGATGTCAGTTAAATTAAATGATCTGAAGTCCATATCCGATTACTTGGTGAGCTTACGAGCGATGCCTTTTGCCGGACAAGCATTACTTCAAACATTTGCTAATAATAACGGGCAATGGCTTGCCAGCTATGAAGTGAATTGGGTTCAAGCAGCTGTTGCGAAAGAGCAGGAAGGAGAGACGAACACCAATGGATAATGTCAATAACCGCTCAACTCCGCTAATTATTGTGATGGTGTTATTCTTAGTCCTTCTGTTACTTTATGTATACGTGCTGCTTCCATCCAATTCTAAATTAACAGACCAGCAGTCACTTGTAGATGAGACGGCCAAACAGGTGCAAGTCTTGCAAAAAAGTATCGAATCCAAAGGAGAAGCGGCTGACCTGCCGGAGAAAGATATTCAGGCGGCGCTCCCACTATGGGATAATTCGGAGCAGCTCGTTCTTTCTTTGAGAGACATTGGAGGCAGAACCGGAGCACAGCTGAACAGTGCAACCATGACGATCGTGGACGGTAATCAGATTCAGAGCCTTTCAAGTGAGGCAGAGTCTCCTTTTCCAACTGTAAAAGAGGTTAGTGTTCATGTTTCTCTCCAAGGCTCCTACAGCCAGATTAAAAACTGGATTGATCAGCTGCAGAAGCAGCAGCGTATCATTGTTGTCAATACATTTAACTTGGAGCAGGCCGAAGGTGGTTTTGATTCGGCTGAGCTCGCTTTCACTGCTTATTTTGACCCATCCTATCAACTCATGCTGAAAAATCCGATTTTACCGGAAACAGCAAAATAAAGTATAAACTTCAATCACTAAGATCGGTGTACACTATCCTTCTGGATAGAAGCAGCCGGTCTTTTTTATTTCCAATTTTCATCGGGTCTTCATGCAGGAAAAGTTCGATTGTCATACTATTGTCATAGGAAACAAAGGGAGAGCGGTTGTTAGGGGTAACGAAAACGGGCATAATGGAAATTAGTGAAAAAATACAGAAAAGAGGAACGGCATAATGAGCTATAACGACCGTTTCATTCGGGCATGCCGGAAGGAACTTGTAGACCGTGTACCCGTATGGTACATGCGTCAAGCAGGACGTTATGATCCTGAATATCGCAAAATTAAAGAGAAATATTCGCTCCTTGAAATTTGTAAGCAGCCTGAGCTTGCGGCAGAAGTAACGATGATGCCAGTACGCAAGCTTGGCGTAGATGCGGCTATTTTATATTCTGATATTATGAATCCAGTTGCTTCAATTGGTATCGATTTCGATATTGTTGCTAATATTGGACCTGTCATTGCGAATCCAATTCGGACAGCGGCTGATGTTGAGCGATTAAAGCCAATTGATGTGGAAGGTGATCTTGGCCATGTGCTGGAGACGATCCGGATCTTGGACAAAGAGCTTGAAGTTCCACTTATTACGTTCGCAGGTGCACCGTTTACGATTGCCAGTTACTTGATTGAAGGCAAGCCTTCGAAAAACTACCTGCGTACCAAAGCATTGATGTACAGCGAACCTAAAGTATGGTTCAGTCTTATGGACAAGCTTGGTGATATGGTTATCGCGTATTTGCGCGCCCATATGGCTAATGGAGGCAAAGCATTCCAGCTGTTCGACAGCTGGGTAGGAGCGCTTACTCCTGCTGACTTCCGCATATTTGTATTACCGACGATTGAGAGAATTTTCGCAGAGCTGTCGGATTTGCCGCAGCCGAAAATTTATTTCCCTGGCGTAAGCTCAGGAGAATTGCTTCCTGAACTTCACAATCTGCAGGCAGATGTAATTGGACTTGACTGGCGTGTATCGATTCCGGAAGGCCGTCGCCGTCTAGACGGTAAGTATGCAGTACAAGGCAACTTGGATCCGGTCATCCTGACCGCACCAATGAGTGTGATTGAATCGTACGCTGCTGAGATTATTGATCAAGGTATTGAACAGTCTGGATTCATATTTAATCTGGGTCATGGCTTGTTCCCGGAAGCATCACTAGAGAAATTAACAGAATTAACGGCATTCATTCACTCCTATTCGGAGAAAGCTATTGCAGCGCGAGAGGGGAAAGAAACGAGCCATGTCTGATATCCATAACAAGATTGGTGTCCTTGTCATGTCTTATGGCACACCACAAAGCCTTGATGATGTTGAAACTTACTATACTCATATCCGCCGCGGCCATGCTCCAACACCGGAGCAGTTGAAAGAGCTGACAGACCGCTATGAAGCGATTGTTGGCGGCGTGTTCCCGCTGCGTGAGAATACGAACGGACAAGTGGCAGGCTTGCAGGATAAGCTGGAACAGCTGGCACCTGGTCAATATGTTTGCTACCAGGGCCTCAAGCATGCGGTTCCTTATATCGAAGACGGTGTAGAGCAAATGGCCCGTGACGGTATTAAAGAAGCAGTAGGTATTGTACTTGCACCTCATTATTCCGTAATGAGCGTAGGTTCGTATATCAAACGTGCACAGGAAAAAGCAGATGAGCTTGGCATCAAGATGTCGTTCGTCAAAGAATATCATCTTCATCCTAAGCTGCTTCAAGCGCTTAGTGATCGTGTAACGGACGGCTTGAGCCGTCTCGCGCAATCTTCCGGTGATGCTAAGCCTGTAAAAGTATTATTCAGCGCACATAGCCTTCCGGAGAAAATCCGCGAAATGGGCGATCCATACGAAGAGCAGCTGCTGGAAACATCGGCAGCGGTAGCGAAGCTGTCCAATGTGGATGAGTCCACTTGGCAGTTTACTTGGCAAAGTGCTGGCCGTACAAGAGAGCCTTGGCTTGGTCCAGACATTTTGGATACGCTGAAGACACTTGCAGAGGAAGGCGCTAAGGCCGTTCTTGTTGCACCTGTTGGTTTTGTATCCGATCATCTCGAAGTGCTGTATGACCTGGATCTTGAAGCAAAGCAGGCGGCTAGCGAGATTGGGATTACGCTTGAACGGATTGCGATGTTGAATAAAGACCCACTCTATATGGAAACGTTAGCGGAATCGGTGATGAATGCCGGTTCTTTGGAATAGTGAAAGGATGAAGAACATGCGGAGAATCGGAATGATTGATCGAATTGTCGTAATCGGCGGGGGGATCAGCGGACTGAGCTCCGCTTTTTATTTGCAGCGGGAAGCGGAGCGGCAAGGGAAAAAGGTGCAGATTACGATCGTAGATGGAGCACCTGTCCTTGGTGGAATAATTAATACGCTGCAGCGTGACGGTTTCGTCATTGAGCGGGGGCCGGATTCATTTTTGTCTCGTAAGCTGCCTATCATTGAATTAGCAAAAGAATTGGGCATTGAGAATGAACTGACTGCGCAAAACGTAAACGGAAAAACCTCCTATATTATGCGTGATGGTAAACTTCATCCCATGCCAAAGGGTATGGTTCTTGGTATTCCGACGAATCTGGATACGTTTATGCAGACGACTTTATTATCGGATGAAGGTAAAGAGCGGTCTTTAAAAGATCTTGAGATGCCAAGTGAAGCACCGGAAGGTGATGAGTCATTAGGCGATTTCTTGTCACGCCGAATTGGCCCTGAGATCGTGAAGCATATTTCGGAACCACTTCTGGCAGGCATTTATGCGGGTGATCTTAGCAAGCTGAGTATTCAAGCGACATTCCCGCAATTTGCAGAAGCAGAACGGAACTACGGAAGTCTGATTCGCGGCACTCAGATGCAGCAGCAGAACAAAGCGCCGCAGGAGGTGCCTGATTATTTGCCGGAAGAGATTAAGAGCAGTGTCTTCTTAAGCTTCAAGGAAGGGTTATCGACGATGGTAGAAGCCCTTGACCAGGCGCTGCAAAGCGTTGAACGCCGGATGAGCGAAGAGGTTGTTGAGATCAAGCCGCTGGATGATGAGGACGCTTCTGCACGATACGAAGTTGTCTTGGCATCAAGAGAGGTTGTCCCTGCCGACCATGTTCTCGTAAGTGTACCGGCTTTTCGTGCAGCGGACCTGCTTGAGCCATTGGTAGAAGTGCCCGAGCTTCGAGCAATTAATTATGTATCGGTTGCGAATGTTGTGATGGCTTTCGAGAAATCGACCTTTAACGCTACTTTTGATGGATCAGGATTCCTTGTGCCACGCTCGGAGGGGCTTCGAATTACAGCCTGCACATGGACGTCGAACAAATGGCTTCACACGAGCCCGGACGATAAAGTACTGCTCAGATGTTATGTTGGCCGATCAGGCGAAGAGGAGTCTGCGAAACTTCCGGATGAGGAATTAAAGCAGGCTGTCCTTGAAGATATTCAGAAGGTGCTTGGTATTGATGCGAAGCCGATTTTTACGGTAATTACACGTCTGCCGCGCTCAATGCCGCAGTATCCTGTAGGGCATTTGGAAAATACGGTCACGTTCAGAGAACGGCTGTCCGAGCAGCTGCCTGGCGTCTTTGTAACAGGTGCAGCTTTCGGCGGAGTTGGTCTGCCGGATTGTATTAAATCGGGGAAGGAAACGGCGTCTGCAATTCTAGCAACTCTATGAAACTTTCGCAATATGCCATTAACCTTGCTATAATGGAAGCGACTACTTAAAAAGAATTGCGAAGCAATTCTTGCTTCGTAAGCATGAAAAGGAGCCGATCCATGTACGCATCCCGTACGGAAGCACATCAGCATGAAAAACGAAGACGCAAGAAGAAATTCCGCCTTCTGTTAACCGTGAATTTGATGATCATTGGCCTCATTATCGTAGCGGCTGCGGTTTGGGCCTCCATGCAGGACGGTGGCATCTTCAATAAGGATAACAAGCAGCCAACGCAGAATACAGCAGCTATTGATGATCCTGATGCTACCCAGCCTGCAGCGGAAGAAGATCCTGTAGTTAGCACGGATCCTGTGGAGTCTTCTGCTCCAGATGACAGCAGTGCCGGTGGAACAGCTAATGAAGATGAAGGTACCAAGAGCGAGGATAACAGCCAAGACGGCCAGTCTGATCAAGCGGCTACTCCTAACGGAGGCAGTACTTCGAGCGGCAGTGCAGTAGGCGATACCGTCAGTCTGGCGTTCGTAGGGGATATTTTGCTGGCGGAAAGTGTTGGCGACATGATGAAGCAGAATGGGGACGACTACCCGTATCAGAAAGCGCGATTCCACCTGAGTGAACCTGATCTGACCGCTGCTAATCTGGAATACCCGGTTACCGACCGAGGAGTTCCAGCTGAGAACAAGCAATTTGTATTTAAAGGTGATGCAGGAGCACTGCCCGCACTGAAAGACGCAGGCTTTGACGTTGTCACACTAGCTAATAACCATACACTGGACCAAGGTGTTGAGGGACTGCTTGATACGATGGATCATCTCGATAGTGCAGGGATTGATCATGTGGGAGCAGGCAAAAACGATACGGAAGCTTTTGCACCGGTTATTAAAGAGGCACAGGGCATTAAGGTTGCCTACATCGGAGTAAGCCGTGTCGTTCCAATTGGCTCATGGAAAGCAGAGAAGGATCGCGCAGGAGTAGCTGAATCCTATGATACAACAAGGGCGAAGGCAGCGATTAAGAAAGCGAAAGAAAAAGCTGACATAGTCGTTGTGATGGTCCATTGGGGGATCGAGAAGGCAGATCTACCGGAGGAGTATCAGCGGGATTTTGCACGGCAATATATTGATTCGGGCGCAGATCTTGTGATTGGCAGCCATCCCCATGTTCTACAAGGTTTTGAACAGTACAAAGGTAAGTGGATTGCATACAGCTTAGGCAATTTTATTTTTAGTGCTTATCCAAAAGGAAAACAAGCAGATACTGGTGTACTTAATGCCGTATGTACAAAAGCCGGCGATTGCGATCTGAAATTAGATGGAATGACAAATAATCTTGCACAGCCTAAGCCACTTGAAGCAGAGTCGGCTAAAGCGCTGTTTGACCGTTTAAGTACGATCTCCTTTGGAGTGAAGCTGCGAGCGGATGGTACGGTTGTACCGAAATAACGAAGGCGAAAGGATGGTGAGCACCTTATGAGAAACTCATGTGTCGCACATCGCGGCTGGTCCGGACGTGCACCAGAGAACACACTTGCTGCTATTCAAATGGCTATTAATGAGCCGGATGTAGAGTGGGTCGAACTCGATGTGCAGCTGTCAAAGGACAATGTGCCTGTCGTCATTCACGATTACAAGCTGAGACGGACAACAAATGGTCGAGGCGAAGTGAAAAATTTTACAGCAGCGGAGTTGACTGCGCTTGATGCAGGAAGCTGGTTCTCGCCTATGTTTAAGGACGAAGGCATTCCGCTCCTCAGCCAAGTGCTTGAGCTGGCATCCGGACGCATCAAGCTCAATATTGAGCTTAAGACAGATGGCATTCGATACCCGAAGCTTGAGGATCATGTCATTAAACTTGTTCAAGACTATGGTCTTGAAGACAGTGTGGTATTAACATCATTCCATGCTGGAACACTGTTTAATGCCAATAAGCTGACTGGCGGAAGTATTCGGACGGGTCTCATCCTGGACGGTTGGCGGAATACGCTGCCTCTGGAACTGAAGCAAATGGGAGCAGAGTTCCTGTCTATTGAACACGGCAGACTGAACTCTTCTCGTATGGAACTGTTGAAGCAATCGGGGATTCAGGTGATGGCTTGGACGCCAAACGATGAACGTACGATTCGCAAGCTCATTTCGATTGATCCCGACCTAATGATCTGTACCAATTATCCAGATCGCTGGCAGAAGGCGATGGTTCTGGCTGGAGTTCGGTAGTGAACGGGGAGATTTGCTGGTAGATCGAAAAGAGGCCTACATAGGGTTGATGGATGGTAGAAGACGTATGATAGAAGAGATTGCCGTTCAAAGAGTGCTGAGGAGCGTAGAACATGGTTGGATGGATAGATGAATGGTGGCTTAGACTGCTTGCTGGACTTATTGGAAGTGGACTAATTGCTGCCGCGGCTTATCGGACACGCTCGTTATCAGGCTCAGGGGCTTTGTCTGCGATGATTATGGGGACCGGGTTCGTAACATTTGGTGAGCCGGTATGGTTTGGCTGCCTCATAGCCTTCTTTATCTCTTCGACAGTTTGGTCGAAATGGAAGAAACGCCATAGAGCAAAGGCTGCCGCAGAGGCCAATTACGAGAAGACTGGCAGGCGTGATGCCGGTCAAGTATGGACTAATGGCGGCATTGGTCTCTTGCTTTGCATCGGGAATGCAATACAGCCCGATGCAGCATGGCTCTTTGCTTATATCGGCGTAATGGCCGCCGTAAATGCAGATACATGGGCCACCGAGATCGGGGCACTAAGCCGTACCGCGCCGCGATCGATTACGAGCGGCAAGCGGGTAGCCCCGGGCACGAGCGGCGCGATTACGCCGCTCGGCACGCTTGCAGCGCTGGCTGGAGCCGCCTTCATTGGCGGCGTCAGCGCAGCGCTGCTGGCGCTCCCGCAGCAGGCTGATGCCGCTGCGGGTAGCGCCTCTGGCGGCGCGGCGGCGGTAGTTATCGCCGCTGCTGCCGCCGGCCTGGCCGGCTGCTTCGCCGACTCGCTGCTCGGCGCCACCGGCCAGGCCATGTACCGCTGCCGGGTATGCGGCAGCGAGACCGAGCGCGCTGCCCATTGCGGGACGGCAGCGGAGCGTGTGCGCGGCTTAGCCGCGCTCAACAACGACAGGGTGAACCTCCTGTCGTCGGTCTTCGCTGGCCTGCTTGGCTGGGCCATCGGCGCCTTGTTTTAGAACAATACCCCTCCAAGAGTTAGCCTGCAAACACAGGGCTAGAGCCTGGCAGGGGTATTTTTTGAGTCCAAATTATTGGAAGAGGAGATGCACATATGAACAGCAAGGAGCGTTTCTCTGATCGAGTAGATCAATACGTCAAATATCGTCCAAGTTATTCGAAAGAGGTTATCGATTACCTTTACGAGGCAATAGGCTTCCGTGAGGACTCCGTTATTGCCGATCTAGGAGCGGGAACGGGTATATTCACTAAGCTGCTGCTCGAACGGGGGAGCGAAGTCATAGCGGTTGAGCCAAATGCCGATATGAGGCAGGCTGCCGTCGATCAACTTAGCACTTATCCAAGCTTTCATGCAGCTACAGGTTCTGCCGAGGAGACTGGTCTAGCAGCTAATTCGGTTGATTTTATCGTCTGCGCACAGTCCTTCCATTGGTTCGACCGTACGGCGGCGCAAGCCGAGTTCAGACGTATATTGAAGCCAGGCGGCAAAGCAGTTCTTATATGGAACTCGCGTTTAACAACCGGTTCACCATTCCTTGAGGGTTATGACCGGCTGCTCCGAACCTACGGTATCGATTACGAGAAAGTAGGACACAAAAATATTTCCCAGGATATATTAACTCCATTCTTTAAGGATGGAGGACTATACAAAGCAACTTTCCCTTTGGTTCAGCCGCTCAACTTCGAACAATTAAGCGGACGGATGTTATCCTCCTCCTATGTGCCATTGCCAGGACATCCAAACTTTGAGCCATTAATGGCAGAACTCCGCCAACTATACGACGCCACCCAAGAAAACGGCCTCATTTCCTTCGACTACGAGACCGAAATTTACTACGGCGAAGTCTAGTTTTATAAAAATCCTCCTTAAGGATACCGACATCCTCAAGGGGGATTTTTCGCTTAACGATATACCCTATCGTCAAGCTCGGCCGAAACCACGTAACCAACACCCTTTACCGGTACCGCACATCGTTAAGACTCCTTAATCAGCTTTATAACTCCAGAAATGACCCAAAAACCCGCATCTTAACGATACGCCATATCGTATAGTCTTAATAAAACCATCAAATGATCGTTCTTAACGATATCGTACATCGTATAGTTATCCTATGCGACTCAACTAACTCCATCCGCATACGCACTATTCCAGGGAGGATGATGTTATGCAACACAAATCCCATGAAAAATCCGATACAGCTTCATTTATTTTCGAAGTTTTCTTCGAGCTGTTGGTCTATGTCCCCCGATTATTATTCCGTCTAGTCAGATGGATCATTGATTAGGTATGAGCAAAGGGGAATACACCTTCGCCCCGCTGGTAAGAGAGTGGAGTGTGTTTACACCAATCAACGAAGCAGTGAAGAAAATCTCCAATAAAAAAAGCCAGACTCGAAATAAATCGAGTCTGGCTTAATTCTGTCCCTCCACACGAAGTGGAGGGCGTATTTTTTGAAAAGTGATGGGAGTGTGGAGAGAGCGGGAAAGTATCTCCTGTAGGAGTGGAGCGTCTGCCTTTGGAATCGAGAATGTACCGCTAGGTATAATTCAAATCATTCCCGATTCCAACAGCAGCCGTATAGTAGATACTTTTCCGTCCTCGGAACCATCCCATCAGAAACTTTTTCAATGGAGGAGTTTACTTCGTTAACTCCTCCATTTGAGCAATCAAGCTCTCAAACACGCTCATCGCTTGCTCAATTGGCTCTGGCGTAGACATATCAACGCCGGCTTTTTGAAGGATGTTGATCGAGAAGTCGCTGCCTCCGCTTTTCAGGAAGCCGAGGTAACGGTCTACAGCAGGTGCGCCTTCCTCGAGAATTTGCTTCGAGAAGCTTGTTGCTGCAGAGAAGCCCGTTGCATATTTGTACACATAGAAGCTGTTGTAGAAATGCGGGATACGAGCCCATTCCATCTCTATATCTTTGTCTACGACCATGTCTTTGCCGTAATACAGCACGTTCAGATCATAGTAGATTTTGCTCAAATCCTGCGGAGTAAGCGATTCGCCTTGCTCGGTTTTCTCATGAATGATTTTCTCGAACTCGGCAAACATCGTTTGACGGAATACCGTCGTGCGGAACTGATCTGCATAGTAAGTCAGCAGGTACATTTTTTCCTTGTTATCTGTGGACTTGCCAAGCAGGTAATCCATCAGAAGAGCTTCGTTCAGCGTCGATGCTACTTCCGCTAGGAAGATGGTGTATTGCGCGTCGCGGTAGTTCTGATTTGTATCCGAGTAATAGGAATGCAATGCATGACCCATCTCATGCGTCAACGTGAACATGCTGTTCAGGTTGTCTTTATGATTCAGCAACACATAAGGATGCGTGCCGAAAGCGCCCCAGCTGTATGCGCCATTCCGCTTGCCTTCATTCTCGTAAACGTCGATCCAACCATTATCAAAACCATCCTGCAGCACAGTCAGGTAATCCTCACCAAGCGGCTTCAAGCTTTCTTTTACAGTCTTTTTCGCTTCATCATACGAGATTTCCATATCGAATTCGTCAACAAGCGGCGCAAACAGATCATACATATGGAGCTCGTCAACGCCAAGCAGCTTTTTACGCAAATTCATGTAACGGTACATGAGCGGCAAATGCTTATGAATCGTATCGATCAGGTTCGTATAGACGCTTTCCGGAATGTTATCGCCATACAGCGACATACCAAGTGCGGAAGGGTATTTACGAGCCCGTGCGTAGAAAATGTTTTTCGTAACGTTTGCATTCAGCGTTGTTGCGATTGTATTTTTCAATTTGCCGTATGTATCGTACATCGTATGGAAGGCATTCGCGCGAACTTCGCGGTTTTTGCTCTCCAGGAATTGGATATAGCGGCCTTGTGTTAGTTCAACTTCTTCGCCAGCTTCGTTTTTCACTTTAGGGAATTTAAGATCTGCATTGTTTAAAATGCTATAGATCGAGCCAGGAGCTGAGCTCACATTACCAACCTGCGCCATAAGCGCTTCTTCGGATTTGGATAATACATGTGCTTTCTGACGGCGCATTTCCTCTAAAGTATGTTTGAATACAGCAAGATCTTTATTCTCGATCAAAGCATCCAATTCAGTATCAGATAAGGATAATACTTCTGGAGTAACGTAAGAAAGGGCTTCGCCTGTTTCTACACTAATTTTTTTCGATTTGTCAGACAAAGCCTGATAAGTAGGCTCAGCCGTATCTTCGTGGTGCTTCATGTTGGCATACACATAAAGACGTTCCACATGCAAAGAGAGTTCATCTTCGAGCTCGAAACAAGCCTTGAGCTGAGCAGGGTCTGCAAGCTTTCCTTCAAAAGCACCGACTTTCTTGATCAATGCTTTCGCCTCGGCGTATTCTTTATCCCAGGCAGCTTGATCGGCAAACAGGTCTTCCAGCTTCCAGCGGCTTTCTACTTCAGTTTCGGAACGCTTAGGTACGTGATTCATTGAACTCCTCCTCGATACGGTAATTGATGATTGGTTATGTGATGAATCTTGCTTACCGGCATCGGCAGCCGCCGAACCGGGAGCAAGGCATAACACTAATAGGACAGGCAGCCATTTCATTCGCGGAAGTTCACCTCTAGAACACATTTTGTCCTAGTATGTCCGGTGGAGCTTCCAATCATGTCTTAAGTTCCCAGTGTAAAGAAGCTCCACACAATAAGGAAAAAGGCGAATGCGATCAAAACGATGGAGAAAATGGCCATCCACTTGCGCAGTCTAGGTGCCATGGAATCGCGCTTGAGAATAACGAGGCCGCCCAGCACGAAGGCGGAAACAACAAAAATAACATTAGCTGAGCCCATTTGTACCTCCTAAAAGAATTGCGAAGCAATTCTACATCGTAAGCATTCGCTTAAGAATTGCGAAGCAATTCTTACATCGTAAGCATTCGCTTAAGAATTGCGAAGCAATTCTACATCGTAAGCATTAACTCAAAGCAAATCTTTGCTTCGTAATGGTCTATGCAGCACGATGTAACGATATGTTCGCCGCACAGGTTAATATTTCCTGCAACATCACACTTCTTTGAGTGCTTTAATAATATTTTCGCGTTCCTCTTCGCGGCCAACAAATTTCTCTGGCTTGAAGCGGTTTTCGGCCCAATGCATCATTTCTGGACGGCTGACGAAGGTATGGCATTCCTCGCCCCATTGATCGGAAATTTCACGGACGATCAAGGTTTTTCCTTGAACCTCCACGGTAAGCATATTGTATTTATCTGTTTTAAAGATTTCATGTTTTTTAAACATAAGTTGTTCCACCTTCCATGCAAATTGATATACTCTTCATCATAGCCAAATTCAAGGGTGGAAATCAATAATAACTAATGGTAGAATTAGTCTATTCTGCCGGTAGGCGGAATTTCAGGGGAGTAAGCTGCTCACCTGACAGAACTGAGAAGAGTTTAGATGAGACGAGATGAGGAGAGTGCAGGGATGAGTAATAACGTGTATGAGCAGGTTGGCGTGGCAATGACATGCCGGGGATTTGATGAGTATTTGAGGATGTTTGATTTAACAGAGCAGAATTTGGCTCAGGGTAAAATCCTGGATGTGGCCGGAGGCGGCTCTTCCTTTACAGCGGATGCGGTAAGCAGAGGATACAATATAACAGCTGTTGATCCAAGGTATATACAGGATACACGGCAATGGATCGAAGAAGCAGCAATCGAGATTGAATCTTCAACAGCCAAGCTTGAAAAGCTGAAGGAGCATTTCGACTGGAGTTATTATGGCAGTCTGGAGCAGCATCGTGCTGGACGTATAAAGTCACTTGAGCGGTTTAGAGAACATCTCATGTCGGCAGACGGGCGAGGCTATTATGTGGCAGGCTCATTACCTCAGCTGCCTTTCGAGGATGATTCTTTTTCACTTGTATTATGCAGTCATTTCCTGTTCCTATATGCAGAGCAATTTGGTTATGAGTTTCACAAGCAGTCCATTCTTGAGTTAATGCGAGTATGCAAGCCGGGGGGAGAAGTTAGGATCTATCCGCTTCATTCCTTAAAATGGGAACCATTCGAGCGAATGAATGAACTGCTTGCAGCCATAATAAAGCAGGGCGGTGAGCCGGAACTCTTACCGTCATATCTTCCTTTTATCCCGGGATCTAGTCAGTTGTTACGGATCACCATTTGTTGATTTTTCCAAATTAGGAAGATATAATGGGTTTACTCGTCGTTCAAGCGGCGGTTATTTTAGGAGGTTGTGTTCATTTGAAAGGTACAGTTAAATGGTTTAACGCTGAGAAAGGCTATGGCTTCCTCTCAGTAGAGAATGGCGAAGACGTGTTTGTGCATTATTCCGCTATTCAAGGCGACGGCTTCAAGGCACTTGAAGAAGGTCAGTCGGTAGAGTTCGATGTTACACAAGGCAATCGCGGTGCACAGGCGTCCAACGTCGTTAAATTATAAGATCAAAGACTTATAAGCACGCAAGAGAGCAAGAGAGATCCTTCTCATTATGAGAGGATCTCTTTTTATTTTCGCTATGAACGATTCCGTTCAAACAAATGCTTGCCTAAGAACAGGATCGCCGATAAGAGGGCTAATGCCGCACCAATCTGATAAAATGCGCTGCGTCCATAGTGTTCGAATATAAATCCGCCAACCGTACCGCTGATTAGCCCGGCTAGTCCCGACCATACGACCGCATAAACGGCCTGCCCCGAAGAGCGATACTCATCAGGAATCAGGTTCGATAGGTAACGAAGCGCTGTGGAGAAGTAGATGCCAAAGCTTACGCTGTGCATCAGCTGTGTACTCAGCACAGCTACTGGATTATCCAGCTCGGAGGCTAACCAGAAACGCAGCATATACATAAGGCAGGCAAAGATGAGCAGCGGCAGCTCCTTGAATTTATGTCCGTACTTGCCCATAAGGAACAATACCGGAATTTCACTTACCGCAGAGAACAGCCAGGCTAGTCCGACTTGTGAATCCGTAGCTCCCATTTGGCGCAGCGCAACAGCCAGGAAGCTTTCGTTCATCCGATGACTGATCGATACAAGTAATATAATGAAGAAGAAGAATAAGACCTCGGGTTTACGAAGCAATTTGAGGAAGCCGGAAAATTCGATTTTTCGCGTACTTCCGCGATAATCCTTTAACAAGAAGGACAATAGTATCGTAATGGTAATCGTACATAAGCCTATGGGCAGCGTCCATACTGATCCGATCTCCTTCAAGATCAGGCCAAACAGATATGCAGATACCGCAAAGCCCAGCGAACCAAAGATACGAATGAGTGCATACGGTGTTTTGATATGCTGGCTGGCAAGTAATATTAAACTGTCGCTGAGCGGGTTCATTGGTGTCTGGAAGAAGTAAAATGCCGTCATGACCAGGCAGATCAGTCCAAAATGATGAACCGGGAACAGCAATGAGAGCATCGCCAGCTGCCCGAATAACAGCAGAGTTAGCAGCTTCCTGATCGTTTGGAACTTGTCGCTCGCCATGCCCATCAGCAGATTAGCGAAGATTGAAATAAATGGACCTGTAGAGTAAATGATGCCGATCTGATGAGCAGAGAAGCCTTGATCCATAAAATATAAGGGGATATAGGAAATAAGAAGAGCCTGCGTCGAATACATCGAAAAGCTGAAGGCCCTTAGAGAGAGGGTATCCCGTTTAGCCGATGCAACGGAAGGCGCCGTGTTGTCTGAATGATCCATGAGATTTCCTCCTGAAAAGAATTAACGCGCGTTCTTTGCGATAATTCTTACTTCGTAAGCATGTACTTTACAAAAACAACATTGTTAACCAGTATAGCATGATGTGCTGGATTATTGCTTGTTGAAATGGTACATTATTGTCTGGAGGTTCACGAATGTTGATGTATCGGTTCGAGTGGAATGAGCGGCTGTTGATTGCGTTACCTGTCCTGGAAGTTGACTGGGAGCATTACGACTCCGCAGAGCAGATGGACATAGTAGAACAATGGGAGCTCATTAGGGGAACAATCCCGGATCGGGTTATGGAGTTTGAACGAATCATTAACCACAAGCAGAATGAATTGTATGAGGAAGATGATTTCGAAGAGTCTTGCCGAATTAATGCGGAGATTGCAGAATATGCGAGCCGGATTAACGATTTGCATATCTGGTACCGGACGAATCAGGAGTTAGATTCTCGCCGGCATTCTTAATGCTGTTTATGAAGGGGGTGCCTTGTGAATTCATCAACAGTGGCTGGCAATCGGGTACCCGAAAACCCTCTGATCCTTATGCATCGTGTCTATAAGTACATATTGCCTGAGGTGAATATCGAGCTGCGTAAGCTGCGTCGAATAGCTGAACAGATTCCGGATCCAGAGCTTCGGACCCAAGCGCTCCAAAGCATGGACAGCAAGAAATTTCATTGCCAGGGCGGTGCCATCTATGCCGCAATGAATCTGGATCAGCGGTATGTTCTTATACCGCTTATTGTAGCGCTACAAACGATAAGTGATTACTTGGATAATTTATGTGATCGCAGCACCTCGCTGGATCCGGATGATTTCAGGCTGCTGCATCAATCGATGCTGGATGCGATCAATCCAACCGCACCAATGCAGGACTATTATGCTTTACGTACAGAACGCAATGATGGTGGGTATTTGCATCATTTGGTAAATTTATGTCAACACTGTGTTTCAATGCTTCCTTCCTATTCTATCGCTGAGCCTTATGTTGCCGAGCTGGTTGGACTGTACAGCGATCTTCAGATATATAAGCACATCAGGCAGGATTTGCGGGAAGAGTGTCTGCTCACTTGGTGGGACAAGCATGCTAAGCGCTATTCTAATTTGTATTGGAATGAATTTGCGGCTGCGACCGGCTCGACGCTAGGCATGTTTATGCTGTTTACTGCGGCGAGTGAAGAGAATCTATCTCCAGAAGACGCGGAAGCAATTAAAAATATATATTTTCCACATGTGTGCAGCCTGCATATTATGCTCGATTACTTAATCGATCAGGAAGAGGATCTCGCCGGTGGGGATTTGAATTTCTGTCATTACTATGACAATCAGCATCAGCTAGTCGAACGCATTGTGACAATCGTAAATCGGGCCAGAGAAGATGTGAAGAGACTCCCGGCGTCCGGGTTCCATCGGCTTATTATTGAAGGGCTGTTAGCTCTTTATTTATCCGATCCTAAGGTGCGAACACAATCAGATGTGAAGGCAGCATCTCGCAAGCTGATGAAGAAAAGCCCGCTTACCCGCCTGTTTTTTTGGATTAACAGTGTTTGGATTCGAAGACTACAGGTTTAGATAATATTATTGGAGGAATGATTATGTCATCTGTAAAATCAATTGCTGTATTAACTAGTGGAGGCGACTCTCAGGGGATGAACGCGGCTGTTCGTGCCGTAGTCCGGAGCGCTCTGTATAATGGAATTGAAGTATATGGCGTACAACGTGGTTACCAAGGTCTGATTAATGACGATCTGTTCAAAATGGATCTTCGCAGCGTAGGCGATATTATCCAACGTGGCGGTACAATTCTTCAAACAGCCCGTTGCAAAGAGTTTATGACACCGGAAGGCCAACAGCGTGGTGCTGATGTGCTGCGTGCCCGCGGTATTGACGGTCTGGTTGTTATCGGCGGCGATGGTTCTTATCAAGGTGCAAACAAATTAAGCAAGCTTGGTATTAAGACAATGGGTCTGCCAGGTACAATCGATAATGATATTCCGTTTACGGACTTCACGATTGGCTTCGATACAGCAGTCAGCATTGTTGTTGATGCGATCAACAAAATCCGTGATACTATGTCGTCGCATGAACGTTCGTCGGTTGTTGAAGTTATGGGCCGTCATTGCGGCGATATCGCTCTGTATGCCGGTCTTGCAAGTGGTGCGGAGACGATTATTGTTCCTGAAGTGCCGATTGATATGGCGGAAGTGTCTGAGCGTATGAAGAGCAACTTTGCAAAAGGCAAACGTCATAGTATCGTAGTTGTTGCTGAAGGTTCTGGCAAAGGCGAGGATGTTGCTAGAGAAATTACGAAGGGCTGTGGACTTGAGCCTCGCGTAACGGTTCTTGGTCACATTCAGCGTGGCGGCACACCAACAGCGATGGACCGGATTTTGGCAAGCCGTCTTGGCGATTTTGCCGTTCATCAGCTGATGCTCGGCGAATCCGGCAAAGCTTGCGGTATTATCCGTGGCGAGCTCGTTACTACTGATATCGATACGGTTGTTAATACGAAAAAACCTTTTAATATGGAAATGTACAACCTGGCACTTCGTCTTTCCCAATAAGGATGGCGTGACTGTCCGGCTGAATACAATAAGTCTTACCACACCCGCCAGAGCAGCCTTTGCTCTGGCGTCTTTTCGTTTAAATTGGGTTTACAATGACGTTGTATTCTTAAGCAACATAAGAATGTCATGGGGAGTGGAATCAATACGATGAAGCAAGAAGAAAACAAGCGTAAGAGCGGAGGCACTTGGCGTCCGTTTGTGAAGATGATGATGGAGACCAAGCCGTCCAAATGGATGCTTGGAATAGCCATTTGCTTAAGCGTCATGTCTACAGTTGTAGGGCTGGCAGTACCGTTATTTACAAAAAATGTCGTCGACAGCTTTTCGATTACCAATATTAGTACCTCTCAAATTATATTGCTTGCCGGTGCGTTTCTAGGGCAGGCAGCTGCTGCCGGCATATCAATCTACATGCTGAACCGGATAGGTCAGACGGTTGTCGCACGTTTGCGTGATCGGTTATGGAAGAAGCTGCTCGTACTGACCATTCCTTATTTCGATAAACATCGTACAGGTGATACAGTAAGCCGGGTTATTAATGATACAGGCATCGTTAAAGGGCTGATCACCGAGCATTTAACAGGCTTTTTCAACGGACTTATCTCAATTGCAGGTGCGGTAACGATCCTCTTCTTCCTCGATTGGAAGATGACGCTGCTGATGCTTACGGCTGTGCCGGTTGCGATGCTTATCTTCATTCCAGTCGGCAGGAAGATGACGAAGCTTTCAAGAGAGATGCAGGATGAGACAGCCGTCTTCACAACGGTGCTCGATCAAGCGTTATCGGAGATCCGATTAGTAAAGGCATCAAATGCAGAAGACTATGAATACAACAACGGCAAACGTTCCATTAGCAAGCTGCTTCAATTAGGGATACGTGAAGGTAAGCTCCAGGCGGTTATTTTCCCGATCGTAGGGCTGGTTATGATGGGGATGTTAGTGCTAATCATTGCGTACGGCGGCATGCGCGTATCTGCGGGCGAGCTGTCGGCTGGCGATCTAGTTGCATTTATTCTTTATCTGATTCAAATTGTGTTTCCAATTAATCAGATCTCGCAATTTTTCACTCAAATGCAGAAAGCAATCGGTGCGACAGAAAGAATTGTTGCTACGCTGCATGCGGATGAGGAACCACTCCATAAAGGTCATGCTTTGGCAGATGCGAGACAACCAATTGTTGTCGACGATGTAACGTTTGCTTATGGGGATCATGAAGAGGTGCTGCAAAATATTGATTTTACCCTTCAACCGGGTACAGTTACTGCTATTGTTGGTCCTAGTGGAGGCGGGAAAACAACACTGTTCTCGCTTCTGGAGCGCTTCTACAAGCCTAAGCAGGGAAATGTACGGATCGGGCAGGAGGATATTTTCAGCCTGTCGCTGCATTCCTGGCGGAGCAAAATCGGTTATGTCTCACAGGAAAGTCCAATTATTGCAGGGACGATTCGGGATAATTTGATATATGGCACCGACAGAACAGTGACGGAGGAAGAAATAAAGCAGGCGTCTAAGATGGCCTATGCCGATGTATTTATAGAGGAACTTGCCGATCGATACGAGACGGAAGTTGGTGAGCGCGGAATTAAACTGTCCGGCGGGCAAAGGCAGCGGATTGCGATTGCAAGGGCTATTTTGCGTGATCCTCAAATTCTGATGCTCGATGAAGCGACCTCAAGTCTTGATAGTAAATCTGAGATTGTTGTCCAGCAGGCGCTTGATAACTTGATGGTTGGACGGACAACGTTAGTGATTGCCCATCGATTATCGACTGTCGTGGATGCGGATCAGATTCTGTTTGTAGAGAAAGGGACCATTACGGGGCGAGGAACACATGACGAGTTACTACACTCTCATGCGCTGTACCGTGAGTTTGCTAATCAACAGCTGCGTTTGGAGCAGGTTAATTAGATAAAGGGGGAGAGCAAGGATGGCAACAATTATGGTGGTAGATGATGATGCACACATCCGCGAGCTGGTTAGTCATTATTTGAAGGTGGAAGGCTTTGAGGTAATTGAGGCTTCGGATGGTGAAGAGGCGCTGGCACTTCTTGATTCTGCTAAAGCTGATCTCGTTGTGATGGATGTCATGATGCCGAACATGGACGGCTGGGAATTATGTGCCGAGATTCGTGATCACTATGATCTGCCGCGTCTTATGCTGACGGCTAAAGGAGAAACGACGCAGAAGCTGAAGGGATTCGAACTTGGAGCTGACGATTATCTGGTTAAGCCGTTCGAGCCGCTTGAATTAATCGCCAGGGTGAAGGCTCTGCTCAAGCGTTACCGTATTTCCTCCTCACAGTCCGTCCAGGTGGGGGAGTTAACCCTTGATAAGAAGACGTATGCGGTGACATCTAATGGCCAAAGCATGACGCTTCCACTGAAAGAATTCGAACTGCTGTTTAAGCTGGCCAGCTATCCGGGACAATCCTTTTCGCGCGGTCAATTAATTGAAGAGATATGGGGATATGATTTCGAAGGCAACGAACGGACACTGGATGTGCATATTAACCGTCTTCGGGAGCGATTCCCAGAAGCGATGCATACTTTCCGAATTACCACGATCCGTGGACTCGGTTATCGTCTGGAGGTACAAGGGTGATAAATTCACTGAAGCTTATCTGGAAGGTAATTGTTAAGGTCGGCCAAATCAGTCTCATAGTTCTGTTTATTACGAGCTGCTGGACGGCTGTTTATTATTTCAGCTATTGGCTGTATAACAAGATCGATTGGCATCCTCATCATTACGTGGGTCAACTATTGAATGTCTTGTTTGGCTTGTTCCTGATGGTCATTATTATTCAGATTATCGGGTGGCTGTTCTTTCACAAGAAGCAGAAGGAAGTTTCAAATTCCTTGAAAGATGCGCTCAGACGTATTTCTCAAGGGGATTTTAAGGTGCGACTCAGTTTCGTGAGAACAGACCCTAGATATCAGGAGATTCTCGATGAGGTTAATCTAATGGCTGACGGTCTTGAGAAGCTGGAGGAGCTTCGGCAAGAATTCATCTCCGACGTCTCCCATGAGATTCAAACGCCGCTGACTTCGATCAGCGGTTTTGCGCGTGCACTGCAGAATGAATCGATTGATTCTGACACCAGAAGCAAATATTTACGTATTATCGAAAGCGAAAGCTCAAGACTGTCTAAACTAAGTGAGAATTTACTCCGCCTTGCTTCATTGGATTCAGAGAAGCATCCCTTCGAACCAAAGCGTTATCGGCTTGACCGACAGCTAGGTACACTCATTCTCTCCTGCGAGCCCCAATGGGTGAGCAAATCAATTGATCTTGCAGCGGATTTGGCTGATGTTTATGTTGAAGCCGATGAAGACCTTATGAGCCAGGTTTGGATCAACTTAATAAGCAACAGCATTAAGTTTACACCTGAAGGCGGACAAATTGATATCACGCTCAGTCAGACAGCTGATCAAGTGGAATTCCGGATTAAGGATACGGGTATTGGCATAGCCGAAGACCAGCAAGAACAGATTTTTCAACGATTCTACAAGGCTGACAAGGCACGGAATAGGAAAGCAGGGGGCAACGGGCTAGGACTTTCATTGGTGAAGAAAATCGTAGAGATGCATCACGGTACAGTGAGAGTCGAAAGCGAGCTTGGGCATGGGACAATATTTATTGTGTCATTGCCTGTCACTTTGCCCCATTTGTAAGAACTTTGTAAGAAATGGTTACGAGTTCGTTTAGAATTCAGCGTTATGATAAACGATAGATTCAATAACAAGCTTTAGTCAGGGTGAATATCGTTTGTCCATTCGAGTAAAGTTGTACATGTCGTATTTGGCAATGGTTTTTCTTCCGATGGTGCTTATTGCAGGCTTTATCGTTTTCTTGCTTAATGCAGGGGGGATGCAGGATCTTCGGGATTATTTCCGGGTGGAGAAAGAGGAGAAAACGAACCAGTCCCTCATTTATGGTGAGATGAAATATGTCATCGAGAATGATGCAGATAAGCTTTCGTCTCCCGATTATATAGAGAACCTGCAGAGTAGGCTGGCTGAGCAATGGTCAGGACTCATCATAGCTAAAGATGGTGTCGTCTCTGATGTTCCGGTATTCCTGAAAGAACTGGCTCCGCATGAGGACTGGCAACGTTTATTTGACAGCACGCCTGAATCGGTATCATTCAAAGCTTTTAGATTTTTAACGAATGAGATTTCCTTCGTCTATTCTGATGGACATCAAGGGGAGATGATTCTCCTCAGACGTAATGATGTTGTACCTCCTCTATGGCGGCCGGTAGGCGCTTTGATATTTAGTGCGTTTGTCGGACTGACGAGTCTGCTCCTGACCTATTTTGTCTCCCGTAGTATCATTCGGCCGATTCACGCGCTGAAGGCTGCTGCGCTGCAGATTAAAGATGGTGATTTATCTCAGCAGGTTGTAGTCAAGGGCAAAGGAGAAGTTAGTCAGTTAGCTGCCGCGTTTGAGGCCATGAGGCTTCAGCTTAAGAAGTCCATTGATCAAAGCTTGCAGTACGAAGAGAATCGAAAGCAGCTCTTGTCCCATATCTCACATGATCTGAAAACACCAATCTCGGCCATTAAAGGGTATGTTGAGGGGATTAGAGACGGCATTGCAAATACCGACGAAAAGCGTGAGAGGTATATGCAGACGATTTATCATAAGGCGACTGACATGGATCAACTGATCGACGAACTGTTTCTATTTTCAAAGCTGGATTTGCATAAGGTTGCCTATGATTTCAAGACGATTGATATTGGCCGGTATTTGGAGCATTTTCTGGAAGAGCAGCGTTTTGACATGGAAAAGTCGGGAATATCACTCCATTATGCCGCTGAGCTTACAGAGCCAATACTTATTACTGCCGATCCGGACAAGCTTGGCCGTGTTGTAACGAATATTTTGAATAACAGTGAGAAATATATGGGACAACTGCCTGCTGCAGTGGATAAAAGTATCCATGTTTCAGTTGAAGAGCAAGGTAACCAGGTACTGATCACCGTTGAAGACACGGGGCCTGGGATTGATAAGGATGATCTGCCTTATATCTTTGATCGCTTTTACCGGGCGGAGCAATCCAGAAATTCCGAAACAGGAGGCAGCGGGTTAGGTCTTGCAATCGTCAAACAAATTATTGAAGGGCATGGCGGTACGGTGTGGGCGGAAAATAGTGAATTTGGCGGAGCGAGATTCTGCCTGCTTCTTCCCCTGGCGGTGCCGGTTAGAACGGTGATGGAGCATGAAGAGCATACTAATCATTGAAGATGAGAAGGCGATCGCCGAGCTGGAGCGGGACTACCTGGAGAGTCACGGCTTCTCCGTCGAGATAGAAGGGCGTGGAGATGTTGGGCTGCAGAAGGCAGTAGAGGGCTCGTATGATTTGATTATTCTGGATGTCATGCTGCCAAAACTGGACGGATTCGAAATTTGCCGGCAGATTAGGCAATCGCATAACATTCCGATTCTGATGGTGACGTCTAAGAAGGAAGATATCGATAAAATCAGAGGACTTGGTCTTGGGGCGGACGACTACATGACGAAGCCCTTTAGTCCAAGTGAGCTGGTGGCAAGGGTGAAGGCTCATTTGGCAAGGTATGAACGTTTAACGGCTGACCGGGGAGAAAGCCACGAGCAGATTGGCATTCGAGGCTTGCTGATTGATAAAACGTCAAGGCGGGTAACGATTCATGACCGGGAAGCGATGCTGACGTCCAAGGAATATGATCTGCTTCTATTGCTTGCCGCGCATCCAAATCGGGTGTTTGAGAAAGAAGAGTTGTTCGAACGGATCTGGGGTCTTGACTCGAACGGCGACGCAGCTACGGTTACGGTTCATATTCGGAGGCTGCGTGAAAAAATTGAACATGATCCGTCGAACCCGCAATATATCGAGACGATATGGGGCGTCGGATACCGGTTCAAAGTATAGATATTAGAGAAGGAGTGGGAAAAGGTTGAAGAGCATTATCAAGTTTTCATTAAACAACAAATTTGCTTTATGGATTATGACTGTAATCGTTCTGTTCGCCGGGATGTATTCAGGCTTGAACATGAAGATGGAGACACTTCCAGACATTACGGTTCCAATCGTTAGCGTGACGACCGTTCTTCCAGGTGCTGCACCAGAAGAAGTGATGGAGAAAGTAACGAAACCAATCGAGCAGCGGACACGGAATATGGAAGGTGTCGACACAGTTAGCTCGACTTCATACGAGAATGCATCATCGGTCATTATCCAATATAAATTTGGAACCGATATGGATAAAGCAGAAAGCGATGTTAAGAGTTTGCTAGCTGATCTGTCTCTGCCAGAAGGGACACAAGATCCAGATGTATCCCGTATCAGCTTGAACGCGTTCCCTGTTATTTCACTCAGTGTTGCTAATGACTCGCAAAGCTTGGATCAGTTGACTGATCTAGTGAACAGCAGCATTCTTCCGGAGCTGCAAGGTATTGCTGGTGTAGCTGATGTACAAATTTCCGGTCAGAACGTGATGCAAGGCCAGATCGAGTTTGATCAAGCGAAGCTTGCTCAGCATGGCCTGACAGAAGATATGGTTAAAGGCATTATTCAAGCATCTGCAATGAAAGCTCCGCTTGGTATTTTCGAATTTGGCGATTCAGAGAAAACGGTTGTTGTAGATGGTAACGTTTCGACTGAAGAAGATCTGAACAATCTGATCCTCATGCCATCCGTTAAGTTAAGTGATGTGGCGAAGGTATCTGTAGAAGGTAAAGCCGAATCCGTCTCCCGTACGAATGGTAAGGATTCGATTGGTATTAACATTGTTAAAGCGGCTGACGCAAATACTGTAGACGTTGTTAACAAGGTGAAGGATGCCATCAAGGTAATGGGAGAGGATAACGATGGTCTTACTATCGTAACTACTCTTGACCAAGGTGCTCCAATTGAGAAATCGGTTGAAACGATGATCACTAAAGCGGTTATTGGTGCGTTATTCGCCGTTCTCATTATCATGATCTTCCTGCGTGACATCCGTTCCACGATTATTGCTGTCGTATCGATCCCGTTATCGATTCTGATTGCACTGCTTTTGCTTAGTCAAATGGATATTACACTTAACATTATGACGCTTGGCGCTATGACCATCGCGATTGGCAGGGTAATTGATGACTCGATTGTCGTCATTGAGAACGTGTACCGACGAATGGCGCTTAAGGGTGAGACGCTGAAAGGGAAAGAGCTTATTCTTGCAGCTACAAGCGAGATGTTTGTACCAATCATGTCTTCGACTCTCGTAACGATTGCGGTATTCCTGCCGATGGCATTTGTATCTGGGATGGTTGGCGAAATCTTCACACCGTTTGCCTTAACTGTCGTATTCGCCTTGCTTGCATCCTTGCTTGTTGCCATCACCGTTGTGCCGATGCTGGCACATATGATGTTCAAGAACGGCATCAAAGCCGGCAAAGCTGTCGATCACGAAAAGCATGGACGTCTGGCTAACTGGTACAAAGGCGTGTTAACTTGGTCTCTAAATCATAAGTGGGTTACATCGATTATTGCGATTGTTCTGCTTGTAGGCAGTATTTGTCTTACACCGCTTATTGGTATGAGCTTCCTGCCAGGTGATGAGCAGAAATCCATGATCGTCACTTATAACCCAGCTCCAGGTGAGACCAAAGAGCAAGTTGAAGCGATGGCTCTGAAGGCTGAAGAGGAATTGATGAAGCGTGAAGGCATCAATATCGTTCAATATGCGGTTGGCGGTTCAAATCCGTTTAGTCCTGCAGCTTCGAAGCAAGCTTTGTTCAACCTGACTTATGATGAAGACATGAAAAACTTTGCAGACGAGAAGGAAAAAGTCGTTCCGCTGCTTCAAACTCTTGGTGGCAAAGGCGAATGGAAAGAACAAGACTTTGGTGGTGGCGGCAGTGTAGGCGGCTCGACCATCTCGATGGTTGTCTATGGTCCAGATATGGATTCCCTTGATCCAGTTGTAAATGATCTGGTATCGAAGTTGAAAGAAAATACGGAATTGGAGAAAGTCGATTCCAGCCTTGCAGAGCGTTATGATCAATACCGTCTTGTAGCGGATCAATCGAAGCTGAGCCAATATGGTTTGACTGCTGGTCAAGTAGCTATGGCGCTAAGTCCGGTTCGAGACAACCCGGTACTGACTACAATTAAGAAAGATAATGAAGATGTGAGTGTGTACGTTAAGGTTGATGCGAAGACGTACAAAGATAAATCCGATCTTGAGAATGTAACACTGAAGTCGCCTGTAACAGGTGCTGAGGTAGCTCTTAAGGATGTTGTAACGATCGAAGAAGGCAAATCACCAAATACGATTACCCGACTTGATGATCGTATTAATGCAGAAGTAACAGCAGACGTAGTATCGTCTAATGTTGCTGCCGTTTCAAGTGATCTGCAAAAAATGATTGATGACATGAAATTGCCGTCCGGTGTCGATATTGAGATTGGCGGCGTAACGGAAGATATGCAAGAATCGTTTATGCAGCTTGGACTTGCGATGCTTGCTGCAATCGCTATTGTTTATCTGATACTCGTTATCACATTTGGTGGTGCACTTACACCATTTGCAATCTTGTTCTCACTGCCATTCACCGTTATTGGTGCATTAGTTGGCTTGTATATCGCAGGCGAAACGATCAGCGTTACCGCTATGATTGGTATGCTGATGCTGATTGGTATCGTCGTAACGAATGCGATCGTTCTCGTCGACCGTGTTATCCATAAACAAAAAGAAGGCATGTCGGTTCGCGAAGCCTTGCTTGAAGCAGCTGGAACGCGTCTGCGTCCAATTCTGATGACAGCAATTGCTACAGTAGGCGCACTCTTGCCGCTGGCACTTGGTTTCGAATCAGGCGGCCTAATCTCCAAAGGTATGGCGATCACCGTTATCGGCGGCTTGATCAGTTCAACGCTGCTCACGCTGATCTTTGTACCGATGGTGTATGAAGTGTTCAACCGTAAGAAAAAAGCAAAAGCTATTGCTGAGTAATTGGTTGGGATTTTGCTCATAAAATAATAAAACGGCTTCTTCGGTTATGCGAAGAAGCCGTTTTTACTGTTCTAGCGGAACAGACGAATGATTCTGAAGAAGCGCAGCGTTAGCCTTGGTCTTTGGATTTCAACCTCTAAATTAATTGTTCAAAGATATCCATAGACCACAGCTATCGAAAGAACATTCGTCTGTGTAGCCCTTAATATTCCACGCCTGATGAATAGTGGTTGCCTGCATTCCATAATAGATACTCATCAACGCCTGCATCATGCAGCGCTTTTATTTGAGCTTCTACTTCGGTCTTACCATACTTAATGAAATGACCTTTGCCCAGCCAGCTGGCGGTGAAGTCTTGAATCCATGGGCGGATAATTGGTTTCTTATCGCCAATGGGCTCAAGCTTCTTATGGGTGTCCTTCATCGCTCCGGCAATGGTTGCATATGGGCTCTTATCCGGATCCAGCTGATCAAACCAGCCTGTGCTGTAATGGCTTGGATAGATCATGGGGGAGATGACATGAACATCGCTTGAGATCTTGACGAAGTCCTGTCCGATTCCTTCAGCAGCGGGTACTGATGCCGCATAACCGAATATATCGACGGAGACGCGGACACCAAGCGGCTCAAGCTGCTCTCTTGCGTATTTGACGAAGCCGGCGACTGCATCAACGCGGCTTTGATCCGTTTTCGTGAAGGTAAGGGAATCTGCTTTCTTCTCGAAACCTTCCGGGAATCGCACATAATCAAATTGAATTTCCTTAAAGCCCAGGCTTACAGCTTCTTTGGCAATATCCACATTGTATTTCCATACTTCCGGCATATAAGGATTCACGAAGCTGTCTCCATTGCCATTGGCCCAAAGAGAACCATCCTGGTGGAGATAGGAGAACTCCGGATGCTTCTTGGCAAGCACAGTATCCTTGAAGACGACGATCCGTGCAATTGGATAGACCTTATGCGCTTCAAGCTTTGTCATCAAGGCATGAATATCGGAAATATAGTTCTGTGTGGTGCCGAGCTTCAGAAGCTCAGGTGTCTTTGTCGGATAGGTTATGTATCCGTTATCATCTTTAATGTCAATAACCATACTGTTAAGAGCGGTATCGTCCATCAGATTCAAGAGCGTGTTCAGACGCGCTCCACCGGCGCTGTGCGCGGTGACGTAGACGCCTTTAACGCCGGGAGCATCAGGCTGTGGATCGGCCTTTACGCCGTCTCCCACCGCCTCTGGTGTTGCATTGCTGTTCATGGCAGGCACGGCATCAATGATCGTTTGACCTGCAGCAGCGTTAAACAGTGATGCGGCAAGCTGCTTGGAGGCGACATTTTCTTCACCAGTCCCAGTAACAAGTTGATACAAAAGCATCAGTGTAGAAAAAATTACGTCCATATTATGCCCTCTCCCCGCTAGCGATTCTTTCCAAATTATAATTCAGAAGAAGGTTTCGTGGCATTATTTTTTTTCAACAGGGGCTAATCTAAGCATGCAATTATTTCATGTTTGAACAAAGCAAATTGAACAAACAAAAAGCCTGCCGGACTTTCGTCCAGGCAGGCTCATACGATTCTTTTTATTCCCGATT
Organism: Paenibacillus sp. J22R56; assembly: GCF_056269375.1. Taxonomy (NCBI): domain Bacteria; kingdom Bacillati; phylum Bacillota; class Bacilli; order Caryophanales; family Paenibacillaceae; genus Paenibacillus; species Paenibacillus sp. J22R56. The sequence continues at coordinate 120,724 of NZ_JBWDNV010000002.1, forward strand.
TGTCATTGCAGTAAAGCTTCTATTTGATGCTCGCAAATGCTGTGATGTACAATTTCCCTTGCATCTTCGGGTTCCAGAACTGCTAATCCATCCCGCAGCACGATATTAATGGCAAGTTCGCGCTTTGTGAGGAAAGAACTTAGCTCCGGCACCAGCTTTTCCACAATCTGTGACAATGTGACTGTTTCCATATCCACCTGAGCATCACCCTTTCATCATAGGTTCAGGGCAAATCATATGGCAAGAAAACAAAAGTAACGGGATAACCACATTATAACAGGATGAAATGTAAAAACATAGGGATATGTATATGATTCCATGTTTGTCTATTATACTTGGGCTAATCTTTTGAGCGATGGAAGTCGCCTATGACACCTACTGTTTCCACGATATTGACGAAAGCCCGGGCATCAATGGAAGCGATCGTTTTACGCAACTCGGCAAGTTCATAACGCGTCCGGACCGTCATCAGCATGTCCTTTTCAGCGGATGTATAAGCGCCTCTTGTTTTAATAATCGTAATACCTCGAGGGTGACTAAGCAGCTTCGCCAGCATTTCGTCCGTTTTGGTTGTAATGATAAAAGCAGTTACTTTAATGTGGCGGACATGAATGATATCGACGACTTTACCGGCTGTATATATAGATAACAGTGAATAAAGCGCCAAATTCCAATCCTTCGTAAAGAGGACAAGAGCAGCGATTACAACCCCATTTAAAGTAAAAATAATAGAACCTACTGGTAAATCGCGCTTTCGAGTGATAATTGATGCTATAATATCAAAGCCACCTGAGGAGCCGCCGTAACGAAGCATCATGCCGGTGCCGATGCCCAGAATGATTCCGCCGAATACGGAACCAAGAACAGCATCCTTGGCGATTGCCGTTACGGGAATGAGTTGGAGAAATAAAGTGGATGCTAGAACGGTGTACATGCTCCAAATAATAAACCGGCGTCCAACGATAAACCATCCCCAACAAAGGACGGGAACATTCAGAACTAAATACAGCCAGCCGATGTTTCCGCCGGTCATATAGCCGATCATCATCGCGACACCCGACAAGCCGCCGCTTAGCAGTTGATGGGGAATGAGAAATAGATTAAACGCTCCAGCAATAAGAAGAGCGCCTATGGTCATAACGGATGCTGCAACAGCAGTATGAAAAGTCCACTTGTTCATTTTAGTTAGCTCCATTGATGATTTCTCGCTGTTTTTTCAGCGGATGTTAATCTATGGTAGTATGGCTTTTTGCCCATTGCTGGTATTCGTAAGTTGATATGTGCTATAATGGTTTGGATATTTTTTAGTAGGCTGCAGATAAAAGGAGTATGAGAAAAGTTTGAAAACATTTGCTGAATTTGGCCTGGAACCTAAAGTGTTGCAGGCAATTACGGAGCTTGGATTTGAGGAATCTACCCCAATCCAAGACAAGTCGATCCCCATTGCTATGAGTGGGAGCGATATGATTGGTCAAGCACAGACTGGTACAGGCAAAACGGCTGCATTCGGAATTCCGTTGATTAACAAAATTCCGACTAGCGAAGAACGCATCGTTGCATTAATTATGACGCCGACCCGTGAGCTTGCTATCCAAGTAGCAGAAGAGATCGGGAAGCTGACTAAATACAAAGGTCTTCGTTCACTGCCGATCTATGGCGGACAAGAAATCGGTCGCCAGATTCGCGCTCTGAAAAAGAAGCCGCAAATTATCATCGGTACACCGGGCCGTTTGCTCGACCATATTAACCGCAAAACCATTAAGCTTGAAGATGTACGGACCGTTGTTCTTGACGAAGCGGATGAAATGCTGGATATGGGCTTCATGGAAGATATCCAAGCGATCCTGAAGCAAGTACCGGAAGAGCGCCAAACTTTGCTGTTCTCGGCTACAATGCCTGTGAACATCCAGAAGCTGGCACAACAGTTCCTGAAAAACCCGGAGCATGTAGCGGTTATTTCAAAACAAGTTACAGCTCCACTTATCGCGCAAAACTATATCGAAGTGCATGAGCGTCAAAAGTTTGAAGCTTTGTGCCGCTTGCTCGATATGGAATCGCCTGAGCTCGCTATTATTTTCGGTCGTACGAAACGTCGTGTTGATGAGCTGAGTGAAGGTCTGCAAAAACGCGGTTACTCTGCTGACGGTCTTCATGGTGACTTGTCGCAGAACCAACGTGACAACGTTATGCGTAAATTCCGTGATGGCAGCATCGATGTCCTTGTAGCAACAGACGTTGCAGCACGTGGCCTTGACGTTTCCGGCGTAACACATGTTATCAATTTCGACTTGCCGCAAGATCCGGAGAGCTATGTTCACCGTATCGGTCGTACAGGCCGCGCAGGTAAAGAAGGTTCGGCATACTCGTTCGTTACACCTCGTGAAGCAGATCACCTGCACTTCATCGAGAAAGTAACACGTCAAAAGATCAACAAGAAGCCATTGCCAAGCCTTGCTGAAGCAATCGAAGGCAAACAACGCCTTACGGCTGAACGTGTACTTGAGATTGTTCAGAACGATGAGTTCACTGAATACAAAGGCATCGCAATTCAATTGCTGGAACAATATGATTCCGTGCATTTGATGGCAGCAGCTCTCAAATTGCTTACTGGCGAGAAGAAAGACGTTAGCGTTGAACTTACGCCGGAAGAACCGCTTCGCGCGAAAAAACGCAAGCCGGACATCCGTTCGAATGGACGCCGTTACTCCGGTAGTTCGTTTGGCGGCGGCAACCGTGGCGGCGGAAGCAGCAACGGCGGTAGTGGTGGCAGCGGTGGCGGTGGTTATCGTGGACGCGATGACAAACGCAGCGGCAGCTCCCGTGGCTACGAAGGTCGTAACAACCGTGATAATAATAACAACGGTGGCGGCGGCAGCCGTGGTCGCAGCAGCAGCGAAGGTCGCAGCAGTGGCGAAGGCCGCAGCAGCGAGCCACGTCGTCCGAAATATTCGTCTGAAGACTTCGTAAACAACTAAGTTATCTAGATCAGGGGGAGTCCGTGATGCCTAGCGGGCATCCGGGCTTTCCCTTTTTTATTACATTGCACTTAATCTATGAGGGTAGGGGCGAATCAAATGGAACCAAAAGGCCTTGTTGGCGGGTTGTATCGGATTTCCGAATGGATCATGCGACTAGCGGTCATTAACATCTTATGGCTGGTATGTTCGATTCCGTTTGTATTTATTGCATGGAGTGGACTTTTGGCTGCCCCGGCAGATATATCTGATTCCGCAGTTACGAGTCAAGTGTATGCCACGTTAATCATGATGGCAGTTATCGCTCCTTTTACTCTTTTCCCGGCAACAGCTGCAATGTTCACTATTGCACGCAAATGGGTAATGGGTGAAGTAGATGTACCGATGTTTAAAACTTTCTTCCGCGGATACAAAGAGAATTATTTGCAAAGTATGATCGGTGGCATTTTCTACTCGCTGATTTTGGGCATTATGATCATTGATTTTGTTGTTTATCAGGATCAATTCAATTTGTTCTCGTACTTATACCTGGCGATTTGCTTATTGCTTGTCGTGTCCTTATTCAACTTCTTCTCGATGCTTGTGCACTATCATATGAAAACGTTTCAATTGTTGAAAAATGCGATTCTGATTACGATCGGTCGTCCGATTCGTTCGTTCTCTACGGCGATTATGGCCGCAGCAGTGATGTACTTCAGCACGCAGTATACTTTCCTGATTCCGTTCTTTATGGGCAGCGTGATCGCTTACCTGTCGTTCTGGAATTTCCATCTCATTTACCGCAAACTTCAAGATCAGATGGAGAAGGAGAAACAAAAAGAAGCAGAAGCACAAGAAAATGAGTTTGCTGATCTGACGGATTCGGAGAGAGACCGGAACCATTAAATAGCAGCAAGCGAAAGTTTACTTTTGCCGGATTTACGTCTATAATAGCAATACATCCTGCGATGTTCGTTTCGGCTTTACGTTGTTTTGAACCAATGGCTGTTTCTAGGGAGACCAACATTGGAACGCGGCTGACAAGCCCTCGAAAAAGGGATTTCAAAAACGTTTCTGCGGACACCCACCTGCGAGAGCGGGTTCAGAAACATGTGAGTCGGACGGCATTCGCGGGTTTTTTTCTTGCCATTATAGAGACCGGCAGTTTCTTGGTCATCCAGCTGTGATGATCGGGGAGCTGCTTTTGTATGTTAGAATATGTTCTATGGTCTTTTTCTAAGGGTATAAACATGCTACAATATTTGTTGACGTACATAGATGCTAGAGGGGGAGATCATCGTTGTTGAAGCGGACCCTAATCGGGCTGTTGCGCAGTTTCGAAGCGACGGGCGATAAAGCTAAGGACCCACTGCTCAAATCTCATATCTACAAGCTCTCGAAGGAGAAGGCGTGGGAAGAAGTTACATCCACCCTTAAGAAGATGCAAGGCTATAAGCTGCTCCACGAAGTGAAGTCGGTCGGAGAGATTGTTCTTGAGAAGCGAACAATGACTGGACGTACAATGGATATTACGGTAACCGTCATTGGGGTTAATCCTGTCACTTCGGCAGTTGATATTTATTCCGCTTCCAAAGGATCGCTTGGTGATCTTGGTTCCAACTACCGCGTTATTCTTGATATTTATCGGATATTGGACAAGAAGCTTGCAGCTTTCAAAGCATAACTCAGTAATCACATAAAACACGAAAAAAGCGAGGAAGGTTAGCCCTTCACTCGCTTGATAATTCTATTTGGCGATAAAACCAACCTCTAAGCGCGGTCGTACATCTTCGAACGGCCCCGATAGAGGTTTTCTCATGCGTATAGAAGTTTAGACAAGCGCTTTAACTGCGTTAATCGCTTGCTCGTAATTTGGATGTTCTGTCATTTCGGACAGATATTCAACGTATTGTACTTTATCATTCGCGTCGATGACGAAGATAGCACGCATATCAAGGCCGAATTCTTTTATGTAAACGCCATATGCCAGGCCGAAGTCATGCGATTTGAAGTCAGACAGCATAACCACTTTATCTACGCCTGCTGCACCACACCAGCGGGATTGAGCGAATGGTGTATCAACACTTACTGTCAACACGATAACATTGTCACCCAGTGAAGAAGCTTCTTCGTTGAAACGGCGAGTTTGCGCATCGCAAACACCTGTATCGATGGATGGGACAACGCTGATCAGTTTTACTTTACCTGCGAAATCTTTCAGGGAAACGGAGTCAACCAGCGATTTGTTGATTGTGAAATCAGGAGCTTGGTCTCCAACTTTGACTTCCGGACCGATTAATGTAATAGGATTGCCTTTAAATGCGGCAACGCCAGTGCGTTCTTGTGACATAATGATAATGTCCTCCTTCAATAGTTAAGGTTTGTAACAGGTTTAATTATAAGCTTTATGAATCGGCATTGTCCAATGGTTGGAAGGGGAGATTCGTAATGATTTTTTTAAGATATGAAAGCTTTCGCGGATATTTGCGTGCCTACCCGGTTACTTCCGTTATTATCGCGCTCAATCTTATTTATTTCATTGTGATCGCCTTTACGGGGGATACCAATAGTACAGTACATTTAATTGATTATGGTGCTTTCACCAGCTACGCGCCAGGAGATCCATTAGGGACCGATGAGCCGTGGCGATATGTCACTTCCATCTTTATGCATGCAGGTTTTCAGCATTTGCTGTTTAATATGTTCTCGGTGCTTGTGTTTGCACCTCCGCTGGAGAGATTATTGAAACCACTCAAATATGCGGTGTTTTATCTCTTATGCGGAATTCTAGGCAATGCCCTCAGTGCCGCTGTTTCCAGCCTTACAGATGATAAATGGTCAGGGCATGTGGCAGTAGGTGCTTCGGGCGCCATATACGGCGTTTACGGTGCTTTCCTGTTTATCTCATTGTTCCGTAAAGCATGGCTGGATGAGGCGTCAAGAAAAACGGTATATATGATATTAGGATTTGGTGTCGTCTACTCCATCGTAATCCCATCGATCGATTTGTGGGGACATGTAGGCGGCGGGCTTGCAGGGTTTTTGTTATACGGGTTATTAGATCGCGCTATGACTAAGAAGCGGCGCCGATATTAGAATCAGCATGGTCGGGAGAGATAAGGAGACATTATGGAACTACGTCAGCTTTATTATTTTGTAAAGGTTGCAAAAAAAGAACATGTGACGCAAGCGGCAGAAGAGCTGCATGTCGCGCAATCCGCGGTTAGTCGGCAAATCCACCAGCTCGAGGAAGAGCTGGGCGTCAAATTGTTTCTTCAGAAAGGACGCAATCTTCAGCTGACGCCTGTTGGCCAGTTGTTTCTTAAGCGCGCGGAAGTCATTCTAGAGGATCTGGAAAAGGCTGTTGTAGAGATACACGAGTTTATGGATCCTGAGAAGGGGGAGATTCGACTTGGTTTTCCTCACAGCCTAGGCGTATCTGTTGTCCCTCAAGTTGTCGCTGCATTCCGCAAGCTTCATCCCAATGTCAAATTCCGTTTTCGGCAGGGTATGTATCCGTCTCTGATTCGCGATATGGTTAAAGGCGAAATTGATCTGGCCTTTATCTCACCGTTTCCTGATGAACATGAGCATGTTTGTGGTCAAGTTTTGTTGACTGAGGAGCTGTATGCGATACTTCCTCCAAGTCATCCTTTAGCTGAAGAAGAAGAAATTGACCTTAACCAGTTAAAGGATGATACGTTTGTTATGTTCAGCGAAGGATATTCGCTGCGGCCAATCGTATGGGAGGCATGCCAAGAGGCAGGATTTACACCAAAGATCGGTTTTGAAGGTGAAGAGACGGAGACGATCCGAGGACTTGTCGCAGCTGGTATGGGAGTAAGTCTGCTGCCAGAGATGGCGCTGTATCATGCAGGGGTACTGCAGTCGGCAAAAGTTCGTGTGCGTTCACCTAGAGTCATGCGTAATATCGGCATCATTCATCGCTCGAATGAAAAGATGTCGCTTGTATCTAAAGTATTTCATAGCTTCCTGATCAACTATTTCAGTGAGCTGGAAGATAAAAAGGGGAAAACAAAAACGGTATCGCCTGAGTAGGCGATACCGTTTTTGTTTGTTGTCATCAACAGTATCGCCTGTAGGCGATTACCGTTTTTTACTAACTATGTGATTTAATCATCATCGCTCGATGTAAAGATCATGATGTATTTAACGAGCTCCAGTAAGGAGATCAGCGCTGCTGCCACATAAGTCAATGCGGCTGCGTTAAGCACTTTGGCGACGCCTCGTTCTTCTTCATTAGTAATAAAGCCCTCAGCGACCATCACATCACGTGCTCGATTACTTGCGTTGAACTCTACCGGTAAAGTGATAACTTGGAAAGCAACGGCTACGGAGAAGAAGATGATGCCGAGACCAACCAGATTCATCGCATGGAACAGGAACCCTGCAATTAGCAGGAATGGTGCAATACCGGATGCGATGTTCACGACTGGGAAGATACGGTGGCGAAGCACCAGCATCGGATAATGTACTTTGTGCTGAATCGCATGCCCAACTTCGTGACAGGCAACAGCAACAGCGGAAATGGAGCTTTCATAATATACCTGCTCAGACAATCTTACAACGCGGTGGATTGGATCATAATGGTCCGACAACGTGCCGCGCACAGGTTCGATTGGTACATCATGTAAGTCGTTGGCGTCCAGCATACGTCTTGCAGCTTGGTAGCCGGTCAATCCATAATTCGTTTGAACGCCGGCCCATCTGTTGAACGTTCCTTTCACCCGGAATTGCGCCCATATGGATAGAGCGAAGGCAATCAGGATGAGGAAGTCCATGGGGTGAAAAAACATGTGATCATACCTCCAATAGAATGTTTAAGGTTGCGGGCAGTTTTGTATCGATGGGACAAATGCTCACATGAACGGTCCCTTATTAATAAGAAGCATTAATGCTTCGATACAAGCTGCTGTTTGGGGCATGAGGCGCGTATACAAGCGATTTGCTTGTCTCGGCTTCAGCTGTTTGAGGACAGGCTCGAGTTCCTTGACCTCACGTTCCAGCTGCGACAGGTGATGCTGGAGATCTGTCAGCTTCTGAGACACCTGCTCCTCGGCCGTAACCTTGCTCCAGCCATCCAAAGCTTCCCTAATTTCATCTAACGTATATTTTTCTTGCTTCATTTGTTCGATACGTTTAAGCCGGACTAAAGTTTCATCTTGATATAAGCGATAGTTTTTGGCGGAACGCTCCGATGGTTCTATTAGTCCCATGGAAGTATAATAATCAATCGTTCGTGAGCTGACATTCGCTAGTTTGGCAAGCTCGCCTATTCGATAAAGCTTCATATCCCCAAATCCTCCACCTTCTTTCTATATACTATCCCTTAATCATAATCGGAAACTAACCATACAGTCAAACGTGTTACATGAATGTACAAATTTCTCTTAATTAATTGTTAATAATAGAAACTGATTCCAAAGTAATAGACTCAAAATGCGAAGAATATATATGCCGTAGAACCAATTCCCTAGGTCATTTGTGAAAAAACTTAACATTCGGATCGTTTTAAGACACGAACGTTAGATTTTTTTTCAAAAATAGAAGATTATATATTGTCAAACTAGGTGCTTCTGACTATAATGACATTAAGTCTTTCCTAACATGTTAGTAAACATCACATTAAGGGAGTGGTCGTATTGATTAAGAAAATGGTGTTAACTTTAGGAGCATTATGTTTAGTATTCCCGGCAATGGCATTTGCCGATGATCCAACAGCTGGAACACTTAACATGGGAATCAACTCTCTATGGGTAATGGTAGCATTCGTGCTCGTATTGCTCATGCAAGGCGGCTTCATTCTATTAGAAACAGGCTCCACTCGAATGAAGAATGCAGGTCACGTAGCTGGTAAGACAATCTTCACAGCTGGTCTTGCTGCATTGATCTTCTGGGCAGTTGGTTATGGCTTTGCATTTGGTGCAGATAGTTCCATTAGTGAATTCATTGGATTCGGTGATTTCCTCTTCGATCCTTCTATTGTAAGTGTGGATGATGGACTTCCTACTACATTATTCTTCTTGTTCCAACTTGCATTTGCTACCGTATCACTCTCGATCGCATGGGGTGGATTTGCGGAACGTGCTAAATTGTCTTCTTACTTTATCTTCACAATTATCTTCATTGGTGTTATCTATCCTATCGTGGCTCACTGGATCTGGGGCGGCGGCTGGCTTGCAAAAGACGGCGCACAAGATTTCGCTGGTTCCACAGTTGTTCACTTGTCTGGTGCACTTGCAGCATTCGCGGCAACAGTACTCTTGAAACCGCGTATTGGCAAGTTCAATAAAGATGGCTCTGCAAACGAAATTTCCGGTCATAACCAAGTGTTTACAGCTCTGTCTGTATTGCTCCTCTGGGTAGGTTGGTTCGGCTTCAATGCTGGTAGTACTTTGGGAATTGGCGATGGCTTCTTTGGTTATGTTGGTTTCACAACGATGCTGGGTGCAGGCGCTGGTGCAGTGGCAGCTCTTCTGATCTCCTGGGCAGTTAATGGCAAAGCGGACATTACTACAATGTTGAATGGTACACTTGCTGGTCTGGTAGCTATTACAGCATCTTGTGCATTCGTAGAGCCTTGGGCAGCAGTTGTTATCGGTCTGGTAGCAGGCGTGCTTGTATTCTACAGTGCAAAATTCTTCGAAAAAATCAAAGTCGACGATCCAATCTACGCAATGTCCGTACACGGCGCTGCCGGTATCTGGGGTACGCTGGCTAACGGTATCTTTGCAACAGATGAGCTTGCTACTAAAGTAGGCGTTGGTCAAGGTGGTTTGATTGATACAGGCAGCTGGCACCAATTAGGTGTTCAAGCACTGTCGGTTGCAGTGTGCGGTGCATTCGTACTTGCTGCATCGTTCCTTGTCCTTGTAATTATCAAAGCTGTAATCGGCTTCCGTGTTACAGAAGAGCAAGAGATTATTGGTCTTGACCTGAGTGAGCATGGCGCTTATGGTTATCCTGAGCAACTTAAAAAAGGTCAAGGCATCCAAGGTTAATGCTAGTATTGTTGGACTGACCTGAGGGGAGAGGCGGCGGATGGGCGATCCGGTATGTGTGCAGCTTCTGAAGCAAATCGGCAAAGCCGATAATGTGAATGTACTGCGCAGTTTGCGGGATCAAGTACACGAGCATATGAAAGGTATTCTCCAGATGAGTCCGGTCGAACAATTCAACGAACAATTAAATGAGCTGCATGATTCGGTTATATGCCGCTCTATCATACTAGCGGAAGCGGAAATGGCACGGTTGGGGATGGGTTCTCCCCCCGTGCCTTACGCGTATCTATTGTTCGGCAGCGGAGGACGTCAGGAACAGACGCTGTCGAGTGATCAAGACAGCGGCATTGTTTTTGAGGACTCCGTCAACGATTCGGAGGAGGCCAAGGCTTATTTTCAGCAATTAACCTTAATCATCGTCTCGAACCTGCAGCAATCCGGTTATCCGCTATGCGAAGGTAATGTGCTTAGTAATAACCCGGAGTGGTGCATGTCGTTATCCGAATGGAAGGTCAAGCTGAATGGCTGGTTCGCAGAACCGGCTTGGGAAGCCGTTCGATACTTGTTAATCATGGCAGATGGAAGATCGGTATACGGTGATCATCGTCTTGCTTTTGAACTCAAAGATCATTACTTCAATAATATGATTGATTATCCTAACATTATAAGACGTATGCTTGATAATACGATGCGTCATAAAGTGCTGCTAGGATTGTTTGGTCATTTGCTTAAGGAACAATACGGATCGGATGCTGGGAGTCTTGATATTAAATACGGTGCGTATATTCCGCTTGTGAATGCTATTCGATTGCTGGCAATTCAAGCGGGTATTCGTGATACCTCAACACTTTCGCGTATCCGCAGACTTGCCATGCATAATGAATTGGAATCGGATGAAGCAGCCGGCTCTGAACAGGCATTTCGTCTCTTTCTTCGCCTTCGGCTCATGACAACCGAGCAGAACGAGGATGGATTGTATGCGAACAATGGTAAGTTGTCCAGCCGGAATTTATCTAGAGAAATGACCGAAGAGCTGAAGAGTGCGCTTAGGCATGGCAAAAGGCTGCAGCGCAAGGTGTTTAAACGTATAACGGGAAGGCTCATGTAAGGCGGTGGTGAAGGATAATGAAAGAACCAAAAGGCGTCGGGCGGATGTGGAACTTATATAAAATGGGTGGTTTCACGCCTGCAATAGCTTCCATGATGGGCTCGCAAAATGCGCAGCAGATGGCCTTTATACGTTCTATGAACAAGGAGCAACGCAAAGGGTCCTTACTGGATATGCCGCTTAAGGAGCTGGACATTGCTGTATTTGATTTAGAGACGACTGGATTCTATCCCTCGAATGGCGACGAGATTATATCATTTGGAGCGGTTCATATGAAGGGGGCAGAGCTGCGGGAGTCTGAGCAGTTTTATAGTCTCGTTAATCCAAAGCGCCGAGTTCCTAAACAAATTATTGAATTAACAGGCATAACGAACGAGATGGTGCAGGATGCGCCGGAGTTGATGCAGGTTTTACATGATTTCATGGAGTTTCTCGGGAGGAGACTGCTGCTTGCGCATGCTGCAGGACATGACAAACAGTTTCTAAACGCTGCTTTATGGCGTACTTCCAAAATAAGCTTAAATCATCGTGTGTTGGATACGATGCTTGTTGCGAAATGGCTGGAGCCAAAGCGCTCTTCTTATGCACTGGATGACCTGCTTGAGGACTATGGCATTCCGATAACAGAACGTCACCATGCGCTGCATGATTCCATGATGACGGCTATGCTGTGGCAGAAATTTCTCGTTCAAATACTAGATCGGAATATAACAACTCTTGGTGACTTGTATGCTTACTTAAGTAAGCATTAGAGCAAGCGGAGTGAAGCCTTGTTCATAAAGCCGATAAGGCTGGACAATATTACCTATAGAGATAATCCAATAGGAGATCTGACGATCGGAAGCTGGAAAGCCAAGCAAGTCTTGCTTGGAAGGTACAGCTGAGGAGGTTGGATGCGAGTGGAAAAAACCGACGAGTGTTTGTCGGTTTTTTTGCATGTCGTAATAGATGGATATCCATTCACCAGGATGAAAGCTGAAGGAGCGTGTAGGCTCAGGGTGGATGTTCGTGATTGGCAAAATAGACGTAACGATTGAAGGTTCACTCTGGGAAGCAGACATACCTGCAAGTACGCCGCAGGCTTCATGAGGCAAAGCTTGCTGGCAAACGCTCAATAAGTGATCATAAGCTTCCTTGGTTATCGCGATCTTTTCCATCTCATAAACGCTCCTTCCTGCAATTGTATAGCTCATTATACAGGGGGCAAGAAGGAGTTAGCTAGCTGGATTAGCTGTTTTCTCGGGGTGGAGCAATCGAATGGCGAATAGGAGTGCTGCAATAGCCAGAACAGCTAACAGGATAAATAGTGCAGTTACAGATCGATCGGCCAGCCAACTGAACAGTGGAGGCCCGGCAGCAACGCCAAAAAATCGGAGGCTGCTGTAAAACGAAGTAACGATTCCTCGATGGGACCGGTCCACACAGCCTGTAATCCAGGTGTTAAGGCAAGGGAGAAGCAGCCCTGTACCAATGCTGCTTATTGTAATAAACCCGATAAAGAGGTAGATGACCCAGTAACTGAATAGACAGCCAATTAACGCGGCACTCATGAGCGATAATCCGATCAGGATAAAACGGCGCATTTTTTTGCCGTCTTTTTTGATACTATGTCCGGTCAGATAAGCCGTAATCACAAGGCCAAGCAGTGGTATGGCAAGAATACAGCCTTTCCATACACCTTCAATGGAGTAGGGGGGCTTCTCGAGAATATCTGATAAATAGACCAATACTCCAAACAGCAGGAATAAACCCAGTGCTCCTGTACAATAGGCGGTGATGAGCCAGCGGCCTTTTTCCCGGAATATTTTTTTCATATCAGATAAATATTGTTTGAGCTTTAAGGGTTCGGATTCAGATTTGGGCTCCTTGATGAAGAACCATACAGCAGCAAGTGAAGCGGCGCAGAAGATCGGAAAAGCGAAAAATGGCGCATACCAAATAATCATAGCTAGAAGCGAACCGAGGATTGGACTAACGACTTTACCTGCACCATTTGAGGCCTCAACAATGCCCAGAGCTTCACTTTCCTCTCCATCCTTATACATATCGCCAACAAGCGCCATGGCAATCGGAGCTGTTCCGGCTGCTGCCATCCCTTGTATGATTCTGGAGATGACGAGGAGCCAATAAGATCCCCAAACCGCAGCAAAGCCTGCCAGAATACCAGCGGCGCCGTATACAGCGAGGGCGGGTATAATGATGATTTTTCTACGGAAACGATCGGATAAATAACCGATAGCTGGTATGAAAATAGCTGCGCTGACCGAAAATAGAGTGATAATAAGGCTGGATTGAAGCTCCGAAATCTCCATCTTCTTGGCTAAGTCAGGCAAGATTGGGACGAGCATTGAATTGCCAAGCACAAGGACGAGTGGAACAGAAGCAAAGGCGATATATTGCAGCCATTTGTGTTCGGCCATAAAAAAGCATCCTCCGATCTTGATGTTGGACATTTTGTCGATTTCTTGGCTAATGTGCCCTCTCGCTTGAGCTTCCATTCCTCGCCGTGTTACGATAGGTATAATATAGAAAAGAATGATGAAAGAAGGGACACCATGAAGCGCGCTACGATGCTGTTTATCGCAGCTTTTGTATTAGCAGGTTTAGCGGTGTATCAATACGTCGCAAAAGATGAATCAAGCGTTACTGCGGCTGCTGCAGGCTTTAAGCCAAAGGCAGGATCTGAGGCGGTAACTTTCGAATTGCCTGGACTAGATGAAAAAAATTATGCGATTGGAGGCAAGCAGGACAAGCTGACCTTCGTTAATTTCTGGGCATCCTGGTGTGGACCATGTGAGCTTGAAGCACCGGATTTGCAAACCTTATATGAGAAATACGGGGATAAGATCGCCTTTTATGGTGTGAATGCTACAAAGTTCGACAAGGAACGGGCAGCGAGGCAGTTTGTGGACGATCATGAATTTACATTCCCGATCCTAATGGACCGGAAAGGCGATGTCACAAATATATACAAAGTGGATACCTTCCCAACGACATTCCTCATTGATTCTTCCGGTGTCATTCGGGAACGGATTAATGGAGTTATCACGATAAAAGAATGGGAACGGCTTATCGAGCAATACAGCTGATTATCCAACAACAAAAACGGTCGTGCGGGTTAAAAACCTGCACGACCGTTTTTGTTGTTATTGGATTCTTAAATTAATGATTTACGACACCCAGTCGTTCAATGTTATCGGTCGGGGCCGTGTTGGATTTCTCCATGTTAAGCAGAGCATAACGGATACTGTCCACTAAAGCTTCCCAGCTTGCTTCAATGACGTTACTGGAGACACCTACCGTGCTCCAAGTGTTCTCGACATTGGAGGATTCTACAAGTACACGTACCTTAGCTGCCGTAGCATCTTTTTCATCAAATACGCGAACCTTATAGTCGGATAAATGAATCTCTTCGATCTTTGGATAGAACTGGACAAGTGCTTTACGCAGTGCGTTATCCAGCGCATTGACCGGTCCGTTGCCTTCTGCAGCGGTATAGACTTGCTGTCCGTCAACGTTCAGCTTCACAATTGCTTCCGAGTTCATTTGACCTTTGGCGTTTTCCATCAGCACTTTGAATGATTCGACTTTAAACACTTCAACTGTTTCGCCGAATGCTCGGCGGAGAAGAAGTTCGAGGGAGGCATCTGCTGCTTCAAATTGGTAGCCTTGATGCTCGAGTTCCTTGATATGGTCCATAATGGCTTTGGTTTGATCATTGTTCGAGTTAATATCAAGACCAAGCGATTGTGCCTTAGAAATAATATTCGATTGGCCAGCAAGCTCGGAAACAAGAATACGCTGCTTATTGCCAACAAGCTCTGGCTGAATATGCTCGTATGTCTTGGAATCCTTCATGATCGCAGATACGTGAATACCGCCTTTGTGAGCGAAAGCTGCGTTGCCGACATAGGCTTGGCCAACCGGCATGTTCACATTAGCGATTTCACTGATGTAGCGTGCTGTTCCCGTTAATGTGCGAAGCTTGTCTTCCGGTAGTACATCATAACCCATCTTTATTTGAAGATTTGGAATGATGGAGCAAAGATTTGCGTTACCGCAGCGTTCGCCATAACCGTTAATTGTGCCTTGCACTTGACGGGCGCCCGCTTGAATAGCTGCTAAAGAGTTGGCTACAGCCAGCTCGCAGTCGTTGTGGGTATGTATGCCAATAGGTGCCGTCAATTCTCGGCGGATTCTGCTGACAATGTCGTGAATCTCACCTGGCAAGGTACCGCCGTTTGTGTCACAAAGAACGAGCCAGTCTGCACCAGCTTCTTGTGCTTTACGCAATACAGCTACCGCATATTCGGGATTGTTCTTGTAGCCATCGAAGAAATGCTCGGCATCAAATAACGCTTCCATACCTTTATGTTTCAAATAAGCGATGGAATCGAATACCATGGCCAAGTTTTCTTCAAGCGTTGTTTGAAGAGCGGTATGCACATGGAAATCCCAAGATTTGCCGACAAGTGTAGCTGCCGGAACTCCGGATTCAGCGATACGTACAAGGGAAGAGTCTTGTTCAGCCAGGCTGAATTTGCGGCGTGTGCTTCCGAATGCCGTAATTTTCGCTTGAATGTTCATGGTTTTAATGCGTTGGAAAAACTCAATATCCTTGCTGTTGCTGCCTGGATTCCCGCCTTCAATATAATGAACGCCGAGAGCGTCAAGTTTTTGAGCAATCTTCAACTTATCATCCGCTGACAGGCTAATCCCTTCGCCTTGCGTACCGTCGCGCAGCGTAGTGTCAAATATTGTTATGGGTGTAGTCATAGCCGGGACGCCTCCTTCTTAACTGATCGCCTTCACAAATATAATTAACT
Source organism: Paenibacillus sp. J22R56 (assembly GCF_056269375.1). Taxonomy (NCBI): domain Bacteria; kingdom Bacillati; phylum Bacillota; class Bacilli; order Caryophanales; family Paenibacillaceae; genus Paenibacillus; species Paenibacillus sp. J22R56. The sequence goes on from NZ_JBWDNV010000002.1 coordinate 136,634, forward strand.
ATTATAACACTTGTTGATTAGAATGTAGAGGGGAGCATGCAATTTTTTTACGTCTGAATCGGATTTGACGCACCTTCCTGCAGAGCGGTATGCTGGGAAGAGTAGGAAGGTGATTACAGGCTATGGCGGACGTACACAAAAATTATCCGGCCAAAGGGCGCGTCATTCTTCATTTGGATATGAATGCATTCTACTGCTCCGTACATGAAGCGGAGGAGCCTGAGAAGTATAAAGGCAAGCCAACGGCCGTAGCTGGCAGCGTTGAGCTCCGCAAAGGAATTATTGTCACCTGTTCGTATGCTGCTAGAAGTAAAGGTGTTAAGACCGGTATGACAGTTAGGCAGGCGATGAAGATCTGTCCGGGACTCATTATTATTCAGCCCGATTTCGATCTGTACCGCAAATATTCACGCGGCTTTATGAGTATCGCAAAGGAATACACACCATTAATGGAACCGATCTCGATTGACGAATGTTACTTGGATATTACAGGGTCCAAAATATTTGGCTCGCCGCTCGATATTGCTGAAACGCTGCAGAAGAGAATTGCCGATGAATGGACACTTCCATGCTCGATTGGTGTGGCTCCTAATAAGCTGCTTGCCAAGATGGCTTCTGATATGAAGAAGCCTAACGGACTAACCGTGCTCCGTCTTCGGGATGTGCCGCAGGTATTATGGGATAAACCTTGTGATGTGCTTCATGGGATTGGGAAGAAGACAGCCGATAAGCTGGAACGGCTGCGGATACGAACGATTGGTCAGCTTGCTGCGGCAGACGAAGAGCTGTTAATCCGTCAATTTGGCACCTATGGTTCCTGGATGAAATCAGCGGCGCATGGCATTGACCATTCTGAAGTTCGTGCAGATCGGGAGCAAAGCAAGTCAATCGGGCATACAACCACTCTTCCCTACGATGTAACGGTCCGGGAAGATGCTCACCGAATCATGCTTAATCTAGCGGATCAGACAGCCCGCAGGCTGCGCCGGAAGAAGCTGATGGCATCTACTGTCCAGATCACCATCCGGAAGCCGGATATGACGACTATAACGCGTTCCAGCACGCTTCGTTCCCCAACCCATTCAACAGATATCATTTATCATGAAGCCTGCCGGTTGTTTGATGTGCATTGGCCAGTTAATGAGCCTGCCCGTCTGCTCGGAGTTACGCTGCAGAACTTAACGGCAGAAGAAGAGACGGTTGTCCAGCTTGATTTGTTTGACTACGAGCAGCAGCCGCGTAAGGAAGCCTTGACCAAAACGATGGATGTCCTGCGTGACAAATTTGGCGAGAATGCAGTGCTTACTGCAGGGATGCTAGGCGATGATCCATCAGCTCTAATTCGCAATAAACGTTTGCGTGGAACTTCGCTTCAAAAGGATGAAATGTAAGAAATGCCTAAGGATAGCTTGTTGCCAAGGTGGAGTGTTTGTTATATATTGATGAGTGAAGGTTTACACTATTTATAGCGAGCGGCATACAAGCATTAACGTTTGCTGCACACATTTTTAATGTATATTTTTTGTGGGAGGGAATACCAATGGCTAAATTTACATGGGTAGAGAAAGACACCTGTATCGCTTGCGGAGCTTGTGGCGCTACAGCACCAGATATTTATGATTACGACGATGAAGGTATCGCTGAAGTTATTTACGCGAACGACGGCAACCACGGTAATACAGAAATTCCTGAAGATCTGTACGATGACCTGCAAGATGCTTGCGATGGCTGCCCAACAGATTCGATCAAGATTGCTGACGATCCGTTTAATATGTAAGCTTGAAATAATAAACTCCATGCTGCTGCAGCTTAATGCTGTCAGGCATGGAGTTTTTTTGTGTGCTTGTCTATTGATTGACGATGAGAAGGACGGCAACGGCGGCAATAATGACAACCACGACTGCCCCGATCCAAGCGAGCGCCTTGACATTTACCTCTTCTTTTGGCTTCGTTTTCATAGCAGGTGCTTTCCGTTTGGCTGTGCTCATCAACAATCAACCTTTCCATGGAAAAATGGTTACCAATATAAACCCATTGTAATCGTTTTCTCGTACTGCCGCAATAACGAATAGGCCTTTCGTATCGCTGTCGCCCTTTTCTTTTTCCTATAAAAAAGATAAACTGTCAGATAGAACAGACAACTTGAAACGGAGTGTGTAACCTTGCTTTATTCTTCAATTCTTAAACCTATATTCTTTCAGATGGATCCAGAGAAAGCCCATCATCTTGTCATAGACGGATTACATACTGCCGGCCGTGTGCCAGGCATGAACAACATGCTGCACGCAATGTACGGCGTCACGGAGGCACCTGAGCTTGCCGTTGATCTCTTTGGCATTCATTTCCCTCATCCAGTCGGCTTGGCCGCGGGACTTGATAAGAACGGTGTAGCTGCTGACGGGTTCTCCAGCATTGGGTTTGGATTCGCTGAAGTAGGGACGGTAACACCAAAAGGACAACAGGGCAATGAATTGCCGAGACTCTTCCGTCTGCCCTCTGACGAAGCACTTATTAACCGGATGGGCTTTAATAATGAAGGTGCCGAGGCGATGGCTCGCAAGCTTTCACAGCGCCGGATCAACCGGATTCCGATTGCAGTGAATGTCGGGAAGAACAAAGCGACACCAAATGAACGGGCTCACGAAGATTACCGTTCATGCATACAAGTGTTATATCCGTATGGCGATTTCTTCGTTGTGAATATTAGTTCTCCTAATACACCGGATTTACGCGCGCTTCAGCATGGCGACGAGCTGCGTACGCTTCTTGGCGAGGTGTTGGAGGAAATCGGGCTTCAAGCGTCGAAATTAGGTAGCAAAGCAAAGCCGGTTCTTGTGAAGATTGCTCCTGATATGACGGACGAGCAGCTAGAGCTTACTGTCTCGACCATTAAAGAGAGCGGCGTATCGGGCATTATTGCATCGAATACGACGATTTCGCGGGACGGACTTACGCATGCAAATGCGAAGGAAATGGGCGGATTAAGTGGAGCTCCGCTGCGTGAGCGCTCAACCGAGGTTGTGCGAGCGGTATACCGACAGACGGAGGGCAAGCTTCCGATTATAGGATCGGGCGGCATCTTTACAGCGGATGACGCATACGATAAAATCCGCGCCGGAGCCTCGCTCGTAGAGATCTATACCGCGCTTATCTATAAAGGTCCAGGGGTGCTCCGCGAACTGACGAACGGCTTGAAAGAAAAATTGCGTAAAGACGGCCACCGCAACATATCGGAGGCAGTAGGCGCAGATCATCGATAAGAACAGGAGGCGGCCGGATGGATGGCAGAGATTGGAATCTTTTTTTGCAGCCTTATGAGCAAGCAGTAGAAGAATTGAAAGTGAAATTAAAGACAATGCGGGTCGAGCTTAAGATGCGGGAAGCGTATGCCCCGATCGAGTTTGTTACCGGTAGAGTGAAGAAAGTATCCAGTATACTGGAAAAGGCGAGGCGGCTGAACGTTCCTGCGGATCAATTGGAAAAGGGGATCGAGGATATTGCGGGCATTCGCATTATGTGCCAATTCGTAGACGATATACACCGTGTTGCAGGTTTCATCCGGACGCGTAAGGATTTAACCCTCGTTTACGAGAAGGACTATATAACGAATTACAAGGACAGCGGCTACCGAAGCTACCATATGATTGTGGAATATCCGGTACAAACGGCACTCGGACAGAAATTCGTACTCGCTGAAATTCAGATTCGGACGCTAGCCATGAACTTCTGGGCTACCATCGAGCATTCGCTGAATTATAAGTACAAGGAAAGTCTGCCAGAGGATGTGCGTGAACGGCTAAAGACAGCATCAGAAGCCGCATTCCTGCTGGATACTGAGATGTCGAGCATTCGTCATGAAATTCTGGATGCGCAGCGTGACTTCGAGGAGCGCTCCAATGTGGTGTCGAAGGTGCTGAGCTCGATTCAGGATTTGTATTATTATCACCGGGTGAGAGAAGCGGCTCAATTCCAGATGAAATTTAACGAATTGTTTGAGCAGGAAGATTTATATGGACTCAAGCAGCTCTCGGTTGATATAGAAGGGGCCATCTTACGGGCCAAAAAGAATAATCAGACATAACGAAGTCCCGTGTCCTGCTTTCTAGCAGGATGCGGGGCTTTTTGGTTTTTAGGGCTGATAGATAGCTCCAATTGGGGCTTGTCAATGAACAATGATCATGCGAATATGGAATTGGTTGAGAAGATTTGCCATACGAAGATGGAGGGAAGAATAAAATGCCGCTTGTTGATATGCCTTTAGAACAGCTGTACAGCTATAAAGGACGTAACCCTCGTCCGGAAGATGTTGATGCTTATTGGGAGCGCGCCCTCGAAGAGATGCGTGCTGTTGACCCGCAAATTGAACTTATCCCTAGCAGCTTCCAAGTACCTTTTGCCGACTGCTTCGATCTGTATTTCACAGGTGTACGAGGCGCTAGAATTCATGTCAAATACGTTCGGCCAAAACATGCAGCAGAGCCTCATCCAGCCATTGTACAGTTTCACGGTTATTCCTGGCATGCTGGTGACTGGTCCGATAAGCTGAACTATGCCGCTCTTGGATATTCGGTGTTTGCAATGGATTGCCGTGGACAAGGCGGAGGTTCAGAGGATACAGGCGGGGTAAAAGGGACAACGCTTAACGGGCATATTATTCGCGGTTTGGATGGTCATCAGGATAATCTGCTTATGCGTCATATTTTCCTCGATACAGCACAGCTTGCTGGTATTGCTATGAATATGCCGGAGGTTGATCCGGACCGAGTGGGGGCTATGGGCGGCTCGCAAGGTGGTGCATTGACGCTGGCCTGCGCTTCGCTTGAACCTCGTATTCGGCGTCTGGCTCCTGTATATCCATTCCTTAGCGATTATAAGCGAGTGTGGGAAATGGATTTGGCGAAGGATGCCTATGCGGAGCTGAAAACCTACTTCCGTCACTTTGATCCACGACATGAGCGTGAAGATGAGGTATTCGAAAAGCTTGGTTATATCGATCTTCAGCATCTAACCGGCCGCATTAAAGGCGATGTGCTCATGACGGTTGGTCTGGCCGATACGATTTGCCCGCCATCGACACAATTTGCTGCGTACAATAACATTACTTCACCTAAGTCCGTTGATATTTATCCGGATTACGGTCATGAACATATTCCGGAAGTATCTGACCGGACGCTTCAATTCATGCTTGGATTATAATAGAGAAGGAGGTTGTCCATCTGGGTAATCTCCTTTCTTATTTGGATTTGCTGTCATCATGCCTGCTGCCTACTTGCGAACTTCCTGATTTCCGAGTAGTCTCAATATATAAGATTTGAGCAGGAGGGTTTGTGCGGTTATGAAAGCTTTACAGGATAAAATTCGTGAGGAAGGGATCGTACTCAGTGATACAGTACTGAAGGTCGATTCCTTCCTGAATCATCAGGTGGATGCTCAATTAATGTGGGAGATCGGCCAATGTTTTGCTGCTGCATATGAAGGCGAAGGGATAACGAAAGTGTTGACGCTGGAATCGTCCGGCATCGCGCCGGCTGTCATGACAGCTCTTGCCCTTCAGGTACCGCTTGTATTCGCGCGGAAGCAGAAGTCGCTGACACTTCGTGATGATCTGTATGTTGAAGAGGTCTATTCCTTCACGAAGCAGGTGAAGAGCGAGGTAGCCATTTCACGTAAATTTTTGTCGTCAGGGGAACGCGTGTTGATCATTGATGACTTTCTCGCGTATGGTGAAGCGGCTTTTGGCATGGCTAGAATTATTGAGACAGCTGGAGCTAGTGTTGCCGGGATCGGAATTGTCATTGAGAAGTCGTTCCAGAATGGTGCGGATCGGTTGAAGGAAGCGGGATACCGAGTTGATTCGCTTGCCAGAATCTCTGTTCTTTCTCCGGATGGCATTCAATTTGTAGAGGAATAAGCCATACAAAAAAAACTTGCGAAAGCTTCGTAAAAGGCAGCTCTCGCAAGTTTTTTTGTTAACCTGACTTACTTACATCGCCTGTAATCCGGCTTGATTGAGCAGGTTCCACGGTTTGTTGTAATGCGGCTGGAAGAAGAAGTCGACGAAGGTAAGTTCATTCATCGTCATGCTGTTCTGGATGCAGACCGACATCGTATTAATGGCTTGAGTTAAATCATCCTTCGACATGACTTGAGCTCCGACAATTCGGCCCGTATTCGCTTCATAGACTACTTTGAGCTGCACTTTCTCGTAGGTTGGCATAAACTCAGGGCGGTCGTTGTCTTCGATTGTGACAGTTTTCACATTCATGCCTGCATCAAGTGCAGCAAGCTCAGTTAATCCTGTCGATGCGATGTTGCTGTCATATATTTTAATACCCGAAGTACCTTGTGTACCCATATAGCGGACAGTTGGCTCCATCAGGTTGCGGGCGACTAACGTTCCCATTCGTACGGCGTTTGTTGCCAGAGGAATGTAAGCATGTTTATGTGTCGGATTGTAATAGACGGCACAGCTGTCACCGGCTGCGAATACATCTGGATGGCTGGTACGCATATACTCATCCACGATTATAGCTCCATTAGGCAGCATATCGACTTGGCCTCGTAATAGATCCGTATTAGGCCGGAAACCGATGCATAAGACGACCAGATCCGTCTCATATTCCCCAGCTGTTGTTACGACTTTGGCAACTTGACCTTCTTCGCCGAGGAAGCCAGTCACGGTTTGGGCAAGCTTGAGTTCAATACCACGCTGCTGCAGTTCCACCTCAATGGCATCTGTAAATTCACGATCAAGATATTTGAACAGGATTCGGTCCATATTATCAATTAGTGTGACCTGCTTGCCAAGCTGCTCGAACGCTTCAACAAGCTCGATGCCGATATAGCCAGCACCAATAACGGTGATTCGTTTGGCGTGCTTCGCTTTTTCTATGATGGTCTGCGCGTGGTTGTAGTTTTTGCACAGTAGGATATTGTCCAGCTCCATACCTTTAAGCTTCGGAATAATCGGCCACGATCCAGTCGTCACGACAAGCTTATCGTACTCGTCAAGTTGTTCCTCATTCGTTTCGAGATTACGTCCCAGAATAGTCTTGGCTTCTGTATGGACTTCCAGGACATCATGGCGCAAGTTCATCTTAACTCCCATTGCGGTTAACTGCTCGGGCGATGCGTAGAACAGCTTATTCACATCTTGTACGACGCCGCCGACATGGAGAGCAATGCCGCACGAGAGGAACGATACATTGTCATTGCGTTCGTATACCGTAATTTGTGCTTCGGGATAAAGCTTAGCCATTTGAGTAACAGCGGCGGTACCTGCATGTGTGCAACCAATAACAGCGATCTTCATAGAAAATTCCTCCTCAATTTCCTGTGAAATAATTCACAAACATCATTGCAAAAAAGGAAGCCGACCTTATTAGTGGATGAAGAGTAGGGTGGCGGCGGCGGCTTCCGATAAAAAGGGATGATATAGGCTGCAACTTGTTATGTGATTTAATTCACAATCCTTTTGTTGCTCTTATCATATGCGAGATATTTGAATTTGACAAGGGGTTGTGATTAATTTCACATATTCATCACAAATGATGAATAAAGGGCTGCGGATAGCTAAATCATGAATTCATCTTTGAATTCAAGGAGCATTGGAGTATACTCGAAGTTATATTTCAAAGAGCGTTTAAGCTGCTTGCAAGGGGATGACCAGATGTCCGGCTATTTGCCGATTGCTTTTACAACAAAGATGAAATCACTGCTTGGAGAAGAATATGATCGTTTTATCTCTTCTTATGATGACCCGCGCTTATACGGGATTCGCGTAAATCGGTTAAAGCTTAACGGTGAAGCATGGAAAGCGATATCTCCGATGGGAGATGCTATCCGTCCAATACCGTGGGTAGAAGATGGCTACTATTATGAAGAAGGTGCAAGACCAGGCAAGCATCCGCATTATCATGCCGGTCTTTACTATATTCAAGAGCCAAGTGCGATGGCTCCTGTGGAATTGCTGGATGTTCAACCAGGGCAGAAGGTGCTGGATCTGTGCGCGGCGCCTGGCGGCAAGTCCACTCAAATCGCGGCAAAGCTGCAAGGCAGCGGTGTTCTAGTCAGCAATGACAATGCAAAAGAACGGACGAAGGCATTAGCGAAAAATATCGAGCTTGCCGGTGTTCGCAACGCGGTCATTCTCAATGAGGAGCCCTCAGCACTTGCTCCAGTATTCGGGCAATGGTTCGACCGTATTCTCGTAGATGCCCCATGCTCAGGTGAAGGCATGTTCCGCAAGGACGAGTCAATGATCGCAGAGTGGGAGAAGCATTCTATTGAACGCTGCTCTGCTATGCAGCGGCATATTTTACGTGATGCGGCTGCTATGCTTGCCCCTGGCGGCATACTTGTCTATTCGACTTGTACGTTCTCTCCTGAGGAGAATGAATCACAAATCGCCGAGCTGCTTGCCGAGATGCCAGACTTTGAAGTCGTACAAGTGGAACATCTTTACGGCTGGAAGAATGGACAGCCTGATTGGGCGGGCGAAGCAGGGCGCGAACTCGCACCTGCGCGCTTAGCCTCTCTTTCGGGTACGGTTAGACTCTGGCCCCATCATATTGAAGGGGAAGGGCATTATGCGGCAGTGCTGAGACGCAAGGAGTCTGACGAGGCAGCTGCTATTTCTCCTGATATCGAAAATCAGAAGGAGACGCGTACGAAGCATCCAAAGGGCAATGCGGGAGCTACTTTGCGCGCAGCCGAGAAACGTGGTGCTCAAGGGGCGAAGGATGTTGGTAAGCTGAACAAAGCACCTGAGCGTAATAATGGACGTAATACAGGCCGTGGTCAAACAGAGACGATAGATCCGTCAGCGATGTGGCTTGATTTTGTGGAGCGGGAGTTGTCAGATGCTTTCGAAGCAACGGGAACCGTTCAATGCTTTGGCTCAAGAGTTTATCTTCAGCCAGCTTCCTTGCCTTCTTTGGACGGGCTGCGTGTCGTCCGTGCTGGCTGGTACGTTGGGGACGCGGGGCGTAATAAGTTCGAGCCGTCACAAGCTCTTGCCCTGGGACTACGCCAATCTGAAGCAGTGCGTTCGATTAATATGCAGTCGGATGATCCTAACGTTATACGTTATTTGAAGGGCGAGACCCTGTTTGTAGAAGCGGATCAGTTAGCGATTGCACAAAGGGAGGGCAAGATGCCTCAACCTTTGAAAGGATATGCCTTAGTATGCACGGATGGTTACCCGATCGGATGGGGCAAATATTCTGCAGACGGTATGCTGAAGAATGAGCTGCCAGCTGGCTGGAGGTGGATGTAAGATGGCGAAAAAGATGCGTTTGGACAAACTATTATCTCATACAGGTTATGGGACGCGCAGCGAGATCAAGAAGCTGGTGAAGCAGGGAATAGTAACGGTTTCAGGCAAAGTCGTGAAGGATAGCGGGCTCCTGGTTGATCCGGAGCTGGACGAAGTTGCCTATGACGGAGAACGGGTGATGTACCGGGAAGTCATCTATTTGATGATGAATAAGCCTCCCGGTGTTATTTCGGCAACAGAGGATAAGCGGGAGCAGACGGTTATCGATTTACTTGAGCCTGAAGATCAAATCATGGAGCCCTTTCCTGTTGGAAGACTGGATAAGGATACGGTTGGTCTGCTGCTGCTGACAAATGACGGGCAGCTGGCTCATGAGCTCTTGTCCCCGCGCAAGCATGTCCCGAAGACTTATGAAGCTGTAGTGCAAGGGGATGTCGGCGAGAAAGATCAGGAGCAGTTTAAGACAGGCGTGATACTGGATGATGGATATGTGACGATGCCGTCAGATTTGAAGATTTTGAAAAAAGACCATGATGAGGGTGGCGTTACTTCGGTTATATCCCTTACGATAATGGAAGGTAAGTTCCATCAAGTGAAGCGGATGTTCGAGTCAGTAGGCAAAAAAGTCGTATACTTGAAGAGAGTATCGATGGGACCACTTGAACTAGATACGGATCTTGAGGAAGGAACATACCGTGAATTAATGGATGAGGAGCTAGCGCTTTTACGAGCTCACCGGGCATCGGAGTAAATATAGAGATAGGAGTGGGGAAATGACACTGCAGTATGATTTGATCGCACTTGATGTGGATGGTACGTTATTAACGGATGACCACCAATTGACAAGCAAGACGCGTGAGGCTGTGCGGGAAGCGGCTGAACGCGGAGCGGGTATTGTGTTATGCACCGGCCGTGCTCCTGTAAGTGTATTTCCGGTTCTGGAGGAGCTGGGACTTAATGGAGTCATAATTACGCATAACGGCGGAGCGACAATTAACTCGGACACAAGAACAATCATTCATCAATATGAGATTGCACCGCAGCAGCTTGAGCCGTTTCTGGCCTATTGCCGGACGAACCATGTTCACTTCGACTTAAATACAGCCTTCAGTATGATGGTGGAATCGATGACACCTGAGCTTGAGAATATGTACAGCAAGTTCCATGCTGCACCATCCATTCTGGAGCGTGGGACACAGCTGCCTGATGGGCTTGTGAAGTTTACGATATTTGGTGACAAGGAAGAGATGGATCGCGTGCAGAAAGATTGGGAGCAATGGCCGCCATCTCTTTTGACCATTCGCAGCGGAGACTTCTTTATCGACGTCCATCATCCGGAGGCAAGCAAAGGCAGAGCCCTGCAGCAGTTTGCTCTTAGTCAAGGGATTGACCGGAGCCGGATTCTGGCGATCGGTAATTATTTTAACGATATCTCCATGTTAGAGTACGCCGGATGCGGAATTGCGATGGGCAATTCACCTGACGGGGTAAAAGAAGCAGCAGACGCTGTAGCGCGTTCAAATGCCGAAGATGGCGTTGCGCATGCCTTGCGTGAGTTCGCTTGGAGCTAAACATAACGAAAGAAGGGGCAGCCCCCTGGTCATAAGACCATTTGGGCTGCCCCTTCTTCATGTGGTAGGTTTGGTATTATTACCAATGATGAAGTCCTCTAACGATGATTACCAGAAGAATGAAAAGGACAAGGATGAAACCTACCGTATTGACGCCGCCTCCATATACGCCAGACATGCTAATTCCTCCTTGTAGTTGTATTCCGCTGGAGGGCCTCTGTCACTCGAGTACAATCGCCCTTCCGTTCGGTATACAGTATTGTATGTGATTTGCCCTGATTCGAATGGACGCTTATCACGGTACATTCATAATTGGGTAATCACCTAATGAGGAAAGCTTAATCTGCGCGGCAGGGAGGAGGATCCCTGCCAATCGCCGCTCTATTAGCTGAAGCGGCGAAGCCCTTTAGGCAGGTGATTCTTCAACTGACCGCTGCTTGCTTTAGCCCAGCCAAGCGGCAAACCATCAACGGCAACAAGGCCCCAGCCGTTTACATTTCTAATGGCGGGAAGGGTCTCCCCGCGCAGGTAAGCGGCAATCTCAGGTGAATCAGGCGGATAGTTCTGTACCCAGGCTGCCTCATCCGACTGTACGGCGAGAGCAAGCGCATGCGCGGGCTCCAGCCGGTTCTTACGGATGTCGCCGAGGTGCAGACCAGGCCGTGCGACCTTGAGGCCGTCAAGATCAGCAGCGCCAAAGCTGCCATTGGATTGATGCGGCAGCCAGTAGAGGGCATCACCGAAGCGAATAGGCTCCCCTGCACCTAAAGTGAATCCCGGTAATGCCTGCTCGGCAAAGCTGCTCCACAAGGCAAGCTCAGCTGTGAGCGGCTTTGCTTGCCTTGCTAAACGCTTATCGCGCTCACGCCGTTTGTCTTTGTTGCTGCGGAGTTCAGTTTCGTCGATGTGGCCGACTTTCAGCAGATCCTCATCCGCAGCTTTGCGGAGCCGGGCTACAAAATGACCTTCTCCACGAACCTGATGCGGCCACAGCCGCTCGAGCTGTTCGACGTGGAAGGCGGGATGAGACACAATGAATTGTTCAATCGTATCTTCATTCTCAGAACGGTTAAACGTACAAGTAGAATAGACAAGCACGCCGCCTGGCTTCAGCATGATGGCTGCATGCTCTAATATATCCGCAGAGCGCTCGGCGCAATAGGTGACATGCGCTTCCGACCATTCCGTAATAGCGACTTCATCCTTACGGAACATACCTTCTCCAGAACAGGGAGAGTCCAACATAATTCGGTCGAAGAAGGCAGGGAAGCGTTTGGACAACTCTTGTGGTGCAGCATTTGTAACAACTGCGTTGCGAATGCCCAGCCGTTCTACATTTTCGCTAAGAATCTTAGCTCTTGCAGGATGGATTTCGTTTGCAATAAGTAATCCTTCGCCGTTCATACTGCCAGCAATTTGAGTCGTCTTACCGCCCGGTGCTGCAGCGAAGTCTAGTATTGTCTCGCCTGGCTGGGCGTCCAGCAGCTCTGCGGCAGACATAGCCGATGGCTCCTGAATATAATATAGGCCAGCCGTATGGTAAGGATGCTTACCCGGTCTTGTACATTCCTCATAATAATAGCCTGTCTTGCACCAAGGTACTGGTTCCAAATGAAACGGCTGCTTAAGAGCAGCAGCCGCATTGTCCCCGATTAGTTGTCGACATTTCAATGGATTAATCCGCAGCCCGAAAGCACGGGCATCGTTGTAACTGTCAAGAAACCGCTCGGCTTCTTCCCTTCCGAGAAGAGCCTGCATTTGCCGGACATAAGCTTCCGGCAGCTGCACGTTCTTCAATGTACTGCAACTCCTTTATTCTTATCTGTTACGACCGCCAGAGCTTGGACCACGCGATGAACCGCCACGCGTCCCGCCTCTGTTACCGTTGTTGCTGCCGCCACGCGAATCTCGTCCACCGCGTGGTGCGCTGCTTGATGGTCCACGCGAATCTTTATTGCTGCTTGGCCGGCCTTCCCATCTGCCGCCAGTAGATGCGCCGCGCGAATTGCCGCGTGCTGCGCCATCTTGAGACCGCTCGCCTCTGCTGCTGCCAGTTGATGGCCCGCGCGAATTGCCGCGTTCTGAACCGCCTTGAGTACGTGTACCGCCACCACGGTTAGCGCCACGTGCATCTCTGCCGCCGCGTCCGCCAGATTCACGTTCGCCTTTCCCGCCGCGATCATTGCTGCTAACTTCCCACGGATTGCTTTCTGTGTTGCTGGCTACAGCAGCACGTTCCGGCTTGCCGCGTCCGCCTGCTTGTGAACGGCCTGCGCTGCCACCGCGTTCATTACGTTCGCCTCTGCCGCTGCGTCCGCCTTGCGCTGGTTTTGAATCACGAGCTCCGCGACCGCGTCCTCCGCGTTCCGGCTTGCCACCTCTGTCATAGCTTTTACCTTCGCTGCTAGGACGTGGTGTAGTAACCTTCACAATAGTGCCGTCCGCTTCCACAGTGCGGCGCTCAAGTACAGCATTAATGCTCCGCTCGATATGGGCAACCGCTCCACGATCATAAGGCGATGCAATAGTTATTGCAGTTCCGCGTTGTCCAGCTCGGCCAGTTCGGCCAATACGGTGAATGTAAATTTCGGAATCCGTTGGAACATCAAAGTTAAAGACATGGGTAACGCCTTCCACATCAAGCCCACGTGCTGCAACGTCCGTTGCGACAAGAATTTGAAGTTTCGCATCGCGGAAACGTTTCATGACTTGCTCACGTTTAGCTTGTGTAAGATCCCCATGAAGTTCATCTGATTCAAAGCCATGATCTTGAAGATCCTTGTTTAGTTTTTTCGCGCGAACCTTCGTCCGGCAGAAAATAACAGCCAGGTAAGGGCGTTGTGATTCGATCATGGAAATTAGTGCTTTTTGACGTCCGCGGTCAGTCGTCTCTACAACAAGCTGTTTGATATTGTCTAAAGTGACATTTGCGCTTTGAATTTTAATATCAACAGGTACCTTCATATAATTCTCTGCAAGACGTTTAATCGCATCCGGCATTGTAGCAGAGAAGAGCATCGTTTGACGAGCACGAGGCGTCTGTTCAACAATGCTTTGTACTTCAGGAAGGAAGCCCATATGCAGCATTTGATCGGCTTCATCCAGTACGAGCATTTTCAGCTTGCCCAGGTTGATCGTTTCACGTCTCATATGGTCAATCAGACGACCAGGCGTTGCAACAACGATATGTGGTGCGTTATTCAATTTGCGGATTTGTGCGTCAACATCTTGTCCGCCATACGCGGCAAGAACTTTGGCGCCTACAGCAGGTACCAGCTTTTTCAGCTCGCTAGTGATCTGGATTGCCAATTCACGTGTTGGAGTAAGAATAAGGGCTTGTACCTGATCTTTATTAATATCGATTTTCTGCAGGATTGGCAGAGCGAATGCTATCGTTTTTCCTGTTCCTGTCTGAGCCTGGGCAATGACATCTTGTCCGGACAGGAGGACAGGGATTGCTTTCTTTTGTACAGGCGTAGGGGTTGTAATACCGTCTGATTGCAGAATATCTGTTATCTCCGGGATAATACCCATTGCACTAAATTCGTTTGACATTTGTAAATGTTCCTCATTTCATCGATCTCGTTTAACATTTAGTATAACAGTTGTGTCTTGGAAGTGCATCTTTCAGCTACATATGCTATGCTGTGCGTCATAAACTATTAAGCATACATGCGAATGAAGGAATGATCAACAGTGACAAATGGTACACAGAGAGCTTCGGTTAAGCCGGGGCTGGAGGTCGATATCGTTCTTAAGCAGGATCAGCGGACAGGTAAGCTGACGCGTGGGATCGTTAAGGACTTGCTTACAAATTCACCGAATCACCCTCACGGCATTAAGGTGCGTCTGACAGATGGCCAGGTCGGAAGAGTTAAGCATATCTATACGTAAGTAAAGGAGCTATGCCATGGCATTCGGTATTTCCAGGGCTGAAATGACGGCATGGAAGGAAGCGGTCGCCCGCGGGGAGATTGCATTCCTGACGCATTATTGGGTTGACCCGCGATTTCCGGGGATGAAGACCGTGACGAAGGTAGGCTGCTCTGATCTGGATAAGCTGGCAGAGTGGTGTCTTAGCAATGGTCTCAATCCGAAGTATATACATAGACGTGATTTATTTCCTCATTTTGATCTGCTTGGACCTAAACAGCGTGAAATCTTGCTTCGGGAGAATCAGCTGGCACAGCTCGAGCGGTTTCATCTTATATAGTTTTTGGTAAGGGGGAGGAATAGATTTGGACAATCCTATATATAGGAAGTTAGAGGAGCTGAGCTTAAACGCTTGGCCATCCCTTCAGACATCTGTCTATGACGGCTGGCTGCTGCGGTATGCGAATGGTTATACGAAACGATCCAATTGCGTTATGCCGCTGTATGAAAGTCATGGCGATGCCGAGGGGAAAATCCGTTATTGCGAGCAGATTTATTCGGTACTTGGATTAGATTTTGTTTTCAAAATAACACCGTTCGCAAGTCCAAGTCATCTAGACTCTTTATTAGAGGAACAGGGCTACCGGATTGTGGAGCCTGTGCATGTAAAGACGGCCTCCTTATTGGAGCTGCCTGTACCAGCGGGTGACCGCTGTCAGATTGATGATCATATGAATAAGCGTTGGTTTGAAGAATTTGAGCAAATGATGCCGCTCTCTGATGCGCATAGAGAAACAGCGGTGAAATTGCTCAATAGTATGCCTCCTATCAAATGTTTCGTCACGGTATATTCGGAGGATGGTACTCCTGCTGCCTGCGGGATTGGCGTTGTTGAACAAGGGTATATTGGGCTCTACGATATTGTAACTTCACAGCAGTTCCGTAATCAGGGGTTTGGCTATCAGTTAGTGCTTCAGATCCTTCATTGGGGTAAACAGAATGGGGCATCTGACGCTTATTTATTGGTTGTTCAGGAAAATAAGCCTGCGAATCGGTTGTATGACAAGTTTGGTTTTGAGACGCAATATGAGTATTGGTACCGGGTTAAATCTAAGAAGTAGGATGAGTGAACGGTAGTATGGCTTTATGGCTTTCTTTTGTACAAGGCTTTTTATTTTCTTTATCTTTATGCTTTGATCTGGGCATGGTGAATGTCGCCATTATTAAAACCGGTGTTGAACGCGGCTTTAAGCCGTCATTTATGATCGGTTTTGGTTCATGTTTTGGGGACTTAACTTATCTTGCACTTGCGCTGGTTGGCTTTAGTTTTGTTCTGGAAATTACGGTTGTCCGTTGGGTTCTATGGATTGCGGGGACGGCGGTACTGCTTATGCTAGCTTATAAAATGGCGAGAGAGTCTGTTCATCCAAAAATGATCGATTGGAATGTCAGAGAGGGCAGCGGGGAAACTGGGCATAAGCGAAGGAGAAATCTGTCTGACTTCCTATTTGGCTTAGGAACGGCTTTATCTTCGCCGACCATTATGCTATGGTTCGTTGCCTCGGCGGGGCCGATTGTAGCAGAGATGCACGGAAGCAGCCGTTATGCAATTGCGGTATTTATAGCAGGCTTCTTCACTGCAGGTTTGTTATGGTCGCTTGGCATGGCCTTCATCAGCAGCAGGGCTGGCAAAGCACTTGGCGCCAAGTTCGTGAGAGTGATCTCTCTGCTCTCAGCGGTTCTGTTTGTTTATTTTGCAGTCCGGGTATTCTGGTCGGGCTTGCAGGTTGTGCTGGGGAAATAAAAGAGGGGCAATCCCATTGTCATATGTGACATTTGGGATTGCCCCTTCGTTTTTTATCTACATTACAACATCAATGACAACAGCTGTTCCTTCGTTATTGGACCAAAGTAGAAATTCACATCGATCTCATCCAGCAGCTTGCCAAGCGATTCGGTATCATAACGTGTGCCAATCAGCTTCTCAGTTACCTCGCTAGTCTCGCCTCTGCCGAAGAAATCTCCGAAGACGGCGGCATCCACGATTTTCCCTTCTTCCACTTGAAGACGGACGTCGTATGTGCCTGCGCCCTCAATACGTTTCGTCTGGCGTACATTGAAAGCTGGGGAACGGCCATAATTCCATTCCCAGCTGCGGTAGCGCTCGTCGGCAAGCTTCCGGACATTATCCCAGTCCTGCTCGGTCAGCTTGTAAACCGGGATCTCCGATTCTCCTTCGAAGATGGAGGCGAGCAAATATTGCCGCAGCTCCTGGATCGTCATCGGTTCTTTCAGAAACTCTGTAATATTCGCTACGCGGCTGCGGATCGATTTGGTTGCTTTGGAGACGTATTTCTCCGCATTGACCTTCAGTGCGGAGACGACATTCTCAATCTCCGAATCGAATAGGAGAGTACCGTGGCTGAACATTTTACCTTTGGTAGCAAACTGGGCATTACCGGATATTTTCCGCTCACCGACCTGAAGGTCATTGCGTCCTGACAGCTCAGCGTCAACACCAAGGCTTCGTAATGCCCGCACAACAGGCTCGGTGAACTTCTTGAAGTTATGGAATGACTTGCCGTCATCTTTCATAATGAAGCTGAAGCTCAGGTTGCCGAGGTCATGATAGACCGCACCGCCGCCAGACAGCCTCCTTATGATATGGATGCCATTCTCCTTCACATAGTCCGCGTTAATTTCTTCTACGGTATTCTGATTCTTGCCGATAATAATGGAAGGCTCATTAATGTAGAAGAGCAAATACTCATCGCCCGGAAGTGACCGCAAAATATATTCCTCAAGCGCCAAATTAATCGCTGGATCAGTAATGTTGTTATTATCGATAAACTGCATGTGATGCAACTCTCCTCTGCAATAATTCATTCATCTTCGTATTATAACCTTGATGAATAGATTTTTCATCGAAAGAGGAGTGACATTATCGTTACATGCTTCGTGCTTTGCCGCCGTCTCCGATCCATGTCTTCTTCCAATCAAGCTGAGCAATAGACAGCATGACAACGCTCAAGATAGCTATGCCGCATAAGATTAGGAAGCCTGGTGTGTAGGAGCCAGTTGATTGATACAGGTTGCCTAAAATCAGCGGAAGTGCATACCCGCCAATACCGCCTGCTGCTCCAACGATACCGGTCACGAGACCGATATCATCGCCAAACCGCTGAGGCACCAGTTGGAATACGGAACCGTTACCCGCGCCAAGGCACATCATGCCGATAAATAACATGCCGATAACGAGGTACAGCGGCGGCATGCTTGAAATGGAGGCAAGCATGACGGCAGCTCCGGTATACAAGATCATAAGTACCTTAATACCGCCAATTTTATCGGATAAATAGCCGCCTATCGGGCGGAAGAAGCTGCCTGCAATAACGCAGAGAGTAGTGAAATCGGCAGCTTTGACAGCTGACAATCCGTATTGGGTGTTGAAGAAAATCGTCAAATAGTTAGAAAGACCAACAAAGCCGCCAAAGGTCACGCTATACATAATGCAGAACAACCAAGTATCCCGCTGCTTTAACACTTTTGCGTAATGGGACAACTTTTTTGGAGCAGGCTGATTAGGGCTGTCTTTGGCGAAGATGGTGAAGACGATAAAGGCAATAGCGATCGGGATAAGCGCAAGACCAAAGACCACTTCCCAGCTGCCGTAATGCTGAGCAATACGATTGGCGAACAATGTAGAGAAGACCGTCCCGCTGTTGCCCGCTCCGGCAATACCCATTGCAAGACCTTGATACTGCGGGGGATACCAGCGGCTCGCAAGCGGCAGTGCTGCTGCAAAGGATGCACCTGCAACGCCAAGCATAAGGGCAACGATATGAAGATCACCAAGGGAACTGACAAATTTCCAGCCCCAGATGAGAGGGACCATGGTGAGGAGCATACCAAGCTGTCCCGTTCTCTTTGGTCCTATATAATCAGTAAGGAAACCAAACACCAAGCGAAGAATCGAGCCCCCGAGCACCGGCAGGGCGACGAGGTTCGCTTTTTGAACCGCCGTCATTTCGTAATCTCCCATAATAACAACGCTAAGCGGACCGATAAGCACCCAAATCATAAAGCTGATATCGAAATACATAAATGCACTAAATAAAGAAGGCTTATGGCCGCTCTTCCAAAAAGACGTAGGGTTACTCATATCCAAATCCCTCCAATTATTTTTTTTTGGGTATGGCAGACACGCGTTCCGGGGCGAGGGTCTGCTTCCAACCATCTCTAACAATCACGAATTGAAATAAAAAGAGGCCGCAAGCTGCCCTTGTGGACAGTTAGCGGCCTCTTTGCCGAAGGCGGTACAACATTGTACCCACCGGATCGTACGGTCACATCATTGTGAACCCAATTCGAATTATAGGGGAATCTCCAAACTCATGTCAATAAACTTAACACCAAATTTCGTAACTTCTGAAAAAATGATGGTTTTCCGACTATTTTACGTCACTTATATTGACATGTAAGCTTTCTTCCAGTATGCTCAAAGCAAATGTGCAGCACAACGATGTGCTGTCAACCCGGCAAAGAAGCCCGCTTCCCCATTTCGATTTTTCGATAGGGAACGGGCTTTTTGTGTTCATTTTGAGCAGTGGAGAGGAAGTGCCAGTTATGACTACCTTGCAGAAGCAGCAGCTTGTTGTATCTATAGAAGAAGCGATTGGTCATTTGTGTAAGGGAATGTCCCCTGGTCGAGCGGAGAAGCTGCCTTTGGAGGAATGTGTTGGCAGGGTGCTGGCAGAAGATTTCTTCACCCCTTTCCCAATGCCTCCATTCAGACGCGCGGCGATGGATGGATATGCGATCCGTTCGCACACAACTTTAAGTGCTGGTCCTGGCAGTGAAGTTATGCTTCGTGTCATTGCTGAAATCAAAGCCGGTTCATCCCGGAACTTTGTGGAGGAATGTACAGGCAGCAGATTAATAGATGATATTGATGCCGTTCGTATTTTTACTGGTGCTCCAGTGCCGCATCGCTACGATACTGTAGTCATGCAGGAGGTTGTTACTCCAATAAAGGGTGAAGACGACAAGCCATTATGGATAGGAATAGATCGGCACCATCCAAGCGGCAGACATATCGCAGAAGCCGGAGAGGATCTCGCTCCAGGCAAGCAGATTCTTGTGAAGGGGACAACGATTGGTGCAAAAGAAATGGCGGTGCTTGCTTCCTACGGACAAGGCGAAGCCCTTGTGTTTGCTAAACCTCGGGTAGTCGTACTGCCGGTAGGAGATGAGTTGCAAGAACCGGGAACACCTCTGTCAGCAGATCGCATCTATGACTCTAACGGACTTGTTGTTTATGCCTTTCTGAAGCAGCTAGGCGTCGAAGTGACCCGCAGAAAGCCGGTTCCAGATCATCCGGCCATTCTTACGAGGGAAATTGAACAGGCTGCTGAGCAGGCCGATCTTGTCATCACAACCGGCGGTATTTCGGTGGGGGATCATGATTATGTAGAGAGAGCAGCTGCACGGGCAGGCTATGAACCTCTATTTACGAAGGTGCTTATGAGACCAGGTACACCAACTTCGGCCTTTATAAAAGAAGGCAGCCTGCTGTTTGGTCTATCGGGTAATCCATCAGCTTGTTACTCCGCTCTGGAGCTATTAGTGAAGCCAACCATTCAATGGATAAAGGGGATGAAGAACTACCGCAATCAATGGCAGAAAGGGCGGCTCGAGGTCTCGATCGGCAAGCCATGTCCTTATCCGCGCTATATCCGTTCGATTGCTTCAATGGAGCTTGGCATTTGGCGGCTTACTCCTCTGCCTAATGACAAATCAGGCAATATTGCAGCCTTTGCGGAGGCGAATGCAATCGCGGTTATTCCGGCAGGCGGGAGAGGCGCGGCGAAGGGCGAGACGATCTCCTTTCTATTACTAACGCATATGGCAAACGGAGGATTGACGTTGTGATGAAGAGGAAACTTGCGGTAATCGGCAATGGAATGGCTGGCGTGAGATGCGTAGAGGAGATTTACCGGTTATCGCCTGATGCTTTCGAAATAACAATCATTGGAGATGAGCCTCATCCGAACTACAATCGGATCATGTTGTCCAAAGTGCTTCAGGGAGACACCTCCATTACAGATATTACAATTAATGATTTTAGCTGGTACAAGGAACGTGGAATTCGGCTGATGCTGAGTGAGAAGGCTGTACGAATTAATACCGGCAGCAAAAAGATCCATTTGGAATCGGGGAAAGAAGTTTCCTATGACGAACTTATTCTTGCAACTGGCTCATCGGCATTTATTCCTTCTATACCGGGTATTCAAAAATCGGGTGTAACGGCTTTCCGTAATATTAAGGATTGCGAGACGATGATGGAGGCTTCGGAATCCTATCGCAGGGCAGCTGTTATCGGCGGGGGGCTCCTTGGTCTTGAGGCTGCGCGCGGGCTGCTTAATTTGGGTATGGAAGTACATGTCGTCCATAATGCGTCCTACTTGATGAACAGGCAGCTGGATACCATGTCTGCGGATATGCTGAAGCGGGAGCTAATGGGGCAGGGCATGCGCTTCTGGATGGAGAAGCGGACGGAGAAAATAATCGGGCGGAAGCGGGCGGAAGGTCTGCAATTCAGCGACGGTACTAAGCTTATTGCGGATCTGGTCGTCCTTGCAGTTGGTATCAGCCCTAATATAGCTGTTGCGGCAAATAGCGGAATAAAGACGAATCGTGCAGTTGTTGTTGATGATTATATGCGGACCAGTGTTCCTCATATCTATGCGGTTGGGGAATGCGCAGAGCATGACGACACCGTGTACGGTCTAGTCGCACCGCTCTATGAACAAGGCAAGGTGCTGGCGCGGACGCTTACAGGTGTGGATACGGCTCCCTACAAGGGTTCTATTCCTTATTCCATGTTGAAGGTATCCGGTGTAGATGTGTTCTCGGCTGGCGATATTCAAGGCAGTGAGGTCCAAGTAGCGCTCCAGCAATACAACGGTCTTCAAGGCACTTACAAGAAGGTTACTGTTAAGGAAGGTAAGATAGCGGGAGCTGTCCTGTATGGTGATAGTACGGAAGGGATGAAGCTGCTAGATCTATTGAAAAAGAAAGCAGCTGCCGAAGTCCTTCTTGAGAAGGCTGAGTATTCAGGTGCCGGCGGGATGGATGGGGCTGTTCTGGCGATGGCGGATCATGAAACGATCTGCTCCTGTAATGGGGTGAGTAAGGGAGCTATCGTTCAGGCAATCGGAGAAGGCAATCTGCAAACTGTTGAACAAATCAGAGATAAAACGAAGGCCTCTGGTTCATGTGGCGGTTGTAAACCGATGGTTGGAGCAGTGCTTAATTGTGTGTTGTCTGGTGCAGGAGGAGTCAAGACGGTTATTCCGATTTGCAGCTGTACAACGCTTGGTCATGAACAAGTGAAAGAAGCCATTATAGCTAATTCTTATACAAATGCGGCTCATGTCAGAGCGGATTTAGACTGGAATCGATCAGAAGGCTGCCAGGTATGCCGTGCAGCCATTCCTTATTACTTGGGATTAGTCGATGAGAGTGATCGGAATGCGGTTAGACTGCCTTATCCTGTACGTTTTGAAATTTCCTCTAATTATTTAGAGCCTTCCGATGTATTGGTTCGTGATTTCTCTCTTTCTGCTGTTCCTGCCGGCTGGGAAGTATACGTTGGAGGGCATGCGGAGCATCCGGTGAAGCAAGCGCAGCTGCTTGCGGTGGAAGCAGAGGAAACAAATGCTCGGCAATTGGCTGCTGCCTGTATGCAATGGTATCGGGAATCTGCTTATTACGGGGAACGACCTTGGAAATGGCTTGATCGAATAGGCCTTCTGCCTCTTCGTGAGAAGCTGCTTGATTTGGAAACGCAAGAAGAGCTGTCGGAACGCTGGCAGGCAGCAGAAAGGATGGAGATGGCATGGAGCGGCAAATAGATACGATGACATTCTCGGCGGAGGATGCAAAAAAAGTAATGGCGACGCAGTGTCCTTTCTGCAGCGTGCAATGCAAGATGGAAGTGGTAGAGGACCGGTCGGGCCGCCGCCCGACTTATCAAGTAACAGCTATTCCGAATAAAGCATCGGAAGGCAGACTATGTGTAAAAGGGATGAATGCTCATCAGCATGCTGTAAGCCGGGAGAGGCTGTTATTTCCGATGATGCGACTTCAAGGCGAGCTAAAGCGTGTATCCTGGGAAGAAGCATTGTCTGCCATCAGCATTCGATTCACGGAGCTTCAATCTCAATATGGATTGAATGCGGTAGGGCTGTACGGCGGCGGATCGCTCACGAATGAATCCGCCTATTTGCTTGGCAAGTTTGCTCGAGTTGCTCTGAAGACCAAATATATCGATTATAATGGCAGGTTCTGCATGTCAGCTGCCGCCTCGGCAGGCGTGAAGACCTTTGGCATAGACCGCGGCCTAACGAATCGGCTTTCCGATATCCCTCTTGCACAATGCATCATTCTCGCAGGTACGAATATTGCGGAATGCCAGCCGACGCTGATGCCGTATTTTACAAGAGCGAAGGAAAATGGGGCAACGATTATTGTAATTGATCCAAGGGCTTCCGCCACTGCCTCCATTGCAGATATTCATCTGCAGGTGAAGCCGGGTATGGATGCCTCACTGGTGAATGGGATGCTGAAGGTTATTCTGGATGAGAAGCTGACGGATGAATCTTTTATCCAGAAGAGAACGAAAGGCTTCTCAGCAGTGAAAGAGCATCTGGATCAGGTTGATCTCGAGGAAGTTGAGGAGATGACAGGCGTTGGCATGGACAGGATCCGCAAGGCGGCGATTGCTTTCGGCAAGGCAGCGACGGGAATGATCTTCACAGCGCGGGGTGTCGAGCAGCATGCGGACGGACATATGGCGGTAAGGAATTTTCTCAATATGATTCTTGCAACGGGGAAAATCGGCAAAGAAGGCTGCGGCTACGGGGCGGTAACCGGTCAAGGAAACGGTCAAGGAGGCCGGGAGCATGGGCAGAAGGCGGATCAGCTTCCGGGCTATCGTCTGATTGAAAATGCTGATGACCGCACTTATATCGCTGGAGTGTGGGGGATTCAGCCGGAGGAGCTGCCAGGTAAAGGCGTTTCGGCGTATGAAATGATGGAGCTCGTTCATTCCGGCGATATTAAAGGGTTGTTTGTTATGGGTTCTAATCCGATTGTTTCAAATCCAAATGCAACATTAGTAGAAGAAGCTTTCGAAAAGGTTGATTTTCTTGTAGTGGCGGATATGTTCTTATCCGAGACGGCGAGGCTTGCGGATATTGTGCTCCCGGTCAGCGCATATCTCGAGAATGAAGGCACGATGACGAACCTGGAAGGGCGTGTATTGCTCCGGCAGGCAGGACGTCCCGCTCCTGGTGAAGCACGGCATGACTGGCAGGTTCTATGTGACATCGCTTATTCGCTTGGAAAAGAGAAGTTCTTTACGTTCCGGGATTCCGAAGATATTTTCAATGAGCTGCGGGTTGCGAGCCGTGGCGGCATTGCGGACTACTATGGCATTACGTATGATCGGCTGCGCAAGGAAGAAGGCATCTATTGGCCTTGCCCTTCTTTAGACCATCCGGGGACGCCGCGGTTGTTCGGTGAAGCTTTTGCCCATAAGGATGGATTAGCTGTATTCCAGACCGTAGAGAGTGAATCACCTGCCGAGCAGCCTAATGATGAATATCCACTCTATCTAACCAATGGCCGGATGTTATCGCATTATCTAACAGGGGTTCAAACCCGTAGAAGTCCGGTTCTTGCAGCACGTGAGGTGGAAAATATATTGGAGATCCATCCAAGTACGGCTGAGAAGCACAGACTGGAGGATGGGGCTTTAGCCAGCGTACAATCGAGCCGAGGTACCGTTATCGTTCGTACAAAGCTAAGTACAGCCATTCGGGAGGATACTTTGTTTATTCCTATGCATTGGGGCGATGCACAGAATGTAAACCGGGTTACGAATGCTTTGCTTGACCCGAACTGCAGGATGCCTGATTTCAAATCAAGTGCGGTACGCGTTCAGCCGCTTGCTGAGTATTTACAAGAGATAGCTGTGAGTACTAAGAAGGTGAAAGTGGAATGAACGGGCTTGACGGGATTATTCTAGCTGGGGGACAAAGCAGACGAATGGGCGGCAGCATGAAGGCGCTTCTTCCGGTTGGCGAGCAGCTTATGATCGAACGAGTGCGGGAGAAAATGCAGCTGCTATGCAGCAATATAACAGCTGTTGCAGCATCTGAAGAGCAGGCAAAGCGGTTGTCTGACCTAAAGCTGGCAACTGTAATCGATACTTCGCCAGGTCAGGGACCACTTGCCGCTCTTGTTACCGCCTTCCAATATAGCCGTCATTCAGCCCTTTGGGTATCAGCTTGTGATATGCCGTTTGTCTCCGAGAAGGCTGCTGCTTTGCTTGTTGATTACATGGAGCGAAGCGGGAGTATGGCGGCTGTACCGGAGATTCATGGCAGACTTCATCCCCTTCAGGCTGTTTATCGGGCGGAATGCGCGGAGCAGGCCCAGCAATGTTTATTGGACGGCGACTACAGCATGAAAGGGTTTCTGAAACGTATTCCGTATGTCCGGATTACGGAAGAGCCATTTGCTGCTGCTGGTATCCATCTCAACTTCGTTGATAACATAAATACACCTGATGAGTATCAGAATGCGCAACTTGCGGGAAAGGGGGTGTAGGTATTGGCAGCTGCAGTCTATCAAATTACAGGTTACAAAAATACAGGCAAAACAACCCTAATGTGCCGACTGATCGATTATTTGTCCTCTCGCAATAGGAAGGTTGCAACGATTAAACATGACGGTCATCCATTTGAGGCGGAGCCTGCTGGAGTAGATACAGCAAGACACCGTGCATCTGGCGCCGTATGGTCAGCCATTACTTCAGGTGAGCGGACCGCCATTGTAAAAGAAAGATCATCCTCACTGGAAGAATTGATCGCGGAAGCGCCACATGATGCATTTGTTCTGGTTGAAGGTTTTAAAATGCAATCATACCCTAAGCTTGTAATCGTTAGGCGGGAAGAAGATGAACGGTTATTAGGGGAGTTGTCAGGTATTACGGCAGTAGTCACCTGGCCAGGATATAGGTTGCAGGACAACTGTATTCCTGCAGGAGCAGTACTTATAGAGATAAATGATATAGATCGGATAGGAGATCATATAGAGCAAGTAGGCAAAGAGGCAGTCCTAAGAAATTAGGACCGCCTCTTTGCTTGTGTATTCCGTACTCCGTTTTTAATCCGTTTTTAACGGTACAGGGCTTTCGCTTGCAGGTATCCGGATAATTGCTTCCGTTCCGATACCTTTTGTACTGCTGAAAAGAATCGTACCTTTCATGGCCTCAATAATGCGGAAAGTGACCATCAGTCCGAGACCGGTGCCTTTTGATTTGCTGGAGAAATAGGGCTCTCCAAGCTTGTCCAGTTTTTCAGGATCGATGCCTTCGCCATTATCGGTGACGCGAATGATGATCTTGTTCTGATCCTTTCTCGCATGAACGGTTACCGAGCCATCATCCTTCGCGATCGCTTCAAGACTGTTTTTGATTATATTGATAATCGCTTGTTTGAATTTCTCGGCACTGCCCATGACGAATAGGTCTGATTCGGTTATAAGATCAAGTTGTGCGCTTTGCATGGCGGCAAGAGGGGTTAAAATATCTTGAATTTGATAGAGCTCTTCTGAAATATTCAACGTCTTGACGTCTTCCAGCTCCGGTTTGGCGAAGGTCAGGAATTCAGTAATAATACTGGATGCGCGGTCCAGCTCCTGTACGGCCACGTTCAGAAACTGGCGGTCTTTATCTACAGCTTTCTCTCCAACCAATTGGATGAAGCCTCTTGTAACCTGCAGCGGATTACGAATCTCATGGGCAATGGAGGCAGCCAGATGGCTGATCAGCTCCATTTTTTCCGAGCGTTGAATTTCCCGATTGAACATCTCCTGTTCCTCTGAATACTTCACTAACCGATCATGATCTCGAGAGAATTGCCTTCCCATTACCGCGATCAGTGATAGCAAGAAGGCTAGTAAGCCCCATTTCCAGTAAATAAGGTGATACGTTTCGTCTTTGAAATAATTGATGATTTCGGTAATCGAAATAATGGAAAAGATGGAATAGCCAACGGAGATGAGGATGGCATCACGATTTCCTTTCCACGCGTACCAGATCGCATGAATGGTCAAAATGACAACCTGTATGGATACACAAACCGTAAGAGGCACAACTTGAAGCAGACTGATGCTGATGGCAGGAATGATGGTTTTGCCTAGCGCCCATAGCACAATCACAATGACTGTAACCGGCATCAATACGATTCTGAATTTCCTCAGCATGCCATAAATACCCTGGCCAAGGACATTCTCGAAGAAGACAGCAACAGCAGGGGTAAGTAAAAACAACGCTAAATCAAATAAGGCTAGAAAAGGCTCTCCATGCGCTTGGAAATGATGGTATAACGCAGGTGAGTAAGCAAGAATAATCTCGCCTAGGCAAAGAATGATGAGACAAAGAGACATCCATAACACGATCTGCTCACGTTTCAAAAAGAACAGGCAAGTCATCATGATTAACGCGATGAACATAAAAGAACCGCCAAAGATTAACTCGATTAATCCATATCTCTCGTATTCAGGCAGCATCTGATAATAATCGCCAACTATAATTTCGGGTTCTAATGCCTGCCGCTCATCGGATAATCGAAGCAAAACAATCAGTTGGCTATTATGTGCCGCATTCTCTAGTGGAAGAAGCATATAATTCACATCGTAGCTATAGGTTCGTTCAACTTGATAAATGGGAGTGGGCTGCTGTGCAAACGATACGCTTACTGCGGTACCATAGACACGCTTCAGCCATATACCTGGCGTATTCCATTCCATATCAGGGAGCGATATCCGAAGCACCAGCGCTGCGGCGTTGTTAACTCGCTTAGGCATCGGGTGATTCTTGTCAGCATGCTGCCAATTATTCGGACGGGCATCTGCTGCCCATGCTGCGGAGAATGTCTCTTCTCGCGGAGGATTTAACCATTGATAATCCCATTCCTCAACACTTATAATATTCGGTTTCGGTTCTGTCTTGTCAGAAACCTGTTGAATCTGGTAAACGGAGCAAATTATTAATAAAACAATGCCCGGTACCAACAATATCGTTGATCGCATCTCAGTCACCTTCAACCCAAACTTTTGTCATCATTTACCATACTTGCTAATCTTACAAAATGCAATATATTCCAACAAAATGCGTATCAAATGTGAGGATAGAATGGTATAATAAAGCCATTTTTCGACAAGTCAGGGGGGGGCCTATGATTAAGGAGCAGTATGCTTCTAATGGTGAGGTACACATTCATTATTATGATTCAGGAGAACAGAGTGATGCGAAGCTGCCTCCGCTCGTGATCTGCCCAGGATTATCTGAAACGGCAGAGGAGTACCTGGATCTTATGCAGACAGTAGCACCTAGAAGGAGTATCGTCTTATCTTTCCGGGGCAGAGGGAAAAGCGATACGCCTGAGCACGGTTATGATCTGGCCAATCATGTAGCTGATCTTGAAGCCGTTGTAAAACATGTTGGTGTGACTTCCTTTCATCTATGTTCTTATTCTCGAGGTGTCTCGTATGCCTTGGGCTATACGCAGAAACATGAAGAGTATGTCCGTTCTTTAATAATAGGAGATTATCCGGCTGAACATCGGTCGATGACTGCTGATTGGGCAGTTGATTATATCGATAATTACTTAATTCCTTATAAACGTACGGAAAATATACGAGAAACAGCGGTATGGGGAATTCATCGTGATTCATCTCAAATCCAATTGGATCATCCACTTTATATTCCGGTGTTGGTTGCCAGGGGGCAATTAGAAGGCTCGTTAGTAACCGATTCGGATCTGGACCATTATAAACAGCTGTGTTCTTACTTAACTGTGAAGGAGTATGCGAGATCCGGGCATGCTCTAAAAGGCGAAGATAAAGATCAATTATTTGGAGATATTATTGGCTTCTTAAGTGCCGTGGATGAGGGAGGAAAGACGATCTAAAAGATTAAGGCTAACGCTTACGAGGTAAGAATAATCATGAACAGCCATCCGGCTATTTGGGTGATCATTCTTTTTAGGAGGAAATTTTGTTAATGCTTTAGCGGTATAAAACCTGTTATAGTACAGGATGGTAACATTATAGATACGAATTAAAGCGGGGATCTCACAGTGGCAATTATTGCAGTTATCATTTTTCTACTTACTTTAGCTTTTGTGATTTGGCAGCCTAAAGGGCTGGGGATTGGCTGGTCTGCTGCCGGCGGGGCTATTCTGGCCTTAATGTTTGGAGTTGTCAGCTTTGCTGATGTTGGAACAGTAACCGGCATTGTATGGAACGCAACGATTGCGTTTGTTGCCATCATCTTAAATTCACTTATTCTTGATGCCATCGGTTTCTTTGAATGGGCAGCCCTTCATATGGCACGGCTTGCCAAAGGCAACGGGAAACGGATGTTTATTTATGTGATCGTGCTTGGCGCTGCTGTATCAGCCTTTTTCGCAAATGATGGTGCAGCACTGATCCTGACACCAATCGTTCTAGCTATGGTGCGGGCGCTTAAGTTTGATTATAAAATGATCCTGCCGTTTATTATGGCTGGTGGTTTTATTTCGGATACGACTTCGCTGCCGCTCATTGTAAGTAATCTTGTCAACATCGTATCGGCTGATTACTTTGGAGTAGGTTTTGTGGAGTATGCAAGCAGGATGATTGTCCCGAACTTGTTCGCACTAGGGGCGAGTTTGCTAGTGCTGTATCTGTTCTATCGGAAAAGCATTCCTGCAAACTATGACGTTCGTGAATTGAAGGAGCCAAAGGAAGCCATTAAGGATCATCGGTTATTTCGTTTATCCTGGATTCTCTTGACGATTCTGCTGCTTGCTTATCTGGCGAGCCAATTCATCCAAGTACCCGTATCCATTATTACAGGCGTCATCTCCATATTCTTTATTGTCGCGGCGAGGCGCAGCAGCGCTATTCAGACGAAGAAGGTCGTCAAGGAAGCGCCGTGGGCAGTCGTTATTTTCTCCATTGGCATGTATGTAGTTGTATATGGCCTTCGTAATGCAGGATTAACGGATGCACTTGGGGATGTTATTCAAGTGATTGCCGATCAAGGCCTGTTTGTATCAACGGTTGGAATGGGCTTCCTTGCCGCCATCTTATCCTCCGTTATGAACAATATGCCAACGGTCATGATTGATGCTCTGGCGATTAAAGGAACGGCGACAGCTGGAGCGATTAGAGAGTCTCTTGTGTATGCGAACGTGATTGGGTGCAATCTAGGACCTAAGATGACTCCAATCGGTTCGCTTGCCACCTTATTATGGCTGCATGTTCTTGCGAAAAAAGATGTAAAGATCTCATGGGGATCTTATATGAAAGCAGGCTTTGTCTTAACGGTGCCGACCTTGTTAATTACACTTTCTGGGCTGTATGTCTGGCTCGAATTTATCCATTCCTACAGCGTATATGCAGGTTTTGGGATCGTTGGACTGGTTCTTGCTGTTGCAGTAATCATTACAGTCTTATACAAGCTGAAATCCGGCAAAAAGCAAAAAATAGAGAAGCGGATTGCCTAGACCAATCTGTGAGAAAAACGAAGCCCCAATTCCAATGCGGAAGTGGGGCTTCGTTCTTTTATACAGTTGTTATACTTCGGGCTCATCCATCCCACGGACATAAATCACGTAGCATCCACGATCCTCATCGATCTCGGTAGAGGTGGTGAACATCGGGCCATAGCCCGGAATATCAACGATATCCTTAAGCAAATACCGGATGACATCATAATGATTAGGACTTTGAATTTCAGTCAGCTTGCGCCCGCGTTCGTTAGGTTTTCGGAACTCGATGTAAATGCCGCGGCCACGGTAATTCACTTCATCTGCATACTTCTCATTAAATCCACGCTTCTTAACGATAAGCATTTCTTCTTTTTCTTGCATCTCATTGGAGGTTAGTTCGTATTGAATACCATTGGAAATCAGGTAAGTACATAATTGCCGCGCATACATTTCGTCGATTCCGACATTTGCGGATTGATATTCCATCAGCGGTTCATATTGATTAAGTCCAAGGTCGATAAAATAAGTTAATTTGTTCATCTCGATCACTCCGTATTAAAACTGATTTTATTATCATACCATCATTTTATGGAAACATTAACTTTCTTTCCTACCCTTCTTTCAAATGTGTTATAACTTTATAGGAACTATTAAGCTATGGAGGAAACTAGTCTATGAATTTAACTCAAAAAGCAATGCTTGGCGTTTCCGCTGTTGCCATGGCTACAGCGCTCACTGGCTGCGGCCAGTCGACCAGTTACCCAAGGACTGCAGTGCCTAACGACAGTCAATGCAGGGACTGGGAGTGGGACAGCTCGCAAGGGGTCTATCAATGTGATGATTCCAGCTCTTCCTATTATCGTCATTACTATTATGGCAATAGTTACTATTCATCCCGTTCTGCACTGCAGAAAAACAGCTCTTATTCCACTTATAAATCCAGCATCTCAAGCAAAACGAGCTCCGGGTTTGGTAAAGGAAGCTCGATTAGCGGAGGTTAGCGAGTGAATGAATTTGCTAAGGCAAGAAAAGCCTTCTACGACCAGATAGACGATTATTGGGCAGATTTATACGGAGAAGACTATTCTCTTTATGATTTCTATTCCCTTACGAAAGAAGAAGTCCAAAAGATTCGGGAATCGACGAACCGGATTGGCCATATTTTTTTCAAGACAGCCGCTTTGCTTCGAACCGTAGATGACGACACTTTATTATGTCTTGGTTTCCCAAAAGAAACGTTAACCTACATAAGAACTAGCAGCCTGTCTGTCGAGAGTGTAATTGCAAGATTAGACTTGGTGAGATCAGGCGATACGTTCAAATGTATGGAGATTAATTCAGATACACCAACTTTTATTAAAGAACTTCATGATGTAAATGGCTGTGTCTGTGAAGCATTTGATCAGCATAATCCGAATGAAGGATATGTGAAGCAGCTGGCGCTTGCCGTAGAAAAAGCGATTGTTGAGAGCTTTGAATACCTTGGCACTTCAAAGGAAGCCCCATATGTCGTGTTCACTGCACATGGAGACAATGTGGAGGATGCTCATACAGCAGCTTATTTAAGAAGTCTTATCCGTATTCCGTCCAGCTTTGTTCCGCTAGACCAGCTGCAAATTATCCGAGGTGTTGGTCTCTTTGACCAGGAAGGCCGCTTAATTGATGTACTATATCGGCAAACCTTTCCGGTAGAGCAGTTGATCGAAGATGAGGATGAAGCGGGGAATCCGATTGGGATTTGGCTGCTGGAATTGATTGAGCAGAAGAAAGTAGCGGTGGTTAATCCGCCTTCCGCGTTCCTGCTTCAGTCGAAAGCTGATCTTGCTATTATCTGGGGGCTTCATGAAGAAGACAGTCCATTTTTTACTGCTGAAGAACATCTATGGATAGAAGAGCATTTTCTCCCAACCTATCTTGAACCGGATAGCTTTCTTAAGCGGCAGACGAAATATGTGAGGAAGCCTGCTTTTGGCCGGGAGGGGGATACGGTTAAGATTTTTGACAGCAATGGTGTTTTAGCGGCAGAAGATAGTCATAACTCCTATGTGGATTATCTTCAGGTGTATCAGGAATACGTAGAGCTGCCAACTACGGCCTTTCAGACGGAAAAAGGGTTACGCCAGGGCTCATATATGTTCGGGAGTTTTCTGATTGGTGGAAAAGCTGGTGCAATCGGTATTCGGATCGGCAATCAAATCACAGACAATTTATCGTATTTTTTGCCGGTAGGCATAAATAAATCTTTGTAGGGAGCTAATCGTAATGGACAAAAATTTATATGTAGATTTCCTTGTTTATTCTTTAGTAGGCTTTGCGATTATGATCGTAGGTCTTCTCTTATTTGAATTGACGACCAAGAATAAAGAATTCGCTCTTATATTCAAAGGTAACGTCGCAGCGGCACTTTCACTCGGCGGCAGACTAGCTGGACTTGCAATCGTCGTGCGTGCAGCAGCTGAGAACTCCGTATCGCTCTCAGATATGCTGCTATGGGGTGTAATCGGGATTGTCGCTCTAGTTATTCTGTATTATGTGACAGAGTTTATAACTTACCTGTTCGGCAAAGCGCTTAAAGTAAACGTGACAATCTTCAAAGCGATTGAGCAAAACAATATTGCAGTAGGTATTCTTATTCTGCTTATCTCCTGCAGTGTTGGCATGATTATCGCGGGCTGCTTGACATATGAGCCTGATTTGATTGGGTAGGAGTGATGGATAGACTGTTTAGGGGGAATCCTATCAGTCTATTTTTTTTGCGTTTTTACCCTTTTGAATTTGGTATAATCAGGTAGGAATCTTACTTGAATTAATGGGAGTTGACGTTTTTAGTTATGAAGAACTTATCTGCCTTCCGTTTATTAATTTTAGCGATCATCGGAATAATGATTTTTCAATCATCGATTGTACAGGCTGCGTCTTCCGCTTCTAAGGGATGGAAGGCCATTGCAGTAGGTACCATTCACAGTTTGGCGATTAAGAAGGATGGGACTGCCTGGCAATGGGGAGATATTACAACCTATGGAGCAGAAGGAACAGAAACGAATTTATATGCGCTAGTACCAGAACAAGTGCCTGTATTACAAAATGTGATTGCTGTAGCTGCAGGGCAGGTACATTCCCTTGCTCTTCAAAAGGATGGTACAGTGTGGGCATGGGGCGGTAACGATAGTGGTCAGTTGGGTAATGGCAACACGGATAGCTTGGTTATTCCACACAAAGTAGAGGGAATATCTGATGTTGTTGCTATTGAGGCAGATTGGACCCGAAGCTTTGCCGTTAAATCAGACGGTACAGTGTGGGGCTGGGGAGGATTCTATTTCAAAGACTCTAAAGGTAATATCACTTCTCCTGATCGTCCAATTCAACTGGAGGGATTACGCGATATAATCTCGATCTCTTCTGGATATGGCAGTTTTGTAGCGCTTAAGAAGGATGGGACCGTGTGGCAATACGAGACGCAATTGCCGGGCATTCAAGATATCATTCAAGTAGCTGTTGGTGGTGAGTATACTTACGGGTTAAAAGAAGACGGAACAGTGTGGTATTGGGGAGCTGCCGGTATAGGCTTAGTCAATGGGGAGTCTGCTGCAAACGACTTGTCTCCTCGGATGCTTGAGGGAGTTAAGGACATTATTTCAATTCAAGCAAGTGCAGGCGGCCCGCTTATGCTGCAAAAAGATGGAACAGTCTGGGCTAGCGGCACGAACTCCGGAGGACAGTTAGGCAACGGCACTTGGGATTCGAGTGATGTGCCCGTACAAGTAAAAGGTCTGAAGAAAGTAACAAGTATCGCCGCACACGGAGTAGGTTTCCGATCAATGGCCATAAGAGCAGACGGTACATTATGGGCATGGGGTGGCGGCTTAGTTGGGGATGGAAAGAAGGGGAGTCGGACGATCCCGGTGGGGATTGCAAGTTACTCGAATGAAATATTAGATCAAGACCCTATCTTTGTCGAAATTGACGGTACAACATTACAAGTAGATCAGCCGCCTGTGAGTATAAATAATCGTATAATGGTACCCTTAAGAGCAATCATGGAAGCGTTAGGCGCTGAGCTGGAATGGCACGCCACTACTTCTTCCATAACAGCGAAAAAAGGAGATATCACAATTCAGCTCACTGATTAATAATCCAACTGCTTCGGTAAATGGGGAAAAGATTACACTCGACTCACCACCGACGCTAGTCAATAATAATACTCTTGTTCCAGCTAGATTTATAAGTGAGTCATTGGGTGGGAAGGTAACTTGGGATGAAAATGATAAGACCGTGACCATTAAAACAGGTACTTAAGTCTAGAAAGGGTCATGTGAACATCGTGTCTTCTTGACACATGGCTAACTTAATATTATAATCGGGGATAACCATGTTTTACTATACTTATGGCGTTGAAGAGGAACAGTAGTGTCGCGGGGCAAGGCTTAGAGAGCCGGCGGTTGGTGCAAGCCGGACCTGCAGCGATATGAATCTCGCCTTGGAGCCTTGCGTGAGAACGCAACGATTAGCCTGCGTTAAAGGCAATGAGTGAGCGGAAGGCAAAGAATGCCGGCCGTTAACTAGGGTGGTACCACGGGAATAATCTCTCGTCCCTAGCGATAATACGCTGGGGGCGGGAGTTTTTTTATGTCTGATGATGCGTTGCTTAGAGCGTCGCACACATTTAGGAGGATATGATTATGAGTCAGGAATTTCACGGTTACAACCCGCTGACGGTAGAACCGAAATGGCAGAAATATTGGGATGAGAACAAATCTTTCAAAACAACGGAAGATCCGGGTAAGAAAAAATTCTATGCCCTTGATATGTTTCCTTATCCATCCGGTGCAGGCCTTCACGTAGGTCATCCTGAAGGCTACACAGCTACGGATATCGTATCCCGTTACAAACGGATGCGCGGTTACAACGTTCTGCATCCAATGGGATGGGACGCTTTCGGCTTGCCGGCTGAGCAATATGCTTTGCAAACAGGACGCCATCCGCGTGAGATTACGGTTGAGAATATTAACAACTTCCGCCGTCAGATCAAATCGCTTGGCTTCTCATATGACTGGGACCGCGAATTCAGCACAACAGATCCGGATTATTACAAATGGACACAATGGATTTTCATCCAATTGTATAACAAAGGTCTTGCTTATGTCGCAGAAGTTCCCGTTAACTGGTGTCCGGCACTTGGTACGGTATTGGCTAACGAAGAAGTTATTGACGGCCTCAGCGAACGCGGCGGCCATCCGGTTATCCGTAAGCCAATGCGTCAATGGATGCTGAAAATTACAGAATATGCAGAACGTTTGCTTGAAGATCTGGAAGAGCTCGACTGGTCGGAAAGCATTAAAGATATGCAGCGCAACTGGATCGGCAAATCGACAGGTGCTGAAGTGACTTTCGCGATTGATGGTCACGATGCTTCGCTGGTTGTATTCACAACTCGCCCAGATACGTTGTTTGGTGCAACTTATTGCGTTCTTGCTCCTGAGCATGAATTGGTTGCTCAAATTACAACAGCGGATCAAGCGGCTGCAGTTGAAGCTTACAAAGAAGCAGCAGCACGTAAGAGCGACCTGGAGCGTACTGACCTTGCGAAGGACAAAACAGGCGTATTTACAGGTGCTTATGCAATCAACCCAGTTAACGGCGTGAAGACACCAATCTGGATTGCAGATTATGTACTTGCCGGTTACGGAACAGGTGCAATTATGGCGGTACCAGGCCATGATACACGCGACTGGGAGTTTGCAAAACAATTTGATCTGCCAATCGTTGAGGTTGTCCAAGGCGGCGACGTAACGAAAGAAGCTTATGCAGGCGATGGTCCTCACGTAAACTCTGATTTCTTGAATGGCTTGAACAATGAAGATGGCATTAAAGCAATGATTGAGCACCTGGATGCTTCGGGTAAAGGTCAAGGTAAAGTGACTTACCGTCTGCGCGATTGGCTGTTCAGCCGTCAGCGTTACTGGGGTGAGCCAATTCCAATTCTTCATCTGGAAGACGGCACAATGAAGCCGGTTCCGGTAGATCAACTGCCACTGGTACTGCCTGATGTAGAAGCGATTAAACCATCCGGCACAGGTGAGTCACCACTTGCGAATGTTACCGATTGGGTGAATACAGTTGATCCGGAGACAGGCATGAAAGCTCGTCGTGAGACAAACACGATGCCGCAATGGGCGGGAAGCTGCTGGTATTACCTGCGCTTTATCGATCCGAAGAACGAGAACGAAATTTGTTCGCCAGAGAAGCAAAAGGAATGGCTGCCGGTTGACCTGTACATCGGCGGAGCTGAGCATGCGGTGCTTCACCTCTTGTACGCTCGTTTCTGGCATAAAGTACTCTACGATCTTGGCGTCGTGAATACAAAAGAACCTTTCCACAAGCTGGTTAACCAAGGTATGATTCTTGGTACCAACAACGAGAAAATGTCCAAATCACGCGGAAATGTGATTAACCCGGACGATATTGTTGGCGAGTTCGGTGCTGATACACTTCGTATGTACGAAATGTTCATGGGACCTTTGGAAGCAACAAAACCATGGAACACAAACGGCGTAGAAGGCACTTATCGCTTCCTGAGCCGCGTATGGCGCTTGTTCATCAGTGATGACGGCAGCGTAACATCGAAAATCTCAGATGGCGAGACGACTAAGGCGTTCAAGCAAACTTGGCACCGTACAATCAAGAAAGTAACGGATGACTTTGAGAACCTGCGCTTTAATACGGCGATCAGCCAATTGATGATTTTCGTGAACGAAGCTTATAAAACAGATGTTCTGCCGCTTGAAGCGATGAAGAACTTCCTGCAAATGTTGTCACCGCTTGCTCCGCATATTACGGAAGAGCTGTGGGAGAAGCTTGGCGGTACCGAGTCGATCACTTACGCTGAATGGCCGTCCTATGAAGAAGCTTTGACAGTTGATGACGAAGTTGAAATCGTTGTACAAGTAAACGGTAAAATTATCGAGCGCGTATCCATTGCTGCTAACACGGATGAAGCAGAGATGGAACGGATCGCTAAAGACATGGATAAAGTGAAAGAACTGATAGAAGGCAAAACGATCCGGAAGCTGATCGTTGTTAAGGGCAAGCTCGTCAACATTGTGGCGAACTAAATAGCAGACAAAAGAAGAGGTGAGCGGTCCAGCAGCACAAATTGTGCTACTGTCCGTTCACCTCTTTTCCGTAGAAATCATCGGTTATTTTGGCGACATCTTCGTCGAACTTTTGATGTGTCGTACGGATCAGCCGGTTAAAGGTCCCGTCAAGTTCACGGCTCAGGAGCTGGAGTGCTTTAGCGGTTATTCCTCCGGGAACGGCAACTTTGCGCTGAACATCCTCTGGCGACAGTCCGCCTTCAGTCAAGAGCAGCCCTGTACCGAGCAGCATCTCACTTGCTACCTTTACCGCATCCTCACGGGCAATGCCAGTCTCGCATACGGCAGCATCAACAAATTGCTCTACTAGATAGGCGAAAAAAGCAGGTCCGCAGCTCGACAGGTCCGAGACGATCCGTGTGTAAGGCTCCTCAATCGGAAGCGGTTCGCTTATGAATGCAAGCAGATCTTCAATTGTGCGTTGATCCTCCTCATTTATACGTGAGCCATATATGCACAAGGTAGCTCCGCTCCAGACGAGATTGGTGACACTTGGAATGACCTTTGCAATTTTGCAAGGTAATAACTCTTCCAAATGCGCGATAAGGACCGGACTTGTAATAGATATTAGAAGCTGCTCTGGCTGCAAGACCGGTAGCAGCTCATCGATTACATTTTTATATTCATGCGGTTTGACACATAAAAACAAGATATCGCTTGCACTTGCGGTGCTTGCATTCGAACGCTCGGCTCTCATTCCGGGATATCGCTCGGCAAGCGCCTGCGCTTTGGCGTATGTGCGGTTGCTGATAACGATCTGACACGGGTCGAGTGCTCCCGATGCGACGAATGCTTCGATCAGCAGGCTTCCCATCGCGCCCGTCCCAATGAATCCGACATTCATGCTCAGCCCTCCCAACAGTTTTGCTCTTTTAACCTATTCCGTAAGACTTGCCACATATGACATGAAGTTGCTAAAAATCCCTTTTTACGAAGAAAGGAGCGTTATTTTGGATAGTCATCTCTATGGACGTCGAACAAATAAAAATGTATGGCAGCTGATTGTTCCTTTATTGCTTATCGGTATTGCTGCTTTATTATTAGTTGCTGCCTTCGCCCAGCCGAAGCAGAAGGTACCAGATGATTGGACTCAGTTGAACCGTGAAGTGGATAGTGCGTTACAGACGCAAGCAGAAGTGGAAGTGGAAGAGCAAGTGGTGGTGCCTGAGAAGGCTAAGAGCGAAGTGCCGGAAGAAAATAGTTCATCAATTAAACCAACGGAGACTATATTGGATACTTCTGCTGGTAAACTGGACATTAACCGGGCAACGGCTGAACAGCTTGATTCGCTTAAAGGTATAGGACCGGCTAAAGCGCAGGCCATATTGGCAGACCGTGAACAGAATGGACCTTTCCAATCCGTAGATGATCTATTAAGAGTGAAGGGGATCGGAAGTAAATTGCTGGCAGGTATAAAAGATAGCATTGTCGCTGCGCCTTGAGTATGAGAAAATGGGACAAGGTGCAGGGAGCTATTCCCAGCCCAAAGACCATATTCAGGCAGTAAGCCCGATACTAATGGACTACCATATACCGAGCCGCTTGCTTTGAAGTGGTTGAAGCATGTCCATCCTATAATCCAAGGAGTTGTTGCACATGACGAATCAAGATCAGAACAAGCGATCACTCGACACATTGGCTGTCCACGGGGGCCAGGAAATTGACCCTACTACTTTTGCCAGAGCCGTTCCGATTTACCAGACGACCTCGTACGGTTTCCGAGATACGGACCATGCGGCTAACCTGTTCTCCCTGCAGGAATTTGGCAACATTTATACACGTTTAATGAACCCGACAACGGATGTGCTTGAGAAACGTGTAGCTGAGCTCGAAGGAGCACCAGCGGCACTTGCTGTTGCGTCCGGACAAGCTGCTATTACGTATTCCATTATGAATATTGCTGGTGCAGGCGATGAGATAGTATCTGCTACAAGCTTGTATGGCGGTACATATAATTTGTTCTCGACAACCTTGCCAAAGCTTGGCATTCATGTGAACTTTGTGGATCCGTCAAATCCTGAGAATTTCCGTGCAGCGATTACGGATCGGACAAAGGCTTTGTACGCGGAAACGCTGGGTAACCCGAAGGGTGATGTACTTGATATTGAAGCTGTAGCTGCTATTGCGCATGAACATGGCATTCCGCTGATCGTGGATAATACATTCCCAAGTCCATACTTGCTTCGCCCAATTGAGCATGGCGCTGATATCGTTGTACATTCAGCAACCAAATTTATTGGTGGTCATGGTACATCCATTGGCGGCGTTATCGTAGATGGAGGCAAATTCGACTGGAAAGCCAGCGGCAAATTCCCTGGCCTTACGGAGCCGGATCCAAGTTACAATGGCATAGTATATACGGATGCGGTTGGTCCAATTGCCTATATTATTAAAGCACGGGTGCAGCTGCTTCGGGATATGGGTGCAGCTTTGTCACCGTTCAACTCATTCCTGCTGCTCCAAGGGCTTGAAACGCTGCATTTGCGGATGGAACGGCATAGCTCCAACGCCTTAAAAGTCGCACAGTTCCTGGAAACACATGAAGCTGTGGAATGGGTCAGCTACCCCGGTCTGGAATGTCATCCTTCGTATAAGCTGGCTCAGAGATATATGCCTGACGGCCAAGGCGCAATCTTGACCTTTGGTATTAAAGGTGGAGTTGAAGCGGGCAAGAAAGTCATTAATTCCGTGAAGCTGTTCTCGCATTTGGCAAACGTAGGTGATTCGAAGTCGCTTATTATTCACCCGGCAAGTACGACGCATCAGCAGCTGTCGGCAGAAGAGCAGGGAGCAGCGGGCGTAAGCTCCGGTCTGATCAGGCTGTCGATCGGTACAGAAGGAATTCGGGATATTTTATCCGACCTTGATCAAGCTCTGCGCGGAAGCCAATTGAACTCATAAATTAGTCTTATCATGATAGAACCTTATACAACTAGAAAGAGACAGAACCGGCGATTGCCTCCATGAAAAGGTTTATCGCCGGAAAGCTGTCCGTGCAAAAGGAAAAGGAGCTGGACATAATGTCAGAAGTACAAGATGCGTCACGGAAAGACTGGGACACCTATTTTATGGATATCGCTTATATGGTATCGACACGCTCGCGTTGTCCCCGCCGTCATGTAGGTTCGGTGCTGGTGCAGGGTAAGAAGTTGCTTGGTACTGCTTATAATGGTGCTCCGATGGGTGTGCAGGACTGCTCAGAGGCAGGCTGTATGATTGCAGAGGAATGGGAAATGAAGCTTGGTGATGACGGTAAGGAGCAAATGGTAAAAAAACAGCGCTGCATTCGCACCATTCATGCGGAGCAAAACTTACTGCTGTTCACAGATCGGGCAGACCGAGAAGGTTCTACTGTATACGTAACTGACCAGCCTTGCTGGACCTGTGCCAATATGCTGGCGAACAGCGGAGTGAAGGAAATTGTGTTTCACCGCAGCTATCCGAAGGATAGTGATAAGGTCAGCCTGCTGATGAAGCAAAAGGGGATCGTGTTCCGTTCGCTCACCGATTATGAGCCGCCGCCGCAGGCGAGTATGAAAGTCATATCCTAACTGAATAAGCGAATGGGGAAGAACCTCTGTATGCATCTTATTTGATGTGTTCAGAGGTTCTTTTTGCATTGTAAGGGAGGGAAGAA
Source organism: Paenibacillus sp. J22R56 (assembly GCF_056269375.1). Taxonomy (NCBI): domain Bacteria; kingdom Bacillati; phylum Bacillota; class Bacilli; order Caryophanales; family Paenibacillaceae; genus Paenibacillus; species Paenibacillus sp. J22R56. The sequence goes on from NZ_JBWDNV010000002.1 coordinate 177,757, forward strand.
GGGTGAACAAGCGGCCATTGGTTTGGTTTGCTGTGTTTTGGATGGTTGGGAGTACCATTGGGGCTGAGTTTAATCCTATGGGGATTGTGATGGCGGCAGGGGGAATGGCACTCGTGCTAGTTGCCCTTGTGCTGCTAAAGCAGGCGACGCCAAGGCTCGCCGCTGTCTGTTTGCTAGGCTGCGCCTTGGCTGCCGGGGAGAGATTGTGGGCAGATGCCCGCAATGTGACGGCGCTCGCCGGGCTTGATATGCCGGACGCTTCGTACGAAGTCGAAGTGTCCGGCACGATTGTATCCGCGGTCGAGGTCGATGGCGACCGCGCGGCGTTTCGCGTGACGGCTGATACCGTCCGCGTCCAGGGGAAGCAGCCGCTTAAGCTTCGCGAGCGGCTGCTTGTTCAAGTGCGGCTTGCTGAGCAGCCGCACCAGGAGATCGCCGCCGCGTGGCATCGCGGCGACAAAGTGCGCTTCGCCAGCGAACTGTCGCTGCCGGCGGGCGCATCCAATAGCGGCGGCTTCGATTACCGCCGCTATCTATCCAGCCAGCATATCCACTGGCTGGTCAAGGTCACGGGCATCGGCGCCGTCCATGCGGCGCCGGGCCCGGGCTGGACCGCGGCCGCTGTGCTCGGCCGCGTTGATGCCGCGCGCGACTGGCTTGGCGCGCGGTTTGACTCTTTGTACCCGGCCGATCAGTCCGGGTACATGAAGGGTCTGGTCCTCGGCATCCGCGAGGACCTGGACCCGGATCAGTTCCAGCAGTTTTCACGGCTGGGACTGACTCATATTTTAGCCATATCAGGCCTCCATGTAGCTGTATTTATATACGCGCTTGGCGCTATATTGCGGCTGTTTCGCATGACACGGGAGCGAATGCTGATCACGCTTATGCTGGCTGTACCGCTGTATGTGCTGCTGTCCGGCTCTTCACCTTCGGTGGTGCGGGCAGGACTGATGACCATGCTTGGGCTTCTTGCCGCCCGTATGGACAAGCTGAAAGACGGCTTACATCTCCTCGCAGCAGCAGCGGTTGGTATGCTCATGTGGAATCCTTATTTCATACAAGATGTAAGCTTCCAATTGTCCTTTTCTGTTACAGCAGGGTTGATTTTGTTTGTGCCGTCTGTCAGACATGCAATGCCGCATTGGCCAAAAGGTAAAGCGCTGTTTGATCTGCTTGTCGTGACGATTGTTGCGCAGGCCGTTTCTTTCCCGCTGACTATCTATTATTTTAATCAATTTCACCTGTTATCGATTCCGGCGAATCTCATTCTTGTGCCGTTTATCAGCTTCATTATTATGCCGATTGGTGCAGTTGCTTTGTTTTTTGGGTTGTTGTGGCCGCTTGGCGGACAATTACTCGCTGCTGTAAGTGTATACGCGAATGACTGGACATTCCTGTTAGTCGAGAAGCTTGGGGAAGTAGACGTAGTCCATTCCATATGGGCAACGCCGCCACTATGGTGGATTGCTGCTTGGTATTTAATTCTTGCCGTAATTTGTCGCTTACTTCCAGCAGCCCCATCCGTTGTCCACAAGGAGGATATAGATGAAACGGTCCCCTTGCAAGAAGCTGCGGCAAGCCAGGACATGGCTCCTATATGGGAGCTGCAAGAAGAACAACAACGGCCAATATGGCAGAGCAGATTCGCATTCATCACAGCAGCTGGCTTGGCTGGAATCGCATTGCTTTTATATGCGTATTTTCCCGATGTGCTGAATCGTACGGCAGATGTAGATGTGCTGGATGTTGGGCAAGGTGATTCTATTTACATCCGTACGCCGCAGGGCAAACGGATTTTGGTTGATGGCGGTGGTACTCTTTCCTTTCGAAAGCCTGGAGAGGAGTGGAAGGAGCGAAGTGATCCTTTTGAGGTTGGAGGAAAGGTAGTTGTTCCCTTATTAATGAAGCGGGGTGTTCATGCGATTGATCTCTTGGTTATTTCGCATCTGGACAGTGACCATATTCGTGGATTAAAAGCCGTTCTTGATGCGATCCCGGTTCGAGCCATTTTATGGAATGGAAGTATCAAGCGAGTAGAGGACGCAGAAGGACTTCTCAGCGAAGCTGTGCGGAAGGGTATTCCTCTATATCGTGCGGAGCTTGGACAGCAGTGGAAGATGGATAAGGAAACGGCAATAACGGTTTTATGGCCGCCTCCTGCTTCTAACAAAACGATCCCAATAGTTGAAGAGCAAAACGACGACAGTGTCGTGTTACATATGCAGATCTATCAGTCAACGTTCCTCTTGTCCGGCGATATAAGCTCAGAAGCTGAGTCTGCTATTTTGTCACGTTTGGATGAGGCAGACGCCGCGGGAACGTCATCTCAGTCGTTGAAGCAGCAGCTTGCTAAAAGAATTGATGTACTTAAAGTTGCTCATCATGGGAGCCGATTTTCCACCTCGGAAGCCTGGCTTTCGTTTTGGCGGCCACTTCAGGCAGCGATTTCGGTTGGTGCCACCAATACATATGGGCATCCGCACCCGGATGTGCTGAACCGCCTTAAGGCGGCTGCTGTGGATGCTTTTCGCACGGATCAAGATGGTGAGATTCGTTACAAAGTGAAAAGAACGGGAATATATGAGCAAATCATCAAACAGAAATAGGCAGGTGCGAGACGTCTAAAGTACCCCTTTGCCTATCAGGTCATCCTGTTAAAATGCTCCATTAAACCTAAGTCACTAGGAACTACCTATATACGGGGTTCCATTTTTTTGTTATCCTTTAGGTTGGAGTTTTCTACTTTTTCATTCGAATTATTAAAGTATTTTCATTTAGTTATGCAACATTTTATGCAACCAACTCGTCAGAGAGGTTGCAAGAGAGGGGGATCCTTCGTGGTGGAGCCAGGCCTTATTAGAGCCGCTCAGTCAGGAGATCGGGATGCTTTAATTACTCTGTTGCGAGAGATTGAAACCCATGTTTACCGGACAGCCTATTATATATTGAATAACGAACAGGATGCGATGGATGCGGCTCAAGAAGCGCTTATCCGCATATATACGAAAATCGGCTCCTACGAAGAGAAGGCCCAGTTCAAAACATGGATTCAACGTATTGTAACAAATATTTGTATAGATAAGTTTAGAAGAAGCAAGCCAACCGTATCGATAGACGAGCATGAAATGGTATTCCGAGAGAAGCAAAATGTGGAAGATGAGGTCTTGACGACATATGCCGTTCAAGATATTCGCAATGCAATTGACAAACTGCCTGAGCATCATCGCGCAGTAGTTGTACTGCGGTATTTGCAGGATTTCTCCTATAACGAAATCGCGGATTCGCTTGATCTGCCATTAAATACGGTTAAATCATACTTATTCCGAGCTAGGCAGCAGCTTCAAACTTTACTACATGATTATCAGAAAGGTGGTGTCCGGGGATGACTTGTCAAGAGGTGATCGAATACATGAATCGGCAGCTAGACGACGATCTGAATGAACATGAATATGAGATCTTGATCAAGCATACAAGACATTGTCCGGACTGTGCAGCAATGTTTGAGCGGCTGAAAAAACTGTCCGAGGAGCTGGGGAATCTGCCCCAAGTTATGCCGAGGTTCAGTTTGGTAGATGCCATATTACCTAAGCTTGAATTTATGGAGCCAATACGGCTGCCAGAAGCTGCAGCGGTTGAAATTCCGGCAGTTAATATTCCTTCTCAGCAGTCGAACCGTCGGGCAAAATCACGGCATCAGCTCCGATTCCGGGCTATTAGCGGTATTATTGCAGCCAGTGTTGCTGCAGGCTTATTCCTTGTGTCTTATAACGCAGGTTTGTTTAGTCCTTCGCAAAGATTCAGCGACGCGGATAATGCAGGTGCGAATACAGCATCTTCACAGTCGGCTGATACATTTATGTCTGATGCGAGGGTCCAACCATTCTCTAATGACACCAAAGGCACAGTGAGTACGGAGACCGATCGGTCATTTGCAAAAGAAGAGCAAAGCACGACAAATGAGTTTAAATCGGATTCTAATACTGACGGGACATCGGCCAACACGGGGGATTCAAGTGAGAACGGTATTGCAGCTGAGGAACCGCAAACAGGCAGCAACGCTTCTACTGATGATGCCCCATCCAACAGTGACCCTAATGTAGGCAGTGACAATGGAAGCGGCCCAACCCTAGGTATAACCTCGGACCCTGCACAGCTTGAGGCTGCATCACCCGACGGACAATATATTGCGAAAGTTACTGGGTTCGTCATTCATGTTTATAAGAGTGGCGAGGTAGCATCGGTCTTTGAAGCACGTAAAAACGGTAAATTTGCTAATCTTGTTTGGTCGGACGATAACAAACAGCTGACCTATGACATTCAGCTGGAATCCGGCGGTATGGAGCGTTACGTCATTAGTACCGATACGATGACGGAATCAAAGGCTTCTCATTAATCGAGACAATTTTACCGCGATATTCGCACACTTTTCACTCCACCTGCGTAAGATAAAGGAATTGAAGAGTTAACGTAAGCCTTGATCAAAAGTATGACCATCCGCAGGGCGGTACCATGGACCTGCCTGCCGGTGTTTATATAGATGTTCAGGGACAAAGGGATGAGGCCTTATCTGCTCATCCCTTTGTTGCCGTTCAAAAGGCGAAGTAAGTCGGTGTATTAGGTGAAAGAGGTGCAGCGATGGACGCGAAAGAAGCGTTGAAGGAAATCAAAGCGGGTAAGTTTCGTCCCGCATATGTAATATATGGAAAAGACCGGTTTCGGATCGGACAATTTACGGACACGTTGACGGATGCCATGTTCACACCGGATGAACGTGAGCTTGGTGTAGTGAAATTTGATACTTCGGAGACGCTGATTGAAGAAGCAGCGCTTGAAGCGGAGACCCTTCCTTTCTTTGTAGAACGTAAGCTCGTCATTGTACGTGACTCTGTCGTATTCGCCGCTGGCGGCAAGGAAGGCGGCAAGCTGGATCATAAGACGGATCGGCTACAGCATTATTTGGACATGCCGTCCGAGACGACGGTTATGTTATTTATTATCAATGCAGAGAAGCTGGATGAACGTCGCAAGCTGGTGAAGATGCTGAAGGACAGAGATGCGCTCATTGCCTATCAAGAACTGGATGCGGCCGAGCTGCGGCGCTGGGTCGTTAAGCGGGCGGAGGAGCAGAAGCGCACGATGACCCCGGATGCGGCCGATCTACTACTCGTGCGGACAGGACAGAATATGCAGCAGCTGGCCATTGAAGTGGACAAGCTTTGTCTGCATGCAGGTGAAGGCGGCGTCATTGGTGTAGAAGAGACAGATATGCTGACGGTCTCTACGGTTGAAGAGGATGTATTTGCACTAGTGGATGCAATTGCTGGTCTACAGGTTGACCGCTCGCTTAAGCTTTACAGAGCACTGCTTGTACGTCGCGAAGAGCCGATCAAGATTGCTGCCCTTATTGCCAGGCAACTTCGAATTATGCTACAGATTAAGGAGCTTGAACAGCATAGGTATTCGCCGCAGCAAATGGCGGGCCAGATTGGTCTGCATCCATACGCGGTTAAGCTTGCTGCAGAGAAGAGTCAAAAGTTCCAAGTCAAGCGGCTGGGAGCACTTCTTAATGATGTGGCTGATCTGGATTATAAAATGAAAACAGGCGCCATTGATAAGACGCTTGGACTGGAGCTGTTCCTCCTGTCGCTTGGCGTCCAGCAAAGTGCCAAATGAAAATGAAATTAAAAAAGGCTTCGCTCACCGATTGCTCGGGAGGCGAAGCCTTTTTGTTTGCGGTTATTAAGCTTGAGCCGAAAGGGCGTTCAGCTTTTTAGCAAGACGAGATTTTTTGCGGGAAGCCGCATTTTTATGAATCAGGCCTTTAGTAGCCGCTTTATCCAATTTTTTCGTTGCAGCGATCAGAGCCGCTTTAGCAGCATCTACATCAGTGCCAGCGATCGCTTGATCAGCGGATTTAACAGCTGTGCGAAGCGCAGATTTTTGGGAAGCGTTCAAAGCGCGGCGTTTTTCGCTCGTTTTAACGCGTTTAATTGCGGATTTAATGTTTGGCATCGAATTTCACCTCCTACAAAGTTTGCGTAAGCAAACAAAAAGCATACGCTATAAGTCTAGGTAACACAACTTAAAATATATTACCATGTACAGGTCCGAAAAGCAATAGCGTACCGAGCCTGCCATTTTTGCTCATCTCCTGCCAAAGTATGAAATCGTCTCCCTTGCGAACAATAAGCTGGAGATGATGGCATTGCTTTTGAAGGGAGAATGGATAGATGACTGAACTTGATATGCAGATGTACAATATCCGCACGGATCTGGCGCTGGAAGCAAAGGAAATGGCGGAGCAGCTTGGCGGCGGTGGGCCAATTCCAGGCATCCATTCCGAAACAACAGATGATAATGGGATTATGATCACTCATCTTCATGTTCAGAATGAGCAAGGCTCGCGTGCGATAGGCAAAGTGCCCGGCCGTTACGTCACCATAGAAGTGCCTGCGCTGCGGAATCAGGATACGGAGCTGCAGGATCGTGTAGCAACTCAATTCGCGAAGCATTTCGAGATGTTCTTGGAACGGCTTGGGATAGGTAAGACAGCTAAAGTACTTATTGTTGGTCTCGGGAATTGGAACGTCACACCGGATGCGCTTGGACCGCTGGTGGTGGAGAATGTGATGGTTACGCGCCACTTTTTCGAGCTTATGCCAGATCAAGTTGCACCTGGGTATCGTGCGGTTAGTGCCGTCGCTCCGGGTGTACTGGGGATTACGGGGATCGAGTCGAGCGAGATTGTACAAGGAATCGCGGAGAAAACAAAACCCGATGTCATTATTGCAATTGACGCTTTGGCATCCAAATCACTTGATCGGGTAAATACGACGATTCAAATTGCAGACATCGGTATTCATCCGGGCTCAGGGATTGGCAACAAGCGTAAAGGGTTGACGAAGGAGATTCTAGGTATCCCTGTCATTGCGATAGGTGTGCCGACAGTGGTCTATGCATCAACGATTGTGAACCATACAATTGAGCTGATGAGAAGCCATATGGCAGCGAACAATGGGAATAACGATCAGATCTTTGGTCTGATGAATCAGATGGGCGAGGCAGAACGTCTTCAGCTTGTGAAAGAGGCTCTTAACCCCATGGGCCATGATCTGCTTGTAACACCTAAGGAGATTGACGAGTTTATTGAAGATATCGCCAACATCATTGCCAGCGGACTGAACGCCTCTCTCCATGAAGCAGTCGATACTGACAATGTCGCTGCCTATACACATTGATTAATTAGACGCTCTTGAAGCTTAACAGCCTCAGGAGCTTTTTTTCGTTATAAAAACAACTCTCTTAATCTATCAATTGAAATCTAGTATTTCATTTCTGGTTCTATCAAAGCTTCTTGTCTCATAGATTAATAGCAGATGAGCAACGAGAAGTGGGAGGTAGAACTTGTAATGAAAAAAACCATTATGCTGTTTGATCTGACGAGAGGAAGCAAGCGTATTCGAGAGCTGCTCGTAACGGGTAAAACATTCGTGGTGTTGTCGATATGTTCCATGTTGTTTTTTGTTGCAATTGGTATTGCCGGCATGGCGCATCAGCATTCGCTGTCTGCTCCAGTTTCTTCTATGACAGGTTTTGCAGCTTCCGTTTCAAGCGGGTTCTTTGGGGATATGCTAGAAATGGAGATGCCTCAGTTCCATAGCAGTAAATCAGCTGAGGAGTTATCCGGTACACAAATAAGCAGCTTTCTCATCCGACTAATGACGGATGTTAATCCTAGTGATCCAAGAAGCCTCATCGCCGGTGAAATTCCAGGAATGAGTGCAGATGAATCATTTCTGATCGCCAAAGGGGTCGGAACGGATTTGAATGTTTGGCCGGAAGATAATGCGCCAAGTCAAGGAGATTCTAATTCGAATGGAAATGGAAATGATCCTGGCTTGCCTGGTGGAGTCGATGAGCCCACAGAAACAACGACACCGCCAACACCGACACCAACAGAGACGTCGACCCCAACACCAACGCCAGACAATTCAGGCTCAGAACATACAACAGGAAAAGATAAAGTTGTGTTTATCTACCACTCCCACAGCCGGGAATCCTGGTATCCGGAGCTGACGGATAAGAATGGCGACGCAAATTCGGCATCAAAAAATATTACGCTTGTTGGAGCTAGGCTGGCATCGAAGCTGGAAGACCTCGGCGTTGGCACAACTCACTCGGATACGGATTATCCGACAGCCATTAAGAATTATGATTGGAACTACTCCTATAAGTACTCGAAGAAAACGGTGCAAGAAGCATTAGCGAGCAACAAGAAGCTGAAGTTTTTCTTCGATATCCATCGGGATTCGGGCAGACGCAAAACGACAACGGTTGATATTGAAGGTAAAAGCTATGCACAAGTATATTTCATTATTGGACATAAGAATCCGGATTGGAAAAAGAACGCGGAATTTGCAACACAAATTCATGATGCTTTAGAAAAAGAATATCCGGGCATATCTCGTGGGATCCTGGGGAAAACAACCGCAACCGGTAATGGAGAATATAATCAATCGCTTGCCGATGACAGTGTGCTGATAGAGATCGGCGGCGTGGACAATACGTTAACAGAGAGCTACCGGACAGCGGATGTGCTGGCGAAAATTATCGCAGAAATTTACTGGGATGCAGAGAAAGTGTCTGCTACGAAATAATAAATTAGGTCAAGGCTGCTGCGGCAGCCTTACCTCATGGAAGGAGCTGGAGAGCAATGAAGGGTACTCTGAAATGGATACTGCTTGGAGGAGTTCTTGTCTTTATTATTTTGTACGGAGTAGAGATGTCTTCTTCAGGAATAGAAAAGATCTATGGACCAATTGATGGTGAAGGCACTTCGTCAGCTATTATGTCACAAGACAACACGAGGTCTATCTCGGAAGAAGATTACGAAGATACGGTTGAGAGCACAGGATTGTCCAAATCGGCTGAACGGAAAATTGACGCACTTGAGAAAGAACTGAAGGAAGTTCGGAAGATTGCCGAGGAATCTGCCCGTCATGAGCGGCTGCCAGGCATTTCGTCTGATTCCGGTGAGCCAGCGGTGAATAAGGTAGCGGATGGAACTGCCGGATTGCTTCAGTCCGTATCCAGCGGCAGCATAAGGTTCATCGCTTCCATTCTGAATTCCGTGACAGGCTAGCTCCGCATCTTTGTGGCAAACCGCATTGCTGGTACACCGTATAGCTGATATAATGGAAAGAATGATTAGCTATATAATGGATTGTGTGGGGGTTAGGCATGACTGACGTTCGTGACCGGCAAAAGAAAATTAGGAATTTCTCAATTATTGCACATATTGACCACGGGAAGTCGACGCTCGCTGACCGTATTCTTGAGTTTACCGGAGCGTTATCTTCGCGCGAAATGCAAGAGCAGGTCCTCGACCAGATGGATCTGGAGCGGGAGCGCGGTATCACCATTAAACTTCAGGCTGTACGGCTTACGTACAAAGCGGATGATGGTGAAGAATACTTACTTAACTTGATCGATACGCCTGGGCATGTCGATTTCACGTATGAAGTATCCCGCAGTATGGCTGCGTGTGAAGGAGCACTGCTTGTAGTAGATGCTGCACAAGGCATCGAAGCACAGACGCTTGCGAATGTTTACTTGGCACTCGACAACAGCCTGGAGATTCTTCCGGTTATTAATAAAATTGACCTGCCAAGCGCAGAGCCAGAACGCGTGAAGCAAGAGATCGAGGATGTTATTGGTCTTGATGCAAGCGATGCTGTTCTTGCCTCGGCTAAAGCGGGTATCGGAATTAAAGAAATTTTAGAGCAAGTGGTGCAAAAGGTACCGGCTCCAACTGGTGATCCAGATGAACCACTTAAAGCGCTTATCTTTGACTCCCATTATGACCCATACAAAGGGGTTATCGTGTATGTACGTGTCATTGACGGCAGTATCAAACCAGGCAAGAAAATCCGCTTTATGGCGACAGGCGCTGAATTCGAGGTTATCGAGGTAGGTGCGTTCAAACCACGGATGAGTATTGTGGACGAGCTTGCAGTAGGTGACGTTGGCTTCGTCGTAGCGGGTATCAAGAATGTAAAAGATACACGTGTTGGTGATACGGTGACGGAAGCGAAACGTCCGGCTCCTGAAGCACTACCTGGTTACCGCAAAATTAACCCAATGGTATTCTGCGGTCTGTATCCGATTGAAACGCAAGATTATAATGATCTGCGTGAAGCACTTGAGAAGCTTGAGCTGAATGATGCATCGCTGCGTTATGAGCCAGAGACCTCTACAGCGCTTGGATTCGGCTTCCGTTGCGGATTCCTTGGTCTATTGCATATGGAAATTATTCAGGAACGTATCGAACGTGAATTTAATATTCCGCTCATTACGACAGCGCCAAGCGTAATTTACCGTGTAACGCTTACGAATGGTGATGTACTTACCATCGATAATCCGTCCAATTATCCAGAAGCAGGCAAGCTCGACTTTGTTGAAGAGCCATATGTCAAAGCGGCGATTATTGTACCTAATGATTACGTAGGTGCGATTATGGAATTATGCCAAGGCAAGCGAGGCGAGTTCGTCAATATGGAGTACTTGGACACAAACCGTGTTACGCTTACTTATGAAGTTCCGCTGTCGGAGATTGTGTATGACTTCTTCGATCAACTGAAATCAAGCACTAAAGGTTACGCGTCCTTCGACTATGAGGTATCTGGATACCGCAGATCGAATCTTGTGAAGATGGATATTATGTTGAACAACGAGCAAGTTGATGCCTTGTCCGTTATCGTTCACCGTGATCGTGCTTACCATCGCGGCCGGATTATTTGTCAGAAGATGAAAGAGCTTATTCCGCGCCAAATGTTCGAGGTTCCTGTACAGGCTTCGATTGGTACGAAAGTAATCGCTCGTGAGACGGTTAAAGCAATGCGTAAAAACGTTCTTGCCAAATGTTATGGCGGTGACATCAGCCGTAAACGGAAACTTCTGGACAAGCAGAAGGAAGGTAAGAAACGGATGAAGCAGGTCGGCAGCGTAGAGGTTCCTCAAGAGGCCTTCATGGCGGTGCTGAAAATCGACGAGGATTAAGGGGAGTTGCTCCTTAGTCTGTCGTTTCTATAGTGAGTAGGCGGCAGATTGGGGACAGGGTATCTCGTTACAGCCGCTGTTGCCAGCCATTTGCCTGAATCATATTCGGAAGTAGCAAATGTCTGGCAAAGGCGGGCGCTTCGCTCTTCCACGAGATACCCTTTACCCCATCGCCGTAACTCACGTATAACGAATGACAGGACTAAGGAGAGCTTGCTCACCTTAGTCCTGTCGATTTTTTTAGATAGGTAAAAAGAAAAGAGGGAATTTCAAGATGATTAATTACGCGCCTAAGGCGCTTTATATTCATATCCCGTTTTGTACGAACAAATGTCATTATTGTGATTTCACTTCGTATGTATTAAAGGGACAGCCTGTTGATGAGTATCTGGAAGCTCTTGAGAGAGAGATGGCCTTAACTGTTGCTCAAATGCCGCCGGAGAGAATCGATACCGTATTTGTTGGAGGAGGTACGCCAACGGTACTGACCCCGCCGCAGATGGAACGTTTCCTCGCTTCGGTCAAAAAGTATTTTCCACTTGCAGATGATGTGGAGTTTACGATGGAAGCTAACCCTGGTACAACTGATCCTGAGAAGCTTGCAGCTATGTTCGCTGGCGGTGTGAACCGGATCAGCTTTGGCGTGCAGTCGTTCAACAATGCGCTGCTTGAGCGGATTGGCCGTATTCATAGTGTGGAAGATGTATATAAGAGTCTTGAGAATGCCCGTGCTGCAGGTTTTACGAATCTGTCGATCGATCTGATGTTCGGATTGCCAGGCCAAACGGTAGAGACCTTAGAGGATAGCGTTAACAAAGCGCTGGCATTGGACCTGCCGCATTATTCGTTGTACAGCCTCAAGGTAGAGGAGAATACGTTGTTCCACAAGTTGTATCAACGTGATGAACTGCCTTTGCCTCCTGAGGATGAGGAATTTAATATGTATACACTGCTTATGGACCGTCTGAAGGAAGCAGGACGTAATCATTATGAGATCAGCAACTTCGCACGACCAGGCTATGAGAGCAGACATAATTCGACTTATTGGCGTAATGAGCCGTATTACGGACTTGGGGCAGGGGCACATGGATACGCGAGTGGACTGCGTCACGTCAATGTGAAAGGCGTTCAGCCATACATTGAATATACAAAGACAAAGCTGCCGCGGCTGGAAGAGAACTCCGTACCTGAATACGAAGCGATGGAAGACTTTATGATGGTGGGGCTTCGCCTGCTTAAAGGTGTTCGTGCCTCGGATTACGCTGCTCAATTTGAAGGACGTAAACTTGAGGATAAGTTTGGTTCTATTATTGAGAAACTCGAGAAAAATGGTCTGCTTGAACGCATCGAAGATGCAGGAGATACCGTATATAAATTGACGGATAAGGGCGTTCTTTTTGGCAATGACGTGTTTGGGTCGTTCATTGGACTCGAAGAGGAAGTTGCTGGCTAATATTCGGAAAATTAGATCTTGAGAAAACATGCGACATGCTGTATATTTATTCACATGGAATGAATTTGCACCGGGTGGAGGCGATTGCAGCATGGAGGCGACGGAACAATTAACGGTGGTTTGCAGAAAAGCGGCACCGGAAGATGTGGAAACTTTGTATGAACTCATTAAAGGCTATGCGGAACAGGGTATCATGCTGCCCCGCACCCGGGAGACGCTTAAGTATCAGCTGGATACGTTTGTTGTGGCAGAGCTTGGTGACAAGGTCGTTGGCTGCGGCTCATTATTACGGCTTGGCGCTGATTTGGTTGAGATCCGTTCGCTGGGCATGACTGAGGGTTACAGAGGTCTCAAGATCGGCAATAAGCTTGTTGATTTTCTGATCGAACAAGCAAGAGAGCAAGGCATACCAAAAGTTATGGCGCTCACTTATGCGGTTAATTTCTTCCTGCGGAACGGATTTACCGTTGTGGAGAAAGAGATTTTTCCGGAAAAGGTTTGGAAGGACTGTGTAAACTGTCCGAAGCAGCATGCTTGCGACGAAATCGCTGTATTGAAAATGTTGAGCTAATCCGATGAGGATTAGTCAAATCATAAAATGGACAAAAGGTTAGGCAGCATGCCTAGCCTTTTTATTATGTTAATCATTAGAAGACAGGCCTGAAAATGCTGAACCGACTTGACAATGAACAAGGTGGTTTGGTATTTTTGTATTAATGATTAGCACTCGGCTCTAATGAGTGCTAACGAGAAGGTCAGATAATCTTTTTGGAGGGATGCGAATGTTGACTGAACGGCAAAGAATGATACTGAATGCAATTGTAGACGACTATATCCGTTCTGCTGAGCCAGTTGGTTCTAGAAGCATTTCGAAGCGCGGCGACGTAGGCTTCAGCCCTGCAACCATTCGTAATGAAATGGCCGATCTGGAGGAGCTTGGTTTCCTCGAGCAGCCGCATACGTCGGCAGGACGCATTCCATCTACTAAAGGTTATCGGTATTACGTTGATCATCTCGTGAAGCTAAATGAAATTAATGATACAGATATGAATCAGGCTCGTTCCTTCTTCTCAGAGAAAATGAGTCAGATGGAGCAAGTCATCCAGCATGCAGCGATGATCTTGTCCAATCTTACGAACTACACGTCGATCTTGCTTGGGCCGGAGATGTTCAGCAATTCGCTGAAACATTTTAATTTGGTGCCTCTAGATGATAAGTCGGCTGTTGCGATTATTGTGACGAATACCGGTCATGTTGAGAATAGGACGATTACAATTCCTCCCGGCATCCGAATGGATGAGATGGAGAAGATTGTGAACATCCTGAATGCGAAGTTGATTGGCATTCCGCTCGTTCGTCTCAAGTCAAAGCTGTATGCAGAAGTTGGTCAAGAGCTGGAACGTTATGTTGATCATTGCGAAGAAGTGCTTGGTATTCTGGACAGTGCACTGACAAATGATGATGAGCAGCGGATTTTCCTTAGCGGAACAACGAACATGCTTACACAGCCGGAGTTTAAAGATGTTGATAAAGTGAAGACGATCCTGGATTTGCTAGATCAAACACCTGCCGTTATGAAAATGATTTCCGCAGCACCTTCGGGTATACAAGTGAGGATTGGAACAGAAAATGACCAAGAGGCAATCGCGAATTGCAGTTTGATTACGGCAACTTATCAGTTGGACGGAAAGTCACTTGGCACCATTGGAATACTTGGTCCTACCCGTATGGAATACGGGAAAGTTATTAGCCTCCTTGATGTTATTAGTAAGGATTTGGCTTTAATCATGGGACGCTTCTATAAATAGCGTCGGATTGCTGTTGCTTGTTCGATTGGTGCTGTATGCTTGGCGCGTACGAACGTGGTGTTGCCTTCCGTCGCTGTTTAAAACGGGAATTTGGATTGATATTCCTAGCGGAATATTCCCGTTTTCAAAGGCGAGCGCTGCGCTCTTCAGGCATCACCACGTTCTCCCGCGCACGGCGCGCAGCACCAGACGAACGGCAAGGGCAAGCGCGCACGATTTATCTGCGCTTAGACAGTGTAAAGAATTATGCTAACGAAGTAAGAATTGCTTCGCAATAATGCTTACGAAGTAAGAATTGCACGACTGGCTCAGCCAGTTGTGTTGCAATTCTTTTAAGGATTATGCTTACGAAGTAAGAATTGCACGACTGGCTCAGCCAGTTGTGTTGCAATTCTTTTAAGGAGGTGAATATGGTGAGTAATGACCAACAACATAACGAAACAATCGATGAAGTTATAGACGAGCAAGTGGAAGAGCAGCAAGAGGTTGAAGTGCAGGAAGATTCGCGCCTTGAAGAGCTCGAAAAGCTGGCCGAGGAGAATCAACAAAGATACTTACGTGCACAAGCGGACTTCGATAATTTCCGTCGTCGTACGCAAAAGGAAAAAGAAGATCTTGCGCAATACGCTTCCATGAAGCTGATCGGACAACTGCTTCCAGTTGTCGATAACTTCGAACGTGCTGTATCAGCGGCTACCGCTAATCAGGACTTTGATGCGCTTGCCAAAGGCGTGGATATGATTTTCCGTCAACTCGAGCAAACGCTGCAGCAAGAAGGCCTTAAAGCAATGGAGGCTGTTGGTGAGGCGTTTAACCCTGAATTCCATCAAGCAATTATGACAGTGGAATCAGATGAGCACGAAGAAGGCATTGTCGTTGAGGAAGTGCAAAAGGGTTACATCCTGAAGGATCGTGTCCTGCGTCCTGCAATGGTTAAAGTAAGCGGCTAATAATTATTCCTTTCATTGGAATTTAAATAAGATTGATCTATTAAGGAGGAACTTCACGATGAGTAAAGTTATTGGTATTGACCTTGGTACTACAAACTCTTGCGTTGCAGTAATGGAAGGCGGCGAAGCTGTCGTTATCCCGAATCCAGAGGGCAACCGTACAACACCTTCTGTTGTTGGTTTCAAGAAAGATGGCGAGCGTATTGTTGGTGAAACAGCAAAACGTCAAGCGATCACTAACCCTGACCGTACAGTTATGTCGATCAAACGTCATATGGGTACAAACCACAAAGAAGTAATCGATGGGAAAGAATATACAGCTCAAGAAATTTCCGCAATCATCCTGCAGAAGCTGAAATCCGATGCTGAAGCATACCTGGGCCAAACGGTAACACAAGCGGTTATTACGGTTCCGGCTTACTTCAACGACAGTCAGCGGCAAGCAACAAAAGATGCTGGTAAAATCGCAGGTCTGGAAGTTCTTCGTATCGTCAACGAGCCTACAGCGGCAGCACTGGCATACGGGCTTGAGAAAACAGAAGATCAAACGATCCTTGTTTATGACCTTGGCGGCGGTACTTTCGACGTCTCGATCCTTGAACTAGGCGACGGTTTCTTTGAAGTTAAAGCAACTAGCGGCGACAACAAGCTGGGCGGCGATGACTTTGACCAAGTCATCATCGACTACCTCGTAGCTGAATTCAAGAAAGAGCAAGGCGTTGACCTTTCCAAGGACAAAGCTGCAGTTCAACGTTTGAAAGATGCTGCTGAGAAAGCGAAAAAAGAACTGTCTGGCGTTCTGACTACAACAATCTCGCTGCCATTCATCACTATGGCTGATGGCGTTCCACAGCATTTGGAGCTGAACCTGACTCGTGCGAAATTTGAAGAAATTTCGGCACAATTGGTTGAGCGTTCCCTTGCTCCTACACGTCAAGCACTGAGCGACTCGGGTCTGTCTGTAAGTGAAATCGATAAAGTTGTTCTTGTCGGTGGTTCGACTCGTATCCCTGCTGTACAAGAAGCGGTTAAGAAACTGATCGGCAAAGAGCCGCACAAAGGTGTTAACCCTGATGAAGTGGTTGCTCTAGGTGCAGCCGTTCAAGCTGGCGTATTGACTGGTGATGTGAAAGACGTTGTATTGCTTGACGTAACTCCATTGTCCCTTGGTATCGAGACTGCTGGCGGCGTCTTCACGAAGATGATCGACCGTAATACAACGATCCCAACTAGCAAATCGCAAGTGTATTCCACTTATGCAGATAACCAACCGGGCGTTGAAATTCACGTCCTGCAAGGTGAGCGTCAAATGGCTGCTGGCAACAAAACGCTGGGTCGTTTCCAACTGAATGATATTCCATTGGCACCACGTGGCGTACCGCAAATCGAAGTTACTTTTGACATCGATGCTAACGGTATCGTTAACGTATCGGCACTCGATAAAGGTACTGGCAAAAGCCAAAAAATTACGATCACTTCTTCGGGCGGCTTGAGCGAGGCTGAAATCGAACAAATGATGAAGGATGCTGAGCTGAACGCGGAAGAAGATCGTAAACGCCGTGAGCTTGTAGAAGCGAAAAACAGCGCTGACCAACTTGTGTACTCCGTTGACAAAACGTTGAAAGACCTTGGAGATAAAGTGGATGCTTCCGAAATTGAAAAAGCAAATGCTGCCAAAGAGAAAGTAACAAGCGCAATTGCAACAGATGATCTGGAGCAAATTACGAAAGCTTCTGAAGAGCTGACCGAAATCGTTCAACAGCTGTCTGTGAAGCTTTATGAGCAAGCACAAGCGGCTCAGGGCGGTGCTCCTGAAGGCGCTGAAGCAGCAGATGCTGGCGCTCGTGGTAAAGATAATGTCGTTGACGCTGACTACGAAGTGGTTGACGAAAACAAGAAATAAGACTTAACTTGTAATGGGAGAGGTCAAAGACAGGGTCTTCCTGTCTTTGACCTTCTCGTTTGTAATTGAATCAAACATGGGTGGAGGTGAGATGAGTTGGCAGATAAACGCGATTATTATGAGGTGCTTGGCCTAGGCAAAAGTGCTTCAGGCGATGAGATCAAGAAAGCCTATCGGCAATTAGCGCGTAAGTACCACCCTGACGTCAATAAAGAGGCTGACGCAGAGACGAAGTTCAAAGAAGTGAAGGAAGCTTATGATGTCCTGAGCGATGATGGACAACGCGCAAGATATGACCAGTATGGTCATGTTGATCCGAACCAGGGAATGGGCGGAGCTGGCGGATTCTCGGGCAATGGTGATTTTGGCGGTTTTGGTGATATCTTTGATATGTTCTTTGGCGGTGGCGGTGGAGGTCGACGCGACCCTAACGCACCACAGCGCGGCAATGACTTGCAATATTCGATGACTATTGAATTCAAGGAAGCCGTATTTGGCAAAGAAACGGAAATTACGATTCCACGTACGGAATCTTGCGATACTTGTGTGGGCACTGGTGCGAAGCCTGGTACTAAACCGGAGACTTGTTCGGTATGTCGTGGATCCGGTCAGCAAGAGGTTGTCCAAAATACGCCGTTTGGCCGTATGGTCAACCGTCGCGCTTGTTCGAATTGTGGCGGCGCAGGCAAAGTGATCAAAGAGAAATGCGGTACTTGTCATGGCGCTGGAAAAGTGAAAAAACAGCGTAAAATCAATGTTCGTATTCCAGCTGGTGTTGATGACGGCGCACAAATTCGTCTCTCTGGCGAAGGTGAAGGCGGCCTGCGTGGTGGACCTGCCGGCGATCTTTATATCGTTATCCGCGTGAAGGCGCATGATTTCTTCGAGCGTGAGAATGATGATATTTATTGCGAAGTTCCGCTGACTTTCGTACAGGCAGCACTTGGCGATGAGATTGAAATCCCAACGCTCACTGAGAAAGTGAAGCTGAAGATTCCTGCTGGTACGCAGACAGGTACTTATTTCCGACTCAAAGGAAAAGGTGTGCCTAAGCTGCGCGGTTACGGTCAAGGCGACCAGCATGTTAAAGTAACTATCGTTACTCCAACCAAGCTGACCGATGCTCAGAGAGATTTGCTTCGCGAGTTTGGTGGAATTGGCGGCGAGGCTCCATCAGAGAACAGTGAGCATCATGAATCCATTTTCGATAAAATGAAGAAAGCGTTCCGCGGCGAATAGCCCCGGACGTTTTTTTATTTTTACATATGAATAGATCTAGTTCTTAAGTTGCATGCTATTTAAGTAATAGACATGATCTCTTAAGGAGCTGGATTAACAATGACAAACAAGCAAAAAGAAGATATGGAGAAAGTAAACTTCGGCGATTTGCCAATAGGGAAAAATGAAGATGTTGAGTTTTCGGAGGAACTGGCAGATGAAGCTGACAAACAAGCTACCAGTCGTGCTGCGGCTGCAGATGCTCGTGAAGAAAATGAGCAGGGCATATAAATGACTCAGCAGGTTGAGATCAGAGCCAACTTCGGCGGGCCTGGTGCAGCTCAGGAAGCGCTCCGTAAGCTTCAAGCTCTACGGGCTTTTGAAGTGAATGGATTATATGAAAACGGCCTTTTGACGGCTACAGTAGATGAAGATGTAGTAGAGCGGGCGGTCCATATGATCGAGCAGATTGGCGGCCATTCACAGACTGAAACGATTGGCTGATGTCAGAAGCGGCAAACAAGCACTTTTGTTTGCCGCTTTTTTGTGCATAAATGATGAATAGTGTACAATAGAGGGTAGTTTTCTAAGACTATGTTTACGAAGTGAGAATTAACGCAAAGAACGCGCTAATTCTTTTTCAGGAGGGGTACCAATAATGAAATGGCATGAAATTACGATCTCGACAACGGAGCAAGCGATCGAGATGATCTCAAACTTTTTGCATGAAATGGATGCTGACGGCGTATCCATTGAAGAATCGGGCACGCTGAATAAGGAGCGGGATACTTCACTAGGACAATGGTACGAATTGCCGCTTAACGATATTCCGGAAGGTCAGGCAGTTATTAAAGGTTATTTCCTTGAAAGCGTAGATATGGATGCTCTCAAAGCAGTGGTTGTCCCAAGGATTGAACAGCTTCGTGAGTTTGGCATTGATCCTGGCAATTTTGAGATTACATCTAGAGTTGTTGACGAAGAGGATTGGGCGACAGCATGGAAGCAATACTTCAAACCGATTAGAGTATCGGAACGTTTAACGATTAAGCCGACATGGGAAGAATACGAGCCTGCTGAAGGCGAGAACATCATAGAGCTGGACCCTGGAATGGCATTTGGTACTGGCACGCATCCAACGACGTCACTTTGTCTGCAGACGCTTGAGTCGGTTATTAAGGGCCATGAGGAGATTATTGACGTTGGAACGGGTTCAGGTATTCTTGCCATTGGGGCTATGAAGCTTGGAGCACGCCGAGTACTTGCGCTGGATCTGGATCCGGTTGCTGTATCAAGTGCAACGGAAAACGTAAGATTAAATGGCTTGCAGGATGATATTGAAGTGGTGGAAAGTGATCTGCTTGGTGTGCTCGGAGGAAAAGTTGTCCATGCTGTAAATGAGCGGGATGCTCGCAGTACTTCGGTTACTTTACCGGTAGATCTGGTTGTAGCGAACATTTTGGCGGAAATTATTTTGCTCTTCATCGATGATGTGTTTGCAGCACTGAAACCAAACGGTATTTACATAGCATCTGGTATTTTCAAGAATAAGGAAACCGATGTTGAGGATGGTCTTATCCGTTCAGGCTTTGAAGTCATTGATAAACGCCGCGACCAGGACTGGATTGCATTCGTGGCGAGAAAGCCGCAGGTGAATGAATGAACTGGGAGAGTTTCTTAGCTTATCCGGTTGAAGATTTGCCTTTTGTGGCGCTGGTGCTAATTATCTCCTTCACCGTGCATGAGTTCGCTCATGCATACAGCGCGTACAAATTTGGTGACAGAACCGCCTATGATATGGGACGGGTTACACTTAATCCACGTGTACATATTGATGTGCTTGGCGCTATCCTTATTCTGATCGCAGGCTTCGGTTGGGCGAAGCCTGTGCTCGTGAATTCTAATAATTTCAAGAAGCCGCGTCTTATGGGAGTTATCGTATCGGCATTAGGGCCGATTAGTAACTTGCTGCTTGGGGTTATAGGTATTCTAATCTTGTTTACACTTAATTCAACAGGCTTGATGTATGCAGGTTCTAACGGTGTGGATCTTGCAATTGAACGGTTTTTGAGCTATTTTATTTATCTTAATTTCGTCCTGTTTATCTTTAACTTAATTCCACTGCCGCCTCTAGACGGTTATCGGATCGTACAGGGGATTCTGCCGCGTGAAGCAGGTATTAAGCTAGACCAGAACGTACAGTGGGGTATGTATATCTTCCTCTTGCTGGTGTTTCTTCCGCCGCTCAGACGGGTGACACTTGATCCGATTCTTGGCTGGTGGTTACCGCTTAGCAACTTCTTTGCGAGATTATTCCAGCCGTTGTTTTAAGCCGCTCTCATAGATTTTTGGAGCGGAAACATGCTAATATGAAGGATGGTTAGACTGACGCAATGCAGCGATATTTTGTAGCAGCGGAGCAGTTTGACGGCTCTAGCGTGCGTTTAATAGGGGAAGATGCCTTCCATGCCGTCCGCGTTATGCGGATGAAGCCGGAAGAGAAATTTATTGCCAGTGACGGTCTATCCCGTGTTGTACTTGCTGCAGTACGGGAGGCCGATTCTTCGGAAGTGGTTGCCGACATTGTGGAGGAGCTCCCAATGGACTCTGAGTCTAATTGGTCCGTTACAATCGCGCAAAGCTTGCCGAAGGGAGATAAGATGGAACTGGTTATTCAGAAAGGGACGGAGATTGGCGCTTATTCGTTTGCGCCGTTCCAGTCAGAGAGAATGATCGTTCAATACGACGGCAAGAAGGAAGCGAAGCGCCTGGAGCGTTGGAGTAGGATTGCGAAGGAAGCAGCGGAGCAGTCACACCGTTGCCGTGTTCCTGCGATCGAACCAGTGCGCAGCTGGCGTGAGCTGAAGGAAGCTATACCAACTTTTGATTTAGCGTTATTTTGTTATGAACGGGAAGGCGATGCAGCAGCAGGCAAGGGCATAAGAGATGCCGTGCTTAATTGGAAGAAGCAGGCAGGCGATAAGGCTGCCGAGCCCAAGATGCTGCTCATCGTTGGTCCCGAAGGCGGCTTTACGGAACGTGAGGCTGATGAAGCGGAAGCGGCGGGAGCTGTAATTGTTGGCCTAGGCAGGCGGATATTGCGGACAGAAACCGCGGGCATCGTAGGGCTGACATGCCTCATGTACGAAGCCGGAGAAATGGGAGGAGCGTAAGAAATTTATGCCATCGGTTGCATTTTACACCTTGGGATGCAAAGTTAACTTTTACGACACAGAAGCGATTTGGCAGCTGTTCAAGAATGAAGGATATGAGCAGGTTGACTTTGAGTCAACGGCTGATGTGTATCTGATTAATACATGTACAGTTACGAATACTGGCGATAAGAAAAGCCGTCAGATTATTCGCCGCGCAGTTCGCCGGAATCCGGATGCAGTTATCGCGGTAACGGGCTGCTATGCCCAAACTTCACCAGCAGAAATTATGGCGATTCCAGGTGTTGACCTCGTTATCGGTACACAGGATCGCGAGAAGATCATGACATTTGTTAATCAAATTCATGATGACCGTCAACCGGTCAATGCCGTTCGGAACATTATGAAGACTCGTGAATTCGAGGAGCTTGATGTGCCGGACTTCAATGAACGTACTCGTGCCTTTTTGAAGATTCAAGAGGGGTGTAACAATTTCTGTACGTTCTGTATTATTCCATGGTCGCGTGGATTGTCACGCAGCCGTGATTCGAAGAGTGTTCTGGAGCAAGCCAAACAGCTTGTAGCTTCAGGCTACAAGGAAATTGTCCTGACCGGCATTCATACAGGCGGCTATGGCGACGATATGGAAAATTATCGTTTGACTGATTTGTTATGGGATTTGGATAAAATCGAAGGTCTTGAACGAATTCGGATCAGTTCAATCGAAGCTAGCCAGATCGACGATGCTATGATTGACGTTCTGAAGCGTTCGGAGAAAATGTGCCGTCATCTGCACATTCCACTTCAAGCAGGAGATACTTCGGTGCTCAAGCGGATGCGCCGTAAATATACGACAGAAGAATTTGCAGGCAAGCTGAAACGTATTCGTGAAGCAATGCCTGGTGTAGCTATTACTACGGATGTGATTGTTGGTTTCCCTGGTGAGACTGATGAGATGTTCGAGAATGGTTATAAGTTTATGCAAGAAGTCGGTTTCTCCGAAATGCACGTCTTCCCTTACTCGAAGCGTACAGGTACACCTGCAGCACGTATGGAAGATCAAGTGGACGAAGAAGTGAAGAACGAACGCGTTCATAAGCTGATTGATCTATCGGAGAAGATGCAGCTGGCTTATGCTGAGCAATATGTAGGCGCCGTGCTGGACGTGATTCCGGAACGTGATTATAAAGGTGCTCCAGGCACTGGTCTTGTCATGGGTTATTCAGACAACTACATTCAGGTTATCTTCGAAGGTACTGAGGCGCTTGTTGGCAAGCTTTGCCGAGTGAAAATTACGGAAGCTGGCGTTAATGAATGCCGCGCTCAGCTCGTACGTGTTCTTGATGACGTACCTGCAGAAGCGTTGAGAGCTTAGAAATAGAAAAATACGCACGAGGGTTTCCCGCCCATTTCTGTAAGACTGGAGCAGCGGGAAATCCTCGTTGTTGCATGCAAATGTCAAGCAGGCAAGGGGGAAACGGAAATGGTTGAAATTTCGGCAGGAGGCGTGGTCTATCGTCGGAACGAAGCCGGGCTCTTGCAAATCCAGCTGATTCAGGACCGTTATGGCAAAGTGTCACTCCCGAAAGGCAAGATGGAGCCCGGGGAAACCGTTGAACAGACGGCGCTTCGTGAAATTGCCGAGGAAACCGGATTGATCGGGGCTATTATCAAACCGATTGATCAAATTAAGTATCGGTATCATGATTCGCATAAGGGAACTGTCGATAAAGAGGTCCATTATTATTTGGTCGAGGCGGTTGGCGGCTCGCTGCAGGCTCAGGTTGAAGAGATTCGCGGCGTTGAATGGTTTGACCCGCTTGAAGCTTGGAGGCGGCAAAAACAATCCGGTTACGAGAATAATAACCGGATTGTGGCTGGAGCACTTAGTTTGCTTGGCGTAAAATACGACTAGACCGGCAGTTTGCGGAAGGTTGGCAGATAACAGAATGGTAATGCGATCAGCGAGCTCAGAATATTGAAGATCGTCTGCGCATGTGCGATTTGACTAGCAGGAGATTGTGCGAACCAGCCGGAAGCAGCAGCTAGCTCTCCTAGAAATGGCATAAATAATAATGCCCCTCCCGCATTCAGTATGGTATGGGACCAAGCCACATACTGGCCGGACTTCGAACCGCTGAAGGAAGCGATGAGTGCAGTTGCGCAAGTCCCAATGTTCGCGCCAAGTACAACGGCGACACCGATTTCCAGCGGCATGGCTCCAATCGATGCGAAGCCCATGATGATTCCGATAACGGCTGCACTGCTGTGGACGACAGCTGTCAGCACAGCACCAGCTGCAAGCCCCCACCAGAGGCTCTCCGCTGATTTGCCCAGGAACCAGCTGAATAAGGAGCTCTCCTGAACGGCTGGTCCTATGGCTTGCATGATTGCCATGCCAGCGAGCAGCAGGCTGAAGCCGCCTAAAGCAACGGCAGATGAGCGGATGGTCTCGAGAATGCGAACCGACCGCATTCTGGGCCATAATCTCAGCTCATGCAGCAATACGGTTATTAGCCAACCGGTTAAGGATACGAGGAGTAAGGGAGTGGCCAGCTTGTTTAAGCTGAGACCAATCAATTCGGTTGTTAGACAAGTGCCGATATTGCTTCCCAGTATGATGCCTAGTGTGCGCGGAAACGTTAATAAACCTGCATTGACAAGTCCAATCGCAATGACGGTGACAGCGGTACTGCTCTGCAGGAACGCCGTTGTGGCTGTCCCGATGGCAAGTCCATGTATAGGAGTGGCAGTCGAGCGATGCAGGATATGATTGAGGTAAGGGCCTGCTAATCGATGTAAAGCCAGCTCCATCAGCTTCATACCGCTAATAAAAATAGTGAAGCCGATGGCCATAGGCAGTAAAATGGTTTGAAGCATAGTATGTTCTCCTTTATCATCGTTATCGATTGATACATATGCGTGCCATTAGACAAGCATGACAAGCATGGACTAGAGGAAGTACGGCAGAATCAACCGCGCTTAAGAATAGAGAGGAAGATTAACGAAGTGAGCAAAGCAAAAGTATGGCTGCAGAAAGGCCGTAAGAAGCGTCTTGAAGCAGGCCAACCATGGATTTATGCGAGTGAAATTGACAGGTTGGAAGGTGAAGCAGAGCCAGGGCAGCTTGTTGATGTGGTTGGTCATAACGGCCGGTATTTGGCGACGGGCTATTACAATCCGAAATCACAAATTACGGTACGTGTCGTTTCCTACCAGCCATTGGACGAAATGGATGTTGATTTTTTCCGTGAGCGTCTAAGAGCATGCGAGGCTCATCGCAGCCGGTTTGTACCGGATCGTGACTGCAGACTGGTATATGGAGAGGCCGATTTTCTTCCAGGTCTTGTAGTTGATCGGTTCGATGATGTTCTGGTTGTGCAGATCGTTACGCTTGGCATGGATATCAGACGTGAAGCGATAGTCCAGGCATTGGTTGATGTATTCCAGCCGAAGGGGATCTACGAACGAAGTGATGTAGGCGTTAGACAGCTTGAGGGACTGGAACTTCGAACAGGTGTCATGTACGGGGAGTGCCCTCGTATTCTCGAGATTGAAGAGAATGGCTTAAAGCTGGAAGTTGATATCGTGGAAGGGCAGAAGACAGGCTACTTCTATGACCAGCGCGAGAATCGCGCTTCCATCGCACCTCTGATGAAGGGGTGGGGAGGCCGAAGCGGCATCCAATTGGAAAGTCGTGAGGCAGAAGATGGTTCTGGCGAGCGACTTGTTCCTGTGAATTCGAACGGCAAAGAAGTAACATTCCCCTACTGGGATGGTGCAACCGTACTAGAATGCTTTGCTCATACGGGCAGCTTTACACTTCATGCCTGCAAATATGGGGCAAAGAAAGTAACTTGTCTTGATGTATCTGAACATGCCATCGACACAGCACGCCGCAATGTCGAGCGTAATGGCTTTACAGATCGGGTAGAGTTTGTAGTAGCAGATGCATTTGAATATTTACGTTCGCAGGTTAAAGGTGCGGAGGAAAGAACGGAGCGCAGCCGTGCTGGTACGGATACCTCGAAGCCAATCAGCGGCAATGGACGTACTTGGGATGTTGTTATTCTAGATCCTCCTGCTTTCGCAAAGACGAAAAGCGCAGTGGCAGGAGCATGTCGTGGTTATAAGGATATTAATCTGCACGGGATGAAGCTGGTAAATGAAGGCGGATATTTGGTGACAGCGAGCTGCTCGTACCATATGCGCCCTGACTTGTTCCTGGAGACCATTCAGGAGGCGGCTACCGATGCAGGCAAGCTGCTGCGACTCGTTGAATGGCGGGCGGCAGGCAAAGATCATCCGCAGCTTCTTGGCGTACAAGAAGGTCACTATTTGAAGTTTGCAGTGTTTGAGGTTCGGAGTAAGTAAATATAGCTCAAAAAAGCCGCATGGATCCTGATGAGATCCAAGCGGCTTTTTTTATCGATTCGACAGAATATGATATTTATTTTGGAAAATAATGGTTGTAAGAGTATGGGAGATAAGTTATTCTATTTAATGGGCTTCAACAAAAAAATGATATTAAAAAAGGAGATGGGATGATGGAGATGATGAGCATGAAAATGATGATGGCTATGTGTATGGAGGAAATGATGTGCAAGATGAACAATATGAAGATGATGATGGATCAAATGAGCGAGATGAATCGCATGGACATGATGGATATGGGAATGGAAATGGACAGCATGATGATGAAAATGCAGGAATGTGATGAGATGCTGACATCAATGATGGGCATGATGCGTGAAATGAAACAAACGGCGATTTAGTTCAATAAATATACATTTGAATATGCATATTTGATGTGTATAATAGGAATGTAACGCTGAGAGGCAGTCGACTGCACTTAAGCGAAGTTTCATAACGGACAAAGCAGATAACTGTATGTCTAACCAACCCATAATCCGGCAGAGCGGCTAACCGCATGCGGGATTTTTTATTTTTATAGGCTTACATCGTTTCTTTAAATCGTCTGCTAAGTTCGACACGCTTTAATTTGAGCACCCAGACTTCTTCCTGTAAAGTTCTCAATTCGGAGGAGTCATCCGAGGTTCTTAACTGATGATAGAGATCCATCATTTTCTTATTAATGATATCGAACTGCTGCCATAACTCAGAAGCTTTTCTAGTAAGTGCAAGTTGATGGGATTCTTCTTCGGATTGGGCGAGTATGCGGATTAACTGCTGCTGCCACTCGATATCTCCGATCTGTTTGGCGTAATTGTACAAATCCAGATAATCATTTATCCATTGCCGGGCAATCTTCTGATTCGAGATCATGGCCGCCCCTCCAATCCTCATGGTTTATTACCTAGTATTATACTCGGTATTTAAGGGAATGCAATGGCTATTTATTAAAAAGTTAGCATAACTTCCAGAACATACGTTTGTCGTTTGAATGAAAAAGAACTGCCGATATGGTAGAATAATAGATTATGAGATGGAATCGGAAAGGAAGGTCTGGAGATGGGGCTTCGATTTGTGTTAGGCCGTTCAGGAACGGGGAAAACCACATTTTGCCTGGATGCTATTCGGGCAAAACTGCAGCGTGAACCGGATGGAGCGCCGCTTATTATGCTCGTGCCGGAGCAGGCTACTTTCCAGACAGAGTACGCCTTGCTGAGAGGAACCGAGCTAAGCGGGACTATACGGGCTCAAGCACTGAGTTTCCGCCGTCTAGCCTTTCGTGTGATGCAGGAAACAGGCGGCACTGCGCTTATACCGATCAGCGATAACGGCAAGCATATGATGCTTTTCAAGATCATTCACCGCCTAGGCAAGCAGCTGGAATTGTTCCAGAATGGTGCAGGGCAGCCAGGCTTTATTGAACGGCTTGGAGAATTGCTCACAGAGTGGAAACGCTACGGCATTGATGCAGAATTATTAAAAGCAAAGACAGCTTCAGTAGAGGACGCTTCGCTTCTCAATCGCAAGCTGCATGACCTGCGCTTGGTCTATGATAAATTAGAGCTGGAATTAAGCGGATTATATATTGACTCCGAAGACTATTTAACGCAGTTGATCGCAAGTTACGCTTCCGCTCCTGCTATGCATGGCGCTGAGCTGTGGATTGACGGGTTCCATGGCTTTACACCAAAGGAATATGAAGCACTGGGAGCGTTGATCGCTTCTTCTGCGGAGGTAACTGTAGCTCTGACGCTGGACCGTCCTTACGACGAGGGTGAAGTGCCGCATGAGCTGGAGCTGTTCCATCCTACGGCCGAAACATATGGGAAGCTGCTGGCCTTGGCTGCGCAGGCAGGCGTAACGGTACAGGAGACGGTTGTTCTTAGTGAAGGAGTGCCGTCCAGATTTGGAAGAAGTCCAATGCTGGCACATTTGGAGAAGCATTATGGAGGCAGGACGCCGATGCTTCTGCCGGATAAGAAACTTCTTGCCGTGCAGAACCCCGCATGCGGAGTATCTCTTCATGCATCTGCGAACCGGAGAGCGGAAGTTGAAGCAGCCGCTAGGGATATGGTGCGAAGAGCACGAGAGGATGGACTGCGTTGGCGCGATATGGCTGTTATGGTGCGTAATGCGACAGACTATACAGATTATATTCAAACGATATTTGATGACTATCAAATTCCTTATTTCCTTGACCAAAAGAACAATACCGTTCATCATCCGCTCGTCGAATTTATTCGTTCGGCGCTGGAGACTGTGCTTCATGGCTGGCATTATGAGGCTGTTTTCCGCTGTATTAAGACAGAGCTGTTATTCCCGATTGATGGGAGCATGTCCAGAGAGCTGTTCGACCGGCTGGAGAATTACGTACTTGCCGCGGGTGTAGACGGCTGGAAATGGCTTGACCGCTCCAGGTGGCAGCCGTTAATGCAGCAATCGTTGGAAGATGAACCTGAGACGGCAGCAGAGCCAAGCGCCAAAGCTAAACGCGAGTTTAATGCTGTGCTGGCTGCAAGAGAGGCTATTGTGCCTCCTCTTCGCCGATTTGAACAAGCTCTGAAAAAAGCACCAAACGTAAAGGTCATGTGTGAAGCGCTGTATCGTCTGCTAGACCACTCTGATGCAGCAGATCGTCTGGAGCGCTGGAGCCGTGAGGACAGCGCTGCAGGGCGCACACAGCGTGCTAGGGCCCATCGTCAGCTATGGGACGGCGTGATGCAGCTGCTCGACCAGCTCGTTGAGATGGTTGGTGATGAGGGGATGCCGCCTGAGCTGTTCGCTGGCATGATAGAGACAGGCCTTGAGAATTTGAAGCTGGCCGCAGTTCCGCCTGCCCTAGATCAAGCGCTGATCGGCAGTATGGACCGGACTCGTTCTGGGGATGTAAAGATTTGTTATGTGCTTGGCGCTAATGACGGTGTAATGCCGATGCGTATTCAAGAGGACGGTGTGTTGACCGAGCAGGAACGGGAGCGGCTGGCTGATGAAGGGCTTGTTATGGCTCCTGGCGTCCGACGACGCCTCTTGGATGAACGCTTCTTGATTTATAATGCTTTAACCACACCAAGCGCTCATCTGTGGATCAGCTGGGCGCAGGCAGATGAAGAAGGCAAAAGCCTTCTGCCTTCCGAAGTGATTCGGCAGGTTAAGCAGCTGTTCCCTGGCATCCCTGTCTATCAAGCCGCTGGTGAGCCTTCTCCTGGAATGGAAGAAGACGAGCAGCGCTCCTATATTGAGCATCCACAGCGGACGCTTGCCTATTTGATCACCGAACTTCGGGCTTGGCGGCAAGGAGCGGACATCGCGCCTTTCTGGTGGGATATGTACAACTGGTATGCGATCCGTCCGGAATGGCAGGACAAGCTTCAACTGCTTAATGCATCGCTCAGCTACTCCAATCAAGAGCAGGAGCTTACTTTGGCAACGGCTGAACAGCTGTATGGCACAAGACTCAGGGCAAGTGTATCTCGGATGGAGCGGTTCGTGTCCTGTCCGTTTCAACATTTTGCAATCCATGGCCTGCGACTTCGAGAGCGGCAGATGTATCGGCTGGAAGCGCCGGATGTCGGGCAGCTGTTCCATGCGGCACTCAGCCGCTTAGCAGGAGGTCTTGGTCAACGCTGGGGCTCGATGCCGGAAGGACAGATTCGTGAAGCGGCAGCCAAAACAGTTGATGAACTTGCTCCAAGGCTGCAATCACAAATTTTGCTCAGCAGCGGCAGATTTCAATATATCGCTCGCAAGCTGAAGGAGATTGTTGCACAGGCAGCCGTGATCTTAAGTGAGCATTCGCGCAGAGCGCAATTCCAGCCTGTTGGGCTGGAGGTTGATTTTGGTCCGGATGGAACACTTCCCTCGCTTATCATTCCGCTGAATAATGGTGGAACGATGGAGATTATTGGCCGTATTGACCGCGTAGATGCCGCTGAGACGGAGGAAGGGCTGTTGCTGCGTGTGCTCGACTATAAGTCCAGCTCTACACAGCTGAGGCTGGAAGAAGTGGCATTTGGCCTCTCGCTGCAGATGCTCACTTATTTGGATGTGCTTGTTACGCATGCTTCAGAATGGCTAGGTAAGCCGGCATCACCTGCTGGTGTGCTTTATTTCCATGTTCATAATCCTATGCTTGCCGTATCGAACGGCTTGTCCGGAGCTGAAGTTAATGCAAGAATGTTGAAAAAGTTCAAGACACGTGGTCTTATAACTGCAGAGGCGGAGACCGCACGATTAATGGACGACCAGCTGGAATCCGGTTATTCGGAGATTCTGCCCATTGCACTTAAGCGTGACGGTGGATTTTACAGCAGCTCTTCCGTTGTAACCGACGAACAGTGGGATACCCTTCGAAGTTCGGTCAGACGTACTATCGGCCGGATTGGCTCAGAGATTGGCTGCGGGAAAGTATCCATTGAACCATACCGTCTCGGAACCAAGTCGCCGTGTCAATATTGCGATTATAAGCCGGTATGCCAATTTGATCCGTTATTTGACGGCAATGAATATATGAAGCTTGGTAAGCTCTCGGAAGAAGAAATATGGCAGCAGCTGCATGGAGAGGAGGAGTTAATACGTGGAAACGACGACTAGTGTGCCGGCAAAACCGGAGAACAGTACTTGGACAGATGACCAGTGGCGCGCGATTGTGACCGAAGGGTCGGATGTTCTGGTCGCAGCAGCAGCTGGTTCTGGTAAGACAGCTGTTCTTGTAGAACGGATTATCCGGAAGATCTCTTCCTTCTCTGATGTTGACAGACTTCTTGTTGCTACGTTTACGAAAGCCGCGGCAGCCGAGATGAAGGACCGAATCAGGATCGCACTGGAAAAGGAGCTCGAGCGGCAGCCGGATTCCGAGCATTTGCGAAGGCAGCTTGCCCTTATGAACAGGGCGTCGATTACGACACTTCACTCTTTTTGCCTGGACGTCATTCGCCGGTATTATCCGCTCATTGGGCTTGACCCTGGCTTCCGGATTGCGAACGAAACGGAAAGTGAACTGATGCGGATCGACGTGCTTGATCAGTTGTTTGAGGAGAAATATGAGGGTGCTGGTGACGATGGTGCATTCCTGCGACTAGCGGACCGTTACGGCGGAGAACGCGGCGATGAACCCTTATACAGGCTGGTTCAGCAGCTATATGACTTCGCTCAAAGCCATCCGTGGCCCGAGCATTGGCTTCGTCAGACAGCTGCGAGCTTTGCGGTGAACAATGTGGAGGAGCTTCGCAGCAGCCCGTGGGTGGCAAGTCTCCGGTCTGATGTGGAAATGGCGTTGTCAGGAGCCGCTTCCTTATTGAATCAAGCCATGAATTTGACCAGAGAGCCTGCCGGACCAGCCCCTTATGCTGCAACCTTCGAAGAGGATCTTGGACTCGTGAATGGGCTCTCGGAGACGGTACGTATGCTCCCTTGGGAGTTGTGGTTTGAGTCATTCCAATCGATTCAATTCGGTAAGCTTAAGGCCATGCGCGGCGATGACTATGATAAATCCATGCAGGAACAGGCCAAAGAGCTTCGCGACAATGCGAAAAAGCTGATCAGCTCGCTTGCTGATGAGTTGTTTGGCCGCTCTGCAGAGGAATTTGCTGACGAGCTGCAAGAGCTCTCACCACTGATGGGGGCTTTGTCTGAGCTTGTTATTGAGTTCGGACAAAGATATGAAGCAGCTAAACGGGCTAAAGGACTGCTTGATTTCGGCGATCTAGAACATTATTGCCTGCGAATATTGCGGGCACCGGAATCGACGCCTGAAGTAACGGCTCCATCATCAGCTGCGCTTGAATATCAACGCCAATTTGATGAGATCCTGCTCGATGAGTATCAGGATACGAACATGGTGCAGGAGGCAATCGTATCTCTGATCGCGAATCCGAATGCAGGTAATCGCTTTATGGTAGGCGATGTTAAGCAGAGTATTTACCGGTTCCGTCTTGCGGAGCCCAATTTGTTCATGAGTAAGTATAAAAATTACGGAGCACCTGGTGGAGACGGCCTGCGCATTGACCTTGCCCGCAATTTCCGAAGCCGGCTTGAAGTCGTTGATGGAGTTAACGACGTGTTCCGCGCCATTATGCGGGAATCCGTTGCAGAGATGGATTATGACACACGGGCTGAGCTTGTATGCGGCGCCTCATATCCTGAGCCAGAACAGGCTGGACGATTTGCCGTGGAGCTCGCGGTTATTGATAAAGCAGGCTCTCCTGAATCTGAGGATAATCAGGCGTCAGCGGATTCCGAAGAGGATACTGAGCAGGGATCAAGCGGAGCTGAATCAGTCGAAGAGCTTCAAACTGCACAATTGGAGGCTCGTCTCATTGCCCGTCAAATTAGAACGCTGCTTGATGAGGGCTTCCGTGTCTACGATGGTAAGAAGCGGGAAAGCCGTCCAATGGAATGGCGTGATATCGTTATCTTGCTGCGTGCTACCCAGCAGTGGGCACCTGTTATCATTGAGGAGCTTCAAGCTGCGGGCATTCCAGGGTATGCGGAACTCAGCAGCGGGTATTTTGATGCGACAGAGGTTGAAACGATCTTATCCCTGCTTCGTGTAATCGATAATCCGTATCAAGATATTCCGCTGGCGGGTACGCTCCGATCACCGATCTTTGGGCTTAATGCCGAGGAGCTTGCGCTCATTCGAATTGGTGCGATTCATGACACTTATTATGATGCAGTGCTGCAGGCGGCTGGCGATCTGCTACTTCCTGAGGAGCTAAGACGCAAGCTCTCGCTGTTCCTGGATCGGTTGGACCGGTGGCGGAATGACGCGAGACAAGGCTCATTAGCAGATTTGATCTGGAGTATCTACCGGGAGACGGGTTATTATGATTTTGCCGGCGGACTTCCGGGAGGGATACAGCGGCAGGCAAACTTAAGGGCTTTACATGACCGTGCCCGCCAATATGAGGCGACTTCATTCCGTGGTTTATTCCGGTTCCTGCGGTTTGTTGAACGGATGCGTGACAGCGGTGGAGATCTAGGCACAGCAAGGGCGCTTGGTGAGCAGGAGAATGTTGTACGCATCATGTCCATTCATAAGAGTAAAGGTCTGGAATTCCCGGTTGTGTTTGTTGCAGGATTAGGCAAAAACTTCAATCAGCAGGATTTGCGAAGTGCCTTTCTAAAGCATAAGCAGCTTGGATTTGGTCCTAAATTTATTGATCCGGAGAAGCGTGTCAGTTATCCAGCCTTGCCTTTCTTGGCTATTCGTCGACGTATGCGGATGGAGATGCTCGCGGAAGAAATGCGGATCCTGTATGTTGCTTTAACACGCCCTAAGGAGAAAATGTTTCTAATTGGTACAGTGTCGGATGCTGCTGCGAAGCTTCGTCGCTGGCAATCGGCTACGGATTCAACCGGGAATATTTCAGATTTCCGGCTTAGCACGGCTTCAACCTTCCTAGATTGGCTTGGTCCGCTTGCTGCTTCTTCTTTTAATCAAATGCCAGATGATTTTATCTCCGGTGAGGAAGAAGCGCGCTTGCTGCAATGGAGGGCTGGTGTTGTTGAGGCGGCAATGTTGGGCCTTGAAGTCGCTGTAGGTACAGAGCAGCCAACAGACGCGGATCAAGAGCGAGAGGATCGGCTCCAAGGGGTGTTGTCATTAGCCCAGCTTGATCAAGTGGGAGTCGACGAGGAGCTCCGTATTCGATTGGAGTGGCAGTATAGCCATCAGGCGTCAACAGTCGTAGCTGCAAAAACTTCGGTTACTGAGATGAAACGTCTTCATTCAGAAATCTATGAGGAAGCAGAGTCTCTGATCCCTGCAGTCATTACTGAGCAGGATGACAGCCAGAAAAGCACAGGAGGCGGAAGCTACACGTTCCGTTTAAGACGACCTCGGTTCATGGAGGAAGCGGCATTAACAGCTGCTGAGAAGGGAACAGTCAGCCATTTGCTTATGCAGCATATTCCCCTTACTGGTGACGTAAGTGTAGCTGAGCTGGAGACGATGCTCAGCGATATGATTGCGCGAAGATTGCTTACTACAAGGCAGGCGGAATCGATTGATTTGCCTGCTGTTGCTTCTTTCTTCGATACGACAATTGGCCAGCGATTAGTCGCCGCTGATTGGGTTCGCAGGGAAGTGCCGTTCAGCTGTATGTTTCCGGCTCATCGTGTGTACCCAAGTCTTTCTGCGGATGCTGCTGGCGAACCGGTGCTCATTCAAGGCGTTATCGACTGTTTGTTCGAAGATGCGGATGGGGTTGTACTGCTAGATTACAAAACCGATCGAATCTATATGAAGCAGTGGGAGCAGGCAGCCGAACGTCATAGATTCCAGCTCGAGCTGTATGCTGAAGCCATTGAATCTGTCATAGGTAAACCTATTGCGGAAAGCCATGTCTTTTTCTTTGATGGAGGACAGGCGGTTCGATTATAGTTTAGTCATCGGAAGCATTAACCTAAAAACTTTCCAGCAGGAAAGTTTTTAGGTATCATACATATGCATTGCTCAATGATCAGGAAGGATGGACATTCATGGAACAGGAACAACAATCGAAGAAACGGTCATATGCGTTGCCGATCACGTTACTGCTGCTTGTATTCAGTCTCACCGGTAACGTTTTCTTGTACTCGCAATCACTGCAAGGGGAACAAAACGATAAGTATGACAAAGGTATTGCGATAATCGGATCAGCGACTAAAGCCTCTGCTTATTATCAGGCTGTATTGGATAATGCCGGAGCTATACTTGATGGTAAAGATACTGAGGCGGGCACGGTTATTCGGGATGCCTCAGGATTAGTTGAGTTTTTACAGCAATCACACAGCTTTGACGAGAGTAAGTTTGATTCCGATCAAGTGTATGACTATATCATTGATGTCAATAATTCGCTCCAATACATTAATGAGCAGGATGGAACACTAACAGAGGCAGAAACGGGCTATTTGAAATCTTTGAAGGACGTTTATGCGTCACAGCTGGCGATTTTGGAGCAGTTTCAATTTGAAGCAGCCAAGTCTCGCAGCGGTTCTATCCAGATTGGAGCTGGTATCGGGTGGCTTGATATTCCGAAGCAGCTTGAGCAGTCAATAAGCGGGCATTCTAGCATGAAATATCCAGCCCAGTAGCCAAATGCCCAGTCCTGCATACGATAGTAGCAGACGGGAGGCTCACAAAGATGGAGAAAAGCAAGAAGGAAAAAGGAAAGTCATCAGAGGTAAAACCGGCCGCTTCCAAGCCTGCTTCAATTGCTCCTACGAAGGTGGAGAATCAAGCCCCTGTAGCAGAAGCAGCAATAGCCGTGCAGCAGAAGCAGTCGCTGCAAGATCATTGTTCCGCGCATATGCACCGGTATGTGCTTGCTCAAACGCATGACGGCTGGTGTATTGATGGGATTGTTGAGTATGTGGATGACAAATATGTCTGTTTGGCCGTACCATGCAGCGGGTCGCTTGGCTGGGATGCCAGAGCTTTTGTACCATACCCTGGACTGTACCCATATCCTTATTATCCAAGAGGACGGTTCTATCGTCAGGTGATGCCGCTCACAGGTTTGCTTGCCCTGTCGCTGCTGCCATTTTATTAAAAAGGATGCAATACCGGCTCACGAACGCGGCTGCGTTCTGACCGGCGTCCACCGATTGGACGAGCATACCTGTTATCGGTTATAATATTGGAATAGTATGGATGAAGGGAGGGGCATATTTGGATTGCATTTTTTGCAAAATTATCGAAGGCTCCATTCCTTCGAGTAAAGTGTACGAAACCGAGAACGTAATCGCATTCAAAGATATTCAGCCTGCGGCTCCTGTACATATATTGATTATTCCCAAAAAACATATTCCTACGATGAACGATGTAACTGAAGAGGATGATTCGGTTATCGCGGAATTGTTCGCAGCAGCGCGAGAAATCGCTAAGCAGCAAGGGATTGCCGAGTCTGGTTATCGGCTGATTAATAATGTGAATAGTGATGGCGGTCAGGTCGTATATCATTTACACATCCATTTATTAGGTGGAGAGAAGCTAGGAACGTTAGTAGGAAATAGTGTAAGTTGACACTTCATTTTGTTTTGTCTTATAATGAAATTTGATAAACCGTGTTTATTTAATGCTCTGGACGGTCTGTTTCGGAGGGAGGGAAAACTGGTGTCTGAAACTAAAGTTCGCAAAAACGAAACTATTGATGCTGCGCTTCGCCGCTTTAAACGTTCCATCGCTAAAGATGGTGTTTTGGCTGAGGTGAAAAAACGCAAGCATTATGAAAAGCCAAGTGTTAAGCGCAAGAAGAAGTCTGAGGCTGCGCGTAAGAGAAAGTTTTAGGAGGATCCTTCCATAATGAACCTGAGCGATAGATTGACCGACGATATGAAGCAAGCCATGAAGAATCAGGACAAGTTCAAGTTGACGACGATTCGTATGATTCGCGCGGCAATTAAAAATTTGGAGATTGATTTGAAGCGTCCTCTCGAGGATACTGAAGTGGTAGATATACTCAGTCGTGAGATCAAACAACGTAAAGATTCCCTCCAAGAATTTAGCAAAGCCGGCAGAGATGATCTGGTTACAGATCTTTCAGCAGAAATTGAAATTATTAGTCAATACCTTCCCGTTCAGCTGACCGAAGAAGAGATTAAAGCGATTGTAACGCAGACCATCCAGGAACTCGGTGCTTCTTCTAAAGCCGAGATGGGAAAAGTCATGGGTGCGCTTTTGCCAAAAACAAAAGGGCGCGCTGATGGTAAACTAGTAAATCAATATGTACAACAATTTCTGCAATAACTATATGTTCGGACGGAGACACCCCTTAACAGGGGTGTTTTTGCTTTTAGCTAGACATTCCCTTTAAGAGTGGCTAAGCTATTTTCACGTAGATGTGACAATTTTGAAACATAATGTACATATAAGCGTATAAATGGTTACTGATTGAAAAGGAGGAGCGACACTTTGCAAACGAAACGTTGGCATAGATCGGCTGTCATTTGGCCGCTTCTGATGCTCGTCTCACTGCTGCTTGCGACCGTTGGAGGGCTGCTGTCAGGGGGCAAGGCTGTGCAAGGCGCTGAAGCGGGAAGCATAGGTCCCGCCGTATACGTCGTGCCGGTTAAGCAGTCGGTTGAGTCAGGACTCAAGTCCTTCTTGGAAAGGGCGTATAAAGAAGCGGCAGAGGCTAAAGCAGAAAGAGTCGTGCTTGTCATTAATACATTTGGCGGAGAAGTGACAAGCGCCGAGGAAATCGGAGAGCTGATCCGCAAGAGCAAAATTCCTACAACCGCTTTTGTTGAAGGAAAAGCTGTATCGGCAGGCACGTATATTGCGCTTAATGCGGAAAATATCGTGATGGAACCACAGAGTACAATTGGTGCTGCAGCAGTTGTGGATGGTTCAGGAAAGCTCATTGAAAGTCCAAAGGTTATATCCTTCTGGGTGAAAACGATGAGGGATGCAGCCGAGCTGAATGGACGTAATCCAGATATTGCAGCTGCGATGGTTGATCAGAAATTTGTGTTATCTATGCCAGAGATCAGTCAAATTAAGGAAGCTGGACAGATTCTAACTTTAACCGCAGATGAGGCGATTAAAGTAGGCTATGCGGAGCACAAAGCGCAGTCGGTTGAAGAGACAATCAAATGGCTTGGTCTTGATAACCGGGATCGCATTGATCTAAAGCCTTCAGTAGCGGAGAAGATTGCAACGTGGCTGGTGAATCCTCTAGTTATGACAGTACTCTTCACATTGGGTATTGCAGGTATTGCCATTGAGCTGTTTGTTCCTGGCTTTGGCATTCCGGGGCTAGTCGGGATTTTATCCTTTGGTTTGTATTTCTTTGGTCATTATGTAGCCGGATTTGCAGGAATGGAGTCTGTTGTACTATTCGTGATAGGTATAGCCCTATTGATCGTAGAGCTCTTTGTACCAAGCTGGGGTGTACTTGGCATCATCGGCAGTGTCTCGCTAGTGGCAGGCGTTCTGACGGCGGCATCCAGCCCGATCACAGCTTTTGTCTCGTTGGTCATCGCTTTGGCAGTAGCATCGATCGTTCTGTACTTCGTCGTTCGCAAATATAAAGACAGAGGCATCTGGAACAAATTTATTTTGCGCGAGAAGCTGACAACTGATAAAGGCTATCTGTCCGCGGAAACAAAGGATGAACTTCTGGGTAAGGAAGGTGTAGCTATTACACCGCTTCGTCCTGCAGGAACGATCCTGATCGGCGAGAACCGGATAGATGTCGTCACTTCAGGTGAATTTGTTGCTTCAGGCAAGACAGTGAAGGTCATTAAGACCGAAGGGACCTGGGTTGTCGTAAGAGAAGTAGTATAGGATAATAAGAAAAAAATGACATGGAGGGTTATATCAAATGGATCCGATTGTATCCGTATTAATTATTGTAGTAGTTGCGATTATTGTTCTCTCCGTATTCTTAAGCTTTTTCCCGATTATGCTTTGGATTTCCGCCCTTGCTTCGGGCGTAAGAGTCGGCATTATCACGCTGGTAGCTATGCGCCTCCGCCGCGTAGTGCCTAGCCGGATTGTTAATCCGTTAATTAAAGCAACAAAAGCTGGGCTAGGTCTTACGATTAACCAGTTAGAGAGCCATTTCCTGGCAGGCGGTAACGTTGACCGTGTAGTAAATGCGCTGATTGCCGCGCAACGTGCAAACATTCCGCTCGTCTTTGAACGTGCAGCAGCGATTGACCTTGCAGGCCGTGACGTTCTGCAAGCGGTACAAATGAGCGTTAACCCGCGTGTGATTGAGACACCGATCGTAGCTGCGGTAGCAAAAGATGGTATTGAAGTGAAAGTTAAAGCCCGTGTTACAGTACGTGCGAATATCGAGCGACTTGTCGGTGGTGCTGGCGAAGAAACGATTATCGCCCGTGTTGGTGAAGGTATCGTAACAACAGTAGGTTCTTCTAACTCGCATAAAGATGTGCTTGAGAATCCGGATATGATCTCTCGCACCGTGCTTGGCAAAGGTCTGGATGCAGGTACTGCGTTCGAGATTCTGTCTATTGATATTGCGGACGTTGATGTAGGTAAAAACATTGGTGCTCATCTTCAAACAGAGCAAGCTGAGGCTGACAAACGGATCGCTCAGGCGAAAGCCGAGGAACGCCGTGCAATGGCGGTAGCTCAGGAGCAAGAGATGAAAGCACGCGTTGTTGAGATGCGCGCGAAGGTTGTTGAATCCGAATCGCAAGTACCGCTTGCGATGGCAGATGCTCTGAAATCAGGCAAAATTGGTGTAATGGATTATATGAACCTTAAAAATATTGAAGCGGATACCCAAATGCGTAATACAATTGGCAAGCCGGACACTCCTGCCGATAAAGACAACTAAGGCGCCTTGCCGCGTCGCTTGATGGAGGTGCAGGTGTGAACTTAATCAGCTTTCTTCTAGAAAATATTTATTGGGTCATCGTTGTAGGTGGTGTTCTATACTCGATGTTTGGCCGTAACCGATCCAAAGCGCGCACGAACCGTATGCCAAGTTTTGGCGGTGGAAACGATCCAAATCGGGAATCCCGGCAGGAAACGCATTGGGAAGAAGAGGAAGATGAAAGCGTAGAGCCTGCAAGGCCGATCGCTGCGAGACCTCCTTCCGAGCCGTCACAGCCTGAAGTGATCGCGTCTTATGAACGATCCTCTCAAGCGCCTGCACGCCGTCCAGAGCCGCCTCGCGCTCGTATGGCTTATGCTAGGCCGGATTTCATAGCTCCACTCCCTGAGAGCCCTAAGGAGGCTGCTACGTTGTCTCCGAAGGTTGAGGAGATGCGCAAAGCAGTAGTATGGGCTGAAATTTTAGGACCTCCGCGTTCTAAACGGCCATTTGGCAAATAAATAAGCACACTATATCCGCAGTGCGGAAGCAATTAACGACTGGCTCATGATGCCTAAACATCATGAGCCAGTCGTTTTCTATTTTTATCCATAAAGGATGGCATCGTTTATCTCATAATTCACTCCGCTCAAGCATATTTTGGTACAGTACGATAATGTGCACTCGCGCGGCGGAGGGGGACAATGGATCAGATATGGGCCGTATAAACCGAAAATTACGCAAATGGACTGCCGATATATTGGATTTGCCGCAGGATGTTGTCTATGATCTGCCCCGGATGACCATGATTGGCGACCGCCAGCTTTATATCGAGAACCACCGAGGTGTTCTTCATTTCTCGAGTGAGAAGCTTAGACTGGCACTCAGCAAAGGCGAGCTCGAAGTTACAGGAACCTCGCTTGTAATACGGACAATTTGGACGGAAGAAGTATTTATAGAAGGTCAGATTAAAAGTATTGAAGTAAGGGATCAGGAGGGATAAGCATGGCTGGTCAATGGCTGCAGTGGGTGCGCGGTGTTGTTACGGTGCATATCAGGGATGGACAACCTGAAAGGCTTGTCAATCGGGCTCTCGAGGGGGGGCTCGAGTTGTCTTCCATAAGGTGGACAAGCGACGGGAAGCTGGAATTTGAACTGTCCGTTGGAGATTTTTTTCGTCTTCGTCCGTTCTTAAAGGAGACAGGCTGCCGCGTTCATGTAACGAAAAGACATGGGATGCCTTTTTGGCTCATCCGAGTGGAGAAAAGAAAGTTTTTTGCTATTGGACTAG
Source organism: Paenibacillus sp. J22R56 (assembly GCF_056269375.1). NCBI lineage: Bacteria > Bacillati > Bacillota > Bacilli > Caryophanales > Paenibacillaceae > Paenibacillus > Paenibacillus sp. J22R56. The sequence continues at coordinate 218,274 of NZ_JBWDNV010000002.1, forward strand.
GTGTATTTTTTATCGGTATTTATTTATTGTCCTCGCTTGTCTGGTCAATCGAAGTGAAGGGGAACGTCAAGCTGACGGAGGAGCAGATCCTGGCTGCGGCCAAGCAAGAGGGGATTTTTCCTATGCAGTGGTCATTCAAATTAAAGGATAAAGATATTTTATCCAAGGAACTGGTCACTGACCTTCCCGGAGCCACGTGGGTTGGTGTGGAGAAAAAAGGGACAAGGATTATCATTCAAGTCGTTGAAGCAACAGAACCAGATAAGCAAGATCTGGAAAGTCCACGTCACCTCATAGCTTCTGATGATGCTGTAATAACGGAAATATATACCGAGAAAGGGCGGCCTGTTGTCAAGAAAAATATGAAGGTTCGTAAAGGACAAACCCTTATCTCCGGAACGATCGGAGGAGGCGAGTATACGCAATCGGTAGTCGCTAAGGGCAAAGTCCGAGGCCTTGTATGGTATGAATATAATGTGGCATCTCCTCTGACTCAGGAGGTAAAAGTATATACCGGCGAAAAGAAAACAAAGTGGTATGCCGTGATCGGCAACCGTGCACTGCAAGTCAGTGGATATGGTAAAAATCCATTTGGCACCTCCGAGGATGTTGTCTATGAGGAGCAAGCGGCCTGGCGTAATTGGAAGCTGCCATTTGGGCGTTTGAAGAAGACGATAATGGAGGTTCGTACCGACGTAAGGGAGCTTACTGTCGAAGAAGCGAAAAATAACGGCATGCTTGAGGCAAAAGCAGATGTGATGCAGAAAGCTGGCAGCGACGCTGTCGTATTAAAGGAAATTGTTTTGCATGAAAACTCGGACAATGGTAAAGTTTATATGAAAGTTCTTTTTGAAGTGGAGCAATCAATCGTAGAAGAGATGCCACTAGTCCAGATGCAAGGAGAATGAGGTTGTTGCAGAGTGAAGCAAAAGTAGTCAAAATTCCGCTCCAGAATGCCGTAGAGGGTTTGGCCGTATTTGGCCCCCAAGATAAGTTTCTTAAGCTGGTGCAGCAGCAGATGGAGTCAACTCTATCTTCTCGCGAAGCGGAAATTGTCATTTCCGGTCCGGTGAAAGAGGTGGAATCACTAGAGCAGTTCTACAATGTGCTGCTACAGCTCGTCCGCGGTGGATATATTCCTTCGGAGAGAGATATCACCTATGCGCTAGATCTAGCGCGCGACATGCAAGCGGAAGAATTGCTCGATTTGCTTAAAGCTGAAATTACGACGACTTACAGAGGTAAGCCGATTCGCGTGAAGACGATCGGTCAGCGCCATTATGTGAAGACGATCAAGAAGCAGGATATCGTGTTTGGGATCGGACCTGCAGGTACCGGTAAAACCTATCTTGCGGTTGTTCTAGCTGTGGCGGCCCTTAAAGAAGGCTCTGTTAAAAAAATAATACTGACTCGTCCTGCCGTAGAGGCCGGTGAAAGTCTGGGCTTCCTGCCAGGCGACTTGCAAGAGAAGGTTGACCCTTATTTGCGACCGCTTTATGATGCGCTTCATGATGTCCTTGGCCCTGATCAAACGGTGAAGGCATTCGAACGTGGTACAATCGAGATCGCACCACTTGCGTATATGCGCGGCCGTACACTTGATGATGCCTTTATTATTTTGGACGAAGCACAAAATACGACTCCAGAGCAAATGAAGATGTTCCTGACTAGGCTCGGATTTGGTTCGAAGATGGTTATCACAGGCGACGTAACTCAAATCGATTTGCCTCGGGGCAAAAACTCGGGTCTCATCGAAGCGCAGCGCATTCTAAGAGATATTGAGGAAATTGGTTTCATTCATTTCACAGAGCAAGACGTCGTTCGTCATTCCTTGGTTCAAAAAATAATCGTGGCATACAACTGGGACGCTGAAAACAAAGCATAGAGAGGAATGTCCGCTCCATGAATCAGACTCAGGCCGGTAAACAAGCTTACCAGCAGCGGGAGAAGCCGGCTGGCTGGAAACAGAGCGCGGCTGTACGTTACTTGCTATTATTTATGTTCGTGCTGTTATTTTATTTCAGCCTTGCGCCGCATGTGGTGCCCGAAACTTATGACATTCAAGTGGATGCACCAAGTGATAAAGATATAGCAGCACCACATCAAATTTTTGATAGCAAAGCAACACTTGAAGCGCAGGAAGAGGCGGCGAACAAGATTGATTCGATTTACTCGAACGTCGCCCTGCGCAACGAACAGCTGATTGATCAGATTTTTGTCCGGATTGAGCAATTGAATCTGGATGATCAAGTGACGGTACAGAACAAGGTTGAAATTTACCGGAATGAGATTCCCGGTAAATACAGTACGTTCGTAGATAATTTCGTCAAGATGAATATGGGCTCCGATAAATACAGCGATACGTTGCTTGATGAAATGACGAAGGTGATCAAGGAGCAGGTCTATACGATCCCGGAGGAGACATTCTACAAGCTTCCTAACTTATCGCTAGACCAATTGGAAGAAATGCGTACCGTTGGTCTAGATGTCGTTCGCAAGCTGATGAGTGAACAGCTGCGTGATGCAGAAACGGCGCGGACGAAGGTTGCTGAGCTTGTTAACGCAAGTTCCTTAACCAATCGTACAAGCCGGGAAATTGTGCAGGAATTGGCCCGTTTTACGATTATGCCAAACCGGTTCCTCGATCAACAAGCTACCGACGAAGCGAAGATTCTGGCGAAGCAGAATACGCCTCAGGTCGTAATCAAGGAAGGCGATCTCATCGTGAAACGCGGAGAGATTATTACGCCTGAAATGTATGAGCTGTTGAAAGAATCTGAACTGCTGCAGGATAAACGGAACTATTGGCCGCAGCTTGGTCTGCTGCTAATGTCCGTAATGATCATTGTCGGCCTGTACACGTATCTGCATCAATATAGCGGCAGCAGCGGCACGAAGCCAAGCTACAGCAATACTCATTTGCTGATGCTGTGGCTCATTTATTTGATTAATATCATTACGATGCAAGTTATCTCGCTTACACAAACGGACTCGGCTCCTTACGCAGGTTATTTGGCGCCGGCTGCGCTGGGTACGATGTTAATTACGCTGCTGCTTGATGTGCATCTTGCTTTAATAAGCTCCGTTTTGTTTGCGATAGCGGGAAGTATTATACTGAATACACAAACAGGGCAAATTTTTGATTTCCAATATGGTTTTGTCATCATCGTTGTTTCCCTAGCAGCGATCTTCTCGATCCATCGGGCAAGCCAGCGGTCCACGATTCTGAAAGCCGGCATTATGGTCAGCTTGTTTGGCTCGCTAGCCGTATTGTCGTTAATGTTCCTGACGGAACAGCTGGAACAAGGACCGTTAGTGTACTCACTCGCATTCGCCTTCGCTAGTGGATTGTTAACCGCTATTCTTGTGATTGGTCTTATGCCATTCTTTGAAATTACGTTTGGTATATTGTCTGCCTTGAAGCTGGTAGAGCTCTCTAATCCGAATCATCCGCTGCTGCGCAAGCTATTAACAGAGACGCCGGGAACTTACCATCACAGCGTTATGGTAGGCAACTTGGCTGAAGCGGCTGCTGAGGCTATTGGTGCGGATGGGCTGCTCTGCCGCGTCGGTTCCTATTACCACGATATCGGCAAGACGAAACGGCCAAGCTATTTTATCGAGAATCAGACTAACATGGAGAATCCTCATGATACGATTGAGCCGAAGCTGAGTAAATCGATCATTGTGGCGCATGCCCGTGACGGTGTGGATATGCTGAAGTCGCAAAATCTTCCGAAGCCTATCCGCGATATTGCGGAGCAGCATCATGGAACGACTTCGCTCAAGTTTTTCTACTTCAAAGCACTTAAGCAGGCCGAGGAGCAGGGAATTCAGGCAAACTTCACTGAAGACGACTATAGGTATCCAGGTCCAAAAGCGCAGTCGAAGGAAGCGGCGATTGTTGGTCTTGCAGACTGTGTTGAAGCAGCCGTCCGAAGCCTGAGAAGCCCAACAGTGGAACAGGTAGAGGCAATGATACAGAAGATTATTAAAAGTCGGGTAGATGACAATCAATATAATGAATGCGATCTGACAATGAAAGAGCTTGATAAAATCGCTCATTCCTTGAAGGAAAGTGTAATTGGCATATTCCACTCGCGCATTGAATATCCGGAAGATGTAAAACCAAAGGAGCGTTAACTTTCATGAGCTTGCAATTAGACTGGAGCAATGAACAAGACAAAATTGAAATTCCTGATCAATGGATTGAGAGGTTAGAACAGCTTCTTCAGATCGCCGGCGAGATGGAAGGACTGACGGATGGTGAAGTGACTCTGACGTTTACTGATAACGAGCAGATTCATCAGCTTAACCGTGAATACCGCGCAATCGACCGTCCTACGGATGTACTGTCATTTGCCATGCAGGATGACGGAACAGAAGAGCTCGACATTATTTTTGAGGTGGAGAGCGAGGACGAAGTAGATCCAATCTCCGGCATGCTTGGCGATATTGTCATTTCCGTTGAGAAAGCACAGGAGCAAAGTGAGGATTACGGTCATTCATTGGAACGGGAGATTGGCTTCCTGTTCGTACATGGCTTCCTTCATTTGCTTGGCTATGATCATATGGACGATGCAGGCGAAGCCGAGATGACCGGTAAACAGGAAGCGGTCCTGCAAAAGGCAGGTTTGTCTCGTTAATGCTGAAGTTTATTCGCAGCTTGGGCTATGCTTTTTCAGGGATTGTCTTGGCAGTTCGGACACAAAGGCATATGAAGATTCATTCGATAGCCGCTGTGATTGTATGCCTAATTGGAGCGATGCTCCCGTTGACACGCTTGGAATGGGCAGTTCTGCTGCTAACTATTGCGGTAGTTTTTTCCTTGGAAATGGTGAATACCGCGGTGGAAAATACCGTTGATATGGCTAGCCCTGACATTCATCCGCTTGCAAAAGCGGCGAAAGATGTAGCTGCCGGCGCTGTACTTGTTGCAGCGTGTATTGCTGTTATAATCGGGCTGCTCATTCTTGGGCCGCCCTTATGGCATTTTATCGTGAAATGATACGAAGAATAGGAGTGAGGCTCATGGCGTTCGAGGGATTATCGAAAGAGTATTCGAAATTGCTTGAAGCAGCGAAGGAGGCTATGTCGCGAGCTTACGTACCATACTCCAACTTTCGTGTAGGTGCGGCACTTCTTGATGACAGCGGCCACATTCATTATGGCTGTAATGTGGAGAATGCTGCTTATAGTCCATGTAATTGCGCTGAACGCACAGCTCTCTTCCGGGCAATTGCAGACGGTAAGCGGCCTGGACAATTTCAGGCTATTGCAGTCATAGGCGATACGGAGGGACCTATCACTCCTTGTGGTGTCTGCCGGCAGGTACTGGTCGAGCTTTGCTCACCGGATATGCCGGTTGTAATGGGCAATCTGAACGGTCACTGGAATATCATGACGGTTACAGAACTGCTTCCCGGCGCATTCACGCCGGCTTCATTAGAGAAAGGGAGTTAAAAATAAAGATGAATCAAAACACAACTTCAAGCACGAAATTCCGCTCCGGCTTTGTAGCGATTATTGGCAGGCCGAATGTAGGGAAATCGACGCTTATGAACCATTTAATCGGGCAGAAGATCGCCATTATGTCGGACAAGCCCCAGACAACTCGTAACAAAATCCATGGTGTATATACGACGGAAACATCGCAGATTGTCTTTCTCGATACGCCTGGTATTCATAAGCCTCAATCCAAGCTTGGCGATTATATGATGAAGACGGCAGAAGGCGCCTTGAAAGAGGTAGAAGCCGTGCTTTTCCTGATTGATGTAGCGGAAGGATTTGGCGGCGGCGATCGATTCATTATTGAGCAGCTCAAGAAAGTAGATACGCCAGTATTTCTTGTGATGAACAAGATCGATAAGGTACAGCCAGAGCAGCTTCTAGCAACTATTACGCAATACAAGGATATGTATCCATTTGCAGAGGTTGTGCCGATCTCGGCGCTTCAAGGTAACAATGTCGATACGCTTCTTGCACAGCTTCAGAAATATTTGCCTGAAGGACCGCAATATTATCCGGCTGATCAAATCACAGACCATCCCGAACAATTTGTCGTTTCAGAGCTGATCCGTGAGAAAATCCTGCATATGACGCGTGAAGAAATTCCGCATTCCATTGCTGTTGGTATTGAAGATATGCGTGTGCAGGAGAACGGTGTGGTGTATATTGGGGCTGTTATTTTCGTCGAGCGTGACTCCCAAAAAGGGATTATTATCGGCAAAAAAGGTGCTCTGCTTAAGGAAGTTGGCAAGCAGGCACGCCGCGATATCGAAGCATTGCTTGGATCACGCACTTTCCTGGAGCTTTGGGTCAAAGTGAAGAAGGATTGGCGCAATCAAGAGCGCGTCTTGAAGGATTTCGGCTTCAGACATGATTAAGCTTTTATTGACGAAATTTGTTAAGGATAGCATTCGAGTATTTATCGTATCCTAATTACCGTCTAGGGCTTCATTTCCAAGGCGGAAAGGATGAATACGAATGCGAAATTTTTCGTGGAAGTATTTTACATTGACCGGTGATGTGGAGTCATACATGCTCTACAAGGAAATGGATCAACTTGGTCCAGAGAATCATCCTCAATATTTGCCGGGAGACAATGAGGAGCTAGCTGCTGAGTTCGAGGATTCGTCTGCCCTTTAATTTGTTATCCTGCAGGCTGCCTTGAAGTAAGCATGGGGGAGAAGGAATCAAATCATGTTATATCGTGTGGAGGGCATTGTCATCCGCAGCATGGACTATGGGGAAGGCAATAAAATTATTACGCTGCTTACGAAAACAAACGGTAAGCTCGGTGTAATGGTGCGCGGCGCGAAGAAGGTGAAGAGCAGACATGCTTCTCTCGCGCAGCCATTTACATACGGTGAATTCGTTTTTTTCCGAAATAAAGGGCTTGGCACTCTCAATCATGGTGAGATTCTCGAATCTCACCATCTTTTACGTGAACAACTGGATTTGTCCGCTTATGCTGCTTACTTAGCAGAGGTTACTGACAAGACGCTGCAGGAGGACGAATCTGGTGAATTGTTATTTGAACAGCTGAAAGCTGGTTTGATGGCAATGGTGGAAGGAAAAGACCCGCAAATTGTTTCGCATCTTTACGAGATGCGTATATTAGAGGCAGCTGGCTATTCACCGGAGCTTGAATTCTGCGTGGGCTGCTCGACCGATCAAGGGCCTTTTCGACTTAGTCCGCATTCAGGAGGCGTGTTATGTCCTCGGTGTGCAAGAAATGATGCCCAGGCAATGGCGATGAGTGAGGGTGCTTATAAGCTGCTTAGGCTGTTCAGCCGAATGGATATAAGACGTCTGGGAACGATTCAGGTTAAGCCGGAGACCAAGAAAGAACTGAAAAAAATGATGCGTGAGCTGATGGATGTTCAAATTGGTATTCCTCTTAAATCCCGTTCCTTTCTAGATCAGATGGATAAATACTCATTCGAATAGAAGAATGGGCAATAATACCTAACGCCTGTTTGACAACTGCATTAAAAATGTTTAATATATGTGAATATCAATATATGGACAGTGATGGAGAAAGTAGCAGTTCAAACCTTGAACAAGCGATTTGGGGATCGTGTGAGCCCAGACAAGCTAAACTGTGAAACGGCACTCCGGAGTCAATTAACCAAAAGAGGATTTTCGCACACCGCTTGGAATGAAGCGGTTGAAGCGAAGTCAAGTAGGGTGGAACCGCGGGAGTCAACTCTCGTCCCTACGTCTGGCAGCAGGCGTAGAGACGAGAGTTTTTTGCGTTCTCCATTCGCCTTACTAAAGAATAAAGGAGCGAGAAAAAATCATGAATTTTCAAGGCATGATATTGACACTGCAGCAATTCTGGGCAGAACAAAACTGTATTCTCGTACAGCCGTACGACGTAGAGAAGGGCGCGGGTACAATGAACCCGATGACGTTCCTCCGTACCATTGGTCCGGAGCCGTGGAATGTTGCATATATTGAGCCTTCCCGTCGTCCTGCAGACGGCCGTTATGGCGAGAATCCAAACCGGTTGTATCAGCATCATCAGTTCCAAGTTATCCTTAAGCCTTCCCCGGACAATATCCAAGAGCTTTATCTGGAAAGCTTGAAGCGTCTTGGCATTGATCCAAAGCATCATGATATTCGGTTTGTTGAAGATAACTGGGAATCGCCAACACTTGGCGCTTGGGGCCTCGGCTGGGAAGTATGGCTTAATGGTATGGAGATCACTCAGTTCACGTACTTCCAGCAAGTAGGCGGTATTGATGCTAACCCGGTTGCAGTAGAGATTACTTACGGTATGGAGCGTCTTGCTTCCTACATTCAAGAAAAAGAAAACGTGTTTGATCTGGAATGGGTTGAAGGCGTGAAATATGGCGATGTATTCTGGCAGCCTGAATTCGAGCATTCGAAATATACATTCGAAACTTCTGACTCGGCGATGTTATTCCAATTGTTCAACATGTATGAGGAAGAAGCGAAGAAGACCATTGAACATAAGCTGGTATTCCCGGCTTACGACTATGTCTTGAAATGTTCCCATACCTTCAACCTGCTGGATGCTCGCGGCGCGATCAGCGTAACAGAGCGTACGGGCTACATTATGCGTGTCCGTAATCTGGCGCGTGCTTGTGCGGCGACTTATTTGGAGGAACGGGAACGTCTTGGATTCCCGCTGCTGAAGAAAGGAGTGGAGAACAATGGCTAAAGATTTATTGCTGGAGATTGGACTTGAGGAAGTACCGGCGCGTTTCGTACGCGGTGCTATGAATCAATTGAAAGAGAAGGCTGTCAAATGGCTTGCTGACTCTCGTATTCCTCATGAAGCGGTAGAAGTATTTGGTACACCGCGTCGTATCGCTTTGTATGTACAAGGCGTTGAAGAGAAACAAGCGGATGTGAATGAGCAAGTAAAAGGTCCTTCGCGTAAAATCGCCCTTGACGATCAAGGCAATTGGAGCAAAGCGGCGCTTGGCTTCGCGCGCAGCCAAGGCGTTGAACCTGAGCAGTTCTTCTTCCAAGAGCTGGCTGGCGTTGAATATGTGTATGCAAACAAAAGCAGCGTAGGGACAGACACAGCCTCCGTATTGCCGGAAGGTCTGACGAACCTGATTACATCGATGTCATTTCCGAAAAACATGCGTTGGGGTAGTTATGAATTGAAATTCATTCGCCCAATCAAATGGCTTATAGCTTTATTTGGTCAAGACATCATTCCGCTGGAGATTACGAATGTAGTGAGCGGCAATGTATCACGTGGTCATCGTTTCCTAGGCGAGGAGACGGTTGTCTCGACGCCTGCTGAATACAAAGAGCGTCTTCGCGAGCAGTATGTCATTGTTGACGTCGCTGAACGCGAGCAGTTGATTGTGTCTCAGATTAAGGAACTTGCCAAAGAGAAGAACTGGGAAATTGCGATTAAAGAAGATTTGCTCGAAGAGGTCTTATTCCTGGTCGAGTATCCGAACGTATTATATGGAACATTCGATCCTGCTTTCTTGAACATCCCGCAAGAGGTTCTGATTACGTCGATGCGTGAACATCAGCGTTACTTCCCTGTACTTAATGCAGAAGGTCAATTGCAGCCTTTCTTCGTAACGGTGCGTAACGGTGACCGGACTTCGATTGAGAATGTGGCAAAAGGTAATGAGAAGGTACTCCGCGCACGTCTGTCTGATGCGAAATTCTTCTATGAGGAAGATCAGAAGCTCGCTATTAACGACGCACTTGCGAAGCTTGAGAATATCGTTTATCACGAGGAACTTGGTACGGTTGCTGATAAGGTGAGAAGAATCCGTTCTACGGCTGATCTGCTGGCTGCGAAGCTTGGTGTTGATGCTGATACTGCGGCTGCAGCAAGCCGTGCTGCAGATATTTGCAAATTCGACCTTGTTACTCAAATGGTATATGAATTCCCAGAGCTGCAAGGGATTATGGGCGAAGACTATGCTCGTAAAGCAGGCGAAAGCGAATTGGTAGCGAAAGCAATCAACGAGCATTATCAGCCTCGTTTTGCCGGTGACCGTGCTCCAGCTTCTGTTGTTGGTGCTATCGTAAGCCTTGCGGACAAAATGGATACAATCGCAGGCTGCTTCTCAATTGGTATTATTCCAACTGGCTCGCAGGATCCCTACGCATTGCGCCGCCAAGCTTCGGGAATCGTTCAGATTATTCTGGCTCAAGGCCTGGATTTGAAGCTGACGGACCTGTTTGATGCTGCACTGGCTGTCCATACAGAACGTGGAATGAAACGTGGCGAGGATGAAATTCGTAAAGACTTGAATGACTTCTTTGCCCTTCGCGTGAAGAATGTATTGTCAGAGCAAGCTAATCGTTACGATGTCGTTGATGCTGTAATGGCTACTGGCTTCAATGACTTGCGTATTACGGTAGAACGTGCATCTCTGATTAATGAACTGACATCCGGCAACGAGCGCAGTGAGTTTAAATTGACGATTGATGCATTCAACCGCGTATGTAACCTGGCTTCTAAAGCAGAATCACGCGGAGTGAATCCGTCCTTGTTCGAAGAAGCAGCTGAAGCCGCGCTTTATGAGCAATGGCAAAAAGCTCATCCGGCAGTTGCAAGTGCAATTGCTGAGGGGGATATTGCATCGGCGCTGGCTAATCTATCTTCTCTTAAAGAAGCTATTACCGCTTACTTCGATTCCGTGATGGTTATGGCAAATGACGACGCGGTACGTAACAACCGTCTGGCGTCACTTGCGGTTATCGCGGATGACATTACGGCAATCGCTGATTTCTCGAAACTTGTTTGGTAATTGACCTCGTCGCCCGTATCTTTTTCGTCAGTCCTGAAGAACATGGAAAGAAGGATGATGATTAATGCCCAATTCAGCGGAAGTCATAATTTATGTTGTATCTGATGCTGCTGGCGATACCGGCGAGCTCGTTGTGCGGGCTGCGGTTGCGCAGTTCCATCCGGTTCAAACTGACATCCGTCGCGCACCATTCGTGATGGATGTTCCTACCTTGGAACGTTTTGTTTTGCAGGCGAAGCTGTCCGGCGCCATTGTGCTGTATACACTTGTTATCCCTCATTTGCGGGATGCGATGAAGAGCTTAGCTAGGGAGCATGAGGTAGAAGCTATTGATTTGCTTGGCTCTTTGATTGAAAGTCTGGAGCGGCAAACAGGTCGTCATTCGCGTCAAGAACCTGGTCTCAACCATGTGCTTGATGCGGATTATTTCCGTAAAGTGGATGCTGTCGAATTTGCTGTCCGTTATGATGATGCGAAAGACCCGTCCGGTGTGCTAAAGGCAGACATTATCCTGATTGGTGTATCGCGAACCTCAAAGACACCATTATCAATGTATCTCGCACATCAGAAATACAAAGTCGCCAATATCCCGCTCGTCCCTGAGCTGAAGCCGCCGAAGGAATTGTTTAATGTCCCTGCTGAACGGATCGTCGGCTTAACGATAGGTGTACCGTATTTGAACACCATACGGAAAGAGCGGCTGAAGGCTCTAGGCTTGCCGAACAGTGCTTCGTATGCGGCAGAGGATCGAATCTTGAAGGAGCTTGAATACGCTGAAGTGATTATGAAACAGCTTGGATGCGTCGTCATTGACGTCTCACATCGGGCAGTCGAAGAGACAGCGAGTCTAATTATGGAGCATTTTCGCGGTATTTAACGGTTCATGCAGGATTTTTTTAAAGTCTTGACGTATATAATAGTACGGTAATTGAAATATAGAAGTGAGCGGTGATGCTTGATTGGAGCAAAATCAACCGACAATCGTCGTTGACGGCGACGCTTGTCCCGTCAAAACAGAGATTGCTCGGGCTGCCCGCAGCAGTCGTGTACCGGTCGTTATGGTCTCCTCTTACGATCACCGTCTTGTGCCTGAAGAGGGTGTATCCGTTGTACAGGTGGATCGAAGCGATCAATCCGTCGATCTGTACATTGTGAATCATATTACCAAAGGCGATATTGTCATTACCCAAGATTTCGGCCTCGCCTGTATTGCGATCGGGAAGGGAGCCATCGTCTTATCTCCACGCGGCGAACAATATTCGGACGAGAACATCGATTATTTGATGGAACGGCGTCATGAATTAGCAAAAAGGAGGCGTGCAGGAGGTAAAACGAAGGGCCCAAAAGCAATGAGTAACGAGGATCGGGAGCGTTTTCAACAAAAGTTGACAAAAGTTTTAGCAATCTTGCAGGAGAAACATGACATTTAGCGAATATTATTTACGTGTCATTAGGATGAAGGTGATGGATAATGACCTACGGTAAAATACCGGATGACGTTATTGAGGCGGTACGCCGTCATCATGACATCGTAGATACGGTGAGCAAATACGTTCATCTTACTAAGAACGGCAAATATATGAAGGGGCTGTGTCCATTCCATTCGGAGAAGACACCTTCATTTACGGTTACGCCGGAACTTCAAATTTTCCATTGTTATGGCTGCGGCAAGACAGGCAACGTAATCCGGTTCGTGGAGGAAATTGAAAGTTATACCTTTCCAGAAGCGGTTCGCGTACTGGCTGAGCAAGCAGGCATACCGGTTACTTGGGCTAATCCGGAGGGCGCTAAGCCTACAGCTGCAGATACGGATCGAAGCGCAGTACTTGAGGCTCATGAGCTGACTGCTAAGTTGTACAACTACTTGCTGAACAACACGCAGCATGGCCGTGTGGCGAAAGACTATTTGCGTGACCGGGGGCTCGGGGACAAGCTGATCAATCATTTTATGATTGGTTATGCACCGGAACAGTGGGATACGTTAAGCCGATTTCTATCGGCAAGGAATTTCGATCCCTCCTTAATGGAGAAAGGCGGGCTCTTATCTGCCAAGTCAGACGGAAGTGGATATGTAGACCGGTTTCGGGGACGAATTATATTTCCGATCTGGGATCGAGACGGTAAGGTAACGGCATTTGCAGGACGTATTATCGGAGAAGGCCAGCCGAAATACTTGAACTCTCCGGAGACGATGCTGTTTACGAAAAGCCGTACGCTATACAATCTGCATCATGCGCGACCTGCCATCCGCAAGAGCAAGCAAGTCGTTTTATTCGAAGGGTATATGGATGTTATTAAATCTTGGAGTGCTGGCGTTAAGAATGGGATCGCGACAATGGGAACGGCTTTAACCGATGATCATTGTACGATACTTGCCCGGCAGGCGGAAGAAATTGTGGTGTGCTATGACGGCGATGAAGCGGGACAAGCTGCTGCAATGAAATCCATTCCGATGCTTGAAGGAGCTGGACTTAGAGTTATGGTGTCCATGCTGCCAAGGGGGAAAGACCCGGATGAATACATCACCGAATATGGTCCGGAAGCCTTCCTTCGTGAAGCCATTGATCAGCCTGTCACCACTACAAAATTTAGACTTATATATTCAAGAAAAAACCATATACTGCTAAAAGAAGAAGGCCGAAAAAATTACTTGCTTGAAGCCGCTGGAATTGTGGCAGAGCTTGATTCCGCTATTGAACGCGAAGTTTATCTGCAGGAGCTTTCACGCGAATTTGATTTCCCATTAGAAGTATTGAAGCAGGATTGTCTTATTAAGCATCAGGAATTGCAAAAAAAGAAACCCGGAAGGGATAATAACGACAATTCGTGGAATAATGGTAGGAATGAAAATCGCCGAAGATCGGGGCCTCCTGCGCTGAAGCCCGCATATACGTATGTGGAGCGTCGGCTGCTTCATGTCATGATGCGCGACAGAGATGTAGCGCAGACTGTTCATGAAAAACTGGGGGACGCGTTCAATATTGAGGATCACGCAGCGCTTGCTGCTTATTTATACGCTTTTTATGCGCAGGGCTATGATCCGGATGCCGGACGGTTTATTGCATCACTCCAAGACGAACGTCTGGAGAGAACAGCAGCAGCCATTCTAATGATGGACGGAGATTTTCCTTTTGACGATGCCATTTTGGATGCCGATATACTGGACATAATCAAGGTTCCTAAGTTCCGGGAAGTCGACCGAAAAAAAGAAGAAATGGTAAAGGCGGAACGCGCCGGAGATCATCTGCTCGCTGCGCAAATGTTAAGTGAGATTATAACCCTAGAGAGACTGCTAAAAGGATCGAATTGACGATCGGTTCTAGGGAGGAGGGAGTCGGAATATGGCGAATGATCAGCATACTGAACTAGATGCCGAACAAAAACTTGATTTAGTGAAGGATCAATTGATCGAACAGGGGAAAAAGAGAGCTTCCCTAACTTATAAAGAGATTATGGAGAAATTATCTCCGTTTGATCAAGATCCGGAACAAATTGATGAGTTTTTCGAACAGCTCGACGATTTAGGTATTGAGGTATTAAACGAAAACGATGAACGTGATCGTGATCCGCTTAACCGCGGTGAAGAGCAAGAACGGGAACAAGGTGAGGATTTCAACTTCGATGATGATCTGGCACTGCCACCTGGTATTAAGATCAATGATCCAGTGCGGATGTATTTGAAGGAGATTGGCCGTGTTCCGCTTCTTTCTGCGGATGATGAGATTGAGTTGGCAAGACGGATTGAGAACGGCGATGAGGAAGCAAAGCGCAGACTTGCTGAAGCAAACCTTCGACTCGTTGTCAGTATTGCAAAACGTTATGTCGGCCGTGGTATGCTGTTCCTTGATTTGATTCAAGAGGGCAACATGGGTCTTATCAAAGCAGTAGAAAAGTTCGACCATCAAAAGGGCTTTAAATTCAGTACGTATGCAACATGGTGGATTCGCCAAGCAATTACACGTGCGATCGCTGACCAAGCGCGTACCATTCGGATCCCGGTTCATATGGTGGAGACAATTAACAAGCTTATTCGGGTCTCGAGACAGCTCCTTCAAGAGCTGGGGCGCGAACCAACGCCGGAAGAAATTGCGGCTGAGATGGAGCTTAGCACGGATAAAGTTAGAGAAATCATGAAGATCGCACAAGAGCCAGTATCGCTGGAAACACCAATTGGTGAAGAAGACGATTCGCATCTGGGTGACTTCATTGAAGACCAGGAAGCACTGGCGCCTGCCGATGCAGCGGCTTATGAGCTGCTCAAAGAGCAACTGGAAGATGTTCTTGATACGCTCACTGAACGTGAAGAGAATGTTCTTCGTCTTCGCTTTGGACTTGATGACGGTCGTACACGTACACTCGAAGAAGTGGGTAAAGTATTCGGCGTAACTCGTGAACGGATTCGTCAGATTGAAGCGAAAGCATTGCGCAAGCTTCGTCATCCAAGCCGCAGCAAACGGCTTAAAGATTTCTTAGAATAAATGATCGATAAACGACCTTTCTGCTCCTTGCAGCAAGGTCTTTTTTTCCAATTGATCATATTGTACCTTGAGAGGACAACATCAGGCATATGAATGAAGAGCGACGTCAGATTATCGTTAGAGAAATTGAACACTGGCGCAGAGGCAAGATGCTGCCGGATCAATATTGTGATTTTCTGCTTAACTTGTATATGGATCATGATCGGGAAACGAAGCGTGAATCTACTCATTCGATAGCCAAAGCAGTGATGGCTGTACAGCATGCCTCCGGCAAGCATTGGCTCCTTACATTTGGTTTTTTTACCTTTATTTCCTTTGTTGTGCTTTATTTTAACGTTTTTCATCCGCTATTGCAAATTGGGGTTACGGCTGTTGGCGTCGCTTGCTTGCTCTGGTTGGGCACCCGTCTTCGCCGTCGTCATGAGGCTGCAGGTCTTGCTGTTACGGGTGCAGGCATGGTGCTTATGCTAGGTGCCGGGCTATACATTTTGCAGCAGCATGAACTAACCGAGTGGGGCTGGAAAGCAGCTATGCTTGGCTTATGCGCGTTATTCTGGGTCATCTATGGAATCACGGCACGAATGCAGCTGCTGCATCTATGTGGTTGGTTAGCGGGCATAATGGTATATGCATGGTTATTGGCTAAATTCACAAGTTCGCCCGACTGGTATGAGTCTCAGCTTTATTGGATGCCGCTTTCTATCCTCTTTGGCTGGAGCAGCTGGTTTGTGCACCGATGGTCCAAACCTTCAGCTATGGTGTTATTTGCGGCATGTGCGATCGTTTGGTTCATGCCTGAATTGTATGTAATGCTTGTATGGAACGAGCCGGTTATGCTGCAGCTTCATCTTCAATTGCTGATTAAGATTGCGGCAGGCGGCGGATTATTATTCTTTATGCGAAAAAATTGGATGGTGTGGGTTGCTTAATGTTGAAACTTTCGAAACGTCTGCAGACGATTGCAGAATTTGTGACACCCGGTTCACGTGTAGCTGATATTGGTTCTGATCATGCGCTGCTTCCGGTCTATTTGATTCAATCGAAGCGAGTTCCATCGGCCATTGCTGGTGAGCTTAATCCTGGTCCCTTCGAGGCTGCACGTAAACAGACAGCCGATGCTGGATTAACGAGTAAGCTTCAAGTTCGCCGCGGGGATGGCCTTTCCGTCCTTCAGCCCGGAGAAGCGGACACCGTTACTATTGCCGGCATGGGCGGCAGCTTAATGAGCGGCATTCTGGAGGAAGGCTATTTAGCTGGTAAGCTGGATGGAGTTAAAGAGCTTGTGCTTCAGCCAAACGTAGGCGAAGAGTTCGTGAGAAGCTGGCTGCTCAAACGCGGCTGGCTGCTTGCAGAAGAGACGATTCTGGAAGAAGACGATAAAATCTATGAAGTACTTCATGCTTTTAAATATGAGGAAGTAGAAGTGCTGAAGCGGAATGCTGAAGTTTATGATGCATCGTTCCTGACGCTGCCTACCCATCAAGAGAAAGGGGCGGCTATTTTAGAAAAAATGGGTCCTCATCTGCTTCGGGAGCCCAAAGAAGTCTTTTTCAAGAAATGGCAGTTTGAGCTCGATAAGCTTGGAAAGATCGTGGCTCAAATGTCGCAATCGGATCTTGAACAGGCGGAACTTAAAAAGAAGCAGTTCCGTGAGGAAATGAGTGTAATTGAGGAGGTGCTTCAATGTTTGCAAACGGGCAAACCGTCGTCCAAATAATGGAGCAGCTTGCTCCCAAGCATTATGCGGTTGAGAATGACAAAATTGGATTGCAGCTTGGCACCTTAAATAAAGAAATCCGTAAAGTCGTTGTTGCATTGGATGTAACGGATGAAGTCGTTAATGAAGCAATTGAGGCCGGCGCCGAACTCATAATCGCGCATCATGCCATTATCTATCGTCCATTGGCGAAGCTGGATACGGCTACACCAGCAGGCAAGCTGTACGAGAAGCTGATCAAACATGACATCGCTGTATACATATCGCATACGAACCTTGACGTTGCTGATGGCGGAATTAATGACTGGATGGCTGATCTCGTTGGCATCAAGACAGAAGGTCGTCAGTGTCTGGAGGAGGTACATACAGATAAGCTGTTCAAGCTGGTCGTATTTGTACCTGAGGATCATCATGAGAAGGTACTTCAAGCGTTGTTTAATGCAGGTGCGGGTCACATCGGAGATTACAGCCATTGCAGCTTTAACATCGAAGGGACGGGGACATTCCTTCCAGGTGAAGGAACCAATCCATTCATCGGAAAACAGGGAGTATTGGAGAAGGCCAAAGAAATCCGCATCGAAACCATTGTTCCGCATAGCGTTCACCGCAAAGTTGTACAGGCGATGCTGAAGGCACATCCGTACGAGGAAGTGGCATATGATTTGTATGCGGTGGATTTGAAGGGCCGTTCGTTTGGTCTTGGTCGCAGCGGCAAGCTTGAGTCTCCTGTCACGCTTGGCGAATTAGCGGAAAAGGTGAAGGAAGTATTCGAAGTTCCTTATGTCCGTCTTGTTGGTGATCCAAATCGGATCATTAAGAAAGCTGCGGTATTAGGCGGCTCTGGCGGACGATATACCCGTCATGCTCAGTTTGCTGGAGCTGATGTGCTTATTACTGGTGATATTGATTACCATACGGCACATGATGCTTTAGCTGATGGATTGTCCATTATTGATCCGGGTCATAATGTCGAGAAAATTATGAAACAACGTGTAGCGGAATGGCTGACGGAACAGCTTGCTGCTCGGAAATATGAGACAAAAGCTGTTCATTCCTCCATCAATACGGAGCCTTTCCGATTTGTGTAGCATTTGGCTTGATAAAACAGGTTGAGCTTTTGTGTAATACCTTGTATACTTAGTCGTGCATCGGAAAGTTTGACAGACAATCGCTGGCGGCCTTGTTGCCGCGAGAGGAAAGTCCGGGCTCCACAGGGCAGGGTGCTGGATAACGTCCAGTCAGCGCGAGCTGAAGGATAGTGCCACAGAAATGGACCGCCGATGGCCGGCTTATGCCGGCACAGGCAAGGGTGGAACCGTGGTGTAAGAGACCACGAGGAGTATGGGTGACTATATTCCTGGTAAACCCCACTTGGAGCAAGACCGAGAGAACGTAGCAGCTTCGAGCTGCAGCCTTAGCCCGAGGCTCGTTCGGGTTGGTTGCTTGAGCTGTTCAGCAATGGATGGCCTAGATAGATGATTGTCGCTTCGTCGTGGGAGGGTCGTTCCCGTTATGACCACTTGGAAGTACAGAACCCGGCTTACGGCAAACTTTCCGCAACGGAATACAAATCACGCTTCCTGGCATTTGCTGGGAAGCTTTTTTGTTGTTTTGGTGCTGGGATGGATCGGGGGCGGACGGGGTAACTCTCTCCGGGCGCTGTTGTCCTTCGGACAAAGGCGACCGGAAAGAGTTACCCCTTACCTTACCCGCCATCTAACCCCAAACAACAAACCAGCAGCCTTGGCTCATGCCAAGGCTGCTGGTTTGTAAATTCCTCAATAATAGGGGAGAGCGGGGTCTTATAGACCCTTTCCCCCCGCGCCAGCTCGAAAGAGCCATACCGTTTCGTATCCGCTCTGCTCTGCTGACTTGCGACAAGCTTAAATACAAAAAATTCAGGCTCGAGAGCCCTATGTAGCACCTTATATTGCATAATCTGCAGTATATTCAGCCTCCTTCGCACCACTGGCCTCTAATTGGGCAATTATACTGCATTCCTACAACGTGGGCTGAAGGCAGTAAATATCCTGCAAAAAATACAACTTAGCTCCCCCCGTTACTTCCACCAGGGGAAAGACTTAACAAAAAACAAGCATCCTCGGCAAATGCCAAGGATGCTTGTTTTTACTTTTTTATTATGGGTTGGGCAAGTATGTTCTGGAAGAGTTTACGTCCGCCTTTTTGAGCTCATTTCAACCTTTCAAATTTAATTCAAGAAATGAGCGAAAAACAGCGGCTGGAAGAACATACTGTCCGTCATTCAAGATCCGATCCGTTACCCGTTACCATACTTCCGGCTAATTGCCTCCAGCCGGCGTTCGGTTTGGCTTGGGAAGTTTTGAAGGGCGGTTGTGTAGTTGGAAGCCGCCTTCAGAGCTTTATCGACGTCGATCAGGCCATAGCCGAAGTAGTTATCTTTGCCTTTATTGCCAAGATCAACTGCTGATTTGCGCATAATTTCCATCACTTCTTCATTATTTAGAGCAGGGTTGATCGAGCGGATCAAGCCTGCTAATGCGGCCACATGAGGGCTGGCCATTGATGTACCTGACAAAGCGGCATATTGGCTGCCAGGGTAGGTGCTTGCAATGCTGTCGCCTGGCGCTGCTACGTCGATGTAGTCGCCAAAGTTCGAGAAGGAAGCTTTGTTATTGCTTGCATCAGTAGCTGCAACTGCGAATACTTCTGGATAGGCTGCTGGGTATCCAGGGCGATCCGTGTTATCATTGCCGCTTGCTGCAACCATAACCACATCATGATCGTAAGCATACTTAATGGCATCATGAAGGAATTCCGCCTGCGCATAGTTGCCAAGGCTCATATTGATAACTTTTGCGCCATGGTCAGTTGCCCAGATAATACCTTGTGCAACAGAGTAGGTGGAGCCTGCACCGCTGCTATCGAGTACTTTAACCGGCATAATTTTGTTATACCAGGAGATACCTGCAACTCCTTCGCCATTGTTAACGGAAGCACCAATAATGCCGGCAACATGAGTGCCATGTCCAACGTCATCATTTGGAGCAGCATTAGCATCCACAATGTTGGTACCATCAAGCAGCTTCCCTTTCAAATCAGGGTGGTCCGCTTGTACGCCAGTGTCTAGAATGGCTACGATGACTTTGTCATTCCCTTTCGATAAGCCCCAGCCTTTTTCCGTTTCAATTGAAGGCAGGTTCCATTGGTACTGGGAATAGAGGGCATCGTTTGGAGTAATTACGTCTGCATCATTTGTTGTCTCATTCGTCATATAGAGGTAATGAGGCTCAACGTATTCTGTTTTCCAAGATTTTTGGAAATAGTGAACCATTTTATCGGCATCCATGTCTTTGGAACGGAAGACGTAAGTGTCTCCGATTTGCTGGATGTTTTGCGCATTGATTTTTTGTTTGATTTGATCCAACTGTTTATCTGTCAACTTGTTCTGGAAATGAACAACGACGTCTCGAACATGATAGTGGCTGGCATTACCATTATCTTCACCATTATGGACGGTTGTCTCGCGGTTGGAGCCGGGCTCGACCGATTCAATCCGATAATTGCCTTCGGATGGATACGGAACGAGGCGGAGATTTCTTTTCTGATGACGCTCCACCTGCATGACAATGTTCTGATTGATGACACCAACAACACCAATGCCATTGTTTTTGCCGCTAGGAACACCTAATACCATATAGCGGCTGCCTGTATCGCTGACGAATGGTTCTGATTGATAGGAATTGCCGGCTTTTACCTTAGCTTTTGCTTGAGCAACAAAGCTTGCTGCTTTCTTATCCGGCAAGGCTCCACGCTCCACGCTTCGATTGCCGTTTATCCAACTGATGTAGGACATGTGTTTGTGCATATTCATCATATGAGTGATTCTGTCTGTCGGGTTGTTGCTTTTAGCATTGCCGCCAGCCATCAGCTTATGGAATTCCTTGCTGCATTCGGTTGTGCATAACAGGGAAGTGGCATCCATATCTTTATTTAAGGTTTTGATTTTGAGCGTTTTTTCCTGCTCGACTGAGAACCCTTTAGACTGCGGAGCAGGAGTATTCCGATCTGGGAAAATGTATCGTCCTGCAGGTACAACAATGGCTACCAGTGCTATAATGGCACAAAGACCAATCCATTTTTTCGCATTCATTATTCCAACGTCCCTCCATCGTTAAGCCAGCGTAGTTGTCACACTAATGGATAGGGTGCACATCGACAGCACGAAAATATGCGCATAACATTGTCTGAAACGCCAGTACCACAACTAAGTAATTTGTGGTATCATATTGTCGGTGCCTTAGTTTTTTTTGTTGTAGTAGAAGAAAGGGGAACTACCTTATGCCATCGACCAATGCGAAGTCGCTTAGTGAAACATCGCGTACAAAGTTAAAAGATGCAATTAATCAATTGGAATCGTTTCTTAACCAGTATTCGCTGAACCAATTAATCGGCGAAGAAACTGGTGATGAAGCACAAACGTTTTATAAAGGCCTATTGTCTGACTTGAGACATTTGTTGGTCTTCTCTGAAGTCTCGGTTGAAAAACTGGGAGTATTGCTCAGACGGCCAAATTTCGATAACGATTTTGCTGAACGCGCGTTATACGATGTTTACCATCAGTGCGTGAACGCCTTCTTCTATCCGAAGAATGAATGTTATTCGGAAGACGGTCGTTATGCATACACTGGACAAGATGCAATCCGTTTCCGCTTTAAGCCGGTACGTGAAGCACGTGATATCGTCCTCAGCGTATCCAAAATTTATGAAGAGCTGCGCGATGAGCTGGCTTATTACGAGAATGACTACATGACCCAGCGCCGTATGCAGGGGCAAAAATAGGACGGAATGAATCACTTTCGATCAGGGAAACTTGATATCGGAGGTGATTTTTTTATGCCGAAAGGTGTATCTTGCAGCGTATCGAATTGTAGCTTCTGGCGAGACGGCAACAATTGCAATGCGAATGCCATTTCCATTGATATCGATCAGCATGCGGATTTCAATGAGGAATTCGCGGCTGATGACCTTGGACTGTATCATCAAGACCAAGCGTCAGAATCGTCCGCTACCTGCTGCCACACTTTTAAACCAAAGGAGTGACGGGGAATGGATCAAAGAGGCGTAAAGATCACGGATCGTCATAAGAACGATTATCCGCAATACGAAGTGTCCGCTCCAAATGCAATGCCTGACTTAAATGGCGGTAAAGTGGAAGAGTGGGCAAATGAAAACAATGTGAACAATATTCATGAAGAAATGGCAGCGGATTTCGCTGTCGGCAGTCCCGTCTCTTATGTACCAAGAGAGCAGAGTATTGAAGAGGCTGCAGCAACAGTAGAGGCCGGAGGTACGGCACTTGGCTGGGTAGCGCTAGTATTCGCGGCAGCGTCATGGTTCTTATGGCCAGTGGTGCTGGGCATAACTTCAGCAGTGCTTGGCTTTATTGCCTATCGCCAAGGTGCAAAAGCGCTTGGCAGCTGGGCAATGGCGCTTGGCCTGATCGCCGTATTGCTTTCATTAGTCATTGTTCCCTTTTATTACGCAGTAACGTAAGCTTAAAAGCCTTGGCGGTTATTTGCCGCTAAGGCTTTTTTTGTTACATATGGGTACGAGCATTAGGAATGACAATAACTTTGGATTGCCCCTCTGCCCGATTTTACCTATAATTTATAGATGTATGGGAGGGGAAGACGAATGATTATTGATATTCAGCAAGCAGGCTGGGAACGTAGTGATAAACAAGTTCTGAATAATATCAACTGGCAGGTTCGACCGAATGAACACTGGTGCCTGCTAGGCCTTAATGGATCGGGAAAAACAACGCTTCTTAATATGATAAATGGTTATATATGGCCCACTAGCGGGCAAATCTCAGTGCTGGGCAAAAAGTTCGGCGAATACGATCTGCGTGAGCTGCGCAAAAGTATCGGCTGGGTCAGCACATCGCTTCAGCAAAAGCTTTATGGGAGCGAGAAAGCATTAAGTATCGTCCTTAGCGGCAAGTTTGCCACCATTGGACTATATGATCAAACAAATGAAGAGGATCGAGACAAAGCTCTTTCCTTATTAACGAATCTAGGCTGCGCTTATTTAGCGGAGCGTACGTATGATACGATGTCCCAGGGTGAACGGCAGCGAGTCTTGATTGCGAGAGCCTTAATGGCGGAGCCGAAGCTGCTTATATTGGACGAGCCATGTACGGGACTTGATGTATTTGCAAGAGAACAGCTGTTGTCCATGATTCATAAAGTGGCTGTTAATGGACCTACTATTATATATGTAACTCATCATGTTGAGGAAATATTGCCTTGCTTTAGCCACACTATGCTTATCAAGCAAGGTGAGGTTTTTGCAGCAGGAGCTACTCAAGAGGTATTAACCTCTGAACGAATGAGTCGATTCTTTGATGTTCCTGTTGAGATTGAGCGCCGTGATGGACGGAATTGGCTATTCGTGAAGGAATCGGAGTCGTTATGGAACTCGAACTAATCCAGCAGCCCGCACCTAGAAGAAGAAGGCTTGCAAGTTGGCTTCGCAATCGATTCACACGAAGGCTGGAGTATGACGGGCCGCTCTGGCGGGCAGGCTCTGCAGGATTACTGTTGTTTGGCTCTGCTGCAATTACAACAGCCGCTTTAGGCATGCCGACTGGATTCGGGACAGCTGTTGATATTGGTGCATTTGTATTGGCTAATGCATTAGCTCTGCTTGTTGTGTCACAATTGTTAGCGATTATTTTATCTCTGCTGCATGTTCTGGTTCCGCGTTTATTTGCAGGTTTTCTACTCTATGTTGGATTTGAATGTTATTATATTCTGTCTTATTCTGATTTCGAATTATGGAATTCGATCATTTGTGCCGCTATTTACACAGTGATTGGCGCTATTGCAGGTGTGTTGATTGGTTGGTTCAGCCGATCACGGCTTAGGATCATTGGTGGTTCGTTCTTAGCTGCAGTCCTTATTATTGGAAGTTTCATTTGGTTATTAGAACCACTGAGCAGCAGAGATGTTGCTGCATCAGCCTTTGCAGATGCTGAGGATGCAGATACTTCAGCTTTGATAGACGCCGATAATCCCGGCCAGCCGGGTAATTATGATTATTCCTTTTTCACCTATGGAAGTGGTTCGGATAAACAGCGTCAAGCCTATAGGGAAAAGGCGGATCTGATCTCGAACTCGGTTGATGCGTCCGATTACATTAAGCATTGGTATTGGATGAAAGAGATGTTCTGGGGTTTTGATGAAGGAAACCTGCCGTTAAACGGCCGGGTATGGATGCCGGAAGGGGAAGGTCCTTTTCCTCTCGTGCTTATGGTGCATGGCAATCATCTTATGGAAGACTTCTCGGATGCCGGATACGATTATTTGGGTCAACTGCTTGCGAGCAGAGGATTCATCGCTATATCTGTTGACGAGAATTTCTTAAACTATTCCACTTGGTCGGGCATCCCGGATAATGACTTCAAGGTGCGCGCTTGGTTGCTGCTCAAGCACATACAGCAAATTCAGAGTTTTAGTGAAATGCCAAATAGTGCTTTCTATAATCGAGTTGATTTTACGAATGTAGCCCTTCTTGGTCATTCTAGAGGTGGTCAGGCGGTTGCGATGGCAGCCGATTGGGACACTTGGTTTGCCAAAGACCAAACGCTTGATAGCTTCAAGAATAATGAGGTGCAAATCCAAACGGTAATCGCACTTGCTCCAACGGATAAGTCGATCGACAGTACAACGGCGAAGCTGACCGATGTTAACTATTTGACATTACAGGGAGCTAGGGACGGCGATGTGAATGATTTTTACGGGGATCGGCAGTATATTCGTACAAGCTTCACCGCAGATTCCGGTTACCGCAAAGCATCCGTTTATTTGTCCGAAGCGAACCACAGCCGCTTTAATACGGAATGGGGCACGATGGATGAACGTCCGCCGGGCGGACTGTTCCTAAGCCAGCGAGGAATGATGAAAGCCGAGGAGCAGCAGCAGGTTGCGAAAGTATACGTGGCCGCTTTTCTTGAAACCACGCTGCATCATCAAACCGACTATGTTCCTCTCCTGCAGGACTATCGAACAGGGATGCAATGGCTGCCGGATTCAACTGCTTACGTGACGCGGTATGAGGATTCGTCATTCGATATGATTGCAAGGTTTGATGAGGATCATAATAAGACAACACTGCCTAAAGGCGGGAAGCTTGAAGCTGACAATCTGAAATCCTGGGATGAGCTGGATGTGAAAGACCGCGACCATAATAACAAGGGAACCGTTGGTGCACAGATGGAATGGCTGGATGACAGCTCTTATACGTTATCATTAGCAAAGCCATTTTCATTGCTTTCTGCCGCTCAAGGGAACCAGGTACTAGCTTTCTCAATGGCTAATATGGCTTCGCAGCTTGATCCTGCTAATCAGGAGTCATCACCACAAATAGAAATCACATTGAACGCGGAAGACGGAGAAAGTATGAGTGTGCCGCTTGCTAAGTATATGCCTGTTCAGCAACCGTTCCAAACGACCTATACGATTATTCCATGGCTGGAAAAGTCGATAAAAGGCGGAAAATATAAGCATGCGACAGAATCTGTGTTTCAGACCTACCGGCTTCCACTGGCGGATTTCGTTCAAGCTAATACGAATGAGGATATATCCATTAGCTCGATTACTTTCCGCTTCATCGGTGGACCGGGGAAAATCATGCTGGATGACATTGGTATATCGCAATAAACAAACAAAGGGCTCCTCTTGGAAGGAGCCCTTTTGTTATGCCGTTATTCTTCTTTGTAAGTAAATCGTCTTGCTGCATATAAGAATGGTGTGGAGAAAACCGAAACGAAAAATTTGATGACATAAGTGGAGAGGAAGACGGAAATCCATACACTTCCTTCCAGTGTGCCTGCGAAAGCAATGGTGCAGAAGATTAAAGTATCTACGAACTGGCTGACAATTGTGCTCCCATTATTCCGAATCCAGAGCTGACCGGGGGCAGGAAAGACCCTTTTAAGAATGGAATAAATTCGTACATCTAGAAACTGACTGACGAAATACGCACATAAGCTGCCTAACGCAATTTGAGGCATAAGCCCAAATATCATATGGAGGGCATCATTGGTATCATGCGCCAGATCTGAGCTGTCCGGATGGAAGAGGAGTGCCATCTGCATAATAATAGTAGATGCAATCAGGGTGAAGAATCCGAACCATACGGCTTTTTTAGCCGCACGCTCGCCATACTTCTCATTCAACAGGTCAGACGCGAGATAAATGGTACCGTACATCGTGTTACCTAGCGTAATGATAATGCCAAAAGGCATTTCAACGGTTTTAACAACCTGAATGTTAGCCAGAACGGTTGCCATGCCAATCCACGCATATATGCCAACACGTCCGAATAGACGGTATGAAACAAGGAATAACGAAAAATGAATAAGCATAAATAGTGCGCCAAACCACAAATTAAACATAATTGCCTCCTAAGGGGATCATAAGGGAATATACGAAGCACGACCTTGCAGCCCGGCAACGCAAGGTGTATGATAGATTTTCTGCCTTTGACATTATAATCGTTCACTATCAGGGAATCAAAACAATTTGTCGTCTTTTCTTTGACAGGCAGATTTTGCTACAATGAGAAAACGATCTTTTTACAAGAATAAGAAAGTAAAGTTGCTTGAAGGAGAGGATAAGTTATGCAAGGCGAGCAGCGTATGGAGGAACAAAAACGAGTTGATCGTGTGATGCGTTTAATTCGAGAGCAGTTAGGGAAACTGCTGCAAAGCTCAAGCGGTATGAGGGAAGATATCGTTGATATTCGAAAAAACTTCTGGGATGATGTTACCCTGAACTTTGAGGATTCGGCTGAAGCAGCGGAGTCAGCGGCAAGCTTGAAGCAGCAGGCTGAGGTTCTTGCTGAACGTGAGCATAGCCATAGACATGCCGAGCAGCAGGTCAAGCTGCTTCGGAAGCTGGAGCAATCTCCTTATTTCGGGCGTGTAGACTTTATAGAAGAATCGAGTACGGAGAATGAACAGATTTATCTTGGGATTGGATCCATGTTGGATGAGACTGGTTCAGATTATCTTATTTATGATTGGCGTGCGCCAGTATCCAGCTTGTACTATGATTACTCTCCAGGTCCAGCTGAGTATATTACGCCAACGGGGAATATCAAAGGCGATATGACGCTGAAGCGGCAGTATGTGATTCGCCGAGGGAATATTGTAAGTATGTTCGATACTGGTGTCACGATTGGTGATGAGCTGCTGCAAGAGGTGCTTGGCAAGCAGTCGGATGCGCAGATGAAAAGTATCGTAGGTACGATTCAGCGTGAGCAGAATCAAATTATCCGTAACGAACGCGCTCGATTGCTTGTCGTGCAGGGAGCTGCCGGTAGCGGCAAGACGTCAGCAGCTCTGCAGCGCGTAGCTTATCTGCTGTACCGTTACCGTGGAACGCTGCAGCCGGATCAAATCGTGTTATTCTCACCAAACTCGATGTTCAATAGTTATGTGGCGACCGTTCTTCCAGAGCTGGGCGAACAAAACATGCAGCAAACGACCTATCAGCAATATTTGGAGCATCGAATTGGGCAATCGTTTGCGCTTGAGGATCCGTTTGCTCAGATGGAATATACACTTGGAGCCATGGATGATCCATCCTACGAAACTCGAATCGCATCGATTCGACATAAATCGGGAGCGGCCTTCATGAAGGTGATCGAGCGATATGTCGAATCCCTTGGGGAGTCAGGACTGCTGTTTAAAGCGATTAAGTTTCGTGGTCGTAAGCTGGTATCAGCTGAGGCGATTGAACAGCATTTTTACAGCCTGAATAAATCGTATACGGTTCCGAATAGGATGAAGATGGTAGCAGATTGGCTGCTTAAGGAGCTGACGAGATTAAGTAAGGTAGAGCGGAAGAAGCAGTGGGTAGAAGATGAGATGGAGCTGCTTGATAAAGAGGCTTATATCCATGTCTACAATGAACTGCGCCGCAAAGAAGGCAGCTCGTCGGAATCCTTTGATGAGTTTGACCGGGAAAAAGATATGCTCGCTTCGATGATCGTACAGGAGCGGTTCAAACGACTGCGGAGCCGAGTGAAAAAGCTTCGATTTGTTGATACGCAGACGCTATACCGTCGATTATATGAGAATGAACAGGCACCATGGCTGGAGGAAGTCCACTTACCAGAGTGGGAAGATATTCGCAAGCTTACGGTAGAACAGCTTTACCGCGGAGAGCTTACTTATGAAGATGCAACACCGTACTTATATATGAAGGATTTAATTGAAGGGTTTCAGATGAATACATCGGTACGGCATTTGTTCATTGATGAGGCACAGGATTATTCGCCGTTCCAATTCCATTATTTAAAGCGGGTATTTCCGATGGCTAAGATGACGGCGCTTGGTGATCTCAATCAGTCGATATTTGCACATGCTGCATTAGGCAATGGTTTTGATCCGCTTGGGGATTTATATAATAAGGAAGAGACGGAGACGATTGTACTAACTCGGAGTTATCGTTCGACAAAGCAAATTGTCGAATTTACGAGCAGTATGATTGAAGGCGGGAGTCGAATTGTGCCGTTTAATCGCAATGGTGATGAACCAACGATAACAGCGGCGGCTAATGTTGAGGAACTGCAAGCTGGGGTTGCAGAGAGGATTCGCACACTTCAGGGCGAAGGTGCGCAATCGATTGCGGTCATTTGCAAAACAGCAGCTGAAAGCTTGGCAGCTTTCGAAGCGTTAGCGGGTGTATGTCCTGGGATCCGGCTTGTTGAGAAAGAAACGGTGACCTTTGAGAACGGAACCGTCGTGATTCCTTCTTACTTGGCCAAGGGTGTAGAATTTGATGCGGTCATTTTGTATAACACCTCTAGAAGCGTTTATGGCAAAGAAAGTGAACGTAAGTTGTTCTATACAGCTTGTACTCGTGCCATGCATGAGCTGCATCTCTTTTACACCTCAGAGCCGTCACCATTTCTTTCTCATGCTTTTTCTACCCAAAAGTAGTTCAGCTATTTACCGGCTGTTCCTAACTTCTGGCCAAATATCGCTGACGGCAACTTGCAGTTCAGCAGCAATAAGCTCAGCCGTTAATCGGTTGGGCTTTTGTATGTGGCCATTGCGAAGCTTGGATATGGTTTGAAGCGAGATATTGGTGGAGGCTGCAAGCTGATTGGTGCTTATATCTCGTTTGGCCATCCACATCTTCAATCTTTTGGCGGAATCAAAAACTTGGATGATTGCATTGTCGAGCGGGATACACTCACTTCGATCCTCGAACATAATCAGAGCGTAGCTCTCGTCATCCTCATCGGTTATCGTCAGCGCTCTAAATTCGACATGTACCGCAATATCCTGTTGATTTGCCATTGTAAGGCATGTCTCTTGTGTAAAATGCAAGCTGCTATCACATGGCAAATGGCTGTTGATCAACAGATCAAGTGATACAGATTGCAGCTGATGATGTCTATATCCTGAAAGCCGGCAAAAGGCTTCATTCGATTCGTGTATGGTTATCGCATCTCTTGTCACTCTGACAAGCACCATGGGCTGATCCAGTATCTGAAAGATGTGATAGTACGGTGGCAATAATCTGTTCCTCCCTTTAATACCAAGTGCGCCAATGTATAAAATCGAGTATAAGCCGTTGGCGGAATCTATACAATAGCTTTACTATATTTAACAAAATCGTCACGAATAAATCAATTTTGGTTTAATAAATTAAACTTGCTGGCAGTAAACGGTTCTATCGTTCGGATGATGCCATATCAATGATGAAATGCTAGATTGATCAGCTATCAGCGAGCTTTATTAGAATCCTAGTTCTCAGTTAAGATAAGACAACGCAGGTTGTAGCTATTAGGGGGAAACATACATCATGAAAACATGCGATATCGAGAATTGTTCCAAACCAGTCAAAGCAAGGGATCTATGCGCTATGCATCATCAACGTCTTATGAGACATGGTGACCCGCTTACCGTATTGCCTCGCAGGACAAAGAAATTGCTTTCATGCAGCTGGGTGAATTGTTCGACTCAGGCTGTATCGAAAGGGTATTGTGTTAAGCATTATTACATAAACCGCGTTATGTTAAAAATCGGTCAGATTAATGTAAGGTAACTTGACATCATTTTCTGAAAATGGGGTGTGAATTTTCATAAAAACATGTATAATAAGGGTATCTCCCTAAATTCTAGAGATTGAGCCCTTTTTCGTTGCGGCACCATTATAACTTATGGAGGCGATTGTCGGAAATGATTCAAACGGCACCGTATGGCCTTCAAATGAGCGATTTGTACTTGTTCAACAAGGGCAGCTCTTACCACAGTTTCCGGTTCATGGGTGCACACGTAATGGACGATGAAGGTGAATTTGGCGTCAGGTTTGCCGTTTGGGCACCGAACGCCAGAGAGGTTCGGCTTGTAGGCGATTTTAACGACTGGGATGGTTCCGGATCGTTAATGGAGCGTGTTGGAACGACTGGGATATGGGTTGTATTCATTCCAGGACTAGGCGATGGCACAGCTTACAAGTACGAGATTATAACCTCATCCGGTGAACGATTACTCAAAGCAGATCCTTACGCATTTCTTGCCGAAAGGCGTCCTCAAACCGCTTCCGTTGTCTCTGATCTCAGCGGGTTCCCTTGGCGGGATAAGAAATGGGTGGATACCAAACATCAACGACCCTCATATACCAATCCACTGTTAATTTACGAAGTGCATGCCGGCTCTTGGAAGCTGAAAGGCAAAGAAGATTTCCTTACCTACGATGAAATGGCGGAGCAACTGGTTCCTTACGCCGCCAAGATGGGATACACCCATATCGAGCTGATGCCGATTAACGAACATCCCTTCGACCAATCCTGGGGCTATCAAATTACAGGCTATTATGCACCATCTAGCCGTTTTGGCAGGCCGAAGCAGCTGATGCATTTTATCGATTGCTGCCACGCAAAAGGAATTGGTGTTATCCTGGATTGGGTGCCCGGACATTTTTGCAAAGATGCTCATGGGCTACGGCTTTTTGACGGAACCCCGTTATTCGAAGGGGAAGATGAGAAACTTGCCGAGAAGCCATTATGGGGCACATTAGCTTTTAATTTTAAACGAAATGAAGTAATCAGCTTCTTAATCTCGAACGCCATTTATTGGATGGATATGTTCCATTTCGACGGCCTTCGAATTGATGCAGTTGCCAGCATGATCAACCTCCACATGGATAAACCGCCAGAGCTGTTCACCTGGAACGAGTTTGGCGGTACTGACAATCTAGACGCTCTCCGCTTTATGAAACGGATTAACGAAACCGTATTTCACTACTACCCAGATGCACTTATGATCGCTGAAGATTCTTCCGCTTGGCCTGCAGTTACCTCACCTACCTACTTAGGCGGGCTTGGCTTCAATTTTAAATGGAATATGGGTTGGATGAACGATTTTTTACGCTATATGTCGACCGATCCAGCTGACCGCTCACACTACCACCACCTACTTACTTTCTCACTTCTATATGCTTTCTCAGAAAATTACGTTTTACCGCTGTCACATGATGAAGTCGTACACGGCAAACGATCCCTCCTGAACAAAATGCCTGGCACCTATGAAGAGAAATTCGCTCAATTACGCTTGTTATATGGTTATTGGATCGCACATCCCGGCAAGAAGCTGCTATTCATGGGCGGAGAGTGGGGACAATTCGATGAATGGAAGGATCGTGATCCTCTTGATTGGATGCTGCTAGATTACGAGCTTCATGCCAAGATGCAAGATTACGTCCGAGTTCTGAATCATGTCTACACCAAAGAACAATCGCTGTGGGAACGAGATCAGGACGCAACCGCTTTCCAATGGATTGATGTGAATAATGCTGAACAATCGATCATATCTTTCATTCGTTATGGCAGGAAAGGCTTTTCCGTGACTGTTGCCAACTTCTCCAGAAATGATTATTCCAATTATCGATTAGGCGTGCCGCAGCCAGGCTGTTATCGCATGATCCTAAACAGCAATGAGGAACAGTTTGGAGGTTCGGATTCACGGTCTACACAGCAGTATGACAGCGAGAAAGTGAGCTGGCACGGCTATAACCAAAGCATTTCCATCTATCTCCCCCCTCTATCCTTCCAATTATTCAGCTTTGTGAGTGGGGACACACATTAAGAAGGGGTTGGTGTCATGGGTCGAAAAAAGGAAATGGTTGCAATGCTTTTGGCTGGAGGAGAAGGTAAAAGATTAGGTGTTCTCACGAAGGATTTGGCGAAGCCTGCGGTTTACTTTGGAGGGAAATATCGCATAATCGACTTTACGCTAAGTAATTGCGCGCATTCCGGAATTGATACGGTTGGTGTACTTACGCAATACCAGCCTCTTGAACTGAATCGGTATTTGGGCATTGGAAGCCCGTGGGGGCTCGACCGCAAGGATGGCGGCATGGCCATTCTTCCTCCGTATGTAAAGCAAAAGGGCGGCGTTTGGTATAAAGGCACGGCAAATGCCATTTATCAAAATATGGCGTTTATCGAGCGCTATGATCCCAACTATGTTCTGGTCATCTCGGGTGACCATATTTATAAAATGGACTATGATCTCATGCTGCAGCATCATAAGAAAAGCGGTGCAGATATTACGATTGCCGGGATTGAAGTGCCTTGGAAGGAAGCAAGCCGATTTGGCGTCATGCACGTCGATGACGAGGATCGTATTACAGCATTTGAAGAAAAGCCAAAAACACCAACCAGCAATATTGCCTCCATGGGCGTTTACATTTTCACATGGTCAGTTCTGCAAAAGTATTTGATCAATGACGAATTAAGCCGTAATTCCAGTCATGACTTTGGTAAAGATATCATTCCGGCGATGATGAGAGATGGACTGCATCTAAGCACTTATTCCTTCCGCGGCTATTGGAAAGATGTCGGCACCATCGATAGCTTATGGGAAGCCAATATGGATTTGCTGGACGATAAGCCATCGCTGGATCTAGCGGACAAAGAATGGCGTATTTACTCGGTAAGTCCAAATCGTCCTGCGCAATACATTACATCGGGGGCGAGTGTAACCTCTTCTCTGGTGACGGAAGGCTGCATTGTAGAAGGGGATGTCGAACGGTCTGTGTTGTTTTATGGCGTAACTACAGGCAAGAACAGTATTGTCTGTGAGTCGGTCATTATGCCAAATGTACGTATTGGCAAAGGCGCCCGCATTTACCGCGCAATTATTGGTGAAGGTGCAGTAATCGAAGATGGTGTTTCAATCGGCAGTCCGGATGATGATGCGATAACCGTAGTTGCTGTAGGAGAATTTGTAGCTAACGAACCTGTACTTCTGGAGGTGGAGCCGTCATGAAACATCAGGTAATGGGCGTTATTAATCTTATTCATGAAACAGATGATATGGAGCGGCTGACTCAGAACCGCTGCCTTGCGACCGTGCCTTTTGGCGCGCGATATCGGCTTATTGATTTCATTTTATCGAGTATGGTGAACTCGGGAATCAATAAAGTAGCCATATTTGCACATACGAAATATCGTTCCCTTATGGATCATGTAGGTTCAGGCGACCATTGGGACTTAAATAATCGTCAAAGCGGCTTATTCCTGCTGCCGCCGGCAACCGATGATATTCAAGAAGTGAGCCGCGGAGACTTATATCATTTCTACCAGCACCGTGATTATTTTAATCGATCGACAGCGGAGTATGTTGTTATTGCCCGCAGCCACATGGTATGCAACATTGACTTCGAGCCTATTATTGAAGCCCATAAAGCACGTGAGGCTGATATAACGGTTGTATGCAGAGAAGATGCCGATCTTATGGGCGGCAAAGCGCGCAAGGTGAAGATGAATGCTGATGGGCGGATTACGGCGATGCAGGATCACTATGGAAGGATGCACAGCAGTGTATCTTCCATGGAGATGTTCATTATGCGTAAAGAGCTGCTCATGGAGCTTGTTGAAACCTCGCTAGCACAAGGGCAGGATCATTTGGTCCGTCATGCGATTTTCTCAAGAATTGATAAGCTGCGTGTATATGGTTATATGTACGAAGGTTATTTGGCTGTAGTGAATACATTATCGAGCTTCTATCAAAGCAATATGAGCCTTCTTAGCCAAGACGTATGGCGTGAATTATTCTTCCAGCCGGGTACCATCTTTACAAAGGGCAAGGATGAGCCGCCTGCTCGTTACCTAGGAACCGCCAAAGTAACCGATTCTCTGATTGCAAATGGCTGCCGCATTGAAGGCACCGTCGAGAACAGTATCTTATTCCGTGGTGTTCATGTCCGCAAAGGAGCCGTTGTCCGCAACAGCATCATTATGCAAAATGGCGATATAGGCGAGAATAGTCTCGTTCAACATTGTATTCTCGACAAAGATGTACGCGTTCAATATGACCGTGATATTCGAGGTTCTTCTGAGAATCCGTTTCTTGCAGGTAAACGTAAAATCATATAAAAAATTATACCCATGGATAGGGTGCGAGGTGATCAGATATGAATATATTAATGGCTACTTCTGAAGCGAATCCGCTCGCTAAGACGGGGGGATTAGCTGATGTTGCAGGCGCTTTGCCGAAGGCTCTGAAGCAGCGTGGAGCTGACGCTAGAATCATTTTGCCTAAGTATGAGGAAATCTCTGAAACTTATATTCAGCAATTTGAGAGAGTTGCAGAATTTCAAGTCAATTTCGGCTGGAGGTCGCAGTATTGCGGCCTGTTGAAGGCTGAAATTGATGGAGTCGTATTCTATTTGATCGATAATGAATTTTATTTCAGACGCAGAGGGCTTTATGGCTATGGCGATGATGCTGAGCGTTTTGTATTCTTCTGCTTCGCTGTGATGGAATGCGTTCGTTATCTCGATTTCCGTCCTGATCTTGTCCATTGTCATGACTGGCAGGCGGGGCTTATTCCGTTCCTGCTCAAGACTCGGTATGTTAATGATCCGGGCTGGGCAGGTGTGAAATCTGTGTTTACGATCCACAACTTGATGTATCAAGGGATATTCGGGATTGACCTGCTGAAGGAGCTGCTTGGAGCAGGCGATGATGTGTTCACCGCTGATCGTCTGGAGTTCGAAGGTGCGGCAAGCTGCTTGAAGGGGGGGCTTGTCTATGCGGACAAACTTACCACTGTCAGCGACACCTATGCCAAGGAGATTCAAGGCTGGGAGTATGGAGAACGTCTTGATGGTCTCCTGCGCTATCGATCCGGTGATTTAACCGGCATTGTGAACGGCATCGACACCGAATTATTTGATCCGATGAATGATGCTTCGTTACATACCCCATACCGTTCTTCAATTGCACGCAAACGGAAGAACAAACTATCTTTACAGGCAGAGCTGGGACTTCCAGAATCGGAAGAGACACCACTTCTTGGCGTCGTCAGCAGACTTGTTGAGTCCAAAGGCCTTGATCTGATTACATCGAAGCTGGAGCAGCTGATGCAGGAGGATGTACAGGTTGTCGTGCTTGGAGCAGGGGAGAAGCAGTACGAGGACAGCATGAATTGGTTCGCGGCCCTTTATCCGCATAAATTTAAAGTATGGCTTGGTTATAATGACCGACTTGCAAGACGAATCTATGCTGGCTCGGATATTTTTCTTATGCCATCAAGGTTTGAGCCCTGTGGTCTCAGTCAGCTTCTGGCTCTTCGTTATCGCTCGATTCCGCTCGTTCGGGAAACGGGCGGTCTAAAGGATACGGTGCAATCTTATAATGAAATGACCGGGGAAGGGAACGGCTTCAGCTTTACGTATTATAATGCGGACGATTATTGGTACACACTGAAGCGGGCGCTCGCCTTCTATAAGGATGAAGAGGTATGGCGTAAAATCGTTGATAATGCCGGGAAGGAAGATTATAGCTGGAACCGGTCGGCGAAAGCTTATATGGCCTTGTATGAACAACTTGTTGTTTCTCGAAAGGGGACTGAACAATGGCCCGTCACCTTGTAATCGGCAATGGTAAACTGCTGCTCAATTTGGATCAGCATTGTTTTATCCGGGATATTTATTATCCGTACGTTGGACAGCTTAACCATGTGGGCGGTCACTATTGCCGATTCGGGATTTGGATCGGAGGCGCATTCTCTTGGCTGGATGAGAAGGAATGGACATTCGAGCTCAATTATATCGAGGATTCCCTTGTGACCAATATTATTGCAAAGCATGAGGGTCTTGGTGTTGAACTGCATATAAACGACGGTATTCATCAGCGCGAGTGTATTTACATTAAGCGTGTAGTCGTTCGAAACCGAAGGAACGATAGTCGTGAGGCGAGATTGTTCTTCCATCAGGACCTGATGATTGAGGGCTCTGAGGTTGGCGATACAGCGGCCTATTTTCCGGAGAATAATACCTTGTTCCATTACAAACGGTCGAATTATTTCATGTTCAGCGGATGTACGGATGAAGGCGGCATTATGCAGTATTCGACGGGGATTAAACGATTCCATTCTGCCGAAGGAACATGGCGTGATGCAGAGGACGGCGTCTTAATGGGCAATACGATTGCCCAGGGGTCGGTCGACAGCACGATTGGCCTGCGTACCACTGTACCGGCTAATGGTGAGAAGACTTTATACTACTGGATGTCTGTTGGTAAGAATCTGGAGGAAGTAAAGACGCTGAATAAATATGTGAAGGATAACCATCCGGAGAAGCTGCTCAGCCGGATCGTGATCTACTGGAAGCACTGGCTGCAGCGCGCAGAGACCGATCTAGGCGATTTGCCGAAGGATGTTGTCCGCATGTTCAAACACAGCTTACTGCTCGTAAGAACGCAAGTGGATGAGCGTGGAGCGATCTTAGCAGCTAATGATACCGATATTCTTCAGTACAATCGTGACCATTACAGCTATATGTGGCCGCGTGATGGGGCTCTTATCGCTGAAGCGATGTCGCTGGCTGGCTATCAAAGTGTCATATCGCCATTTTTCCATTTTTGTGCGAATGCACTCTCACCTGAAGGATATTTATATCACAAATATAATCCGGACGGTACAGTGGGCTCTAGTTGGCATCCCTATATCGTGAAGGGAAGCCAGCGTATTCCTATTCAAGAGGATGAGACTGCGCTTGTGCTGTTCACTTTATGGCAGGATTATTCGCGTAATCAGGTCATCGAACTGCCCCAATCCTTATACAGCAATCTCATTCGGAAGGCTGCTTCCTTCCTAAGCGAATATATCGAGCCTGAACTTTCGCTTCCGAAGCCAAGCTATGATCTATGGGAGGAACGGTATGGAATCTGGACGTATACGGCTGCTTCTGTCTATGCCGGACTTATGGCCGGTGCATTCTTTACCGAGTTATTCGGCGATTATGAGCGGAGTGACCACTACAGGAATGTAGCCCATACCATTAAGACGGGGATTTTAACGCATCTTTGGGATGAAGAAACGGGGCGGTTTGCCCGCGGTCTTGTTCAAAGGGATAATCGATGGGTGAAGGATATGACACTGGAGAGCAGTGTCTTTGGTCTGTGGGAGTTTGGTGTCTTGTCCGTCCATGATGAACGTGTTGCTAAGACGATGGATGCGATTAAGGAAGGATTACAAATTCGGACCGATATTGGCGGCATCGCCAGGTATACGAATGATTATTACTTCCAGCAGTCGGGGGAGATTGATCAGGTTCCGGGTAACCCTTGGATTATATGTACATTATGGGTTGCGAATTATGAGATCGATTCTGCACAAACGCTGGCGGATCTGGAAGGACCGTATAAGACGCTGGAATGGGTAGTTGATCATGCTTTGTCCAGTGGTCTGCTCCCTGAGCAGCTAAATCCGTATGACGGTTCTCCGCTCTCTGTTGCGCCGCTGACATGGTCACATGCAACTTTCGTACAGAGCGTCAGCAAATATGCAGCGAAATACAAGGAATTAAAGTCCTTATAATACGTTAAAGCCGCTTAGATCGCTCTAAGCGGCTATTTTTATGATGTTTTGGCTGCATGCCCGTCAATGAAAGGGAGTCCGGACTCCCTTTCATAAGTTCATTCGACAGCGCTTCTTAGTAGAAGTTGCAAGTGCGAATGATGATTACGAGCAAGACAAACAAAACAAGAACGTAAGCCGCACTATTGTTCCAGACTCCTTGAACAGGTGCACAGCCCGTGTTAGCTCCAGCTACAGGATATCCCATCGTTCATTCCTCCCGAAGTCATTGTTGTGATTGCCAATTACAAGAGCAATATATGACGGGGGGATCTTATCGGAATTGGACATTTGTACCTGTGCATATGCATTTGATGAAAATGCCTATCTGATTTCAATAAGTGATTTCTCATACTGTCTGATATGTTTAATACGTGATTCGGCTGTTGTTCGCATGGCATTGCCGGCAAGAAAGCTGGCGGTGGAGCCAACAGCAGTCACATAAACACAACCTACCTTTATACGAGGACAGTGATTCACACGCTGGATGCAAACATCATATCCGGCTTCTGCTTCCGGATCAACGAGTTTTGGGAGCGGACGGCTGAATATCGAATAAGATTCGAAATAGACGCTCCCAGCCTTCGTGTGGTCAATAGCGCGTTGTACGGCAAGAGCTTTCAGCTTAGGAGTTGCTTCCCCTCGATCTCCAAATTGGACAATAGAGGAAAGTGATACATCAACGATGGAAACTAACGCGATCTCGGAAGTGCGTATCGGAAAGTTCTGCTGCATAATGGAAACCTCACTTATCCAGCCATCGGCGCTTCGCCAGCAGCCTGTTCTTCATCTTCTGGAGTCGGAAGCGGAGCCATTGGACCTGCGATAACGGATTCCGGTGGAGTGTCAAACATGGAATAAAGCGTGACGTAATCGGAGTCGCCAATCTGGAACATAGAAGCTGCGGATACGCCTAAGATTTCAATCGATCCTACAGTTAAGCCGCAATTGTGTACAGTAAAATTCAACATACATTCTCAACTCCTCGTCAAACAATACACACTTAAGTTGGATTGCCGCCGCCATTCTGTAACAGCTGCATATATCTTTGCATTGCGGCATCAACATCCCTTATGGTCTTGGAGAATATGACCTCTTTTTTCTGCTGCTCGGTCTCTGCTCCATTCGAATTGGATTCTCCTTCGCCAGGCTTCAGGGTCATATAGAAATGGATACGGGAAGGCATTTGCTTACGGATGTCTTCCAGAACCATTCGTCGGTGGTAAGGATCGAGCTGCACCCCGTATTCGGATTCCAATTCAACCAGCTTTTGCATACCCTGGGCATTCAAATAGTGATCGACCTCGCTGCGAACATCAGCATAAGGAGCTGAAGGAGGCGTTAAGCCAGATGCCGCCGCCGGATAAACGTTTGGCTTAGGAGGGACAGAGAGCTGTTCAATGTCTCCGTCTCCATTGGGCATTCCTGGCGGCGTCATTCCGATATTTAATGTCCCTTCAAGCTTCTCTACTTTTAATTGGTCAAAATGATACTCAAGCTTCTCGATGTTATAAATAGGCTTGCTCTCGATTTGCTTGAGCTGTTCACATATAACAGCAAGCTGCTGCTCTAGAGAATAAATTTGTGTTTGCTGTGCTTTGAGCTTCGATTGAAGCTCAAGTGACCAGGCTTGCCATGGAGATAACCCATTGCCAGGCGGCGGGGGCTGCTGCATAGGGAATGACTCCTCTCTTTAGGCGGGATCAGGAAGCGGGACAAGGGAGAGGGGGCTTTCTTCCCCAAGCTGCGGAGCAGGGCCCGTGAAACCTCCCGAGTTATACATTTGTGACAAGGACCGAATTGATCCCGCGCTTCCCACTTGCAGAACTGAGCTGTTGGATACACTGTTCACCCGGAGCTGCTGAATGGTAATGGTCTGATATATCGTCCAATTCATACATTACACCACAGTTTCCAGGTTGTTCTGAGAATTGTCTTGCACATCCGGATCTAGCGTATTGGTCGCACTAACCGCGTTGTTTGAGTTAGCCAGGCTTCCTGTTAGGAACGAGCCGGAGCCAGCATAGGTTTTGGTCTGGCTGGACGGTGATACTTGAACGGCGTCTCCGAATTGAACAACGGCACTGGAACCAACGCTAACGACTTTTACAAATCCAACGATAGATGGCATGCGTACTCACCCTTTTCCCTTAAAGCGTCTTGTGTATTATCGTATGCGGCATACGCCTAGAGGTTCCGCAGCCCGTGTGGTTAGAAGCCTAACGGACCATGTAGCCTCCCCGCCCAACTTCGCATATGCTGAAGAAAGAAGGGCTGGAGGTGAACGGGACATGGAGAAGAAATGGGATGAGCTGGAGCGGTGGCTGGACGGTCAACGTCTGCCAAAGGGCTTCGATGTCATGAAGGAACCGGATTGGGTTGAGCAGTTTGTTCGTAAGATGATGACAAAATCACTGCCAGCAGCGGCGAATTCTATTCTGGATCAGGCAGAAGAAGAAGGGATCTCCTTTTTCGAGACGCATCATTTCTTACTCGTGAAGTTTCACCTTCCGCGTGAAGTAAACCGTGAAGAACTACGCCTGCTCGTAAGAGATGACCGTCTTCGAATAGAAGGACTTCCAAATAATCAGAAAGAAACGATAAAGCTGCCAAAGCTTGTTCAGCCCAAAATTTGCCGCGCAGTAGTGAAGAACTTTGTGCTACAGGTGAAGCTTCGCAAGAGGCCGAGGGCAGGAGCCTATTATGAAGCCGATATTCGATGGTTGAAAGGCCGCTAAGGAAGGGCCTTGATACTGTCGTTTTTTTGTCGCTAGCGAATGAATGGACAATCCCTTATAATGCTAATAGTGTGTACTTGCATTATTACATAAGGGAGTGTATGCAGTGACTTTAGTCGATGTCAGTGACATCTCTGCTTCATTATTTATTATTGGGATCGTCTTTCTATTGCTTATCTTTGGATTATTAAGCTTAGGTATTCTCCGCATGTTCCAGCAGCGCTTCCGGTATGGCTGGGTATGTTTTGGCGGAGCAGTGGTCAGCTTCGTTGTATTAATGGTTATTTTAAACAAGTGGTATTTGTAGCGGGAGATCTGCAGATGAATTGGAGGTGT
Organism: Paenibacillus sp. J22R56; assembly: GCF_056269375.1. Taxonomy (NCBI): domain Bacteria; kingdom Bacillati; phylum Bacillota; class Bacilli; order Caryophanales; family Paenibacillaceae; genus Paenibacillus; species Paenibacillus sp. J22R56. Next base: position 259,241 of record NZ_JBWDNV010000002.1, read on the forward strand.
GCCCGTTATGATGTGGACGGCAATATGGTTTGTAGTTAATATGTTATTCGTAGCGTCGGTCATTACGTTATTGTTCATGCATCGCTTCGTTACCGAGGCGGCATTGGATCCAGCGGGTGTGCAGCGACTAGCTGTCGCGAAGCGTAGACGAAAGATCGTATCTTTTGTCAGCTTGCTGTTATTTCTTGCTATGTGCGCAAGTTTCTTGATTAATATGCGACTAAATGGCTGATAAAGTTGTGCCTAGCAAAAGGCTCTCATTGACGAGAGTCTTTTTTTTCGGCATTATGAATAAAAAGAGACTTTTTTGTCGGAGGTTCTTACCTTGCATACAATAGAGGAAATTATACAACGAATGACCGGACAGGGTTTACGAATAACGGATCAGCGGAAATCGCTGGCCAAGTTGTTTGCTGAGACGCCGGGTTATCTTGCACCTAAGGAAGTATATGAATATATGGGCAAATCCTACACGGGATTAAGCTTTGATACGGTATACCGCAACTTGCGTGTTATGGAGGAGCTAGGTGTGCTGGAACAGGTCATCTTCGAGGAAGGTGTTAAGTTCAAGCTGCATTGCAGGGAGAACGAGCATCACCATCATATGATCTGCCTGCAATGCGGCAAGACGTATCCGATTATCTTTTGCCCGATGGAGCAGACTGCCGTACCAGATGAGTTTCGTGTCGTGAAGCATAAATTTGAAGTTTTCGGCTACTGTAAAGACTGCATACAGGAAGAGTCGGCTGCTGGAGAAGAGTAATGGCAGGCGGCCGAAGAGCAAGAAGAGTGCTTCAGGCACCGGTTATCTTTTATCGGAAAGTGATTTCACCACTCACTCCGCCATCCTGCCGCTATTATCCGACTTGTTCGGCGTATGCGCTTGAGGCACTGGAGAAGCATGGCGCACTGAAGGGTTCCTGGCTAGCTGCCAAGCGAATCGCACGCTGCCATCCCTTCCACCCAGGTGGATATGATCCCGTTCCGCCTGTTGCTGGCAGCAATGACGAGGAAGAAGGAACAGCTGCTCCTTGACAATGACGCGCTGAATTGGTTATATTTTGTCATATAAGCATATTTGTATATTCGATGAACGGATAAGTACGATGAAGAGTCCATGACAGAGAGCCGGGCAAGGTGCTGGAAGCCGGTATGGATAAGCATCAGAAGATGGTCCGGGAGGATCTGTTTCCGAGCCTGTATCAGTCAGGTAAGGGAATGGCGCGAAGCTGGCGTTAACAGCTCTGCCGTCCTTAATTGGCGGCACACGAAGCTGCTGTGCTTTAAGTACTTCAATCAGCGCAGCGGAAATTTGGGTGGTACCGCGTGAGTGAATGCAACTCTCGTCCCATGTTGGACGGGAGTTTTTTGCGTTCTCATGCATGTATATGATGATAATGGAGGTAGATGAAATGGGAAACGATAACAAAACCTTTTATATTACAACACCGATTTATTATCCAAGTGATAAGCTTCATATCGGACATGCCTACACAACAGTAGCTGGCGACGCAATGGCTCGTTACAAACGTCTTCGCGGCTATGATGTATGGTATTTGACAGGTACTGACGAGCATGGTCAGAAGATTGAACGTAATGCGAAGGATAAAAATAAATCTCCTCAGCAGTTCGTCGATGATATCGTGGTAGGCATTAAAGAGCTTTGGTCTAAGCTTGAGATCTCCAACAATGATTTCATTCGTACGACGGAGCCCCGTCATAAAGAAGCAGTAGAGAAGATTTTCGCGCAATTGCTGAAGCAGGATGATATTTATAAAGGCGAATATGAAGGCTGGTACTGTACACCGTGCGAATCGTTCTTCCTGGAGCGTCAGCTGGTAAATGGCAACTGTCCGGATTGTGGACGTCCTGTTGAACTTGTTAAGGAAGAGAGCTACTTCTTCCGGATGAGCAAATACGCCGATCGCCTTCTGAAGCACTATGAAGAGAATCCGGAGTTCATTCAACCAGAATCACGCAAGAATGAGATGATTAATAACTTTATTAAGCCAGGCCTCGAGGATCTTGCGGTATCCCGCACAACTTTCGATTGGGGTATCAAGGTTCCTGGTGATCCGAAGCATGTTATCTATGTTTGGATTGATGCTTTGTCTAACTATATTACTGCGCTGGGTTATGGGGCAGAGGGTAAAACCAATGATTTGTACGACCGTTTCTGGCCAGCGGATGTTCATTTGGTCGGCAAGGAGATCGTTCGTTTCCATACGATTTATTGGCCAATCATGCTTATGGCTCTTGGGCTGCCGCTACCGAAGAAAGTATTCGCGCATGGCTGGCTTCTGATGAAGGATGGCAAAATGTCGAAGTCGAAGGGCAATGTCGTTGATCCGGTTACCCTTATCGACCGTTACGGCCTTGATGCGGTCCGTTACTATCTGCTGCGTGAAGTGCCGTTTGGTTCCGACGGAACGTTCACCCCAGAGAACTTTGTTGACCGTATTAACTTCGATCTGGCTAATGACCTAGGCAACCTGCTGAACCGTACCGTTGCGATGATTGACAAATATTTCGATGGCGAAATTCCGGCTTATGGCGGGAATGTAACCGAGTTTGATGAATCCCTTCAAGTGCTTGCGGCAGACACCGTTCGTCAAGTTGAAGCATCGATGGAGACAATGGAATTCTCGGTTGCCTTAGCGGCTATCTGGCAGTTTGTCAGCCGTACAAATAAATATATTGATGAGACTTCCCCTTGGGCACTTGCGAAGGACGAAGCGAAAAAAGGTGAGCTGGCTTCGGTTATGTATCACCTAGCGGAGTCGCTTCGTGTCATCTCGATTCTGCTTCAGCCGTTCCTGACTCATGGTCCTCGTGAACTGTGGCGTCAGCTTGGTCTTGAAGAAGGCGAATTGACTATATGGGACAGCACGAAGCAATTCGGCCAGCTGCCTGGCGGAACACGCGTTAGCAAAGGCGCACCTGTCTTCCCGCGTCTTGATGCAGCGGAAGAGGTTGCTTACATTGCTGCGGCAATGGGCGGAGGAACGGCTAACGTTAACGCGGAGACAGCTGCTCCTGCAGCCGAGAATGCAGCTCCTGTAGTTGAAGCTGAATCAAAAGAAGAAATCGGTATTGAGGATTTCGGTAAAGTCGAGCTTCGTGTTGCCCAAGTTATTGCCGCTGAGCCTGTGAAGAAAGCAGATAAGCTGCTGAAGCTGCAGCTTGATCTTGGTTATGAGCAGCGCCAGGTCGTATCTGGTATTGCGAAATTTTACACGCCTGAGCAAATGGTCGGACGCAAAGTTATTTGTGTCACGAACCTGAAGCCGGTGAAGCTTCGTGGTGAATTGTCCCAAGGGATGATTCTGGCAGCTTCCCATGGTGATCAGCTTACTCTTGCGACGGTACCAGATGACATGCCTAACGGCGCTATCGTTAAATAAGGAAGCAAGTGCAAGGGAGAACCGCCCGGATCTTATGATCCGCGGCGGTTCTTTTGTGTTGACGTATGTGCTAGCCCAAGCGTGTAAATAGTAGATAATAGGTTAACTTCAATTATTTCATATTGTGGGTTGACAGGGTTTAAACCCACTCGTATAATCTTAAACGTAATAGTAACGATTACTAAAAAGAAACGATTGGAGATTATACGAATGCGTTATACCAAAAATATGGGCCTTCTTTTTATTGTAATAACAGTATTTCTGGCGGCATGCGGGAGTAATTCGAATAAGGAGCTTGTCGAAGGCAAGACGAATGTGGTGACCAGCTTTTACCCGCTATATTATTTGGCATCAGAGATTGGCGGCGACAATGTAAATGTCGTAAACTTAATACCGGCTGGTGTCGAACCACATGATTGGACACCAAAGAGTCAAGATTTGACGATCGCTTCGAAAGCACAGCTATTCCTGTACAACGGTGCAGGACTTGAAGGCTGGACGGATGATTTCCTGACAGGTCTGCCTAAGAACAGCGGTCTCGTTGCGGCAGAAATGAGCAAAGGGATTGAAATGATTCATGGTAATCCGGAAGAAGATGAGCATGAAGATGAAGGTCATGACCATGATCTGGATGTTGATCCGCATACCTGGGTAAGTCCAAAATCTGCTATAATTATGGCTGCTAACGTAAGAGACAGCTTAGTTCAAGCGGATGCTGCTCACAAAGATGAGTTTGAAGCTAACTATAAAGAACTGGTAGGTAAGCTTGAGGCACTGAATGATGAGTTCGAGACTAAATTAGCGACGGCGCCGCATAATACAATCGTCGTATCCCATCAAGCTTTTGGTTATTTGGCAAGGGATTACGGTTTGAAGCAAATCGCCATAACTGGCCTATCTCCTGATGCAGAGCCGCGTCCTCAAGATCTGCTGAATGTAGCTAAGCTCGTGAAATCGGAAGGCATCAAATATATTTACTTCGAAGAGCTGGTCTCCCGTGATTTGGCCAATACGATTGCCGATGAGACAAATACAGAGCTGCTCGTGCTTAATCCTATTGAAGGTCTTACACCAAAACAGGAAAAAGCAGGAGAAGATTACTTAAGTCTGATGGAACAAAATCTGCAAAACTTATTAACCGGATTGCAATAATAACAAGAATCGAAAGATCCAGAAAGGAGGGCAACGATGCAAAATTCCAGTTGTCATCAAGATATTATTACCCTTGAGGATGTATCCTTTTCCTATCAGAATCAAGCGGTTCATAAAGGTCTTAATTTCTCTGTAAAAGAAAGAGATTTCATTGGACTTATTGGTTCGAATGGTGCAGGTAAAACAACCTTGCTGCGTATGATCGTTGGTCTGCTAAAGCCGGAGAGCGGTACAATAAGGCTGTTTGGCCAGCCTGTCTCTCAGTTCAAACAATGGGATAGAATCGGATATGTGCCGCAAAAGAATTCTTTTAACCCGTTGTTCCCGGCAACGGTTCGGGAAGTCGTATTATCTGGCTTGTACAGCCGCAATAAACTGTTCCGTAAGATTACGAAGGCCGACCAGAAAAAATGTGATGATGCGCTTCATGCCATGAACATTGAGGATTTGGCTATGAAACGGATTGGTGAATTGTCAGGCGGGCAGCAGCAGCGTGTATTTCTCGCTAGAGCACTCATCAATAATCCATCTTTGCTTATCTTGGATGAACCAACAGTTGGCATTGACTCGGAGACACAGGAAGGTTTCTTCCATATGATCAAGCATATGCATCAGCATCATAATATTACGTTCCTGATGGTATCTCATGACATGGAAATGATTCGGTCCTATCTGGGCCAACAGCCTGCAGTGGAGAGCGGCAAGCTGAAATTTTACAAGAAGCATTCGCATGAATTGCAGGATTGTGTAGAGAATGATCTGACGCATAGCTTGAGGGAGCTTCGTCAGCAAATGGAGAGCAGGAGAGAGGTAGTTACGGTTGGAGATCTTAGCTAGTGATTTTTTTCAACGGGCGCTTATTGGAGGCGTGCTGATCGGGATTACGGCTCCTCTTATGGGAATATTCCTCGTTCTGCGCCGTTTATCGATGATTGGAGATACGCTGTCTCATGTATCCATAGCTGGTGTAGCCTTAGGTTTCCTGGTTGGCGTATATCCGGTAGCGGTTGGTTTATTATTCGCGATTATTGCTTCCTTCTTTATTGAGAAGCTGCGGAAAACGTACAAATCCTATGCCGAACTTTCTATTGCTATTATAATGTCCGGGGGTGTAGCCCTTGCGTCCATTATGTTTACGATGGGAAGAGGCTATAACGTTAATGTGAATGGGTATTTGTTCGGCAGTATTCTTACCTTGAATGATACGGATTTAATTACGATTGCCGTTGTGACTGTTGTGGTGCTGGTGGCTATTCGTACGCAGCTGAAAGAGCTGTTTCTGCTTACTTTTGACGAGGACGCAGCAGCTGTAAGCGGCTTGCCCGTTCGGTTCTATAATGTTATGATTAGCGTGCTTACCGCACTTGTTATTAGTGCTTCGATCAAAATCGTAGGGGCCTTGCTGGTCTCAGCCTTACTGACGATCCCGGCTGCTTGCAGTTTAATTATCGCCCGCAGTTTCCGGCAAAGTGTGATTACGGTTGTTATAATTGGTGAGCTTGCTGTCGTTGCTGGTCTGATGATAGCAGGAGTATGGAACCTCGCGCCAGGCGGTACAATCGTATTGCTGTTGATCGCGATTATGCTTATCCTTATGCTGGTGAAGCGCGGCATGCGGTTAGGCAGTTAACTTTGGGTTGAGGTGTATAACTTTGGATAATATTAATGTATGGCTGGCGTTTGGCGCCGGCTTTGCTTCATTTATTTCACCGTGCTGCCTGCCTTTATATCCATCTTATTTATCTTACATAACCGGTATTTCCGTAAGTGATCTGAAACAGAATAATCACACTTCCCACATGAGAATGAGAACGATGACACATACGTTTTTCTTCATTCTCGGGTTTTGTACGGTGTATTACACGCTCGGGTATGGCTCCAATGTGTTTGCGGAATTTTTCAGCCAATATGAATCGCTTATCCGTAAATTATCAGCCATATTGATTGTATTGATGGGTTTATTCCTCGTTGGTATATTTCAACCGCAAGTGTTGATGAAGGAACGCCGTTTCAACATTGACCCCACTAAGAAGACAGGATACATTGGTTCCTTTATTTTTGGTATTGGTTTCTCTGCTGGCTGGACACCCTGTATTGGACCGGCATTAACAGCGATCCTTGCTTTGGCTGCTTCGAAGCCAGGGACATGGTTTGAACTGACAACAGCGTATGCACTAGGCTTTGCGATCCCATTCTTCGCTTTAGCCTTTTTCCTTGGTTCAGCACGTTGGCTGCTGAAATATTCCACGGTTGTTATGCGTATTGGCGGTGGCGTAATGGTTCTAATGGGGATCCTGCTGTTTACAGACCAAATGACAAAAATTACGATTTGGCTGAACCAAGTGACACCAGCTTTTATGAAGTTTTAATGGAAGAACGCAGGCTGATCGGCTTGCAGAGGCATTAAAAATCATTGTATGATACTAAGAGTAACGCCATAAGACAAGGTGTAGAATGCAGGGTTAGGGGGTTCTTCATTGCCGACTCCGAGCATGGAAGACTACTTGGAACGTATTTATAAGCTTATTGATGAGAAAGGCTATGCGCGCGTTTCGGATATAGCCGAAGGGCTTGAAGTGCATCCTTCATCTGTCACCAAGATGATTCAGAAGCTGGATAAAGACAATTATTTGATCTATGAGAAGTACCGTGGACTTGTTCTGACGAGTAAAGGAAAGAAGATGGGCAAACGACTCGTTGACCGTCATCACTTGCTTGAATCGTTCCTAACGATTATCGGTGTACAGGAAGAGAACATCTATCGCGATGTCGAAGGCATCGAGCATCATTTGAGCTGGGACTCGATTACTTGTATCGAGACGCTCGTTGAATATTTTAACCGTGAGCCATCTCGCTTGGACGAGCTGAGAGGGATTCGGTCTGAATTAGAAACTGAGTAAAAAGCTCGCCGCTTGCGGCGGGCTTTTTTAGTTGCCTGATTTGTGGATGGGCAGACTGTGTGCTTGGGGCACGGGGGATCTCCTTACGGCCGCTCTTGTCCGGATATTGCTAGAATTGTACTCGCAGAGGTTGCAATACCCGGACAAAGGCGAACGCTTCGCTCCTTCAGGAGATACCCCTTAGCCCCGGCGCCTCCGTCTGCCGCTTAAGGCAGGCAACACAGTCAGCCCGCCGCGAAAGCGGCGGCTTATCGGATGGGGACAGGGGTGAGCTTCGCTATGGAAATAGCGAAGCGTGAGAGAAACAAAAAAAAAGTTTCAGGTTAGTTTGTTGGTTCCCAGCTCTTCAACCAATCATAGAGTTCGGTTGATTTTAAACGTGTTTGTGTAAAGCTATTTGTTAGAACAATTTCGTTGTCTACGTTGGAACAACTTTTATAAACAGCATCTTGATGCGGGGAGTAAACCCCAAGGGGAGGAGTTTTGGAAGTTGCACACTTGTAGCCAAGCTCCACGTAAATGGATTCGCCATTGTTCAGTAGAATTTTTAATTTTCTAGGGTATCCATGCCTGCCGTATGCGGGTTGAGTGCCAATTGGAACGGAAGCATTTATCCAGCCAACCATCTTTGTGATCATAGCAGTTCCATTCGCGTTCGCATTTGTATATAAGAGAGAAGGCATGGTGCCAGCAAGTCCCCCTACAATTTGCATGGATGCCACTTCTTGTAGCTTCAGTAATGGGGGACTGGCTGTAAGTGTGGCATTGTTGAAGCTGCATGTAATCAGGGCAAAGCAAAAGACTGCGGTAAACAGTCTGAGATAGAGTTTTTTCAATTTGAATAACCTCCAAGCGTTAATACCTTGTATTCTCCCCTGAATTAGGTTAACCCAAGTACCTCTCGAATTATTTCTCTTATTTCCGGCATTCTCTTTTCTTCGAATGCCGGATGAGCCTTAAACCAGCGAATATTGAGAGGTGATGGGTGGGGAAGCACAATAGCCGGTTTATTGTTAAGCGTGTTATTTTTAAAGATCAAATCTTCAAAACTCTCATTTGGGAACAGATATTTTGCCGCTCTTGCGCCGATGATGATATAAAGCTGGTTATCTACCATTTCAATCTCTCTCGCCAGCCATTTATTCGCACAAGCAAGAGGTGGAGGGTTATCGCCGCCTTTTGGATGTTTACCTGGGAAACAGTGAGCGATCGCCGTAATATAAAAGTTATCTTCATCGTAAAAAATGTCATCTGTAATTTGATACCACTGGTATTTTAACTTCGCTCCTGATGGGTCATTGAACGGTAAGCCGGTCTCGTGAACCTTTTTGGAAGGTGCTTGACTGATCTGCATAATCTTCGACCGCTCTGTCCCGTGAAAGATCGGATTCGGTGTAAAGCCAAACTTTTGCTTACAATCCTGGCATGTCGTAATTTGATCTTTTAATTCATTAAAACTCATTGTTTTATCTCCATTGCTTACATATTTGTCTCTAGGTAATAACTCTTCTATTTATTTTCTCACAAATCGTAACATGTAGACAATTCTCCCCGGCATATATACTTTTGATGGGAGCCGAATCGACACTGCTTCCGTTGTCCGGGGGATGCGGAAGTGAAAATTAATGCAGTGTTCGAAGGTGGCGGAGTGAAGGGGATATCGCTGGCTGGGGCAGTCAGGGCGGCGGAGATGCAGGGAATTGGGTTTGAACAGGTAGCAGGTACATCAAGCGGAGCCATCATTGCAGCAATGCTTGCGGCTGGCTACAGTGGTCTTGAAATTAAACGGATCGTGGAGAATACGCCGTTTTCTACTTTCCTGAAGCGGTCTTTTATCTTCAATATGAAGGTGATTAGTCCAGCCCTTAGATTGCTGGTGAAGAAGGGGCTGTACAGTGGCGAGGCATTGGAATATTGGGTATCGCGCTTAATGGAAGCGAAGGGGATTCGGACGTTTGCGGATTTGCCGGAGTGTAAGCTGCGAATTGTAGCCTCAGATATTACCAATGGGCGGCTGCTAGTTTTGCCGGAAGATATCAAGATTTATGGGATGGATCCGAAAAAGCTTAGTGTTGCGAGAGCGGTGCGCATGAGCGCGAGTATTCCGTATTTCTTTGATCCGGTTGTTGTTCGTTATTCCAAGCTTTATTCTTCGTTATCCCAAAAGGAGAAGGAGGAGAAAGAGAAGCCTCATCTTCAAGCTTATATTGTGGACGGGGGATTGCTCAGCAATTTTCCGCTTTGGCTGTTTGATCGGGAGCAGGCGGGGAGGACGAATCCAGTACCAACGGTAGGGTTTCAAATGGTCGGAAAAAACGACAACGAACCGCATGAAATACGCGGTCCGTTGTCGATGCTTGAAGCAATATTTGAGACGATGATGCAGGCTCATGATGAACGGTATATTAAGAAATATGCCCGTGATCGAACCGTCAAAATCCCTACTTTAGGCATCCGGACTACACAGTTTCATCTACCTGATGGGATGGCAGAGAAGCTGTTTCAGTCCGGATTTAAAGCTGCAAATCAATTTTTCGAAGGATTTCGTCAATGATATTTCGGCAGATCATCGTCATCCTTGCCGCCATCGATAACCCGGAACGGCGTACGGCGCGATTTCGGCTTTTGCCGTGGAGTCGTTCTGGACTGCTTCACAAATGGCTGTTGTCTGACTCGTACATTGCTTCCCCATGTGTTAGGCGGATATTTATATAACAGGAAGATGCCGCCAAGCACAATAATAGGAATTAGAAACGAAGTTAGATGCTGTCCGATTCCGTACAAAATCCCAATTGCTAGAAGGGTCAGCACAATAATTGACGATGCGTTCCATTTCCGCGGCATGATACCACCTGTCCTTTATGTTGGAATGGATTATGCTTTGGTGCTCATTTGCTGGTCAAGCTCACGCATCCGGTTGAAGGAGGCGATAGATACAGCAACTTGTTCATCGTTAGGCTCCTTAGTTGTGAGAAGCTGTAGCCACAGGCCAGGATAGCCCAGATAACGAAGTACGGGTACATCACGCAGTGCATTCGTCCAGCGAAGCACTTCGTAGGAAATACCAAGCGTCACTGGAAGAAGCAGAATACGAATGTAGACACGTTCCCAAATCGTATCCCAATCAAAGATCGGAAGGGAATAGATGATAACCCCAACGATTACTGTGAAAATTATAAAACTGCTTCCGCAACGGTAATGAAGTCTGCTGTATTTTTGCACATTGCTTGGTGTTAATACCTCACCGGCTTCATAAGCGCTTATTACCTTATGCTCTGCGCCATGATATTGGAAGAGCCGCTTGATAAGTGGTGTTACAGACATCAGATACAAGTAAACGAGAAGGATAATAAGTTTGATAAGTCCTTCTAATAAGTTATGACCAACTTTGTTCTCGAATACATCCTCGAACAGTAAACTTTCAAGTGCTGCCGGAGCTGCAGTAAGAAGCAGCTTGCCGAATATAAAGGAGATAACACCTGCCGCGGCAACCCCAACGATCATTCCAAGGCTCCAGCCGGACTTTTCTTTCTTTTGAGCGGCTATTTTTTCTGCCTCGGACATATCGGCCGTTTCATCTTCCGCGTATGTTTCCATGGAGAAGTTCAAATGCTGTGAGCCTTTGGCGCTGGAATCGATAATTCCGACAACACCCCGGACAAGAGGAATCCTCTTGAGCGATTGTACCCACCGTTTGGTCGTGCGGGGAACCTCGTAAAATACGATCTCATCGTTCTTCCTGCGTACAGCGGTTACATTCACATGTTTCCCCGCGAACATAACGCCTTCAATAACAGCTTGTCCGCCGTAAATGCTCATATTGTTTTGAGACAAGAGCTTGTCACCTTCCTTAAATAGTATCGTCCCGATCAGGTGACGAAGGTATAAATCTATTGTACTTGATCGTTTATAGATTTGCCAACGTCATCATCTTCCGTTTCCTTTAGATGCACGAATCCTTGGTTATCCTTGGGGACTACGTTGCATACTAGAAGAAAATTGGTTGTGCATGAGAAATGGAGGCATGATGATGGCAGCAACAGGTGCAAAAGCTTTTGGAAAAGGTACAAAAGATAGCAAACAGAACAACGCCAGACAAAGTGGCCAGAAAGAACGGGAAGGAGCGGAGCATCATACGAATCCATGGCTGTTTAGCAGCATGATTGGTTTTTTTGCAGGTTTGGTATGGGGGATAACCCGCTGGCTCTTTTATGAATTAAAATTTACGGTAGAGCTTCCCGGATTGATTGCCGATCCATTCTTTAAGGCTTCTTATTTAAAGACAGGCTGGGGCATAGTCGTAGGGATTGCATGCTATATCGTTTTCTCCATTATAGCGGCCCTACTTTATAAGGCGCTGCTTGGCAAGCTGCGAGGACCTTGGCCGGGGGTGTTCTACGGACTCGGATGGTGGGTGGTCATGTTCTTGATCCTCGGTCCTACAATTGGCTTCTCTCGTCAGATTACGGTCGCAGGATGGAACACCTTGTTCTCAGAATTATGCATCTTCCTGTTATGGGGACTGTTCATTGGATACTCGATTGCCTTTGAATTTACAGACGAAGCTTCGAGAGAGCCGGTGGGCGCACATTGATCAAGGTTTCGACTTCTCAAGCAGCGGTCATTTGTGGTAAAATGGCTAATGATCTTTGGCTAAGTGCAAGATTCGGCTGACTGGGAGGTGCGAAATTGCTTAGAATTGTTGTATTAAACGGGCCTAACTTAAATATGCTTGGCGTACGTGAGCCTGGTGTATACGGCACAGAGACGCTAGCCCAGATCGAAGCGAAATTGCGCGAACAAGCATTGCAGCTCGGCGTGGAGCTGGAGTTTTTCCAATCCAATCACGAGGGTGCCCTCATTGACCGGATACATAGCGCATTTGGGCAAGCAGATGGTATTGTAATTAATCCAGGCGCTTTGACTCATTATAGTTACGCGCTTAGAGACGCATTGAGCACGGTTGCTTTGCCGGTTGTTGAGGTGCATCTGTCCAATATACATAAACGTGAAGCGTTCCGTCATGTATCGGTCATAGCGCCGGTGGCAATTGGTCAAATCGCCGGCTTTGGCGGTCAAAGCTATGAGCTTGGACTTGCAGCGCTTGTTGCAAAGCTTCAAAATGGTGTTGCGTGAAAGGGGAGCTTAACATGACACTCGAAAGAGTTAATCGGCTGAGACAATTGATGGCCGAACAAAGCCTCGAAGCGATCATTATCGGAAGCGAGCACAATAGGCGTTATATCAGTGGGTTTACGGGATCATCCGGTATTGTGGTAGTTACGCTGCAGGAGCAATTTCTGTTTACGGACTTCCGCTACATGACCCAGGCGCCGCAGCAAGCAGCTTCTTTCCAGGTTATTGAACATGGACCAAGAGCCATTGTGAATATCCGGGAGCTGCTTGCGAGCAAAGGAATTCAAACAGCAGCATTCGAACAGGACCAGGTAGTCTTTAGCGAATATATGGCTTGGAGTGAAGCTCTAGGCAATATTAAGCTGACACCGGTATCAGGTCTCGTTGAGAAGCTGCGTATGTTTAAGGATGCTGCAGAACTGCAAATTATGCAGGAGGCGGCAAATCTAGCCGATAAGACCTTCCAGCATATTTTGAACCATATCAAGCCGGGTGTAAAAGAAAGCGACATCGCTCTTGAGATGGAGATGTTCATGCGCAACAATGGCGCAACTTCGTCGTCCTTTGACACGATCGTGGCATCGGGTGAACGCTCTGCTTTGCCGCATGGCGTGGCTAGTGAGCGAGTAATCGGCAATAATGAGTTTGTAAAGCTGGATTTTGGTGCGTATTATAAAGGTTACTGCTCTGACCTTACTCGTACGGTTGTAGTAGGTAAACCAACGGAGAAGCATCTTGAAATCTACAATATCGTGCTGGAAGCACAGCTGCATGCCTTGGAGCATATCCGTCCGGGTATGACGGGTCATGACGCCGATGCGTTAACACGCGATATTATTACGAAGTACGGCTATGGCGACAAGTTCGGGCATAGCACAGGTCATGGACTCGGTATGGAAATTCACGAGTATCCGCGACTTGCAAGAAACAGCGATACGATTTTAACCCCCGGCATGACAGTGACGGTTGAACCTGGCATCTACCTCCCCGGCTTTGGTGGAGTGCGGATTGAGGACGACATCGTCATCACGGAATCCGGTATTAAAATATTAACCTCATCCCCGAAAGCATTGATTACTCTGGGTTAGGGACCATTAAAGCAGTTATTTCAGGAGGGAATTAGAAGTGACAGTTTCAGTAAATGATTTCAAAACAGGTTTGACCATTGAAGTAGAAGGCGATATTTTCTCGGTTACCGAGTTCCAGCACGTTAAACCAGGCAAAGGCGCGGCATTCGTTCGCTCCAAACTGAAAAACCTTCGCAACGGCAACGTTGTTGAGAGAACTTTCCGTGCAGGCGAGTCACTCGGCCGTGCAATTATCGAGACCCGTGAAGTACAATACCTGTACAACTCCGGCGATGAGTATACTTTCATGGATAACGAGTCTTATGACCAATTTGGTCTGGACTACAAACAACTCGAGTGGGAACTGAACTTCCTGAAAGAAAACATGAATGTTAACATCTCCAGCTACAAAGGCGAAATCATCGGTATTCAAATGCCTAACAGCGTTGAACTGAAAGTTGTTGAGACAGATGCAGCCGTTAAAGGCAATACTGCACAAGGCGCTACGAAAAGTGCAAAAGTTGAAACAGGTCTGAACGTACAAGTTCCACTGTTCATCAACGAAGGCGACGTTCTCTTGATCGATACACGCGAAGGTAAATACATCTCCCGTGCTTAGAAAATAGGACAGGCCGTTTGAATCTTAGGATTCGAGCGGCTTTTTTTAATATAAGACAGTATAGGATGGCTCTTTCCTGAACTTATATTACATTTGGAAAGAAATGCGCCTCGCCTCCAGGTTGCACAGCTTTTTCGACAAAATGCTAGGCGCATATACCCAGACATGCTGGGGTTGTGGTATAATATTGTCTTGTATGTTATATGTCAAGGTTGGGAGTGAATCAGCTTTGTCGTTGATAGTGATGAAGTTTGGCGGAAGCTCGGTAGGATCACCTGAGCGGATGCAGCGTGTTGCGAAGCGGATTATTGATAACCAGCAAGCGGGTAACCGTGTTGTAGTTGTCGTTTCCGCAATGGGAGATACAACAGATGATTTAATCGATCAGTCGAAGGCGCTTAACCCTAACCCGCCAGCGCGGGAGATGGATATGCTGCTTACGACAGGTGAACAAATATCGGTTGCATTATTGTCGATGACGATTCATCAGCTTGGCCATCAAGCGGTATCACTGACTGGCTGGCAAGCTGGCATTCGGACGGAAGCAGTACACAGCAAGGCGAAAATCACAGATATTCGTCCAGATCGTTTGTTCAAAGAGCTTGATGCAGGCAATGTCGTCATTGTCGCAGGCTTCCAGGGCATGACGGAAGACGGCGATATTACGACGCTTGGACGCGGCGGTTCAGATACGACAGCCGTAGCGCTTGCCGCTGCTATCGAAGCAGATGTGTGCGAAATTTACACAGACGTGGACGGCGTTTATTCGACGGATCCACGAGTTGTGAAATGCGCACGTAAATTAAATGAAATTTCGTACGATGAAATGCTTGAATTGGCACATTTAGGTGCTGCCGTCCTTCATCCGCGTGCGGTGGAATACGCGAAGCATAACAATGTAAGACTTGTCGTACGTTCCAGCTTTACGCAAAACGAAGGTACAAGTGTGAAGGAGGAAGCGATCATGGAGCAAGGCGTAGTCGTACGCGGCATCGCTTTTGACAAAAATGTAGCAAGAATCAGCATCCTCGGCGTTGAGGATGAGCCAGGCGTACTCGCTAAAGTATTTGGTGCGCTTGCTAATAACGGCATTGACGTTGACGTTATCGTACAAAGCGGAGTGAAAAGCGGTAAAGCGGATTTCTCCTTCACGGTATCGGGCGATGATGTTGCTCGCGCTGTTGATGTAATTAACGGTAATCGCAACGAAGTGCCATTCAACGAAGTAACTTCGGAAGATAACCTTGTGAAAGTATCGATCGTTGGTGCAGGCATGGTCAGCAATCCAGGAGTTGCTGCTACAATGTTTGCAGCAATTTCGGATCTTGGCGTAAGCATCAAGATGGTCAGCACTTCCGAAATTAAAGTATCCTGCATTATCGCTGCAGAGCCGCTGCAAGAAGTTGTACGCGCTCTTCATACGGCTTACGGCCTCGATACAGCAGAGCAAGTATTCGTCGGCGGACCTCAAGACCGTCGTTAATTGAATTATTGTTAGATATTCAAAAAAAGTGACCGCGCATATGTATACAGCGTGGTCACTTTTTTATTTCCTATAAATTGCATTTCTTTAAAGCAGGTTATTTCCATGCGGAGTATTTGAATGATTCTGTAGAAGCGATAGCGATCGGAAGAACATTCAAATACGAAGTGTGGATTTTAACCCATATTTGGAGTGGGATTTTAACCTCCGCTCATAAGCTTAAACAACTTGTACAATATCGCCGTAATCCCAGCTGCCATCAATGGGCCAACCGGGATACCGCGCAGAAAGATAATGCCAAAGATCGATCCGATAACGAGCCCAACAACCATCTGCGGATCAAGCTTAAGCAGATCAAGCCCTTTAGCATTCATATAAGCTGCTACGGCACCACCAATGAGAGCGAGCCAGCCTGGCCAAGTATTAAACGCGGCAATCAGTTCTTTCATCTGGACCTTCCCAGAGGCGAACGGTACAAGTACGCTTAAAGTGAGGAATAATAAGCCAAGCTCCAGCCCTCGACGTTCAATCGAAGGCAGGAACCGGCTTAGATGCAGCAGTTTGACGGCTAGCAGCACACATGCTGCTGTTGCAATAATAGGCGAGCGGCCTATTAAACCTATGATAATCAATCCTACTAATATCAATTCACCAGTCATTGTTAGAACCCCAGTCATGAAGCGGATAAACTGCTTGCTCCATTATATGGACATCCTGTGGCGAATATGTCAGTAGCAGGAACAGATCAGCATATCTCCATTAGTTTGAAGACGAGGGACCTGGCTGTAAGCATCAACTTCCGCACAAATATCAATATCTCTTCCCATACCCAGTTTAACTAATCGTTTGCCTGTGGCACCGGAGCGGATCGTTTCTTTTATTTCATTAGATCGATTCTGATAGAGTGATAGCATGGCGAGTCCGAAGTCATCCATCGTAAGCTCCGACGTGCATGTTGCCTGCATCTTAGCTAGAAGCAGTCCTGCACATAAACCATCCTCAATGGCAAATTCATCATGGCTTCCTGCACATAAAATGACCACATCCCGTCGCAGATCAATGGCTGCTTTCGCACAGGCAGAGGCATTCAACAAGGCTGCCACCAATACATAATCCGCTCGAGTCGATTTATGAATAGCTCGGGTACCGTTAGTCGTTGTAAGAATGACACGACGATCCTTTACGGAATTCATCAGGAATTCATCAGGAGAATTACCGAGATCGAAACCAGGGATTTTTTTGCAAAAACGCTCTCCGCACAGCAAATCGCCGTCTTTCTGCGCCGCTCGGGCATCCATGACCGTTTCAACGGGGACAACGCCAGAGGATCCGGTAGCCAGCGCGGTAATGATTGAGCTGGTTGCTCGAAGCACATCAATAATGATGGCTGTTTTATGGACAAAATGCGCGGAGCTGGCTTCATTTACGCTTGAAATGACTTGAACCTGCATAGCAATCGCTCTTCCTTTCGTGCTTAAATCATATAATGAACAGGTTCCCCCCGCATTCCGAATTCGAAGGTATCGGAACGCAGCCCCCTGCGCATTGCCTCAAGCGCCAATGCGTCGCCTGGTGGAATATTGCCCAGATGAACATTTGGGCCAAATTGCTGGAGCAAATAAGCTTGCTGCTGCTTCAGCGGAGCTTCCCACATTAAGTAGTCTTGGGTCGTCATTTCAGCTAGGATCTGCTCAATTGCCTGCTCACGGCAATTGCCATTTTCGTCAAATAAGCCAACGTCAATACCAGATTCACGCGCTTCAACGGTAATCCACTCAGCGCCAGCAGCAAGATCATAATCGGCTGTTACGGCTAATTGCTCAGGGTCAATGAGCGAACCTGCTGATTTTTTACCATACTCCGTAATAACAAGAAGCCCTCTTTCTTTGCCCTCTTTAATGAGCTCAGTCCGCTGCTTTCTGCTCATCTCAATCGTTCCATCCGATACCTCGATCCCATTAAAGCCAAGCTCGCATATCGTATCGAAGAAAGAAGGGGCTAACCGCTGCTGAACCGCTGTTTCCAGCAAAGTGCCTCCAGGCATGATAATGAGCCCTGCACTTCGGGCAAGTTCGATTTTACGTTTTAGAAGTTCTGGTTCATATAGGACGGCTGTTCCAAAACCAAGCTTTATTACGTTCATGTAGGGAGCCGCTACTTGAAGAAGATCAGAAAATCCATTTAGTCCAATTCCTTTGTCGATAACCATGGTTTTACCTTTATGGCGAACTGGAGCGTAATCGCGGTGTCCGCTTGGATCATGCAGCGTGCGGTGCCATGCCGCGTTACTTGCTTTTGTCATGGGAGTTGACTCCTAACATTTGATGATTCCCGCGTGGGGGGCGGGGCATGAAGCAATATATGCAGCATCTGCTAGGCGTGTGCCCGAACGATAAGCATGAATTGCAGACGAGCCTGCATATGATGTGTTGATGGAGACGTTGATAGTGAACAAGTCAATGCTTACGAAGTAAGAATCACCACAATGGTCTGGAAAGCGACTCACTTGGTGGCAATTCTTTTTAGTTAATGCTTACGAAGTAAGAATCACCACAATGGTCTGGAAAGCGACTCACTTGGTGGCAATTCTTTTTAGGAGGTGAACGGTTATGTTGAATAAGATCGTGCTCACCATGGCGTCCCTTCGGCTGACATCAGGGACAATCGAGATTTGCGCGGCATTACTCATGCTTAGGCTGAACCAGATCGATAAAGCTCTAGTGGTTAACTCATCGCTAGCTCTAGTTGGACCTTTTATATTAATCGCAACAACGACGGTTGGACTCATAGGGATGACAGACAAGCTGTCCTTTGGCAAATTAGCGTGGGTAACTGCAGGTGTTGTTTGTTTGCTCATTGGCATATTGAAAAAATAGTAGAGTCACTTAAGCTTTGCTATACCATCACACTATAAATCTATCATTCTTCAAGAAGTTGGACATATTCAGCCTGGTCAAGCATACAAATAAAACTACGAAGGACAAACATCCGGGAGTGATGACTCATGCTGGATCGTGTCGTACATTTACTTCCGCCGGAGCTTAAGGCGGTACTGGAGCGGCTTCCTGAATCGTCAATGGAACATCTGGAGGAAATTCGTATCCGGGAAGGACGTCCGCTGGAGCTTGGTATTCGCGGACAGTCTCGGTTTGCAGCCTCCGATGGAACGCTCCGTGCGGGCAGCGATGGAGCGTACAAGCCAACTGCCGATATCTGCCGGAAGCTGCTGGAGAAAATAACAAACCATTCGCTTTATGCCATGGAAGAGGAATTAAAGCGAGGATTTATTACCGTTGCAGGAGGGCATCGAATTGGACTGGCTGGCCGGACCATTCTCGATGGCGGGAACGTTCGAGGGATTCGCGATATTGGCGGCTTCAACATTCGGATTGCCCGTGAAGTAGTTGGTTCTGCAAGGAACCTGATTCCCAAGCTGCTGGACAAGAACCGTAAGACCATTCATTCGACACTCATTCTCGCTCCACCTCAGCAAGGGAAAACAACGATTGTCCGCGATATTGCCCGTTCGATCAGCTATGGACATTGGGGAATGTTCGAGAACGCGGCAGGCTGGTCTGGCCGCAAGGTTGCCATCGTGGATGAACGGTCCGAGATTGCTGCTTGTGTTCGGGGAATCCCTACCTTTGATGTTGGACCTAGGACAGATATTATGGATGCTTGCCCGAAGGCAGAAGGTATGATGATGCTGCTTCGCTCCATGTCTCCTGAAGTGGTCATCGTCGATGAGATTGGCCGTCCAGAGGACGCGGAGGCCATTCAAGAAGCAAGTCATGCGGGGATTAGCGTGATTGCCACAGCGCATGCTTATGATCTGCATGATGCAAGAGGAAGACCGGTGTTACGGCAGCTGCTAGATGATGGCACCTTCACTTACGTGGTCGAATTAAAGCGGACGGCAGAAGGGTTTATGCATCGTGTAGTCGCTGCGGATATGAAAGACAAGCTGCCAGCAGCTGCGAGAGAACCAACTGCTGCAGCAAAGGGCGAGCCGGAGAGGGTTGCGCAGGCCTACAGTGGTTTTCAAAGGGGCGATGTCCCTTGATTAAGCTGATAGGAGCTGTTCTCATTCTTTTCGCAGGCACAATGATCGGCTTTCAGCAAGCAGCTAGGCTGGCCGCAAGGCCCCGTCAGCTTCGCCAGCTGGCCCATGCTCTTCAAAGATTGGAGACAGAAATCGGATACGGCCACACACCACTTCCGGAAGCTCTTGAAAGAACAGCCGAAGTAGTAGCAGCTCCATTGGCAGAGTTGTTCCGGAATGCGGCTGAAGGAGTGAAGGGATCCGATGGCTTTACCTTTCGCGAAAGCTGGGAACTGGCGATGAAGAATGGCTGGAGTTCTACCGCGTTACGTCAGACGGAGCTGGCTGTGATGCTGCGGCTTGGTTCAACCCTTGGCATTAGTGACAAGGAGGATCAGCTCAAGCATATCCACCTGGCGCTCCTGCAGCTGAAAGCGGAAGAAGATGCAGCGAGAGATGATCAATCACGCTACGAAAAAATGTGGAAAAGCCTTGGTGTTTTGATCGCCGTGCTCGTCGTGATATTGATGGTTTAGTGGGGTGCCGCACAAATGAATATGGATGTGAGCGCTATTTTCCAAATTGCAGGGATCGGAATCATCATTGGTATGATCCATACGGTTCTTAAGCAAATGGGAAAAGAAGATATGGCGCAATGGGTAACCTTAATCGGCTTTGTTGTAGTCCTATTTATGGTCATACGGTTACTGAACGATTTGTTTCAAGAAATCAAGACGATCTTTCTGTTTCAGTAACGGAAGACGTCTAGAGAAGCCGCAAGTAGGTGAATAAAGTTGGAAATTATTCAGATCGTCGGCCTTGGGCTGATCGCCACAATTCTCATCATAGTCGTTCGGGAGCAGAAACCGTTATTCGCCTTTCTGCTTGCGGCTTTTACCGGCCTTTTTATCTTCATCTTTCTTATCGGTAAAATCGATTCGGTCATCAAAGTACTTGAGGATTTGGCGAACCGCTCAGGCATTCCATCTATCTACTTGAAGACGATTCTGAAAATAATCGGTATCGCCTATATCGCCGAATTCGGAGCCCAGATCGTAAGAGATGCCGGTCAAGACAGCATCGCATCCAGAATCGAATTCGCGGGTAAGGTTCTCATACTCGTCATGGCGGTTCCGATCATTAGCGTCATCGTCGAGACGGTGATCGGGCTGCTGCCGGCGGGGAGTTGAACGGATGAACAAGTTATATGTATATACCACCCGCTTAATCGCCTTTCTGGTCATCGCCTGGCTGGTTAGTATGCTCCTTGTCACGCCGGTTATGGCAGCGGAGAACACACCATCAGAAGGGTCCGGGCAGGGGCAGCAGCAGACCGATCCAGCAATGACTAATCAGCTGACAGAAAGTCAGTTGAAAGGATTAGATACGCAAACGGTAGAGAATTACTGGAGCCAATTGAAAGAAGAATATGGCGGATATTTTCCCGACGAGAAAATGCCCAGTTTCTTCGAAATGCTGAAGCCAGATGGCGAAGGACTCAAGCTCAAAACGGTATTCAAAGGGCTGCTTGGCTATTTCTTTCATGAAGTGCTGTATAACGGCAAACTCCTCGTGACAATCGTCATGCTGACTGTATTCAGCATGGTGCTGGAGACGCTGCAAAACGCCTTTGAACGTAATGCGGTTAGCAAGGTTGCTTATTCGATCACCTACATGGTGCTTATCATTATCGCAGTCAACAGCTTTCATGTCGCCATTGGTTATGCGAAGGATGCAATCGAGACCATGATCCAATTCATGCTCGCGATGATGCCGCTTCTCCTGACACTGCTTGCTGCAATGGGGAATGTGGTCACGGTTTCCATTTTGCATCCGCTGATCATCTTTATGATTCATACGGTTGGGACGGTCATCTATACGATTGTGTTCCCGCTGCTTTTCTTCTCGGCAGTACTTCACATTGTGAGTGCTCTGACAGATAAATTTAAAGTCACACAACTGGCGAATCTGCTTCGGAATATCGGCGTTGCGATCATGGGTGTGCTGGTAACCGTGTTTCTAGGGGTTCTATCCGTTCAGGGGGCAAAAGGAGCGGTAACAGACGGGATTACGATGCGGACTGCGAAGTTCGTAACGGGTAACTTTGTCCCCGTCGTAGGACGGATGTTCTCGGATGCTGCGGATACCGTTATCTCTGCTTCGCTGCTAGCCAAGAATGCGATTGGTCTCGCTGGTGTTATCATCTTGCTCTTCTTATGTGCCTTTCCCGCTGTGAAAATATTGACTCTGGCGCTTATCTACAATGTCTCTGCAGCTGCCATGCAGCCGCTTGGCGATTCTCCCATCGTTGCCTGCCTGCAAACGATAGGCAAAACGATGATTTATGTGTTCGCTGCTCTTGCCGCAGTCAGCCTAATGTTCTTCCTTGCAGTCACTATCGTGCTGACAGCAGGCAACGCTGCTCTTATGGTGCGATGACAGCAAAGCGAATCGAAGGAGGCGAAGAGGTGTGATTGCTTGGCTCAGCGATTGGCTGAGAGATATTATTGCGGTCATCATGCTTGCAACATTCGTGGAGCTGCTGCTGCCGAACAAATCGATGCAGCGTTATGCAAGGCTGGTCATCGGACTTCTCATTCTGCTCACCATCATGTCGCCAATCCTTCGGCTGCTGCAAGGAGATTTTAATGCCAAGCTGAAGGATGGAATATCGAATTGGGATCAGCTAGAGGCACAGCATGAAGTAAAGATGCCAACTCTAAATGACATCCAGAAGAAAGCGGAAGATCTGAATAAGCAGCAAAACAGTGATGCAGCGGCATTGATGGAGCAGACACTGGAGGACTCGATGGTGGATGCCGTAGTGAAGCAGACGGGGCTTTCAGTAGAAGCCGTAGATGTGACGCTGAAATGGGAACAGCACGGCAAGACGATGACACCGTACGTCAACGCTGTGCTCGTCACCTTGCCTACTGACAAGGCAGTGTCGGCTTCATCCGAGGAGTCCAGTGATAAAGTCAAAGAGGTTGCAGCCGTCAGCGTAGATGTAGATGTGGATGTCAATATTGACCGCAGCCAAGATGAAGATCAGCAAGCTGCTGCAGGAACAGGCAAAGAGAAGCCGGATGATGGGTTTGCGATGGTGAATCCATCAGATAGTGAGGAGATAAGGGATGTTCTGGCGGAGGGCTGGGGTGTTAATCCAAGCAGAATTCAGGTGCGGCAGCGGGCAGAGAGCGGCGTCCATTAAAGCGGAAGGAGAGGAAGCAGAGTGGCCAAATGGCTGAGTGGTCTTGAATCGGTAGTGGGCGGCGGTCCAGGCGGCCCGAAGCGGGTAAAATCCTTACGGCTGCTTCTGATCATCGGCTGTATTGGAGCGGCGCTAATGCTGCTCAACTCCTATATCAACTTCAATAAGGTTGATACCGTAACGCAGGGAGCGAACCCTCCTCCCCAGGATACAGGGGCATTTGGGAATACAGACACAACAGATAATTCGCAGTTCGCTGCAATTGAGAGACCTCTTGAGAATCGGCTGAAGGAAATTTTGGAGAAAATCGTTGGTGTCGGCACAGTGGATGTCCTTTTGACAATCGATTCTACCGAGGAGATTGAAATAGCCAGGGAGAGTTCGGAGTCGCAGAGTACTACAGATGAGGATGATCGAAGCGGCGGCAAAAGGCATATCACCGCTATTACCAAGGATGGTAAGGTGGTTATCGTTGAAGTTGCAGGAGATCAGAAGCCGATCGTAACGAAGACGATTAATCCGAGCATTCGCGGTGTGCTAATCGTCGCCAAAGGCGCCGAGAATCAGACCGTGAGACGCCTTATTATAGACGCGGTGGAAAAGGGCGTGAACGTACCTGCCAACCGCATATCAGTAGCCCCAAGCAAGCAATAATAATAAACCATTATTAGGAGGGTGTTCTATGAACACGAAAAGACAAACAATTTGGCTCGTATCAATGCTCAGTTTGATGGTCGTATTATCCGCGTATTACCTGTTTACGCAAGACACCAAATCACCGGATATGCTTTCTGACGGTACACAAACGGAGCAAAAAACAGGAGCAACAGAAGCTTCAGCAAACAATGATCAGATTGTGGTGGATCAAGTGGATCAAGGCGAAACAGCAAATGCCAGCAATGATGGTTTAACTGATGAAGATAAGCAAGTTCTCGAGCAAATTGAAGCTCAAGGCGGCGTAGACAGCAGTGTATTTGCCCAAGTGGAAGAAAAACGCAGCCAGTTAAACAGCGATCAGCAGGATAAACTGTTCTCGGACATCACTGATCTGCAGGACCCTGAAGACTCCAAAGCTGCTATGCAGCAGCTGGAGCAGCTGGAAGAGAAGAACTCGAAATTAACAAGCATCGAGAATGAATTGATGAAGAGCTTCCAGACGGCAATTGTTAACGAAGAAGGCAACGGTTATAAAGTATTGGTCGAAAGTGAAAAGCTGGATAAGACCCAAGCAGCCAACATTATTGATCTCGTTATGAAAACATTAAACGTAGGTGCTGACCAAGTTTCAGTACAATTTATCAAGTAATGTAGAGGAGGCCGGCAGGGATCTTATCCCTGATCGGTCTCTTTTTCTTTTGTATAAAAGTTCCATTATTAATGGCATATTAAAAAATTGATTCGTGTTCCGCCGCGTTTGTGATATAATGTTAGACGTTATGTGACGGATAAATATCCATTAGAAACTGAATAATGCTATTCTATCAGGGTAAAAGCAAACGCATACGAAGCAACAAGGCTTCGGAAACTTTTAAGGAGTGAAAACTATTCATGTTCAAATTGAGCGAGATTAAGGAATTGATCAAACTGGTTGATCAGACTTCCGTTCATGAGCTGGAGATCGAAAACGAAGGAGCACGCTTATTCATTCGCAAGCCTGGCAAAACCGAAGTGGTGAATGTACAAGCAGCCCCAATTACGCATACATATTCGCAGGCGCCTGTATTTGCACCGCAGCCGGCAGCAGAAGCTCCACAAGCAGCTGTACAAGCCAGCACACCTGCAGCAAGTCCTAATATAGACAATCTGCACCAAATTGTTTCGCCAATGGTTGGTACCTTCTACAGCTCTCCGTCTCCTGACGCAGCAGAATTCGTCAAAGCAGGCGACCGTGTAACGGAAAAGAGCGTTGTATGTATTCTCGAAGCGATGAAGCTGATGAACGAGCTGGAAGCAGAAGTTCGCGGTGAGATTGTTGAAGTTCTGGTGTCCAACGGTCAATTGGTGGAATACGGCCAGCCGTTGTTCCTAGTTAAACCGGAATAAGACCAGCTCCGAATTTGGAGAAATTGTTGCCTGAGAGGAGTACGAATGTGAAATTCCAAAAAGTATTAATCGCTAACCGTGGTGAAATCGCGGTACGCATCATTCGCGCTTGTCGCGAGCTCGGTGTTTCGACAGTAGCTGTTTATTCCGAGGCTGACCGTGATTCGCTGCATGTGCGACTTGCAGATGAAGCCTATTGCATCGGTCCTACCGCTTCCAAGGACAGTTATTTAAATTTGACAAACCTGATGAGTGTTGCCACGATTACAGGCTGTGATGCTGTTCATCCGGGTTACGGTTTCTTGGCCGAGAATGCGGATTTCGCAGAGATCTGTGAATCATGCAACATTACCTTCATTGGTCCTTCCCCAGAAGCGATCAGCAAGATGGGTGACAAGGCCGTTGCGAAGCAAACGATGAAGGAAGCGGATGTACCGGTTATTCCGGGCTCCGACGGCCTTATTGAAAATATGGATGACGCAATCCGTATTGCACGCAGCATTGGTTACCCGGTCATTATTAAAGCAACTGCCGGCGGCGGTGGTAAAGGGATTCGTATTGCCGAGGATGAGGATACGCTCATTCAGCAAATTACGACAGCCCAGCAGGAAGCTCAAAAGGCTTTCGGAAATGCCGGTGTGTATTTGGAAAAATATTTGACGGGCATGAAACACGTCGAAATTCAAATTATGGCCGACAAGCACGGCAATGCCGTTCATTTGTTCGAACGTGACTGTTCTGTGCAGCGCCGTCGTCAGAAACTTGTTGAAGAAGCACCTTGCCCGATCCTGTCGCCAACACTTCGTGAGCGTATGGGAAGTGCAGCTGTTCGTGCGGCATTAGCTGTTCAATATTCGGGTGCCGGAACTCTTGAGTTTCTGCTTGGTCCAGACGGCAACTTCTACTTCATGGAGATGAATACTCGTATTCAGGTTGAACATCCGGTTACAGAGATGATAACGAATGTTGACTTGATTAAAGAGATGATCTCCGTTGCAGAAGGCAATCCGTTGTCATTCAAGCAAGAAGATCTTCAAATTAACGGCTGGGCAATTGAATGCCGGATTAATGCGGAAGATTCGGAGCGTAACTTTATGCCGTCTCCAGGTCTAATTCCGTTCTACCTGCCGCCAGGCGGTACGGGCGTTCGGGTAGACAGTGCGGTGTATCCTGGTTACACGATTTCACCGCACTACGATTCGATGATTGCGAAGCTGATTGTGTGGGGAAGAACGAGGGAAGAAGCCATCGCTCGTATGAAGCGTGCGCTTTCCGAATTTGCAATTGATGGTATTAAAACAACCATTCCTTTCCATCAAAAGCTTCTGAATCACCCGATTTTCGTAAAAGGCACGTTTGATATTAAATTCCTGGAAGAATACGACGTGAATCAGCCGGAACAAGCGGAATAGTACAATCTGCACCTGGTTTGTCATATTTCACGTCGAATGTTATAGTATAGAAATAAGATGCGAAGGTAACACTTCGGTTTTTCTAGCCATTACCGGAGCGCGCAACTTTAAGGAGGTGTACAACCATCATGAGTACGATTGCTGCAGATTATGAGAGAACGGACATTGGCACCATTCAAATTGCACCCGAAGTCATTGAAGTGATCGCAGGACTGGCTACTGTAGAAGTGAGTGGAGTAGCGGGAATGAGTGGCGGATTTGCAGGCGGCATTGCCGAACTGCTTGGCCGCAAGAATTTGTCTAAGGGCGTTAAGGTTGAGGTCGGCCAGCGTGAAGCTGCAGTCGATGTGTCGATTATCGTGGAGTACGGCAACCGGATTCCGGAAATCGCCTCGGAAATTCAACGTAATGTAAAACGCTCCATCGAAATGATGACAGGATTGAATGTAATTGAAGTGAACGTACATATTCACGATGTACATTTCAAGACAGAGAGCAAGCCAGAAGAAGAAGACTCAAATTTCCGCGTGAAATAACACACACGCTGATGAATTGAATTAATATAACCCCCTCGTGATGGTTATGCCGCTTCGCGCAAGGGGGTTTTCATTCGCTCTGACGCGGGGAGGCGTTACGTTGATCAGAATTATAGACAAGCTATTCTTGTTTATTTACAGTATAGCCATCGGCATTATCTCCGTCTTTATTGCTTGTATCGGGTTTAATTGGATACAGGAGGACGATTTGAATGATATGGTCAGTGAGCTCTACGGTACGGATTCTCTTCTAATTACTACTGTTGTAGTAGGTTTTATTCTGCTCCTGCTCAGCTTGCGATTCTTCATTGTTTCGCTGAAGCGTTCTTCTTCATCGGCGCCATCTATCGACCAACGCACCGATTTTGGTGATATCCGGATTTCGATAGAGACAATTGAGAATTTAGCGCTTAAGGCTGCAACAAAGCAGCGTGGTGTTAAAGATTTGAAAGCACGCATCCAAGCGTCTGATACTGGCCTTAACATCATTTTACGCGCAGTCGTAGATGGGGAAAGCTCAATTCCAAGTCTTACGGAGGAAATCCAAAAGGCTGTGAAAGAGCATGTTGAGGAGATTGCCGGTATTCCGGTGACGAATGTAGCGGTATTCATCGCTAACGTCATTCAAACCGGGACGAATAAAAGTCGCGTCGAATAAAGGGGAGCATGCCGATGTGGAGGGAGTACTGGGCATCCTATGGGAAACGGACGATCGGCGCTGCCGCAGGTCTGTTTTTCGGATTTGTGTATTTGTTTGCCGGGTTTTGGGACATGCTGTTTTTCATACTGCTCGTCTCGGTCGGTTATTGGTTTGGCAAGCAAAAGGACATGCAAAACGGTTCAATCTTGCCTTGGCAGCGGCTTTGGTCTTGGTTAATGGAAAGGTATCGGCCGTTTAGATAATCCTGTGGTCTCCTCCGTACGCCGGAAGATGGATTGCCTCCAGTTCCGGGCAGGGAGGAGATCATAGGTTTTTTTTCAAATATAAGAGTATATCGGCAGAGAGCTGCCGAGGAGGAAAGCATGAAACGTAGATTAGCACGCGAGATAGCTGTATCAAGCTTATATCAAATGGAAATGAACGATGTAACTGCCATGGAAGCTGTAGATATGCTGATGGAAGAAGCTCGTACCGAGAATGAAATCGAAGCTGAATTTGTAGAAAGTGATCAGACGGATTCTTATGTTCGTGAGCTCGTTAGTGGAGTTGCAGACAATAAGGCAGCGATCGATGAGATGCTGCAGCAATATTTGACTGGCTGGCAGGTAGACCGTCTGTCTCGTGTTGACCGTCAAGTTCTTCGTTTGGCTTGTTTTGAAATTGTGTATAACAATGATGTACCACCTAAAGCGGCAATTAACGAAGCGATTGAGCTGGCCAAGCATTTTGGTACAGAAGAATCCGGCAAATTCGTTAACGGCGTGTTGGGCAAGCTGTTCAAAGAACATGTAGGCGAACAGGCAAATTCAGAATCGACAAATTAGATAAACGGCCTTTTTTGGCCGTGTACATAGGGGAGAGATGATGATGAGCGCACAAATTATTGCAGGGAAACAGATTTCTGATATGATTCGGGAAGAAATTCAGAAAGAGGCAGCTGATCTTAGAGAGAAAGGCATCGTTCCTGGTCTGGCTGTCGTTCTCGTAGGCGAAGATCCAGCATCCAAGGTCTATGTAGGCTCGAAAGAAAAAGCATGCCAACAACTTGGCTTCCATTCCGAGGTTCATCGTTTGGAGGAGTCGACTTCGGAAGAGCAATTGCTTGCGCTTATTGATCAATTGAATAACGATGACAAAATCAACGGTATTCTCGTACAGCTTCCATTGCCTAAACATATTAATGAAAAAGCAGTGATCGACGCTATTCATGTTGACAAAGATGTTGATGGTTTCCATCCGGAAAGCGTAGGCAACCTTGTTATTGGAGACGACAGTCTGCTTCCTTGTACACCTGCCGGCGTTATTGAATTGATCAAACGGAGCAGTGGTGACATCGCGGGCAAACATGCCGTTGTCATTGGCCGCAGTAACATTGTAGGCAAGCCGGTTGCTATGCTTCTTCTTCGTGAGAATGCAACGGTAACGATCTGTCACTCTCGTACAGCGAATATGGAAGAGCTTGCAAAGCAAGCCGACATTCTAGTTGTAGCGATTGGTAAAGCCAAAGCAATTGACAGCAAATATGTGAAACCAGGTGCAGTTGTCATTGATGTGGGCATTAATCGTCTGCCAGACGGCAAACTCGCCGGCGACGTGGATTATGAAGATTGTCTGGAAACAGCAGGCTTTATTACTCCTGTTCCGGGCGGCGTAGGACCGATGACTATTACAATGCTCATGAACAATACGATTACAGCTGCGAAACGAGCACACAAAGTCGGGGAGTGATGATGTCTTATGGCAGATCAACCTCGTATTTATTCGATAAAAGAAATTAACCGTTACATTAAAATGAAACTGGAATCCGATAACCTGCTTGGCGATGTATGGCTAAGAGGGGAAATATCCAATTTCACGCATCATTCCAGTGGTCATATGTACTTTACGTTGAAAGATAAAGATAGCCGACTCAAATGCATCATGTTCGCATCGCATAATCAGCGGCTTCCTTTTATTCCGCGAGAGGGTACGAAAGTAATGGCACGTGGCAATGTATCGGTCTATGAACGTGACGGCAATTATCAATTTTATGTAACTGCAATGCAGCCGGACGGAATTGGAAGCCTGTATCTAGCCTATGAACAGCTGAAGACGAAGCTGGAAACGGAAGGGTTGTTTGCCGAATCGCGCAAACGGCCCATTCCGCGTTTTCCTAAAGGTATTGGAGTTATTACATCCCCTACTGGCGCAGCGGTTCGGGATATCATCATAACCTTGCAGCGCAGACATCCATCGGTTCCCATCTATGTGTTCCCGGTGCTGGTCCAAGGGACGCAAGCAGCACCTTCGATTGTGAAAGCAATCGAATCGATGAACCGTTTTGGCGAAGTCGACGTATTAATTGTAGGCAGGGGCGGCGGGTCTCTCGAAGAGCTTTGGGCATTTAATGAAGAGCTTGTCGCTAGAAGCATCGCTTCATCACAAATTCCGGTCATTAGTGCGGTTGGGCATGAGACGGATTTTACAATTGCTGATTTTGTTGCTGATCTTCGGGCAGCAACGCCAACGGCCGCTGCTGAGCTTGCTGTTCCGCATGTTGCGGAGCTGCAGCAGCAGCTAGTTAGACAACGGCAGCGATTAGAACAATCGCTGCGAATGATGGTACAAGGGAGGAAGGAACGGCTGGAACGAGTTAGGCGGTCGCCGTTCTTCATACATCCCCGCAGATATTTACTTGATCAGGCTCAGCGGCTGGATCGACTCCAGGAACGGCTGCAGCAGAGAACAGTACGGTTAGCAGAACGTGGGAAAGCAAGGCTTGATCGGCTGCATAGTCAATTATCCGGACATCATCCAGGGGAACAAGCGGCCTTCGCAGCTAAGCGGCTTCAAGGTGACGTCAAGCGGTTGGAGCAAGCTATGCAATCATCGCTGAAAGAACGGCGGCTGCAGCTGCATAGTGCGATTCGCCAACTTGATGCTCTAAGTCCTCTGAAGGTAATGGCCAGAGGCTACAGCCTAGTCTATGACGAGCAAGAAAAGCGATTGATTAAATCTATTGCTGATGTTCAGCCAGGTGATCTTGTGAAAGTGAAGGTAGCCGACGGACAGCTTGATTGTCACGTCTGGTCGATGAAAGGAGAAGATGGCGTTGAAAGCAGCAGCGAATAATGAAATAAGCTTTGAAGAAGCCATGGAACAGCTCGAGAAAATCGTTGAGCGGCTTGAAAGCGGAGATGTTCCGCTGGAAACGGCAATCGAATTGTTCCAAGAGGGTATGAAGCTCTCGCAGCTTTGCGGGGGCAAGCTGGAGCAGGTTGAACGCAAGATCGAATTGCTTATTGAGACAGAGCAAGGTTTTCAAAAGAAGGCATTCGCTCCAATGAACGAGGAAAAAGGGGAATAACGTTGATTACAGATATCAAGTCTTACTTGCATGAATGTGCTGCGCTTATTGAAAAGTCACTTCCCGAAGCTCTGCCTGCCGACTGGAATATCCCGCAGCAGCTCAGAGAGTCGATGCTGTATTCCCTGCAGGCTGGCGGTAAACGTTTAAGGCCTGCTCTTGTACTGGCTGCTGCTGAGGCGATCAAAGGTCAATCTGATGCGGTACAACATGCGCTTCCAGTTGCATGCGCGATTGAATATATCCATACTTACTCACTTATTCATGACGATCTTCCTGCCATGGATAATGATGATTACCGCCGCGGGAAGCTGACCAATCACAAGGTATTTGGAGAAGCAATGGCTATTCTTGCAGGCGATGCCTTATTGACGCATGCTTTTCACCTTATTCCAAAGGCGGCTCGTCTTGGTGGGGTAAGCGCTGATGTAGCACTTGATATCGTCGAGGATCTCGCAATGCTCGCAGGGGCTAGAGGCATGGTTGGTGGTCAAGCAGCTGACATGCAAGGGGAACAAGGAACGACCTCGATTGAAGAACTTGAATATATTCATCTTCATAAAACGAGCGATTTGATTGTTTTCTCGGTTACTGCCGGTGGCCGAATTGGTGGTGCAACAGCAGAACAGCTGGAAGCGCTGCGTCTGTACGGACGTAACATCGGCCTTGCTTTCCAGATTCAAGACGATATTCTTGATCTGATTGGTGACGAGAAAAAGCTCGGCAAAAAAACGAACAGCGATGTTGAGCAGCAAAAGGTAACCTACCCGTACCTGCTTGGGATTGAGGAAAGTAAAGCACAAGTCAAACGTTTAACCCGTGAAGCGAAGGCAGTGATCCTTGAAGCTCAAATCGCCGCACCGGATAAATTGCTCTTAATTGCCGATTATCTTGTCCAACGTGACTACTAAGTTAGGATTGTGTAAATGGGTACATTGGGAAAATATCGGAGCTTATGCTATAATGATTGAAATATTTTGACGTTTATTGTGGAATAAGATGTGATCTGATGTCGTATTCCAGAAAGCGAGGAAGTAACGTGCTGCTTGATCAAATTAACGGACCTCAAGATCTGAAAGATTTTTCATTGGAAGAGCTGGAGCAGTTATCTGAAGAAATTCGCCAGTTCCTCATTGAGAAGCTTTCCGTTACAGGTGGTCATCTCGCACCGAATCTTGGAGTTGTGGAGCTGACACTGGTCCTCCATTATCTTTTTGACAGTCCGAAGGATAAGTTTCTTTTTGACGTAGGTCATCAATCGTATGTTCATAAGATTCTGACCGGACGTAAAGACCGGTTTGATACATTACGTGAATATAAAGGTCTATGCGGTTTTGTTAAACGTGCGGAAAGTGAGCATGATGTTTGGGAAGCCGGACATAGCAGTACTTCACTTTCAGGAGCTATGGGTATGGCGTTGGCTCGTGATTTGAAAGGTGAAGACAACCGAGTTGTTGCCATTATTGGCGATGGTGCATTAACGGGCGGAATGGCACTTGAAGCACTCAACCATATTGGCGACGAGAAGAAAAACCTCATTGTTGTTCTGAATGATAATGAGATGTCTATTGCTCCAAACGTAGGTGCGATGCACCATTATTTGAGCAAAATCCGTACAGACCGCCATTATCAGAAAGCGAAGGATGAACTTCAGCATTTCCTGAATAAAATCCCGGCAATCGGCGGTAAACTGGCTAAGACGGCAGAGCGTTTCAAAGACAGCTTGAAATATTTGCTGGTCAGCGGTATTTTGTTTGAGCAATTTGGCTTCACTTACCTTGGACCTGTTGATGGTCATGATATGGAACAGATGCTGGATCTGTTCAAGCAGGCGGACTCCATCCCAGGACCTGTACTGGTACATGTCATTACCGTTAAAGGCAAAGGGTACTCGCCTGCAGAAGCTGATTCCTTCAAGTGGCATGGCATCACGCCATACAAAATTGAATCAGGTCAAGTGATGAAGGCAGTAGGCCCGCCAATGTATACTGATGTATTTGGTAATACGCTGATTGAAATGGCTGAGAAGGACAACCGGATTGTTGCAGTTACTCCGGCAATGCCAGGTGGATCTGGGCTTCTCAAATTTGCAGAGCGATTCCCTGACCGGATGATTGACGTTGGTATCGCTGAGCAGCATGCGGCAACAATGTCTGCAGCGCTTGCAATGGAAGGTATGAAGCCTGTCTATGCAGTGTATTCAACTTTCCTTCAACGTGCTTACGACCAAGTAGTGCATGATATTTGCCGGCAAAATGCAAATGTAGTATTTGCAATTGACCGAGCGGGCTTTGTTGGGCCTGATGGCGAGACTCATCAAGGTGTATATGATATTGCTTTCTTGCGTCACATACCGAATCTTGTCATTATGATGCCTAAGGACGAAAATGAGCTTCGCCGTATGATGAAGACGGCAATTGATTATAATGAAGGACCTATTGCGGTTCGTTATCCGCGTATCAGTGGTCTTGGTGTCAAAATGGATGAAGAACTTCTACCGCTGCCAATTGGTAAGTGGGAGACGGTTAGAGAAGGCGATTCCGCCGTGATCCTGGCAATTGGACCAATGCTTCAGGTTGCAGAAGAAGCTGCAGAGCTTCTAAAGAGAGATGGCCTCAATGTACAAATCGTGAATGCCAGATTCATTAAACCGCTTGATGAGGAAATGCTGCTCTCGTTCGCTTCGGAAGGCAAGCATATTCTTGTTATTGAAGAAAGTTCGGAGCTGGGCGGCTTTGGCAGCGCAGTACTGGAATTCTACTCCCTGCGGGGGATTTATGGCATGCCGGTTCGTATTATGGGTGTTCCAGATCTATTCGTGGAGCATGGTTCCATCAAGGAACAGCGTGTGGAAGTTGGCTTAACTGGAGAGCGAGCAGCGATGGAGCTTAAGAGCATGCTGCCAAGCCGCCAGAAGCGTGCAACAGGGCAGTAACGAAGGAGAACCATGACAACGACACCGAAGGAAAGAATAGATGTATTGCTTGTGGAACGTGGGTTCTATGAGAGCAGAGAGAAGGCTAAAGCAGCTGTTATGGCTGGTTTGGTGCTTGTGAATAACGAGCCTGTTGATAAAGGTGGCATGAAGATTCCGCGGGAAGCCGAGATCAAGGTCAAAGGAGCAGTTCACCCCTATGTTAGCAGAGGTGGACTTAAGCTTGAGAAAGCTATTCGCTCTTTTGAGATTGATTTGACGGACAGAGTTATGCTCGATATTGGGGCTTCTACTGGCGGTTTTACAGATTGTGCCTTGCAGAACGGCGCCTCATTTGTATATGCGATTGATGTTGGCTACAACCAACTGGATTGGTCGCTTCGGCAAGATGAGCGCGTTCGTGTCATGGAGCGAACTAATTTCCGTTATACACAGCCGTCTGATTTGGAAGGACCGCCTCCGACCTTTGCTACAATTGATGTATCCTTTATTTCACTCAAGCTTATTTTACCGGCACTTAGTGGTCTGTTGAGTGTTGGTTCGGGTATTGTAGCACTAATAAAGCCGCAATTCGAAGCAGGGCGGGAGAAGGTTGGGAAATCTGGTGTTGTTCGTGAACCAAGTGTTCATCAAGAAGTTCTCGTAAAGGTTCTCCATACTGCTGCTGAACTAGGTTATAAGCTGCAGGACCTGACCTTCTCGCCAATCACTGGCGGTGAAGGTAATATTGAGTTTCTTGCCTATTGGACATGGGAGAACGAACCTAGTGACCACCTGCCTGACGAGCAAGCGATTACAGCTGTTGTCCGTCAGGCAGGTGAGACCTTTACTGTTCATAAAAAACATTAACCGTTGCAGAACTATGCTGATTCGTGAAATTAACTGCACTCGACGATCAAGTCTGCGCAGGTGTGAAACATTTCCAAGGGAATGCTACGACCGCTATTTAAGCGGCCAGCGTTCCCTTTTGTTTTCCCTCTTTACAAACATGTGTTCGTTTTGCTAAACTAAAAGCAACCAAACATGCGTTCGTCCAATTGTTCAGATATAAGAAAGTATATGTTTTCTCTATACTGTGCTTATATTCCAACGCGAAACGTATGCCCCACTCATAATGATGGTGTAGCCGTTTACGCTCGAGAGAGGAAAATGCTCCCTTCATCACGAACCAATTTAAGAAAGGTTTTAATGAGATGGAGGGTTGCGTATGGGAATGTACGGTGACTGGTTTATTATGCTGGTCGCTGGCGCATTTTTGTTGTTCTGGTTATACCGAGGCGCCTATCGATGGCTGCATCAGCCTATAAGCGTGAATCGTTTAACATTGGGTAAGGGCGGCGAGCTTACAGAAGACGATGAGAACATCATATTCCTGGAACGTTCGGGCTATGAGGTTATATCTGGAAAGCATCGGGTTCCGATCAGAATAGACTTGGACGGACAATCACTTAACAGCCGACTATATATTGATTATATTGCTGAGCAAGATGGCAAAATGTATATAGTGAAAACTGCACGCGAACGAATGCCAATGGATTGGACAGGCAGTGGTGTAAGAGACCGGTTGCTTGTTTATTCGCTTCTGCTGCCGGAATGTACCGGAGTCTTATTCGTTGATGCGAAAGAGCAGATCATTCGGCAAATTATTTTTAATATAAGCGACTAGCATGTTTTGGGAGGAACGTTATGAAAGGCATTAGACAGTACAAGATCAAAGAAATTATCACAAAGCATACGATTGAGACGCAGGAGGAACTGGTGGACGCCCTTCGGGAGGCTGGCTTACAGGTTACTCAAGCGACTGTATCTAGAGATATGAAAGAACTGATGCTCATTAAAGTGCCCGCGGAAGATGGTCGTTATAAGTACTCTCTGCCACAGGAGCAACAGCGTCAGAATCCAGTTAATAAGTTGAAACGTGCACTGATTGACCATTTCACCCATATTGATTACACAGAGAATCTTGTGGTAATGAAATGTTTACCTGGTACAGCCAATACGATTTGCGCGTTAATTGATAATATGGAATGGCCGGAAGTAATGGGGACCATATGCGGTGATGATACGATCCTTATTATTTGCCGGACCAAAGATAAGAGCAGCGAGCTTGTTGAGAAGCTGCTCGAATTACTGAACTAAACATTGTTGGGGGTTATTGGCCATGCTGCGCGAGTTATCCATTCGGAATTTAGCGGTTATTGAGGAAGTAAACGTTTCGTTTCATCGTGGATTTCATGTATTAACAGGAGAGACAGGTGCGGGGAAATCGATTATTATCGATGCACTTAGCTTAATTGTTGGTGGACGAGGCTCCGCAGATATGGTCAGGTACGGTTGTGATAAAGCTGAGATGGAGGCTATGTTTGATTTGCCGGCTATTCATCCGGTGTGGAATGTATTAGAACGGCTTGGTGTCCAAGCGTCCAGAGAAGAGATGCTGGTCATTAGACGTGAGCTGACCTCGCATGGTAAGAGCAGCAGCCGCGTTAATGGTCAACTTGTAACGATGACCATGCTGCGAGAGATCGGCGAATGCCTGGTGAACATTCATGGTCAGCACGAGCATCAATCGTTGTTGCGTACAGAACAGCACTTGGAATGGCTGGATTTGTTCGCTGGTGATTTGCTTATCGAACGAAAGACTGCTTACCGCGCTGTATATCAGCAGCTACAGCAGTCACGTGCATCTGTACGTGAATTAGAGGAGACAACTCGTCATAATGTACAAATGCTCGACTTATATCGGTATCAGATTGAAGAAATTACGAATGCTAATCTAAAAGCAGGTGAAGATGAGCAGCTTGTGGAGGAGAAGCGCAAGCTGCAATATGCAGGCAAGCGCATGGACAGCGTAGCTGAAGCTTACACTCTTCTGTACAATGGCAAGGGCTTGGATGCAATCAGCAAAGCGATAACTAAGCTTACGGATATCCAAGGATATGACCCTGCAGTGCTGACACCTATGCTTGAGCAGCTGCAATCTGCCTTTTATCAAGCGGAAGATGCTGTGTTCCAGCTGCGTGATTATCGGGACAGTATTGATTCTGATCCTGAGCAGCTCTCTATTATTGAAGACAGGCTTGATCTAATTAACGGTCTGAAACGTAAATATGGGGAGTCCATTCCGGAAATTCTTGATTATCTTGACCGAATTGCAACTGAACGAGACAAAATCGAGAACCGCGATGAATATT
The DNA here is from genome assembly GCF_056269375.1 of Paenibacillus sp. J22R56. Taxonomy (NCBI): domain Bacteria; kingdom Bacillati; phylum Bacillota; class Bacilli; order Caryophanales; family Paenibacillaceae; genus Paenibacillus; species Paenibacillus sp. J22R56. Next base: position 296,382 of record NZ_JBWDNV010000002.1, read on the forward strand.
TGGATAAGCTGCGTAAGGATGAGCTTCGTCTTTATCTTCAGGCACATGAATTAGCGCAGGAGCTGTCAGAACTTCGTGCTCATGCGTCGGATCAATTATCGGCAGCCATTGAGCTTGAGCTGAAGCAGCTACAAATGGGCAATACCGTATTCCGTGTGAAATTGGATCATCCGGCAACCTCGGATACTGCGGAAATGGCTGCTTTAAATGCAAATGGCATTGATGAAGCCATCTTTATGTTATCGACTAACCCAGGTGAGCCGCTTAAGCCATTAAATAAAATTGCCTCCGGCGGTGAAATGTCGCGTATTATGCTCGCCCTGAAAGCAATATTTGCTGAAATTGATCAGGTACCGGTGCTTATATTCGACGAGGTTGATACTGGCGTCAGCGGCAGAGCAGCACAAGCTATTGCAGAGAAGATGTCACAGCTCTCCGTGAAATGTCAGATCTTCTCGATTACGCATTTGCCTCAAGTTGCATGTATGGCCGATCACCATTACGAAATTCGCAAGCATATTATTGAACAGCGTACTTCGACGAACGTGACGAAGCTTGCGGAGCATACACGAATTGAGGAACTTGCCCGTATGTTGGGCGGTGTAGAAGTAACGGAAAAAACTCGTCATCATGCTCAAGAAATGCTTGTTTTGGCGGATCGCCAGAAAGGAGCCTAATGGTAGGCATTCAGGGAATGTTTTTGCGGTCATAAAACATACGGCTGAGGGTAACTTAAAGGTACGCCAATGGCGAAACGACCTACCTCGTCATGCGATGGAATAACAGGGAGCGTGAAATCATTGAACTCCAGCCCAAGGAAGAAATGGTTTGGCCTAGTTCTCGTTATCTGCGTCTGCATGATCGGACTCTCCGCGCCGTTTCAACATTTTGCCGCATTCCCGAATGAACTTCGTTTATTCTCCGGCCAACTGAAACGATTACAATATGGAGTTCCCGTACATGCAGAAGTTACCGTGGATCCACGAATGCTTCAAATTAATGGCTCAACCCGTCAGTCATTATCAGTCAATTTGAATGACCCAATCTCGTTAGAGCCGCATCAAAGCGGGCAAACGAGCATGAAAGTGAAATTATTTGGTAAAATCCCGTTTAAGACCGTCAAAGTAAATGTCGTACCGGATTTGCGGGTAATTCCCGGAGGCCAGACAATAGGCGTGAAAGTGAAATCCGCAGGCATTCTTGTTGTTGGTCATCATCAGGTACGAGCAAGTAACGGTGCGAAGGAGTCTCCAGGTGAAAAGGCTGGTCTCCGTTTGGGTGATCTCATTATTAAGATCGATGGGCAGAATATCAATGAAGTACGCAAGGTCGCTGATCTAGTGGAACAAGCAGGCAAACAGCAGCGTCCACTTTCGATCACTTACAAACGCGGCGGTACAATTGGGGAAACGAAGCTTTATCCGATCAGAGATGCTGAGGAACGTAATTGGAGGCTTGGTCTCTATATTCGAGACTCCGCAGCAGGTGTGGGTACGTTAACGTTCTATGCCCCTGATCAAGGTGTCTACGGTGCTCTTGGCCATGTGATAACGGATATGGATACACAAACGCCAATCGAAGTTGGCGAGGGTCAAATTTTGCAATCCAGTGTGACGTCCATTAACAAAAGTCAAACTGGCGAACCGGGAGAGAAACGGGCGCATTTTGTGAAGGAAAGCAAAGTTTTAGGGAATATAGAACGTAATACACCATTCGGTATTTTTGGCAAGATGAGTGAAAATCCGAATCATAGCTATAGCGAAAAATCAGTTCCGGTGACATTTGCTGAAGAAGTGAAGGAAGGACCGGCTCAAATTTTGACTGTTGTTAATGGTCAGAAGGTCGAGCGATTTGATATTGAAATCGCTCATGTAACCAGACAGCCAGCACCGGCAACGAAAGGTATGGTTATCAAGATTACCGATAAACGTCTTCTTGATAAAACAGGAGGAATCGTTCAAGGGATGTCTGGATCACCAATCATTCAGAACGGGAAGCTAGTTGGGGCAGTAACACATGTATTTGTTAATGATCCTGCTTCTGGTTATGGCTGTTTTATTGAATGGATGCTTCAGGATGCTGGAATCTTGATGAGGGAGCAGCAACAGCAACAATCCACTCAAGGTACAGCTGCGTAATGAAGCTTTAGATGAATAAAACCGCTGTTTGGCCATATTAAGCCATCAGCGGTTTCTTACTTTTTGAACGTCAATAAATGGTTAGATTTGTCGAATATTTCCGAAGCACATCATAAATTGTAATAAATTATTTATTATAACGAAAAAGATTAAAAAATCAAAGGAAAAAATTTTTCGACAGGAGGAATTTAAACTCACATGTCGAAAACTTTATTCAAGACAACTAGGGAAGGTAATCGCGAGTGAATACCAATTAAGGGAGGACCAGACCTTGCACAAGATCGAAGTATTGCTGGCAGATGACAATCGTGAATTCACCAATTTATTATCCGAATACATATCGGATCAAAATGATATGAACGTAAGCGGAGTTGCTTATAACGGTGAAGAGGTATTGTCTTATTTCGAAGAAGGCAGAAAAATACCTGATGTTCTAATTCTTGATATTATAATGCCGCATTTAGATGGTTTAGGCGTACTGGAACGTATCAAAGAAATGAATATTTCTCCAATGCCAAAAATCATCATGCTAACCGCATTTGGTCAAGAAAACATCACTCAAAAAGCCGTTCAGCTTGGCGCGTCATATTATATTTTGAAACCATTCGATATGGAGATTTTAGCGAACCGGATCCGCCAATTGGTGAGCAATACAACGTTTTCATCCTCGGCATCATTTAGTTCTGCCACAACAACGACGATCAAATCAAACGTCGTCCCACTTGCAAAAGGAAAAAACCTGGATGCGAATATTACAAGTATTATCCATGAAATTGGTGTACCTGCTCACATTAAAGGTTATCAGTATCTGCGTGAAGCTATTACCATGGTGTATAACAACATCGAAATTCTTGGAGCAATTACTAAAACGCTTTATCCTGCGATTGCTGAAAAGTTCAAGACGACGCCTTCCCGCGTCGAACGTGCGATTCGCCACGCAATTGAAGTCGCATGGACGCGAGGCAATATCGACAGCATCAGCCACCTGTTCGGGTATACGATTAACATCAGCAAGTCGAAGCCAACCAATAGCGAATTCATCGCTATGGTAGCGGACAAGCTGCGGATCGAGCATAAAGTTAGCTAAACCAAAAAACCGCTATTTATTATTGGGTCTGATTTCACCAATATGAAGGCGGTTTTTTTTCTCCCTAAAAAAATCTTGAGCTCAAGAATAAAAAAACACCCCGCTGCACTCTAAGAGTTGTTGCGGGGTGTTCTATGTAACTTAAGCTTGTGGCTTTGGTGGTCTAGGCCGCTTCGGACGGAATCTAGGGGCAACATAATTACGTTTGCGGTCACGGAAGAAGATCCAGCCGCCGATAAAACCTACTCCAATAGCAAACAATACAAGACCAAACAGGAAACTGAGCCATTGAAAATCTGGAGTAATCGCATCATTACCGAAAGCAGAGAAGTAATTAAATATAGCATTTTTCATTTTCAGAAAACCAATACAAGCCAGAATGCCAGGAATGACAAGCAGCAAAACGGCAATTAAACGAGCAGTAACTAATCTCATGCGTTTGTTGTTCTCCTTATGATCTGATGTACTTTTCTATGATACCTTTTTCTGCTGGTAGTGTCTATTTCGGAAATTTAACGATGTAAATAGGGTTGAAAAAAGGTACAATAGGACGAGTGGTATTAATGATGTGGATGCTTACTAAGTAAGAATTGTCACAAATTCACCCATAATGGTCTTACTAGGTAACAATACTTTAAGCTGATGTTTACGAAGCAAGAATTGCTTCGCAATTCTTTTTAGGAGGGAATACATAATGACAATCCAAGTGGATGTAGCTGTGCTTGGTGGTGGCCCAGGCGGATATACGGCGGCAATTAGAGCCGCTCAGCTTGGCAAAAGCGTAGCAATCGTCGAGCTTGATAAGCTAGGCGGCACTTGCTTACATAGAGGTTGTATACCAAGTAAATCGCTTCTTCGGAGCGCGGAAGTATATGCGACTTTGCTGGAAGCTGATAAATACGGAATTTCGGTGGCAGACGGGGCGTTGTCGCTAAATTTCAATAAAGTACAGGAACGTAAGGAAAAGACGGTTGAGCAGCTGCATCGTGGCTTGAAAGGCCTTATGAAGAAATACGATATTCAAATAATAAATGGTAAAGGCCGGGTTATTGGTCCTTCCATCTTTTCTCCGCGCAGCGGTTCGCTGGCAGTAGAACTTGCCGATGGTGAGATGGAGTCGGTTGTATCTACGAACCTTATTATCGCAACGGGCTCAAGGCCTCGTCATCTGCCGGGTCTAAAACCGGATGGCGTGCATATTTTGTCCAGCGACGATGCTCTTCAGCTTGATAACCTTCCAGCCTCGATTCTCATTGTTGGAGGCGGCGTGATTGGTGTGGAATGGGCTTCCATGCTGCAGGACTTTGGTGTACAAGTAACACTTGTAGAAGTAGGTGGCAGATTACTGCCAGGTGAAGATGTTGAAGTATCGGCAGAGCTCACCCGTCTGCTTCGCCGCCGCGGCGTAAGAGTGTTAACTAATGTCCAATTAAAGACGGAAGAGTTATCTATAAATGCAGATGAAGTATCCATTCATGCTGAGACATCGGAAGGTAATATTCTGATTACAGCGAATAAGATACTTCTGTCTGTTGGCCGTCAAGCAAACATCGAAGGAATTGGCCTTGAAAATACGGACATTCAGACGAAAAACGGCTTTATTTATGCCAACGAACATGGCCAAACAACTGAGCCTCATATTTACGCGATTGGCGATGTCATTGGTGGGGTACAGCTTGCGCATGCAGCAGCACATGAAGGTGTAACAGCGGCTGAGCATATTGCTGGTCATAAGAAAGATGCTATTGATCCAAACCTAATCCCACGTTGTATCTATTCTCGTCCTGAAGTGGCCTCTTATGGCTTAACCGAAGATAGCGCGCGGTCTAAAGGGCATGATATTAAGACGGGAAAAATTCCATTCCAGGCAATCGGCAAAGCACTAGTTCTTGGAGAAGCAGATGGCTTCGTGAAAGTTATTGCTGACCGTAAAACAAATGATATCCTAGGCGTCCATATGATAGGTCCTCATGCAACGGATTTAATCTCAGAAGCTTCTCTTGCAGGCTTATTAAACGCTTCGCCATGGGAAGTAGGGCAGCTTATTCATCCACATCCAACCTTATCGGAAGCACTTGGCGAAGCGATGCTTGCTATTGATGGCAAATCACTGGCTTTGTAGTAGTGAAACATTTTCTTTTTCGTCTAAATGCGGTTATAATAAGTAATATCAAGTCTTAGTACCTGGTTTTAAAATCAGGTTAAAGGAGGCAAAACCTCATGAGTCAAAAGGGTTCAACTGAACAAACCTTTCGTCACAATGAACTGGGCTTAAGCAATGAGCTAGCCGTTGAAATGTATGCAACTATGGTGCTTTCGCGCAAATTCGACGAGAGAAATATGCTATTGCAGCGCGCTGGTAAAATCAACTTCCATGTATCCGGCATCGGCCAAGAAGTGGCACAGGTTGCTGCTGCTTTCGCTTTAGACCGGGAGAATGATTATTTCCTGCCTTATTATCGCGATTATGGATTTGTACTTGCGGTAGGAATGACTGTAAAAGAACTGATGCTGTCTGTATTCGCAAAGGCGGAAGACCCAAACAGCGGTGGTCGTCAAATGCCTGGCCATTTCGGCAGCAAGCGTCTTCGGATTGTAACTGGCTCTAGTCCGGTAACTACACAAGTGCCGCATGCAGTAGGCATTGCAATGGCAGCGAAGATGAAGAAGCAGCCAATCGTCAGCTTCGTAACATTCGGAGAAGGCTCGAGCAACCAAGGGGACTTCCATGAAGGCTGTAATTTTGCCGGAGTACATAAACTACCGGTTATCTTAATGTGTGAGAACAATCAATACGCGATTTCTGTACCGGTGCACAAGCAGCTTGGCGGACGTGTTGCAGACCGTGCATTGGGCTATGGGTTCCCAGGTTTCCAGGTTGACGGTAATGACGCCCTGGAAGTATTCCGCGTCGTGAAAGAAGCTCGTGAACGCGCAATCGCTGGCGAAGGTCCAACACTTATTGAAGCAATGATGTACCGTTTATCCCCGCATTCTACTTCCGATAATGATCTTGCATACCGTACAAAGGAAGAAGTAGATGAGAACCGGGCGAAGGACGGTATTCCTAAATATAAGCAATATTTAGAAGAGTGCGGCCTTTGGAACGAGGAGCTGGAAGCTGAGCTTCTGGCACGTATCCGGAAAGTGGTCGATGAAGCAACGGAATATGGCGATAACGCTCCGTTCCCTGCGCCTGAGTCCGTACTATTGCATGTGTATGCAGAGGAGGGACACTAAAATGGCGAATATGGATTATATCGATGCTATTCGGTTGGCAATGAAGGAAGAAATGGAACGCGATGAGGATGTATTCGTGCTTGGGGAAGACGTCGGAGTAAAAGGCGGCGTATTCACAACTACAAAAGGTCTGCAGGAGCAGTTTGGCGAAAGCCGTGTCCTCGATACGCCGCTTGCGGAGTCTGCCATTGCAGGTGTCGCGATTGGTGCAGCCATGTATGGCATGAAGCCAATTGCTGAAATGCAGTACTCAGACTTTATGTTCCCGGCAACGAACCAGATCATCAGCGAAGCGGCTAAAATTCGTTACCGCTCAAATAACGACTGGACCTGTCCGATCGTTATCCGTGCTCCAATCGGCGGCGGTATATTTGGCGGCTTGTACCATTCTCAATGTCCGGAATCTGTATTTTTTGGTACTCCGGGCTTAAAAATTGTGGCGCCATACAGAGCTTATGATGCAAAAGGGCTGCTCAAGGCTGCGGTACGCGATCCGGATCCTGTTATCTATTTCGAAAATAAAAAATGCTATAAAATGATCAATGGCGATGTGCCGGCTGATGATTTTATTGTAGAAATCGGCAAAGCGAATGTGCTTCGTGAAGGCGATGATATTACAGTAATCGGGTACAGCATGCCTCTTATGTTTGTTGAGCAAGCGGCTGCCGATCTTGAACAGGAAGGCATCAGCACTCATATTCTTGATTTGAGAACCTTGCAGCCGTTAGATAAAGAAGCCATTCTCGCAGCTGTACGCAAGACAGGTAAAGTTCTGATTATTCATGAAGACAACAAAACTGGCGGCGTAGGTGCAGAAGTATCGGCCATTATTGCGGAAGAGCTGTTGTTTGAGCTGGATGCTCCAATTCAAAGGCTCTGCAGTCCGGATGTACCGGCTATGCCGATCAATCCGCCGGGCGAGAAGTACTACATGCTTAATAAAGATAAAGTAAAAGAAGCAATGCGCAATTTGGCGCTATATTAAGCGGCAAGCACGCGTCAGGTAGGGAGATGAATAGTTAATGAAATCAGTGAAGGAGATCGTCATTCCTCAGTTGGCGGAATCATTGGTCTCGGCGACAATTGATAAATGGCTGAAGCAGCCTGGTGACCGGATTGAGATGTATGAGCCGATCTGTGAGCTAATTACAGATAAAGTAAGCGCCGAGCTGCCTTCGACTTTTGCAGGTACAATAGTTGAGATTATGGTTGGCAATGGCGAGACAGTTCCCGTTGGTACTCCTGTATGTCGTGTAGAGACTGAAGTGGCATCCTCAGAAGCTGTTCCAGCTTCTCCAGGGACTAACGGTGCAGCGGCGAATGAAAGCTCGCAAGCTGATGATGGCGATAAATCGATGCGCAATCGTTTTTCTCCGGTTGTACAGCAGTTAGCTGCTGAGCATGGCATTCGTCTAGCTGACGTGCAGGGAACAGGACTTGGCGGAAGAATTACGCGTAAGGACATATTGGCGTACGTTTCTTCAGGAGCAGGACAAGCAGCGGCCAAACCAGTTGCTGCGCCTGCTAGTACAACGGTATCGGAAGTTCGTTCATCTGGACTGCATTTGAGCGAGTCCCCTCGTACACCAACCGTGAATAATCAAAGCACGTCGAATTCGGGCCGTGGAGAAGACTTCATTGACGTATCGCCGATTCGCAGTGCGATTGCACGTAATACGATGCTTAGCGTCAACGAAATTCCGCATGGCTGGATGATGATTGAAGTAGATGTAACGAATCTGGTTCAGCTTCGCAATAAAGTGAAGGATGAATTCATGAAGCGTGAAGGCCTTAACTTGACGTACTTGGCTTTTGTTCTTAAGGCAGTCGTCAATGCTTTGAAAGACTTCCCGATTATGAACTCGATGTGGGCGGTCGACAAAATCATCGTAAAGCGGGATATCAATATTTCGCTTGCGGTAGGTACGGAAGAATCCGTCGCAACTCCTGTCATTAAGAATGCCGATCACAAAACAATTGCCGGGCTTGCTCGTGAAATCGATGATTTAGCTCGTCGCGGCCGTGAAGGTAAACTGACGCTTTCCGATATGCAAGGCGGTACTTTCACTGTTAATAACACGGGTTCATTTGGTTCGATCATTACTAACCCGATCATTAATTATCCACAAGCTGCCATCCTGACCTTCGAATCAATTGTGAAACGTCCTGTCGTGATTAACGACATGATTGCGATCCGTTCGATGGCGAATATGTGCTTGTCCCTTGACCATCGTGTGCTCGACGGCGTCATTTGCGGCCGTTTCCTGCAACGTGTGAAGGACAATTTGGAAAGCTTTAATCTAGACACGAAATTGTATTAAGAAACGGGGTAATCCAGGCATGACTAACACGGTAAAGCAACACGTGGAGCGGCAATTGGAAGCCCGATATATACCGATGATCGGTTATGCAGAAGCTTGGGAGCTGCAGAAATCGATCGTGCGGCAAATCAGCCAGGAGGAGCGTCAGGAGACGCTTCTCCTTCTTCAGCATCCGCCGACTTATACACTAGGTACGGATCGTCATCACGAGCATTTGCTGTTAAGCGAAGATGAGCTGAGAGAGCGCGGGATATCGGTCTTTGAAATCGATCGGGGCGGGGATATTACCTATCATGGACCAGGACAATTAGTTGGTTATCCGATGCTGTTCCTTCCGATGGAAGGGCTGGATCTGCATGCTTATCTACGTACGGTTGAGCAGGCTATAATCAATTGGCTGGCCGAATATGGTATAGAAGCGGGAAGAAAACCGGAATATACAGGGGTATGGGTTGGGAATGAGAAAATTGCCGCTATCGGGGTGAAATTCAACAGAGCCCGAGATCGGGGAGGGTTTGTTACCAGTCACGGGTTTGCCTTGAATATTGAGGCGGGTATTGGCAATCAGGGCTTTAGCGGCATTATCCCTTGCGGGATTGAAGAGTATGGGGTTACATCCTTTAATGACCTCACAAGTCAGAAGGTAACCGTTGAAGAGGCAGCGCGGCAGCTACTGCCGCATTTCTGCCATGTATTTGGGTTCGATACTCCCGAGCTGCTAGAGCAGCGAGCTGAGTGAGGCAACCAGTGTCGTAACCACCAAGGCAGCTACAACTAGAATAGCAACTAGACGAATAAGCTTTTGCATCTTCAAAGAAAAAACTCCTTTCTCTTTTAATTGAAGCGTAAACGCTTGTCCCGCCATCAGTAGGGGCAGCAAGTGGTGTGGCTATGAGTCTATTGTAATCGAAAACATCGAGTGGAGGGAATAGTTATGGTCAATCAGGATCGTATTGTTAATGAATTTATCGAATTGGTGAAGGTAGACAGCGAGACGAGGTTTGAACAAGAAATCAGCAAAGTACTAAAAGCAAAATTCACGGAGCTCGGACTGTCGATAGAAGAAGATGATGCTCAAGAGAAGACAGGTCATGGCGCGAACAATCTGTTCGTTTACATGGAAGGTTCGGATGCGGACAATGCACCAACCATTCTGTTTACTTCGCATATGGATACAGTGGCGCCAGGTAATGGGATTAAGCCGCAAATTGACAACGACGGATACATACGCAGTGATGGAACGACCATTCTTGGCAGTGATGATAAAGCAGGGCTTGCAGCTATGCTGGAGGCGGTCCGCGTATTGAAAGAAAATAATATTCCTCATGGTCCTATTCAATTCGTTATTACGGTAGGGGAAGAATCGGGTCTTCTAGGCGCGCGGAGTATGGATGCTTCCAAACTGAAAGCATCATTTGGCTATGCCATTGATTCCAATGGCTCAATTGGGGATATGGCGGTTGCCGCTCCAACGCAGGCGAAAGTGATCATGAAGCTTCATGGCAAATCCGCTCATGCTGGAGTGAATCCGGAGGATGGCATCAGTGCAATTCAAGTGGCGGCAAAGGCCATTTCACGTATGCCTCTTGGCCGTATTGATAAAGAGACAACTGCGAATATCGGAAGCTTTGAAGGGGGCGGTGCGACAAATGTCGTATGCGACTTCGTGAAGCTGGTAGCGGAAGCGCGCAGTATTGCACAGGAGAAGCTGGATCGGCAGGTCGAGGCGATGCGTCAAGCACTGGAGAGCGCAGCAGAGGAATTTGGTGCACGTGCTGAGTTTGAGAGCAGCTTAATCTACCCGGCTTATGTGCATGACGATAATGCTCCTGTTGTTCAGTTGGCCAAAGCAGCGGCAACAGCAATTGGACTTACGCCTCGCACCTTCCACTCGGGTGGCGGCAGTGATGCTAATATTTTCAACGGGCTTGGTGTTCCTACGGTAAATCTTTCTGTTGGTTATGAGCATATTCATACGACGAAGGAGCAAATCAAGGTCGCTGATCTTGTTAAGATCACAGAGCTGGTTATTGAAATTATTAAGCACGCTGCTAAAGTATAAGAGCTGCTTAGTATATCCACTATTTTGTTTTCTGCGGGGAAAGCAGCTTGTTCAGTGGAATATCCAATCTGGAAAGCTTACGAAGCTGGCTTTGAATTTCCCATGCTTTACCGACAAGACGAAGCTCATTATGCGTTAAATATTGTTTCATCCTTAACACTCTCCTTGTTTAGTAGCTATAAGCAATGGATATGTAAGAATGGGACAAGTTATTCCGATAAAGCATACAGATGTAGATATTAAACGGATTGGGGAGAGGAAAAAGATGAGTCAGAATAACGAGCTGTGGCGTGAGGAAACGATCAGCACAGAACCGATCTTTGAGGGGAAAATGATTACGCTTCAGGTAGACACGGTTGCGATGCCTGATGGTCGTACGGCTACCCGGGAGATTGTAAAACATCCTGGAGCTGCAGCAGTAATGGCACTACTCGATGGTAAGCTGCTAGTTGTAGAACAGTTCCGTAAGCCGCTTGAGAAGTTCCAGATCGAAATTCCTGCCGGCAAGCTGGACGCAGGAGAGGATCCGCTTGAAGCGGCCGCACGTGAGCTGGAAGAAGAGACAGGTTACCGGGCTGACAGCTTGAAGCTGGTCAGCGCATTCTTCACTTCTCCCGGATTTGCCGATGAGAAATTGTATCTGTATTTTGCCGATCAGGTAACGTTAGGTACACAGCATACGGATGAGGATGAGTATTTGCAGGTAGAAGCCATCACTCTCGAGCAGGCGGAAGCTTATATCGCAGAAGGTCGTATCAGCGACGCGAAGACGGTTCTGGCTGTATATGCATGGAAGCTTTATCAACTGACTGGAACCATTTAAATCTTGTCCAGGTTGCTCTCTCAAACGTCATACGATGAAGTAAGGGATCATACACTTTACCATCGGGACAAGGGGGGAGTGTGCCATGCGTTCGCCAACTTTTCAAGAATCGGTGAAAAATCAGCTGACTTTATATGTTTTCGTAGCGGTATTGTTTGTCGTAGGGGCTATATTCGGCGGGCTGATGGTTAACGCTTTGACACTGGAGCAGCAGCAGGATTTGGCGACAGATGTCAATCAATATATCCGTCTGATTAATGACGGCGTGACGCCGGATGCGGCGTTGTCATTTTGGGATCGGCTCTTTTTCCATGGTAAATGGCTATTCCTATTATGGTTTCTTGGCATATCGGTTGTAGGAGTTCCGTTTGTTCTTGCACTCGATTTCTTGAAAGGAGCGCTAGTTGGCTTTGCGGTCGGGTCACTTATTGCCCAACACGCTTGGAAGGGAGTCTTATTCTCTCTAGCCTCAATCGCTCCACCAAATCTGATCGTCGTTCCGGCGATAATGATTACGAGTGTAGCAGCGCTCACTTTTTCGACATTTGTAATCAAGAACAGGCTTTTGCAGCAAAAAGGAGCTTTAGCCCCACAAATAGCCAGCTTTACGTCTACCGCACTGCTGATGCTGCTGCTCCTTGCTGGTGCAGCACTGCTGGAAGCGTATCTTTCGCCCTATTTTATGCAGTGGGCAGCTCCTTATCTGACGGGAGCTTAAACAGGCGTATAGAGGCAAAATGTTTGACTTTAGGAATGGTTAACCCCTATAATGAAAGCAAACGTTTCCTGATGTTGGCGCAGACATGTGGTAGGGGGGAAATCATGGAAGCCCGGATTGAAAAGATTAAACAACAGTTGCAGTCGCAGGGCTACAAATTAACCCCGCAGCGTGAAGCAACCGTCCGTGTATTACTTGAGAATGAAGAAGATCATTTAAGCGCGGAAGATGTGTTCATGCTCGTAAAGGACAAGGCACCGGAAATCGGCCTCGCTACTGTATATCGGACGCTCGAATTGTTGAGCGAGATGCATGTGGTTGAAAAACTTAACTTTGGCGACGGTGTTGCCCGCTATGATCTCCGGACAGATAGCAGCAAGCATCATCACCATCATCTAATCTGCGTACAGTGTGGTGCAATGGACGAGATCAAGGAAGATTGGCTGCTTCCATTGGAAGAACGACTGGAGCAGGAATACGGGTTCACCGTACTCGATCATCGTCTCGACTTCCAAGGCATCTGTCATCGCTGCAACGCAAATAATGACAAAACAAATGAATAAACGGCTTTGCTGCCCAGCGATTCTGGACGGCAAAGCCGTTTTGGCGTTTTTATACACGATCTAACTGTAGAAGTCCAGCTCCTTGCTTAGTCTCCATTTCTGAAGGAAGCGGCAATGCCCAGCTCCGAAGCAGTTCAGCAACTTGGGAAGGACTTAAATTTGGCTGCCTGGACAGCAGAAGAGCAACTCCGCCTGCAGCATGTGGAGAAGACATGCTGGTGCCGGATAAGGTCATATAGCCGCCGTTCAGCCATGTGGATCTAATTTGCTCGCCGGGAGCTGCTAGATCGATGCCGGTGCCTCGGCTGCTGAAGTTCGTTACTTCATTTGCCCGATTTGTGGCGGCGATCGCCATCGTCTCGGGAAAGGAAGCCGGCGCATCTATCATGCCATTATCTTCGGTGCCGGAGTTTCCCGCTGATGCTACGATAACAATTCCTTGATTGTAGGCTTTTGTAATGACATCGCGAAGCGCTTTGCTTACAGATGAGCCAACAAGGCCAAAGCTCATATTAATGACGTTCATCTTATTTCGTATACACCAATCGACACCGGCAATAATGCTGGATACGAATCCGCCGCCTTGGCTGTCTAATGCCTTAATAGCGTACAACTCCACGTCGGGAGCAACCCCTTTAACTCCATCAAGTCCTTTTCCAGCGGTTATGCCTGCAACATGTGTGCCATGCCCATTATCATCAGCATAACTTCCGCCTCGAATCGTATTGACGCCGCCAGCTATTTTCAAATTAGGATGTTCGGCAATTCCAGTATCAATAATAGCTACTTTAATGCTGCTTCCGGTTGTACGAGCCCACGCCTCATTTGCTTTGACTCGGCATATATTCCACGTCAGTTCTGGAGGACAGGTCGAAAGAGCTTGGACCTTCTTCTGCCCAGCCGTGTGGCGATGTTTCTGGTAAAGATGTACCCGAATACGAGCATCACTCTCGACCCGTTTAACTTCCGGATGTCTCGCAATGACTTTCCATGATCGGCGTTTGTCGAAATGGCAGCCAAGGGTGCGAAGGTTGGGAAGCCGCTTATATGGCTTTATTCCTTTTACACGAAGCCTCTTCAAGCATCTTTTATACGAGCGACCCGTTTTAAAGGTAATAAGCTTACGAACCGTATTTTTGGATGGGACGCGCACAGACCTTGTGAACAGCAGCTTTTCCAGCTTAGGCATATACATTCTCCTATTCGTTCTATATAAAGCTGTAAGTGGCTTATGAAAACGTGCTTGTTCAGTGTATGGGGTAAGCGGCGTATTCGTTATGGTCAACTGTACGGACTAAGCGCACATATTTTTAGTTCTTGCTGGAAAAGGTACGCTTAAGGACTAACAATTGTCCCTCACGAATCATACAACATAGTAGATAGTGCGCCACATTCATGAAGGGGGAAGCTAAGCTATGATCATTGGCGTTCCAAAGGAAATCAAAACGAGCGAATATCGAGTTGCTCTTACCCCGGCAGGCGTAACCATGCTGAAGGCGGCAGGCCATGAGGTTATTGTGGAGACGAAAGCCGGCGATGGAAGTGGATTTGAAGATTGGGATTATGAAAGGGAAGGCGCGGAAATTCGGCAAACCGCAGCGGAGATTTGGAACGAAGCGGACATGATTATGAAGGTGAAAGAGCCGCTCAAGGAAGAGTTTCAATATTTTCGTGAAGGTTTATTATTATTTACGTATTTGCACTTGGCGGCAGCTCCTGAGCTGACCCGTGCTTTGATGGACAATGGAGTAACAGGGATCGCTTATGAGACGATACAATTAGCTAATGGAAGCTTGCCGTTATTAACTCCTATGAGTGAAGTAGCAGGACGGATGGCCGTACAGGTTGGTGCGCAATTTCTTGAGGCGTTCCATGGCGGCAGAGGAGTGCTTTTAGGTGGAGTTCCTGGAGTGCCTCCAGCAGAGGTTGTCATTATTGGCGGTGGAATCGTAGGGACGAATGCAGCCAAAATCGCTCTTGGAATGGGAGCTACTGTGGTTATTTTGGAAAGAAGCACAGATCGCATGAGATATTTGGATGACGTCTTTGGTGGAAGGATTCGAACGTTGATGTCGAGCCCTTACAATATTGCGGAAGCCGTAGGCAGAGCAGATCTCCTCATTGGTGCGGTCTTAATTCCCGGTGCGAAAGCCCCGCATCTGGTTACGGAAACGATGGTTCAGGGGATGAAAAAGGGTTCTGTCATTGTGGATGTTGCTGTTGATCAGGGCGGATCGATTGCTACGGTTGACCGGCCTACGACACACAAAGATCCGATCTATGTGAAGCATGGCGTCATTCATTATGCAGTCGCGAATATCCCAGGCGCCGTCCCGCGAACCTCAACATTCGCGCTGACGAACGTTACGATTCCGTATGCCTTGGATCTAGCGAGCCGCGGCTGGGAAGCTGTACGGAGCAGTGTACCGCTGCAAAAAGGTGTAAATACGCATCGTGGCACCGTCACCTACGAACCGGTTGCAACGGCAGCTGGCTTGCCTTACACGCCGATTGAACGATGGCTGGACAGTATTGCCTTTGATAAGCTGGAGCCTTGAACAAGCGCTGGTTCTTGGCTCCTTTAGCATATCCGGCGAACCTCTTTCATAGATTGTTACGGATGGACAACCGTAATGGATGAAGGGGGAAGGAAGAATGGTCCTCTCGGTGCGTAAGTGGTTAAACCGCATTTTGTTTGTTATTATATTCACCTTATTGTTTCTAATCGCGACGGGCAGCTATCGATGGCTGGTTGACGTCATCGCTCCCGTCAATCCTTATCAAACTCCAAAAGGTGCATCCCTTAAAGTGTTTCAAGCTGATCCGGCGACAGCAGAGAAAGGCAGTGTAACAGAACAACTGCGGTGGTTTTATTGGTACGGCGAATGATCAATCAAATATGAATTAAAGTTCAAAAAGCAGGATTTGATCTGCCGGTTGTGGAATAGTTGGTTAGCAGGATATATTGCCACAAGCAAGACCATCGCCCTAAGGCGAATGGCCTTGATCATCTTTCTTGAACGAAAGGAACCGGCATGAAAGATCAAGTACAATCCTTTATAAAATACTTAACCAATGAGCGTGCTTTATCAAGCAGTACGCTGGAATCGTATGGCCGTGACTTACAGGGCCTGCTCAACTATTTGGAAGAACAGTCGGTTGCGAACGTGGGGGACATTCAACGTCACCATTTGTCGCATTATTTGCTGCGTCTGAAAGAGAGCGGACGAAAGGTATCCACCGTATCCAGGCATATTGCTTCCATTCGCGCATTTTTTCATTATTTGGCGGTAAACGGATTGATTCAGCTTAATCCCGCCATCTACATAGAGTCACCCAAGCAGGAGAAAAAAGAGCCCAGTGTCCTGTCTGTCGAGAACGCCGGCCTGCTGCTTGAAACGCCTCAGCCGGTTAATGCTCCCGGGAAGCGAGATAAAGCGATGCTGGAGCTGTTATATGCGACGGGTATCCGGGTCTCTGAGCTCATCTCCCTCAATGTAGACAGTGTTAATGCGCAGCTTAATGTCATCCGTTGCGTCGGCAGCGGGATGAAAGAGCGAATTATCCCTTTTGGCCGCATGGCTGCCACAGCCATAGACGATTATTTGCAATCCGGCCGTTCGGAGCTGCTTAGGCATAATGAATCGGAGCCTGCTCTGTTTCTGAATCAACTGGGTACACGTATGACACGTCAAGGGTTTTGGAAAATGGTGAAAAAATATGCGAAGGAAGCGGGTATTTCGGAGGAAATAACGCCGCATACGCTGCGCCACTCCTTCGCTGCTCATTTGCTGGAGAACGGGGCTGACCTCCGTGCTGTGCAGGAGCTGCTTGGACATGCTGATATTTCGACCACACAGCGTTACACCCGTTTGTCTAAGGTAAGAATGAAGGATGTATACTCGAATGCTCATCCCCGTGCTTAAAGGATATCCATACGCCGGGAGTAGGAGGTAAAATTTATGAAATTTGATCGAATTGCCGTAATTGTGTTAGACAGCGTTGGAATTGGAGAACTGCCGGACGCCTCATCCTTTGGGGACAGTGGTTCTCATACACTTGGCCATATTATAGAGCGGGTGCCAACAATTGAACTCCCGAATATGCGCCGCTGGGGACTCGACCGGATCGCCCAATTATCGGATTGGAAGCCGGAAGGCGAAGCGGCTGCAGCTTACTATGGCAAAATGGCGGAAGTATCGGTTGGCAAAGATACAATGACTGGGCATTGGGAGCTAATGGGGCTCAATATGACAGTTCCATTTCAAGTTTTCCCTGAAGGTTTTCCAGATGAACTGATCTCTGTGTTCGAGGAGCGGACAGGCCGTAAGGTCATTGGCAATAAGCCTGCAAGCGGGACCGAAATATTGGATGAGCTTGGTTCGGAGCAAATGGAAACAGGGGCATGGATCGTTTATACCTCAGCAGACAGTGTCTTTCAAATTGCTGCACATGAGGAGATTATTCCGCTGGAAGAGCTTTACCGCGGCTGCGAAATTGCCCGTGAATTAACGATGGATGAGCGATTTACAGTAGGCAGAGTAATTGCAAGACCGTACACAGGTTCGCCAGGAGCGTTCAAACGTACACCAAACCGCCATGACTATGCTGTGAAGCCTCCGGAGGCGACAGTTCTCAATACGCTTAAGGATAATGGCTTCGATACCATTGCAATCGGGAAGATTAATGATATTTTTGACGGGGAAGGCATTACAGCAACAACCTCGACCAAAAGCAATGCAGATGGAATTACGCGTACAATTGAAGCTCTTAAGAAGCCGTTCAAAGGTCTGCTGTTCACGAATCTTGTGGATTTCGACTCCTTGTTTGGCCATCGCCGTGATCCGGAAGGATATGCAGGTGCGCTGGAGGAATTTGACCGTGCTATTCCTGAGCTTGAAGGAACGATTGGTGAGCGTGATCTGCTAATCGTAACGGCCGACCATGGGAATGATCCGGTTCATCCAGGGACCGACCATACGCGTGAATACGTGCCTCTTTTGTTATACAGCCCGGCATTTGCTAAACCGGCCTTGCTGGATACGAGAGCGACATTCTCAGATCTTGGCGCTACGATTGCTGATAATTTCGGTGTATCATCCCCGCCAAACGGTACAAGCTTTTTGAACTTGCTTCATACAAAAGAATAGATAAGGATTAGAGGAGGAACTTACGATGAGTTCAAATACAATGACGGCAGCCCAGATTAAAGAGGCAGCAGCTTATATTGCAGGTCGTGTACAAGTAAAGCCGGAGATTGGCTTGATTATGGGTTCTGGACTAGGTGTTCTTGGAGATCATATCGAGAATGCAGTAACGATTGATTACAGCGAAATCCCACATTTCCCGGAATCAACGGTAGAAGGTCATGCAGGTGAACTGCTGGTTGGTACATTGTCAGGACGTACTGTACTGCTTATGCGCGGAAGATTTCATATGTATGAAGGATATGGACCACAGCTTACGGCATTCCCTGTCCGTGTCATGAAGGCACTTGGCGTTACTACCTTGCTTGTTACCAATGCTGCTGGCGGTGTGAACCTGGACTACGAAGCAGGTAATTTGATGGTGATCTCTGATCATCTGAACATGACAGGCAAAAATCCGCTTATCGGCCCGAACGATAATGAACTAGGTGTAAGATTCCCGGATATGTCAGAGGCGTACAGCAAACGTCTGCGTGCTATTGCTCGTGAGACAGCTGCCAAACAAGGGCTTAAACTACAAGAGGGTGTTTATGCAGGACTGCTTGGTCCTTCGTATGAAACGCCTGCAGAAATTCGCATGCTGCGCGTATTGGGTGCCGATGCTGTCGGCATGTCGACCGTTGCAGAAGTCATTGCTGCACGTCATTCTGGTATAGAAGTACTAGGTATTTCCTGTATCAGCAATATGGCTGCCGGTGTTTTGGATCAACCATTGTCCCATGATGAGGTTATGGAAACGACTGAGCGGGTAAAAGCTGAATTTTTGGCTCTTGTTAAGGAATTAATCCGACAATTCTAATGGGTGATTGTAATGAAATTGTAATATTCGCCTCGACGGAATATGACAGTATTTGATGGCGGATCGGTCGTATAATGTCCATGATTACGGAGTGATGGAGTGGAGAGAACATGGACAAGCAATTACTCGTCGAAATAGAGCAGTTGCGAGGGAAAATGGTTGAAAAAGCAATGATAAAGAAAACATTTGTACATCGTGAAGTGCTCCAGCTCAGCCAAATGCTGGACGAGCTGATCGTTCGGGAGCAGATGCTGCGAGCGCATTCACATAAATGATTGCGCAGGCCGAAACGGAGTGGATAACATGCGTGCAGTAGATCTTATACAAAAGAAGCGGGACGGCGGTGAGCTGACTGCGAAAGAATTGACGTTTCTGGTGGATGGCTATTGCGAGGGCGGTATTCCGGATTATCAAATGTCAGCTTGGGCGATGGCAGTCTTTTATCGTGGAATGACTCCAGCAGAGACTGCAGCGCTTACGATTGCCATGGCGAATTCGGGAGATCAGGTAGACCTGGCTCCGATTGCAGGCGTAAAGGTAGATAAGCATAGTACAGGCGGCGTAGGAGATAAGACAACTCTTATCATTGCACCGCTGGTAGCGTCTGCAGGAGTTCCGGTTGCCAAGATGTCGGGAAGAGGCCTAGGCCATACAGGCGGTACAATCGACAAATTGGAATCGATTGCAGGTTTTCAAACCGAGCTGTCCAGGGAGAAATTCCTCGAACAGGTGAATGAGCTCGGAATTTCGGTTATTGGGCAAAGCGGTAATTTGGCTCCAGCCGACAAAAAGCTGTATGCTCTGCGGGATGTGACAGCTACCGTCGAATCAATACCTCTAATTGCAAGCTCAGTGATGAGCAAGAAGATTGCTGCAGGTGCAGATGCCATTGTGCTGGACGTGAAGACGGGCAGCGGCGCTTTTATGAAGACGGTTGAGGATTCGGAACAATTAGCGCAAGCGATGGTTGAGATCGGCACACAAGTCGGCCGACAAACAGCAGCTGTTATTAGTGATATGGACCAGCCGCTTGGTTTTGCCATTGGTAATGCACTTGAGGTTCGAGAAGCTATTGAAACTTTACAGGGCAAAGGTCCTGCTGATCTGACTGAATTATGTTTAACGTTAGGTGCGCATATGGTTGTGCTTGGAGGTAAGGCGAAGGATTTTTCCGAGGCAAAAGCCTTGTTGCAGCGGCAATTGGATAGTGGAGAGGCGCTCTCCAAGTTCAAGCAGTTTATTGCAGCACAAGGCGGCGACGCTTCGGTGGCCGATGATGTTGAGCTCTTGCCACAAGCGGCAGAGCAGGTGGAAGTGAAAGCGGCTGGTGCAGGCTACATTGCTTCTATTCACGCCGAGCAGCTTGGTATTGCGGCGATGCTCCTTGGAGCGGGCCGAGCGACAAAGGAAGCGTCAATTGATTACTCTGTAGGGATCATCATCCGCAAAAAGGTTGGCGATTCAGTAAGTGAAGGGGATACGCTGGCTGTACTGCATACCCGCGCTAATGATTCCACTCTGGAAGAAGTAGCAGCGAAGGTTCGGGATGCCTACACCATATCGACTGACAAGCCGGAAGAACGTCCTCTGCTGCTGTCTGTCGTGACGGCTGAAGGAACGGTACGTTACTAGAATTTGAATTTAACCGCCTTACTCCACGGAGTGAGGCGGTTTTTTGTTGTTTATTACACTAAAGCTCGATATCCCCGTAAGTCTGAAATCAGCCTTACAGTATCCAATCTCCTCGCAACGGTTGTTGAACCCCGCCTGAAGGCGCCGAAGGCATCTAAACAGATCGGAAAAATAGCAGATTGCTCACTGTTTTTTTCTAAGGAGTCTAACAGCATGCCGACATGTCCATCGATCTCCTAATTTCCCCACCTGAAGCTCCCAATGAATCTAACAACTCGGATAAAGCAGCAACTCGGATGCTGTAAGCCCCGAAGGAGTCAATCGACTCAGTGAACTGCCTGTCAGATGGTGGTATCAAAAACCGACATCTATCGCGTGGAATATTTTTCATGAAAGAGGTCAAGACTGGAGAAGACAATATAGCCCAATTGCGGTGTTAGAAGCTAACGACATGTACCGCATCATCTTGGAGGAGACCTGCTCATGAAAAAAGTTTGTACGAAGCTGTTCATTCTATTCGCTGCATTCGCCCTCGTTGCAATGCCTGCTGCTGCTTATGCTAATGACAATGTTATTGCTAAGGAGCCAGTACCTTCCGCTCCAGGTCAGCAGCAAGCCGCATCGCTTGATCTAGCACCTTCTGCACGTTCGGCGGTTTTAATGGACGCTGACAGCGGAACTATCATTTTCGAGAAAGACAGCAACGTCAAGCTTCCCCCAGCCAGCATTACGAAAGTGATGACTCTGCTGCTGATCATGGAAGCGCTGGACGACGGAAAACTCAAACTGACCGACAAAGTGCCAACTAGTGAGTACGCTGCTTCGATGGGCGGTTCACAAATCTTTCTCGAGCCAGGCGAAGAAATGTCCGTCGATGAAATGTTGAAAGGCATCGCGCTTGCTTCCGGTAATGATGCATCTGTTGCAATGGCTGAGAAGCTGGCAGGTACCGAGCAGCAGTTCGTCGCCATGATGAATGAGAAGGCACAGCAGTTGGGTCTCCAGAACACCCATTTTGCCAACTGTAATGGTTTGCCTGCGTCAGATCATTACACATCTGCAAATGATATTGCCGTGATGTCTCGTGAGCTTCTTAAGCATTCCGAGATTACGAAATACACCGGTATGTATCAGGATTATTTGCGCAAGTCCTCTGAGAAACCATTCTGGCTTGTAAACACCAATAAGCTTGTACGCTTCTACAGCGGGGCTGACGGGCTGAAAACAGGTTTCACGAATGAAGCCAAGTTCTGCCTAACCGCGACTGCCAAACGCGACAATCTGCGTGTTATTGCCGTTGTTATGGGCGAGCCGAATACCAAAACAAGAAATGCTGAAGTATCGCAAATGCTCGATTTCACGTTCGCCCAGTATATGACGCACCCGATCTTTAAAGAAGGCGACACGATGGGAACGGTGAAAATCGAAAAAGGCGCTGTGAGAGAATTGCCATTGGTTGCGAAGCATCCATATAGCATTTTGCTCAAAAAAGGTGCTGCTACGAAGGATATCCGTTACGAGCTGCAGATCGATCAACCACTTAAAGCACCAGTTGCGATTGGACAATCAATCGGCAAGCTGGTCGTCTATCAGGGTGATCAAATTGTGAAGGAGTTCCCGGTCGATGCTCCTCAGTCAATTGGCAAAGCAGGCTGGTGGATGATGCTCAAACGGTCCTTCGGAGGGTTATTCTAGTAGCGTATTTTGTCGGGTTCTAGCGCTCTGCTTCTAGTTTTGTCGCCGTGCAGGAAACATCGCGATGGATGGAGAAATCGTAGATCGATCCAATAGCGAAGCTTAAAGGAGTTGAACGGCGACAATGAGTTTGCAAGCAGAACTGGAGCATTATCGTAATGTATTGATTGTTCGTCTCCGTGGAGAGCTAGATCATCATACGGCGGACATTGTCAGGAGCAAGATGGAAGCGGAGATCATGCGAGGCGATAGTCGCCACATTATACTCAGCCTGAAGGATCTGCAGTTTATGGACAGCTCCGGATTAGGCGTCATTTTGGGCAGATATAAGCAGGTTCGCAGTAAAGGCGGCAAGATGGTCGTCTGTGATGTGAACCCTAGTGTCTACCGCCTGTTTGAAATGTCGGGCTTGTTTAAAATAATGAGCATCTACGACAACGAGAGAATGGCGATTTCTAGTCTGGAGGTGGTCTCGTAATGGGACGCAACGAAATGACGTTAACCTTTAGCGCCCGGTCGGAGAATGAGGCTTTTGCCCGTATTACTGTAGCCTCGTTTGTGTCACAGCTTGATCCGACTCTTGAGGAGCTGAACGACCTGAAGACCGCGGTGTCTGAGGCCGTTACGAACGCGATTATTCATGGCTACGACAGTGATCCTGCTGGTAAAGTGAACATTGAGGCTTCCATTGACGGAGATGTTGTGTCGATCTCGATTAGCGATAATGGCCGAGGCATTGAGGATCTCGACCTGGCTCGTCAGCCGCTCTATACCTCGAAGCCGGAGCTCGAACGTTCGGGTATGGGCTTTACGATTATGGAAAATTTCATGGACCGTTTTGAAGTTACAAGTGCGCTGGGCCAGGGTACGCGGGTAGCAATGCTAAAGCGTATTGAATCGAAAAAAGCGCTGTATAACTAGCGCATAGGGGTTGAACCTCATGGATGTCGATTTGAAGCAAACGGCTCAGCCGTATTTGGATGATGCGGAAGTTAAGCGTCTTATTGCGTTAAGCCAGTCAGGCGATACATTAGCAAGAGATACGCTTGTGCAGTGTAATATCAGGTTAGTCTGGTCCGTCGTTCAGCGGTTCATTAACCGCGGTTACGAACCGGAAGATTTGTTTCAAATTGGCTGTATCGGCTTACTGAAGTCTGTCGATAAGTTCGATCTATCCTATGATGTGAAATTCTCTACTTATGCGGTGCCAATGATTATCGGGGAGATCCAGCGTTTTCTGCGCGATGATGGTACGCTGAAGGTAAGTCGTTCACTGAAGGAAACCGCGAATAAGGTACGGAAAATGAAGGATGAGTTATCCAAAACGCTTGGTCGCCTGCCAACGGTAAGCGAAGTAGCGGATCGGCTTGGCATAACGCCGGAGGATGTTGTATTCGCTCAGGAAGCGAACAAACCTCCAACTTCCATTCACGAGACCGTATTCGAAAATGACGGCGATCCTATCACGTTGATGGACCAAATCGCCGACGATTCCCAGGAGCGCTGGTTCGATAAGCTGGCTTTGTTAGAAGCAATCGAAGGACTAAGTGAGCGCGAACGGCTTATCGTATACTTACGTTATTACCGTGATAAAACGCAATCCGAGGTCGCCAGCCGACTGGGGATTTCCCAGGTCCAGGTGTCGAGGTTGGAGAAGAAAATTTTGCAGGTTATACGAGAACAAATCGCCCAGTAATGGCGATTTGCTCGTCGTAAATACGTGAACAGATTGCCCAGTAATGGCAATCTGTTCATCGTAGGAAGAGAACAAATCGCCCAGAACTGATCGTTATAGAAACGATCAGTCCACCAGTAACTCCGATTTAAATCCCTACAAAAAGACCAAATGACCAAACGAACCATCTTTACAGATGTTCGTAAGGCCATTTGGTCTTTTTTGTTTCGATAATTATCGTAACAAATGAAATGTATGTACCGTTAAGAATTATAAATGGATATTTTTATTGGAAATCACATAAACAGGGGGTCAAACATGAAGAAGCAAGTTTTTCTCTATGGCATCTTAATCACTCTTGTATAGACATAAATGGTGCTGTTCCAGTACCTTTCGAGCTTACCTTGCCAGCTGGTGATATGGCTCATCGAGAGTTCTTGTTTGCGTATATTTTCCATTCGAAGGTAGAGAGAATTCGTGTCGACGAATCTGCTGGATCACCTTCTCCAATCAAGTTAAGTGATCTGTATCCTAATGTAATCAGAACCAAAAATGTCTTAGTCATCTATTGGTCTTATGACAAAGAGAAACCACTTCTTATGAAGCAGTTCAGCAATGCAATGAAAAAGGTATAGGTATTATGTTAGATGTGCATGAATTCCAGAATGTGGTAATATGGATTTGGAATATTGGATTGTAGAGGAGTGAGACATTGAAGAAATCTGGTTTAATTATTATCCTATTACCTTTTATTATTTTGTTGTTAATCTATAGTAAGGAAATGCCTAAGGATGAGTACACCGTAGTAACTCCAGTTGCTGCTATTAGTACTGACACTCCCGCTCAAGAAGCTCAGGACCAAGCTGAAAAGTTCTCTTTTCTTAAACAACTGCCCTTAGAGAAGCAGGAGGCATTAAACAGATTTAGAGGGGGTTGGGACTTAAGCGAGCTTAATCAGTTTACACCTGAGGACATGATGCTGGTGTATATGTACTGCATATCGATAGGAGACCCTGATTTGCTATATCAGATCACCTACAATGGCGGACAACTTCCGGACTCGAATACCTTTCATGACGATTATTTTAAATATGCAATGACAAATGATTCTGAAACAGCTATGCATTACAGATACTATGATTCTATCAAAGTGGAAGAGAGTACAGCCAAGGAGAATAAAGTAGCCGTATTGATTACTGTAAGTTTAGAAACCAGTACGCAATCCATGGCTTTAGGTCTGCAAAAAGAAGATGGGGTGTGGAAGATAGATATCTACCATTTGTTACAAGATTATAAAAATAAAGCGATTAAGAATGAAGAGGTAAACCATTGATTTTCGACAAGTACATCAGGGGGATTGCAGTTATGGACGGGAAAATACGAACAAGGTGGTTAGGAATTTGCACGTCAGTATTAGCTGTTCTTATCCTATTTGTTGTTGCGATTTATGCTTATGATAGTCCTGGAGGGATCGCAGACTGGAGGTTTTCACGCGCAATAGGAAATGATTGGATCATGCAAATTCCAGTAGGAAAAACTCCTGATGAAGCGGTACAAAAGTTTAGGGGAATTACAAATAATCATGTCATTCATCAGGAGAAGATAGACGGAGGAGCTATTCTGTTCTATAAAAATAATGAGCATAAGGAAGGTTCCGATCTGCAAATCGAGATTGTTCACCATACATGGCTCGGATGGAAATGGGTGTGGGGTGGTGGATATAGCATATCTAATGGTACAGATTCTGATGTTGCATTTGATTATATGAGTATGCCGAGATCTAAAGGTTTACATGGACCGTTTCCTATCTTGGTTGGACAGGTGATGGACTCGAATATAGATAATGTTACGGTTTCTTCAGACGGCGTTAATGCATCAACCTATGATGCCAAGCTGATTCCTATTGGGGCAGAGGAGAAACTATGGTATGTTGTCCTGCCAGCGTCAGCAACTGCACCCTTTAAGATTGATGCACGTAATGCCGATCATAAACTTATTGCCAGCACAACGTTTACGGATCCGCACAATTCCGAAAGTGTTCGCTTAACTAGTTAGATCCTACACATACACTCTTCAAAACAGACCAAATGGCCAAGTGAGTCATCTTGAAAAGGATGATCCTCTGGCCATTTGGTCTATTTTCAAACGCTTATTCCTCTGGCAATGTTCCTGATTTACTAACCGACTCTAGATACCGCTTCGCCTCTCTAGGTGATTTCAAAATCACGATCTGCTTCTCACCAGACAATTGCTTCAGTTTGCTTATGGTCTCCGGTCTCTTTGTCTTCGGATATTCCCAAATCCATTTCAAAAATGTAAGATCGAATCTTTCCTCGCAGCCTTCACCCATATCTGGGCGTGATTGTTTCCGATACTGGATTGTTCTCTTAATTGCACGGTAGAGGCAAATCACTCTAGGAAAATCCAATAATATAATTGTATCCGCCGCATGTAATCGGATGTCAATTGTAGCAGCGTAATTGCCATCAATGATCCAGTCCTTCTGTTTCACTAAGTCATTTTGGACATTTATTTGCTCAACTCTAGGCACCAAAGCCCAATTTGGTTTCCAGAACAAGGCATCTAGATGATACACCTTTTGGTTTAAATCCTGTCCAAGCTTCCTGGCAAACGTAGATTTACCCGCACCACCTGAGCCAATAATGGCGATTTTCATGATGTGATCTCCTTTGGATAATAACGTATCTCTTATAATTCCATTCGATGTGTTTATTTCCTTGTGGAAAGTTTGCATATTTTACCTCTACAAGAATGACTATCCGTTTACTCCTTTTCTCATACTAACAAGGAAGTAAACCCTATGGGAAACAAAGGAATGATGACAGATGGAAGCAGCTCAGCCATCCGCCCTCTATCTTCGTCTTAAGAAAAAAGTAAATATCCGGCCGGAGCGAAGTGTGACACTTGGACAGGTATCACGTCTGCTGGCGCCTACGGATGAGCTGGAGCAGGAGTTAAATGAACTGGTGCTGTACCGTCATCACAAAGGTGACGGCAATCGCGTCGTTATTGACTTGCTTCAGATCGTACGTGTCATACGAGAGGTGGTCCCGTCGTTGTCCGTAGAGGCTTACGGGGATCCTCAAGTGTTGATCATGATTTCGCCCAAGCCGCAGAAGCCCCGGATCGTGGTGCTTTTGTTCGCTTGGCTGCTGCTCTTTTTTGGAGCAGGACTTGCGATTATGAATTTCCATACCGACGTTAGCATGAAGGAAGTGCATATCCGCATTGTGGAGCTTCTGACCGGCAAACGTACCGATCATCCTCTGTGGTTCCAGATCCCGTACTCGCTTGGAATCGGGCTAGGCATGATTTTGTTCTTCAACCATCTCTTCCGTAAAAGGTTCAACGAGGAGCCGAATCCGTTAGAGGTCGAGCTCTATGCCTATCAAGAAAATGTGAATGCCTATGTCATCGCCGATGAGATGCGCAAAAAAAACAACCAACACGGTGAGCGGAGCGAGGATGATGGGTGATTGGCTTATGCATGTTTTCATCATCCTCCTTGGCTTGTCAGGGGGACTTGCGGTCGGCAGCGGATTGGTCGCTTTCCTTATTGTACTTGATCTTATCCCGCGGATCGCCCAAATCGCATACGCGTACCGGATGTCCATTTGGTTCGAATCAGCTGTTATTTGCGGCTCTATGTACTGGACATTCGCTGATTTTATGGATTGGCGGCTTAGCCTGCCGAAGGCTCTGATCTTGACGATCTCCGGACTAATGTCTGGTGTATTTGTTGGAATGCTTGCAGGGGCGTTGACGGAAGTGATGAACGTGCTGCCAATCCTCGCCAAACGTATGAATTTGTCTGATTATCTGGTTGGTCTTGTGATGGCGATGGTACTTGGCAAAACGTTAGGCTCTTTATTTGATTGGCTGTATTTCCAATGGTAATGATCAAAAAGGCGTGGAGGTAGATGGCAGTGACAGATCGGGAAAAAGAACGAGATAAAGATAGAGATAAAGATCGGGAGCACTCAAACGGAGAGCCCCCGTATATGTACATACCGAGTGAACAAAAGAATGAAGAGCAGGGTATGGCGATCCCTACTCCTGCCTTTGAATTGACGAAGGAGTCTAGTCGAACTCGTAAATCTGAGGCCAAAGAAAGTGACAAAAATGACGTCATCCCTGACAGCCTGGATGAAGTCTATACGCGGCTGGAGAATGAAGTTGGTTATAAAGTAAGCTTTGACATCGTTGTGCGGGAAATGACGTTTGGCGAGAGACGTGTTGCCTTTTTCTATATGAACGGATTAGCCAAAGATACGATATTAACCGAGATATTAAAACGCCTTACCTACTTGCAGCAGGATGAGATATCCAGTGATGCTTTCCATTCCTTTCTGAATCATTATGTGCCCGCTGCGCAGGCCGAGAAAAAGGAAAAATGGAATGAGATGCTGACCTTCGTGTTATCTGGCTCAACAGCCATGTTTATTGATAAAGAATCAGAAGTCATTATTATTGATGCCAAAGCTTTCCCGGCACGTAATCCGGAGGAACCAACGCTTGAACGTGTCGTGCGCGGCAGCCGTGATGGCTTTGTCGAGACGATGATGATGAACATTTCACTCGTTCGCAGACGGCTGCGGGATCCGCAGCTTCGCTATGAACTCGTCAGGGTAGGGGAACGGACACAATCCGATGTTTGTATTGCTTATATTAATGACTTGGCTGATCCGGAACTGGTCAAATCGATTAAGGATAAAATCGAGCTGGTGCATATTGACGGCTTGCCCCTCGCCGATAAACAGCTGGAAGAAGCAACGGTGCAGCGTGGCTGGAATCCGTTCCCGCTTGTCCGTTATTCGGAGCGTCCTGACGTTGTAGCTGCCCATTTACTCGAAGGGAATGTCGTTGTCTTTGTGGATACATCGCCAAGTGCGATGATCTTACCAACAACCTTCTTCGACCTGGTTCAACACGCAGAGGAGAACCGCCAGACGCCGTTTATCGGCACCTATCTGCGCTGGGTCAGATTTCTTGGCATATTTTCCTCTCTGTTCCTGCTTCCGCTATGGCTCTTGTTTGTCCTTCATCCGGAGCTGAAGCCTCAGGCGCTTGAATTCCTTGGTCCGGAGAAGATCGGTAAGCTGCCGCTGATCGTCCAGTTCTTAATTGTCGAGGTAGGCGTCGACCTGATGAGGCTTGCCGCCGTGCATACGCCTTCCACGCTGGCCACTGCCGTATCCCTCGTTGCGGCCATCATGGTTGGCGATATAGCGGTCAAGACGGGGCTGTTCATCAATGAGATTATTCTCTATATGGCGATTGCAGCTGTTGGGATGTTTGCAACGCCAAGTTATGAGCTAGGGCTTGCCAACCGCATCGTGCGTCTTGTGCTCATTTTAGCCGTATCAATTTTCCATGCACCTGGTTTTGTTGTTGCAACAACGGCGATTCTCATGATGCTGTGCCTGCAGCGCTCGTTCAATCGTCCGTATATGTGGCCGTTTATTCCATTCGATTACCGGGCAATGTGGAACATCATTGTAAGGAAGCCTGTGCTTAAAAACCGGTCTCGTCCTAATCTGCTTCGGCCGCAGCAAAGCGATAAAATGCCTCGCTCAGAATAGAGGCTAAGAAATACAAATGAAATGTTATTTTATCCATTTCTCTCAAGGGTAGATTACGATATACTGTGTCTATTGGTGCAAATCGTAATTAACTTCTATCGTGTAATGGTAGTCGAAATCCAAGGGGGAAATGATTCATGTATTTACATGGCACAAGCAAAATTAATGCCGAAGGGCATTTAGAAATTGGCGGAGTAGACGTAACAGGATTGGCGCAAGAGTACGGCACTCCGCTGTATATTGTTGACGAGGCGCTTGTTCGTCAACGCGCTAACGAATATGTTACAGCATTCAAGGCTTCCGGCCTTAAATTCCAAGTAGCTTATGCAAGCAAAGCATTCTCTGTTATGGCAATGTGCGCAATTGCTGAGCAAGAAGGATTGTCGCTTGACGTTGTTTCCGACGGTGAGCTTTACACCGCTCTGCAAGCAGGCTTCCCGGCTGCACGCATTCATTTCCATGGCAACAACAAGACACCTGATGAAATCAATATGGCGCTTGACGCGAACATCGGCTGTTTTGTTGTCGATAACTTCGTAGAGCTCCGTTTGCTGAATGCACTTGCTGCTGACAAAGGCAAAAAAGTGAAAATCTTGTTCCGCATTACACCAGGCGTAGAAGCACATACGCATGAATATATTTCGACTGGCCAACAAGATTCGAAGTTTGGCTTCGACCTTGGTAACGGTGCAGCAAAAGAAGCGATCAAAGAAGCGCTTGAGCTTTCGAACATCGAGATTCTGGGCGTTCATTCCCACATCGGCTCCCAAATCTTTGAAGTAGACGGCTTCCGCATGGCAGTTGACAAAGTGGCAGCATTTGCTGTTGAAATCCGTAATGAGCTTGGCCATACTTTCCAAGTTATCAACCTTGGCGGCGGCTTCGGCATTCGTTACGTGGAAGGCGATACACCACTTCCAGTAGCGCAATATGTTGGTGCAATTACAGACGCGATCATTACGAACTTCACAGCTGCAAACTTCCCGCTTCCTGAGATCTGGGTTGAGCCAGGCCGCAGTATCGTAGGCGATGCTGGTACAACACTGTACACAGTGGGCACAATGAAAGAAATTCCAGGCGTTCGCAAATATGTTGCAGTAGATGGCGGTATGATGGATAATCCGCGTCCTGCCCTGTATCAATCCCGTTACGAAGCAATTTTGGCTAATCGCGCGAACGAAGCAAATGTTGAGACGGTTACAATTGCTGGCAAAGCTTGTGAGAGCGGCGATAAGCTGATTATTGACCTTGAACTGCCTAAATCAGAGACAGGCGACCTGCTTGCCGTGTTCTGTACTGGTGCTTACAACTACGCGATGGCGAGCAACTACAACCGTTTCCGCCGCCCTGCAGTTGTATTCGTAAAAGACGGTCAATCGGACCTCGTTGTACAACGTGAATCCCTTGAAAATATCGTGGGCAATGACGTAATTCCGGCAAGACTTCGCAAATCGCTTGCTAAGTAAGGGCGAAATTTGGTAACGTAGTCTTATTCGGACAAAGAAAGGTAGATGTTAGAAATGGCTAAACAAGCAAAAATCACACTTGAGAACGGTGCAGAGGTTATTCTCGATCTGTTCGACCAAGATGCTCCAAAAACAGTAGAAAACTTCGAAAAGCTTGTAAACGAAGGTTACTATAACGGTCTGGTATTCCACCGCGTTATTCCTGGCTTCGTAGCACAAGGCGGCTGCCCTAACGGTACAGGCACCGGTGGTCCAGGCTACACAATCAACTGCGAGATCAACCCGAACAAGCATGAGCGTGGTACACTCGCAATGGCACATGCCGGCCGCAACACTGGCGGAAGCCAATTCTACATCTGTTACCAACCACAGCCGCATCTTGACGGCCAACATACTGTTTTTGGTAAAGTTACAAAAGGTATGGAGCATGTTGACGCGTTCAAAGGACGCGACAAAATGCAAAAGGTTGAAGTTTACGAAGCTTAGTGTTAAGATACTAACAAAATTATAGTATTGTGGCTTACCTTCGGGGCGGGGTGAAATTCCCAACCGGCGGTGATCGAGCGGCGCCTGCACAACTGGTATACCAGCGTGCGGCGCTTTCTCGTCAGTCCGTGACCCGGGCCATTCATGACAAGAGCGATTCCTCGTATTGTTATGGACGGAACGGTGGACCTGGTGCAAATCCGGGACCGACAGTATAGTCTGGATGGGAGAAGGGGACACATTCGATACGAATACGCTGACATGCTTATTTCTTTCTTGTGCATATTTTCACAAGGGAATGATAGGTTTGTTTGAAATATAAAAAAGTATAGGCATATTTATACTGTGTTTATATTTCACTAGCGGAACGTTTACTGCACCTCCTATGGGCGGCGCAGCCGTTTACGCTTGAATAGCTTATTTTTGTTATCTTCGAATGATATTTTCCCACCCCCGTTGGCTAAGCTGGCTAATGGGGGTGTTTTTGCATTTATGGAGATTTTAAATGATTCTTATTATATGAGTCTTGCGATTGAGATGGCCGCTAAAGCCTCAGGGCAAACCGGTATTAATCCGGTGGTTGGCTGTGTTGTAGTAAAAGAAGGGCGGATCATTGGTATCGGCACCCACTTGAAGCGGGGAACAGGCCATGCAGAGGTT
Organism: Paenibacillus sp. J22R56; assembly: GCF_056269375.1. Lineage (NCBI taxonomy): Bacteria > Bacillati > Bacillota > Bacilli > Caryophanales > Paenibacillaceae > Paenibacillus > Paenibacillus sp. J22R56. The sequence continues at coordinate 328,557 of NZ_JBWDNV010000002.1, forward strand.
CATGCCTTACAAATGGCTGGAGATGAAGCTGAAGGGGCTACGGTCTATGTTACGCTGGAGCCATGCAGCCACTTCGGGAAGACTCCGCCATGCTGTGAACGCATCATTAATGCCAAGGCAGCCCGGGTTGTAGTCGCAACGACAGACCCTAATCCGCAAGTAGCGGGACGAGGTATTGCTCGCCTTCGCGAAGAAGGGATTGAGGTTGAAGTTGGCCTCCTGGAAGAACAATCCCGCAATATGAACGAGAAGTTCAACAAATATATTACGACCCGCCTTCCATTCGTTACGCTTAAGACAGCCAGCACGTTGGATGGGAAGATTGCATCTCATACAGGTGACAGCCGTTGGATTACAGGTTCTGCAGCGCGCGAGCAGGTACATACGCTGCGTCACCAGCATGAAGCGATCATGGTGGGGATCGGCACTTTGCTTGCAGATGACCCGCAATTGACGACGAGATCGGCAGTACCAGCCATCCACCCTACTCGTATTATCGTAGACAGCCAGCTTCGTTTGCCGCTAAACGCCAGAGTGGTGACAGACGGATTGACCAGAACAATTGTCCTCACGTCTGATCAGGCAGAACAATCTCGAGAGGAAGCTTTGATCTCTGCTGGTGTCGAGGTCATCCGCTGCGGCAATGGCCAGCAGGTTGATCTAGCTGAAGCGATGCGTAAGCTCGGCGAGCTCGAGATCGGATCGATTCTGCTTGAAGGCGGCGGCAAATTGAATGGTGCTATGCTGGAAGCGGGATTAATCGATAAAATAATGATTTATATGGCAACGAAAATTATCGGCGGCATTGAATCCCCTGGAACTTTCACTTTCGCCGGATATGAGAAGATGGCGCAGGCGATTGAACTGGAGAACGTGAAAGTCGAGATGGCCGGCGAAGATATTTGTATTTCTGGATATCCCGCTTACGGCAATGAATAGAATGGGGGAGTGCCCGTGTTTACCGGCCTGGTTGAGGAAGTTGGCACATTAAGACGGGTTAAAAAGCAAGGAGAAGCGATGGTGCTTACTGTGGAAGCATCCCATGTGACGGAAGGCGTGGCGCTTGGGGACAGTATTGCTGTGAACGGTGTATGTTTAACCGTTATCGCATTTGATCGCACTTCCTTTGATGCGGATGTAATGCCAGAGACATACCGGAAGTCGAACTTGCAGCAGCTTCGTCCTGGTCAATCTGTGAATCTTGAGCGGGCAATGCTCGCTGGAGGCCGATTCGGCGGGCATATCGTCCAAGGGCATGTGGACGGAACCGGTGTTATTACCGGCCGTGAGACAGATGCGAACGCGGTTGTATTCGCTATTCGTCTTGCAGATGATGACATGCTTCGATATGTCATTCCGAAAGGCTCGATTACGATTGACGGCATTAGCTTAACGGTTGTTGGTACAAATGCGAATGGGTTTTCCGTATCCGTCATCCCGCATACCCTTGCAGAGACAGCCTTGCAGAACAAAAAAGCCGGTGAATCGGTCAATATAGAATGTGATGTCATTGGCAAATATGTCGATCACCTGCTGCATTTCAAGCCGGCTAAGGAAACAGGCAAAGCATCAAGCCGGACGGAATCAAAGCTAAGTGTTGCTTTTCTGAGCGATAATGGATTTCTATAAAAGAAAGATTGGATAGCAGGGAGGGAAATTAATGAACAGACAAGAACTTGAGCTTCAAGAAGAAATCTTTGATTCCATTGAATCTGCATTAGAAGATTTGAAAGCTGGCAAGCCGATCATCGTAGTTGATGATGAAGACCGTGAGAATGAAGGGGATTTGATTGCCCTTGCGGAGACAGCATCACCAGAGGTAATTAATTTCATGATTACTGAAGCACGTGGTTTGGTCTGCGTACCGATTACTCAGGAACGTGCAGAGCAGCTTGATCTGCCGCCGATGGTTCAGCATAATACGGACTATCATGGTACAGCCTTTACTGTCTCCGTGGACCATGTCTCCACAACGACAGGGATCTCGGCCTTTGAACGCTCCCAAACGGTCAAAGCCCTTATTGATCCAGCAACAAAAGCAACGGATTTCCGTAAGCCAGGGCATATTTTCCCGCTGGTTGCAAGAGAAGGAGGAGTCATTCGCCGTGCTGGTCATACGGAAGCAGGCATTGATCTTGCACGTCTTTGCGGCTCTGAACCAGCTGCCGTTATCTGCGAGATCATCAAAGAAGACGGTACGATGGCTCGTCTGCCTGATTTGATTACTTTCAAAGAGAAACATGATTTGAAGCTGATCACCATTCAAGGAATGATTGCTTACCGTAATGCGAAGGAAAAGCTTGTTGATCGTATTGTGGATGTACAAATGCCAACTGACTTTGGCGATTTCCGTGCGATTGCTTTCTCTAATCAGGTAGACGGCAATGAGCATGTCGCTTTCGTGAAAGGGCAGATCGATCCCGCTAAGCCCGTTCTAGTACGTGTTCACTCGGAATGCTTGATGGGCGATGTCTTCCATTCCCGTCGTTGTCAATGTGGCTCTAAGCTCGAATCCGCACTTAAGCAGATCGATGCTGAAGGTGTTGGCGTTCTGCTGTACATGCGTCAAGAAGCCGTTGCGAATGGGCTTGTGAATAAGTTGAAGATGTATGCTTCTCAAGATCAGGGGCAGGGTATTGTGGATGCGAAACATAGACTTGGATCTCCTTCTGATCTTCGTGACTACGGAATTGGCGCTCAAATTCTGAGGGAGCTTGGTGTTAGAAAGCTGCGTCTTCTCTCGAATAATCCGCGCAAAATCAAAGGACTCGAAGGCCATGGTATCGAAATTGTAGAGCGAGTGCCGATCCAAATGGAAGATAACACAAGCAACAATCGTTAGTAACTTGGACGATAAATATATATACAAACATAATTTATAGGAGGCTTTATCATGCCAAACGTATTTGAAGGAAATGTTATTGCAGAAGGATTGAGATTTGGTGTTGTAGTTGGTCGTTTCAATGAATTTATCTCTGGTAAATTGCTGGGTGGAGCGCTTGATGCTTTCAAGCGTCACGGTGCAGAAGACAGCAATGTAGATATCGCTTGGGTACCAGGCGCATTCGAAATTCCATTGATCGCGCAAAAAATGGCTGAGAGCGGCAAATACGACGCTGTTATTACGCTTGGCGCTGTCATCCGTGGTTCAACTCCACATTTCGACTTTGTGTGCAACGAGGCTGCTAAAGGTGTAGCTGCTATTGCACTCAAAACAGGCATTCCTACCATTTTTGGTGTTCTTACGGTGGATTCCATTGAGCAAGCAATTGAACGTGCAGGTACAAAAGCAGGAAATAAAGGATATGAAGCAGCTGTTTCTGCAATAGAGATGGCAAATTTGTCGAAATTACTGCATAATTAGAGTAATAGCTCAAATTATGCTGTCGTTACTTGTTATAGGACGTCAGCCGTTTGCGCATGGCAGGGGGATCGTAAGAAGTGACGATGCATTACAAGTTGGAATCCTTTGAAGGACCACTCGATTTGCTACTTCATCTGATTGATAAGTCAGAAATCGACATTCATGAGGTTTCGATTAGTGAAATAACAGATCAATATATGGAGTATTTGAATGCGATGAAGGAACTGGAGCTTGAGCTCACAAGTGAGTTTCTTGTTATGGCGGCTACTTTGCTTGCCATCAAGAGCAATCAGCTGCTTCCTAAGCCTCCCGTATTTGAAGACTTCTATGAAGAATGGCCGGATGATGGGCTTGACCCAAGGGACGAGCTTATTCAGAAGCTGGTCGAATATCGTAAATTCAAGCAAATTGCAGAACAGCTTCGGGAGAAGGAAATGGAACGCAGTCTCATTTTTTCCCGCGAGCCGGATGATATGACACCATATATGAAAGAAGAGGTCATTAATCCGCTTGAGGGCTTGCATATTTCCGATCTGATTGTCGCATTCCAGCGGGCGCTGCGCAGAGCCGCACGCCGCAACATTGTGGCAACCGTCCAACGGGACGAGATCTCGGTTAAAGACAGAATTCGGGATATTGTAGAGGTCCTGAAGCAGTTTGAGACCGTGCGATTCTCCCGTCTGATCCGCGAGAATATGGGCAAGCATGAGATTGTGGTCACTTTCCTGGCCATTCTGGAACTGATGAAGATGAAACATATTCGCTGCTTCCAGCATCAGCTGTTTGATGACATCGTCATTCATTGGAGAGGAGAAGCGGCGAACGATGGATTACCCGAAATTGAAGTCGATTATTGAGGGCTTATTATTTATGGCTGGCGACGAAGGGCTGAACAAACGTCAGCTTGCCGATATATTGGAGCTGGACGCAGATCTGGCAGCGGACCTTGTGTACGACTTGCATCGCGATCTTGCACGTGAAGAACGCGGTGTTCAAGTGGCAGAGGTGGCCGGTGCTTACAGGATGACAACCAACCCGGATCATGCTGCGTACTTCGAACGTATGGCTTATACACCAACACGTTCCCAGTTATCACAGGCTGCGCTTGAGACACTGTCGATAGTCGCATACCGTCAGCCGATTACCCGTATCGATATTGAAGAAATTCGCGGGGTTAAGAGCGACAGAGCTATTCAATCACTCGTCTCGAAGGATTTAATCGAAGAAGTAGGCCGTGCGGAAGCGATCGGCAGACCGATTTTATACGGTACAACGAAATCATTCCTAGATTATTTTGGATTACCCCATATTAAGGCATTACCAGAGCCAAGACAGGTTGATATTGACGAGGCGCTGGAAGAACAAACGCAGATGCTGTTCGAACGGCTTGGGGAACGTCAAACGACGCTCGACGAGTTCATTCCAGTTGATGCGGATAAGGAATAAGGGTTACATCAGGTCATTCAACAAAATGGATGGTCAAAATGGTGAACGTTTGGTCCGTTATTTCCCGTCACAATGGGATAACGGACTTTTTTACTTTATTATCTAGTGACAACAAGGGCTAAAGTTGTTTATAATGGCCGTTGTTCTTTATTTAGCATGAACAAGGTGTAACAGGGGATTCTAGCAGAAATGGCATAATGGCAGGAGGTTATACCACTGATTGAGCTTTTAGATATAAAAAAATCTTACGGTAATGGTAAAGGCGCAGTTGAAGCTGTTAAAGATATAAGCCTAACCATACAAAAAGGCGAGATTTTCGGCATTATTGGACATTCTGGAGCGGGTAAAAGCACGTTGCTCCGATGCGTTAATTTGCTGGAGCGGCCGACATCCGGGTCGGTTAAGGTAGGCGAAGTAGAGCTGACTCGGTTATCGACGAATCAGCTGCAGAAGGAACGCCGCAGAATTGGCATGATTTTTCAGCATTTTAATCTGCTGTCAATGGCGACTGTCCGCGATAATATCTCATTCCCACTCGAGCTGGCTAAGCTGCCAAGAGCAGAGATCAAGAAGCGTGTGGACGAGCTGCTGAAGCTGGTAGGGCTTGAGCAGCATGCGGATAAGTTCCCGGCCCAGCTCTCAGGCGGGCAAAAGCAGCGCGTTGGGATCGCAAGAGCGCTTGCGAACAACCCAGATGTGCTTCTTTGTGACGAGGCTACCTCGGCATTGGATCCACAAACAACGAATGCTATCTTGTCACTGCTTCTCGATATTAATGCGAAGCTTGGCATAACGATATTGCTTATCACACATGAGATGCACGTTATCCGTTCCATCTGTGACCGTGTTGCGGTTATTGATGGGGGTGAAATCGTCGAGATGGGCGACGTTGTGGAGGTCTTTTTGAAACCGCAGCATTCCATTACAAAGGATTTCGTCAGCCAAATCGCGGATTCATTTGATCCACGTGAGCTCATCAACACAAGGAGCGGGCGTCTCGTGAAAATCAATTATGTAGGTGAGATTACGTACGAGCCACTGTTATTCAATGCGGTCAAATCAACTTCCGTTCAATTTACGATTTTGCAAGGAACGGTATCCCGGATGAAGAATACGCCTTACGGACAGCTGGTTATCGAATTTATTGGTGCAGACGCCGAGATCGACAAGGTGTTTGACGAGCTTCGGGCCAAAGGGCTGGAAGTAGGTGATTTGAAATGATGATGAAACAAGACGTTGATTGGAGCGAAGTGCGCTGGGAGGAAGTTTGGCAAGCATCTAAGGACACGCTGACGATGTTAGGCGCATCGCTGCTATTTACAATTATTCTTGGTCTGCTTATCGGAGTTGTATTGTTCCTGACCTCTAAACGGCAGCTGCTTGAACAGCCAGTTGTATATGCGGTGCTGTCGCTAGTGGTTAACGTACTTCGATCGGTTCCGTTTATTATTCTGATGATTCTCATCATGCCATTGACGAAGGCTCTGACAGGCACGACGTTAGGTGTGCAGGGCTCTATTCCGCCGCTTGTTGTGGCGGCTGCACCGTTCTTCGCCCGATTGGTAGAGACCTCACTGCGCGAGGTGGATCGTGGCGTAATTGAAGCGGCACAAGCGATGGGAGCATCCAGATGGGATATCGTAAGACGGGTGCTGCTCCTTGAAGCAAGACCAGGGCTGCTCGCAGGTATTACCATTACGGCGGTTACACTTGTTTCCTATACGGCAATGTCAGGTGTAATCGGCGGGGGCGGTCTTGGTGACTTAGCGCTTCGATATGGCTATCAAAGATTCCAGACCAGTGTAATGATTGTAACGGTTGCACTGCTTATTATTTTGGTTCAACTCCTGCAGATGGCTGGCGATCATTTGGTTCGTCGTTTCAGCCGGAAGTAAGGTGGACAACATAGAAGCAACATACAGATGATGGAGGAAAAGAAAATGAAGAAATTCAGTTTTATTCTGCTTGCACTTGCGGTTGTTATCGCATTGTCCGCATGCGGCGCCAAGAAAGATGAGAATACGAACAACAATGCGGCGGCGGGTAACAATGAAGTGAAGGAAGTAACATTAAAGGTTGGTGCTTCACCAGTACCTCACGCTGAAATTCTTAATTTCATCAAACCTGCTTTGAAAGAAAAAGGCATTAATCTTGAGGTTGTTGAGTTTAACGATTATGTTCAACCGAATACACAGTTACATGAAAAGCAGCTGGACGCAAACTTCTTCCAGCATGTCCCTTATCTTGATGATTTTAATAAAGAACATGGTTATGACCTTGTTAATGTCGCAGGTGTTCACTTTGAGCCAATGGGCGCTTATTCACAAAAAATCAAAAGTATTGATGAATTGAAGGATGGCGCTAAAGTGGCTATTCCAAACGATGCTACCAACGGTGGACGTGCGCTGCAATTGCTTGCCGCTAACAAGCTGATTACACTGAAGGACGGCGTAGGTGTTGCAGCTACTGTACATGACATTACAGAAAATCCGAAGAACCTGAAAATTACAGAAGTAGAAGCGGCTACTCTTCCGCGTGTTCTTGGTGAAGTGGATCTTGATCTGATCAATTCGAACTTCGCGCTTGAAGCGGATCTTGTTCCGACAGAGGATGCGCTCTTCATCGAAAGCAGCGATTCTCCTTACGTGAACATTCTCGTTGCTCGTCCGGACAACAAGGATTCCGAAGCGATTAAAGCTTTGGCTGCTGCTCTTCAAACTCCAGATGTGAAGAAATTCATTGAAGATACTTATAAAGGTGCCATTTTGCCGGCATTTGAATAATCTTTAAGGTCACAGACTGCTTCCGTACCTCGGAGCGGTCTTTTTTTATGAGGAATTTTCCTTTAAAATGAAATGATAAGGGAAAATAAGGAAGGTGGGTGCTCGTTGTTTAAATTGTTCAGATTTGCACTGGAGTGGATCATCAGTATCATCTATTTATGTTTTTCCCTTGTGCTTCTTGGGATGCTAGATAGCAGCTTGTTTGCGGGTATAAATGATCAGCTCCCTTGGGGGTGGTCTATTATAGGAATAGCTAATTTAATCATTATCTTTATTGTATTTCGTAACTGGTTTGCTCCGAGGTTCAATTGGCTGTTTCAAACAACGGAAAAGCTGCCAAAAACCTATGCCCGTGTGATGGCCGGCTCAGCTATTTTCGCAATCCTCATCATTTATATCTTGCCAGCTATTATCTCTTAGGCATCTTTAGAACTGTTCCATTAGGGACAGTTTTATTTTTTATCTAAATTAATCCGATTAATCGCATAGGATATATAAAATTTAATTGTGGAATAATTTGGTGCATGTTATGATCTACTCGTAATCTACCTTAATAACGTTTAGGAGGAATGAAAGATGGCAAATCAAACTGCGCAAAATTCGACACAGTTAGAGGAGGTTAAGAGGAATATCCGCTTCGATTCCACACCTCGCTGGATTCGTGTGAAATTTAACGGGGAGACAATTGCGGACAGCAAAAATGTCATTGTCGTGCATGAACGCGGCCATTTGCCGGTCTATTATTTTCCAGAGGCGGATGTCCGAACAGATCTCCTCGAGCAAACGGAGCAGTCGACATTCTGCCCATTAAAAGGTGATGCTTCCTACTGGACCATTACAGCAGGCGACCGGTCTTCAGAAAACGCGGTTTGGAGCTACCCGAATCCGATTCCTGAAAGTGAAGGCATCAGAGGGTATTATGCTTTTTATTGGAACAAGGTAGATGCCTGGTACGAGGAAGAGGAGCAGATTTTTGTCCATCCGCGCGATCCGTATAAGCGTGTCGACGCCATTGCCAGCTCACGCCATATTCAAATCAAGCTGAATGGGGAGTTGATTGCTGAGAGCAAACGTCCTGTCATTGTGTTCGAGACTGGAGTTCCAGTCCGTTATTATTTGCCGCAGGAAGATGTCCGCTTCGACCTGCTTGAAGCCTCTGACTCCCAAACAAGCTGCCCTTACAAAGGTAATGCTGTTTATTGGACGGCTGCGGTTAACGGCGAAGTCTATAAAGACATCCTGTGGAGCTATCCGAATCCGATTCCGGAGATCCCTAAGATTGCGGGATTAGTGTCATTCTATAACGAGAAGACGGAAGTATTCGTAGATGGAGAGCGTGAAGCTGAGCCCAAATGGTACAAGTCGGCTTTAGATTTCTTTAACGCAAATGAGATCAAGGCAACAGAATAGACTCGTGCGTGAGTGCAGAATGGCTGACCTGTTCGACGGGAAGTCTTTTTTTATACCTTTAAAACATATAATTCCGATAGAATTAGTAAAAATAATGATTGACAAGGTCAATCCCTACATACTAGTATTGGAAATACCACTAAGAAATGAAAAAAGAATAAAGCGGACTCACCTAACGGTAGGAGGTCTTGTTCCCAATAAGGGGAATAAGGCCTCCTCTTTGTTTTTTTTAGGAATCCGCTTGAGAAAAAGGAGTGGGTAGGGTGGCGGAAGCGGCCGTTGAATTTCGAGATGTAAGTAAAACGTATCGGGCGGACTCCGGATTTGGATTAGACCGGTTTAACCTGCAAATTTCGCAGCGAAAGATCGTGTGTATCATTGGTCCTTCAGGCTGTGGGAAAACAACCCTTCTCAAGCTGATTAACCGGCTGATCGAGCCGGAATCTGGTCAAATCTTCGTAGAAGGCGAGGATATCAGCAAACTGAATCCCGTCCATCTCCGCAGAAGAATCGGCTATGTCATCCAACAAATCGGACTATTCCCGCATATGACCATCGAAGAAAATATTTCGATTGTACCTCGGCTCAGGGGAGACAGCAAAAAAAAGCAGCAGATCAGAACAGAAGAATTGCTTGAGTTAATTGGCCTTCAGCCGGATCAATTCCGTAAACGGTATCCAAGCGAGTTAAGCGGCGGGCAGCAGCAGCGTATCGGTGTAGCAAGGGCGCTTGCAGCAGAACCATCCATAATCCTGATGGATGAACCATTCAGCGCACTGGATCCGATCAGCCGGGTACAACTGCAGAAGGAACTCATCAAACTGAATGAACAGCTGCACAAAACAATTGTTTTCGTTACTCATGACATTGACGAAGCCTTTAAGATCGCCGATGAAATTGTTCTGCTCAAGGATGGGGAATTGGTTCAAGCTTCTGAACCAAATGAGATCATCAGGCAGCCAATTAACAACTTTGTAAGAGATTTTATTGGCCAGGAGCGCTTTGGGGCGGGCTATGCCATCTAAGGGGAGATCTCGGTTATGGATCAATTTTGGAATACGGTAAAAGCAGACTGGCCGCTCATCGTACAGAAAACCGGTGAGCATATTCAGCTGTCGCTGTGGTCGGTGCTTATCGCCTGTGTGATTGCTATCCCGACTGGTATCTTGTTAACCCGCCAGAAAAGGCTCGCTAATGGAGTTATAACGGTCATCTCGGTCATCCAGACAATTCCGAGCCTCGCTTTATTCGGATTCATGATTCCGTTCGTCGGAATCGGGGAAAAGCCCGCAATTATTGCCCTGACGTTATATGCGCTGCTGCCGATTTTGCAAAATACGTATACCGGCATCAGTGAGGTACCGCCAGCGCTCATTGAAGCAGGAACAGGAATGGGTATGACACGCTGGCAGATCTTGCGGTTAGTACAGCTGCCGATTGCTCGAAGCGTCATTATGGCAGGGATCCGGCTCGTAACCGTCCAGACAATCAGTATGGCGACGATCGCGACATACATTGCAGCGGGTGGCCTTGGCGATATCATTACGAGGGGAATCTCGATGATTAATACGATCACGATTTTCGAAGGGGCAATACCGGTTTCCCTCCTTGTTATTGCCGTTAACTTGCTACTGCTGTACATCAACAGGCTGTTAACGCCAAGGGGCTTACGTTCACAGAACAAAATTAAAGGATAGATCGAGAGGAGTATAGGATGATGAGAAGACATAGTTGGAATGTTGTCCAGAAGAAAAAGACATTTGGAGCTTCACTTATCTTGTTAGTTGGTTTGTTAGTTCTGGGTTTGACAGGATGCAGTAATGCAAAGGATTCCTCTTCCGGTAAAAATGATTCAATCGTTGTTGCAACAAAAGGGTTTGCTGAATCGGATATTTTGGCGAATGCTCTTAAGCTTCTCGTTGATCAGGACACGGATCTGAAAACTTCAATTAAGACGCTAGACAATAATCTGCTGTGGGCGGCGATTGATAATGGAGAGGTTGACACTTACGTGGAGTATACGGGGACAGCATTGCTCAATATTTTGAAGGAGCAGCCGATTTATGATCCGCAGCAGGCTTATGAGAGTGTGGTAAAGCTGCTCAAGGAACGTAACAAAATCGATGTGCTTGATCCAATTGGCTTTAATGATACATACGCCTTTGTCATTCGCAAAGAGACTGCAGATAAGCTTGGAATCACAAATGTATCGCAGTTGTCTGAGAAATCTGGTGAGCTCGTATTTGGTACAAATGCGGAGTTTCTGAAGCGGGAAGACACTTGGCCGCTGGTTGAGAAAGTATACAATCCGAAGTTTAAGGAACAAAAGACGATCCAGGAAGCTGGCCTTGCTTATCAGGCGATTGGCCAAGGACTCATTGATGTTATGGTAGCCTATTCAACTGACAGTAAAATTGCGGATAAAGATCTGATCGCTCTCGAGGACGACAAGCATGTATTTGTCCCTTATTATGCGGTGCCAGTCATACGAGAATCGACACTAGCTGACCATCCTGAACTGAAAGAAGTGCTGAACAAGCTGAAGGGCAGCATCACGGATGCGGAGATGCAGCAACTAAACGGCGAAGTGGAACTTAAGCAGCGCCCGGCGTTAGATGTTGCGAAGGAATGGCTGACAAGCAAAGGTCTCTTGAAATAAGACGGATTTAAGTAATATCGAGGAGGCGTCAGGAATGGGGAAAGAGAAACGGCAAATTGCGCTTGGAGCGATGATGTTTTTTCCAGCAGGTGAGCATATCTCAAGCTGGAGACACCCGGGATCAGATGCAGGAGCACTACTGGATTTTGATTATTACAAGCGGATCGTGCAAAAGGCGGAGGAAGGCAAGTTTGATATGTTCTTTTACGCAGATGAGCTATATGTGTGGGATCGTTTCGAATCCAGCGTGAAACAAGCGAACAGCATTCGGCCGGAGCCGTTTACTCTGCTGTCGGCACTGGCGGCGGTAACCGAGCGAATTGGGCTGGCGGCAACGATCTCAACGACCTATAACGAGCCTTATCATATCGCAAGAAAGCTTGGAACGCTTGATCACTTGAGCCGCGGCCGGGCTGCCTGGAATATCGTAACCTCGCAGACAGATGAGGAAGCGCGGAACTTTGGTCAGGAGAAGCATCTCTACCATGCTGTTCGTTATGAGCGCGCGAAGGAGTTTGTCGAGGTGACACAAGGGCTGTGGGACAGCTGGGAGGAGGATGCTCTTCTGCTCGATAAAGAAAGTGGACAGTTCGCAGATCCTGGCAAGCTGCATTATTTGAATTACGAAGGGGAGCATTTCAAGGTAAGAGGACCACTTAATGTGACGAGACCGCCGCAAGGTTATCCTGTTCTCATTCAAGCAGGTGCTTCAGAAGCCGGCAAGGAGCTAGCAGCAGCAACGGCAGAAGTGGTATTTGCACCAGGCGGTTTACTGGAGGACGCTAAACGATTGTATGCCGATTTGAAGGGCAGATTGGCCAAATATGGTCGAAATCCGGATGAACTGCGTATTCTGCCTGGTGTGATGCCGATTGTTGGCCGGACCGAAGAGGAGGCTAACGCGAAGCGGGCTATTGTAGAAGAGTTAACTCCGCTCGAGCTAGGACTTGATCTCTTATCTCATTATCTTGGTCGTGATGTCTCGCAATTTCCGCTGGATGAGCCTCTGCCCTATCTGCCTGAAGTAGAGGGCTTTAATCAAAGTCAAAGTGGTCTGCAGCGGCTGCGGGAGCTGATTGAGAAGGAGAATCCAACGCTTCGCCAGCTGGTCAAACGGGCGAAAAGCACTTTCGTAGGAGGCTTTGTTGGAACACCAGTTCAAATCGCAGACCGACTGGAAGAGTGGTTCACAAGCGGCGCTGCAGATGGCTTCAATATTGCATTTTCTCATCTGCCTGGTGGTCTGGAAGATTTTGTTGATCTAGTTGTTCCAGAACTGCAGCGGAGAGGTTTGTTCCGAACTGAGTATGAAGGCACGACACTACGGGATCATCTTGGTCTTGGCCGTCCCGTATACCGGGAAGTGGCGGCGGGGAGTGTGCAGCATTGAGCCTGATACAAGCAAGTCGAGGGACAGAGCTGCGGTGTAAGGGATGGCGGCAGGAAGCCCTGCTTCGGATGCTCGAGAATGTATTGGAAAATGGAGAAAATCAAAAAGAATTAATCGTATATGCCTCGCTTGGCAAGGCGGCCCGAAACTGGCCGTCTTACCATGCTATCGTCCGTACACTCAAGGAGCTTGAGGAGGATGAGACATTAGTAATCCAATCTGGCAAGCCGATTGGTGTCTTCCGTACTCATCGGCAAGCGCCTCTTGTTGTAATGGCCAACTGTAATCTGGTCGGGAAATGGGCGACGAGCGAGAACTTCTATGAATTACAAGAGAAGGGTCTTATTATATGGGGCGGTTTAACAGCTGCCGCTTGGCAGTATATCGGTTCGCAAGGGGTTATTCAGGGAACTTACGAAATCTTTCAAAGCATAGCCCGGCTGCATTTCGGTGGTGATCTACGGGGAAGGTTCATTCTTACGGCTGGCCTAGGAGGCATGGGCGGCGCACAACCGCTTGCAGGCACGATGTCGAATGCGGCTATTTTATGTGTGGAAGTATCCGATGAACGGATCAACAAGCGGCTGTCTTCCGGCTATTTGCAGCGCCGGACAGAGAGCTTGGATGAAGCGCTTGATTGGATCGATGATGCCCGTAACAGGGGGGAAGCATTGTCCGTTGGTTTAAGGGGTAATGCGGCTGATATTTACCCAGAACTATTGCGGAGAGGAATTATCCCGGACATCGTTACCGATCAGACCTCAGCTCATGATCTGCTCTATGGTTATATTCCAAGTGGTTATACGACTCATGAGGCTGCTCGGGTAAGGCAATCTAACCCGGCGGAGCTTCAATCGGCGGCTGGCCACTCGATTGCACAGGAAGTTGAAGCAATGCTGGCTTTCAAAACAGCAGGTGCTGTTGTGTTTGATAACGGTAATAACATTCGCACACAAGCAAAGGCTTACGGAGTAGAGGATGCTTTTCAAATTGATATCTTTACGGAGGCGTTTCTTCGGCCATTATTTGCAAGGGCAATAGGTCCGTTCCGCTGGATTGCACTTAGTGGTGAGGCACAGGATATCCGGGTTATTGATGATCACATTCTTGAGCATTTCCGCCATAACGAAACGGCTGTTAATTGGATTCAGCTGGCTCAGAAGCATGTTCCTATCGAAGGATTACCTGCAAGAATCGGTTGGTTTGGTCATGGGGAGAGAACAAAGCTTGCGCTTAATGTGAACCTGCTTGTTAAGGAAGGCAAGTTGGCAGGACCTATTGCTTTCTCCCGTGACCATCTGGACGCTGGAGCAATGGCACATCCGAATATTATGACGGAGCGAATGAAAGATGGGAGCGACGCCATTGCCGATTGGCCGCTTCTTAATGCAATGCTGAACTGTTCTTCTATGGCAGATCTCGTCGCGATTCACTCTGGAGGCGGCGGTTATGCCGGTTTTATGACAAGTGCAGGGGTTACGTTAGTGGCTGACGGTACAGAAGAAGCTGAGATCCGGCTGCGTACCGCACTCGATAATGATACAGGCCTTGGCGTGCTGCGTTATGCGGATGCCGGCTATGAAGAATCACATGATGAGATACGGGTAAAAGGAATTCGCAGAATATCAACGGAAGGTTAGGTGATGGGATAAGATGGCTAGAGAATTAACAAAGCAGGATGTGCTGGCAGCCGTAAAGGGTGGATCGGTCTACGCAAGCGGTGGAGGCGGCTGGGTGGAACATGGCCTTGAGATTGGTGGTGCTGCGGTCACGATTGGCCGGCCAAAACTGGTCAGTGTAGATGAGCTTCCAGATGATGCGATTATCTTGACCTGCACAGCGATAGGAGCACCGGCTGGAACTGAATGGCAGATGCTTGGCAAAGATTATATTAAAGCAGTTCAGCTTATTATCGAGCAATATGAAGGCCGAATCGTTGGGGTGATGACACCGCAAAACGGCATGTCGAGCTCCATTAACGGCTGGCTGCCTGCTGCTGCGCTTGGGCTTGTAGTGGTGGATGCAACTGGCGATATCCGTGCTCATCCTACAGGCAAGATGGGATCGCTTGGACTAGCATCGCGTGAAGATATCGAGACCATTCAAGCTGTAGCTGGAGGGAAACCAGAGAATGGTACCTACCTTGAGCTAGCCGTTAAAGGTTCACCAAGCCGCACTTCGAATGTTCTTCGGACAGCAGCTGATTTGGCCGGAGGCTTTATTGCTGCAGCACGTCTGCCAGTCCCTGTAAGCTATGTCCGTGAGCATGCTGCAGTTGGGGGGATTTCCAGAGCAATTGGACTTGGCGAAGCAATTCTGAAAGCCGAACCGGAAGGTGCTGAGAAGGTCCTTGAAACAATCAGTTCCTATACTGGCGGCAGTTATATCGGCAGAGGTGTTGTTGTTCGCAAAGATATCCGTTACCAAGGCGCCTTTGATATCGGTACGATTGAAGTGGAGACAGAAGGAAAGAGGCTTATCCTTCATGTCATGAACGAATACATGGCAGTTGATGACGGTTCCGGCAACCGGCTCTCTACATTCCCGGATGTCATTACGACCATTTCGCTTGAAACAGGTGAACCTGTGAGTGTTGGTTATCTGTATGAAGGCCAGGTAATTGCGGTATTTACGATTGATAGATCACTTATTCCGCTTAGTACGGGGGTAAAAGACCCGGCCGTATATCCGGAAGTGGAGCAGGCTCTAGGAATCAAACTGTTCGACTACGCTTTTCCCAAAGGCACTCAGGTCTATGTCTAAGAAAGAGCCGCTTGTATTAGACGGCAGTGTGCTATCTCTTTCCTCTATAGAGGAGGTCGCGAGGTTCGGCAGGCCAGTCCAAATCGCTGAATCTGCCCGGACACGGCTGGAGGCTGCACGGGGGCTTGTCTATGAACTTGTCGAACAAGATGTTCCTGTCTACGGATTTAATCGTGGTGTAGGCTGGAACAAAGACAAGAAAGTAGATCCTGCTTTTTTTGCTCAATATAACCGTAATTTGATCTTGTCGCATAGCTCAGGAATCGGTCCAAATGCGGCAGACGATGAAGTTCGTGCGGTGTTGCTCGCGCGGCTTAATGGCTTGTTGGCAGGCTGTACTGGAGTACAGCCTGCCATTGCCGACCGATATGCTGCATTTCTGAATCTTGGCATTTCCCCTGTTCTTCCGCTGAGAGGGTCGGTTGGAGCCGCCGATATTACGAACCTGCCCCATATCGGACTCGCCATGATTGGAGAAGGGGAAGTCGACGCGCAAGGCCAGCGGCAGCCTGCTGCTACTGCTTTGCAGGAAGCTGGACTTGCCCCGCTACAGCTTGGACCCAAAGACGGGCTTGCTATTGTAAGCTCTAACGCCTTATCGGCGGGTATTGGCGCACTTGCTCTTGTTGACACCATAAAAGTGCTTGAACTAGCGGATGTTATCTATGCGATGTCGCTTGAAGCCATTCATGGCCAACTGTCTCCCTTGGATGAGTCTGTACATCGAATGCGGCCATTCCCAGGACAATTGACTAGTCTTGCGGTTGTCAGGAATGCTCTCGAAGGAAGCCATTTATGGCAGCATCAAACTGTAGAAAAACTGCAGGATCCGTTAAGCTTTCGTGATGCCGTTCAAGTCCATGGTGCGGCGAGGGATGCCTGGCGTTATGTGAAGGACCAGCTTGAACTGCACTTGAACAGTTCAGATGACAATCCATGCTTATTGCTGGAGGAACGTCGTATCGTTTCTTGCGCCAACTTCGAACCAATCGCATGGACTTTAGGCTTTGAGATGCTTGGTCAAGCGCTCCATCATGTATCCCGCTGCTCTGTATTTCGCACTTTACGTCTTGGCGACCCGTCATTTACAGGTTTAACCCGATTCCTTACACCGAATGAGCAGTATTCCATCGGTTTCTGTACGCTGCAGAAAACCGTAACATCGCTTGATGCCGAAATTCGTCATTTATCGAATCCTGCATCTGCTGATTACGCCTCATTAGCGGGAGATATGGAAGACCATGCAACGAACTCACCATTTGTCGTGTATAAGACGCGTGAAATCATTGACCGGCTTTATTACATCTTAGGGATCGAAGCGATTCATGCGGCACAGGCTATTGATCTTCGGAGTTCACAAGATAGCTTGGGCAAAGGTGTAAGAAAGGCTTATGAAGCCATACGGGAATCGGTTCCCTATTTATCAGAAGACCGGGCTTTAACTAAGGATATCGAGCAGGCTTATCAGATCATGAGGAGGAGACATACAAATGGCAATTGGGCATTATGATCCCCAGTGGAATTTGCGGGATGGAGAGCGGAAGGAATGGGAGATCCGTGCAGAACGTAGTCCCAAGCGAGTTCGAGTCAAGTTTGGAGAAATTACGGTAGCTGACAGCAAACGGGCTCTGCTCGTTACAGAGACGGGCAAGCTTCCGGTTTACTATTTTCCAGAATCGGATGTTCGGAAGGACCTATTCGAGCCTTCAGGCTTTCGCCAAGAACATCCTGTTAAAGGAGAGGCTGTCTATTGGCATATTCGTAACGGTGAACGTCTAGTAGAAAACGTGGTTTGGAGTTACTTCCAACCGGTGGAGGAGAGTGCTATTCTAAGGGGCTATTATTCTTTTGTATGGAAAAAAGCTGATGCCTGGTACGAGGAAGACGAAGAGATTTTCGTTCATGCGCTGGATCCGTATACAAGAATTGATGCGATACCTAGCTCCCGCCACATTCAAGTTGTCATTAACGGAAAGATAATTGCAGACAGCAAACGTCCAGTCGTCTTGTTTGAGACAGGCTTAACCCCTCGTTATTATATTCCGGTGGAAGACGTTAGGATGGATTTGCTTGAATCATCTGATACAACAACCCGGTGTCCCTACAAAGGGATAGCAACCTATTGGAATGCGAGTGTGCTTGGCCGCAAATATGCCGATGTCGTGTGGAGCTACCGCAAACCTCTTCCTGAGGTTCATGAGATTGCACGGCTGCTCAGTTTCTATAATGAACGTGTCGATGCTGTCTATATAGATGGGAAGAGATGGGCATTGGAGGATAAGGACAGACTGCCTTACAGCGGTGTGTCTTAGGCAGATCAACCCTTAGGATTGAACAGATCCTGAGGGTTTTTTTGCATGAAATCGGATCTTCAAGCCATACTACAGGTAACCTAGTTTTCGGAAAGTTGGAGGAAGCATGGCATGATCGGTTATCCGTATTTATGGGTACTAGCAGCCGGTCTCATCATTGTGCTTTTTCTGCTCATTGCCTTGGTGTCACCAGTAGTCATTCAAGGACATATGAAACGAGATGGAGATAATGACGATATCGAGATCAAGTTCAAAGCGATCTTTGGTTTACTGCGTTATAAGATGAAGATCGGTTCGGTTGATTTCAGCGGCAAAGCAATCCGTTTGCATGAGCATTTGATGGGTACAAGCATTGGTATGAGCAGTAAGGATGAGAAAAATGATGAGATCGATAAAGACCGTGTGATGGCGGGAATTGATAAGTTTAAACGTGCTGCAGCGCTAACGAATAATTTATCGAAATGGGCAAAAGGAACTTTAGCGAAGATCAAGCTGGAAGAATGGAGATGGTCAAGCTCTGTTGGTACAGGTGATGCGATGTGGACAGCTATGGCAACGGGAGCATTGTGGTCAGTGAAGACAACTACTTTAGGTGTTTTGTCACAATTCGTCAAACTAAAAGCGGAGCCAAAGGTCGATGTTAAACCAGTATATGCGCAGCCTTGTTTTACAACGGAATGGTCCTGCGTCGCCAGAATTGGGTTTGGGAATGCCGTTATGGCAGGAATCCAACTACTTATACGCTTGAAGAAAGCAAAAGAAGGTGTACAGGCTTGGCGAACTCTGCTGTTTAAGGCTTAAAATCCGAGATGACTTTTGGTTCCATACATAGTCGAGCGCTGTGATGAGCAGAATACAAAAGCGTAGGCGAGTCCTCATCCATAACGCACAAACACAATACAAATTCAGGAGGAGTCACAATGCCAGAACATCCGATTCAAGGCCTAATGCAAACTGCTATGGAAAATATTAAAGAGATGGTCGACGTCAATACGATTGTCGGTGATCCTGTCCAAACGCCTGATGGCAGCATTATTATGCCAATCTCGAAAGTGGGATTCGGTTTTGTGGCTGGCGGCAGCGATATCCGTTTTGATGGTTCAGCATCACACGAGCATACGTCGCCATCTGACGGCCACAACCATAATGCCAGTGTTTCAGCACCTTTCGGCGGCGGCAGCGGCGGCGGGGTATCGATTACGCCAATCGCTTTCCTTGTTGTAGGTACACAAGGTGTGAAGATTGTTCCGCTTGATAATCAAACGCATCTGATGGAACGGATTATTGATTCTGCTCCACATGTATTCGACAAGGTTCAATCGATGTTCAAAACATCAGCAAGTTCAAATCCAAGCTCAAATGACTATATAACAGATGGAACTGACACCCTCATCTAGGGAACTGCCCGCAAGGGCTGCTGATTACCACAATAGATAATCCCTACCTCTAGACGCGGTCGCTCTTCTCCGAGAGACCTCGATAGAGGTTTTCTCATTTCTGGAGGTAGGCATGTCTTAATTTGCCCATCCGAAGCATATACTGTACAAGGTGAGGGCTGACGATAGGAAAGGAGCAACGAAAACGTGAAGGTTACTCGCCGAATAGGAATAGGATTATGGATAGCCAGTTTGATATGGGGGACAAGCTTAGCGACGCCGGCATTCGCGGCGCCAAAGCCGATTCATACCAGTGCAAATGCTTCTGCGCTTGTTGATGTAAAGTCAGGAAGACTGCTGTACAGCGAGAATGGAGAACAATCCATGCGAATAGCCAGCTTGACAAAGATCATGACGGCTATTGTCGCGATTGAGCATGGCAAGCTTGCAGATCATGTGAAGACGAGCAAAACAGCGGTTGGCAAGGAAGGCTCATCTATTTATTTGCAGCTTGGTGAGGAAATGACACTGCTTAATATGCTGTATGGGCTTATGCTCCGTTCAGGTAATGATGCGGCAACAGCAATCGCCGAGCATGTAGGTGGATCGGAAGAGGGCTTTGTTCATCTCATGAATGCGAAAGCGGAGATATTAGGCCTTACTCATACGCAGTTCAAAAATCCACATGGTTTGGATGCGGAAGGGCATTACTCTTCTGCAAATGATTTAGCAAAATTAACGGCTTATGCTTTAAGAAACCCGGTATTCGCCGAGATTGTTAGCACGAAGGTAAAGAGTGTTCCAAACCCTCATGAAAAATGGCAATACAGCTGGGCAAACAAGAATAAAATGCTCGCTATGTATGAAGGGGCAGATGGAGTTAAAACCGGCTATACCAAAAAGGCACTTCGCTGCCTGGTCAGTTCCGCAACAAGAAACGGACAGCAGATTGCGGCTGTGACGTTAAATGATCGTGATGACTGGATTGACCACCGCCATATGTTAGACTGGGGCTTTAAATACTATCCCCTTATGGAAGTAGCAAGCAAGGGCCAAACCTTAGCAGGCTATCCATATGCGGTTGGAAACTCCTTTTATTATCCGTTAGCCGAAGAGGAGCGGGACATGCTTCAATCCCGTCTTGTTGTCCTTGATATGGCAACGATGAATTATAGACTAGGGGAACGTGGTGCGCTGGAATGGTATTTGAACGATCAGAAGATTGGATCCATTCCTGTCTATGATATTGGCAGTGCAAGAATGAGCTTGCCAGAACGCAAGCCGATGTCGGATGCTGCTATGCTTGATTATAAGAGGGCAAAAACGGAACATGACAGCTTCATACATTCGATAACATCCGTTATCAATGCATTATTCGAAATGTAAGAAAGTATAGCTATACTTTGCTTATATTTCACCCGCGAAACGAATGCTGCCCCTCTATAGGACGACGCAGCCGTTTACGCTTGGCTAATCGGGGGAGGCGGCCAATTTATGGTGAACTGGATATGGTTGTTTTTTATCGTGGTAAGTGTAGTAGTTGGAGCGGTTAATGGCAGAATTGATGCCGTTACGCAAGCGGCGTTTGATGGTGCTAAATCAGGAGTAACGATAAGCTTTGGGCTGATTAGTATTATGGTGTTCTGGCTGGGAATGATGCGGATCGCAGAGGATGCGGGTATGCTGAAGAAGCTTGCCCGGATGTTAAGCCCTGTTGTGAAGCGTCTATTCCCGGACGTGCCACCTAATCATCCGGCAATGGGTTATATTATGAGCAATTTAAGCGCCAATCTGTTTGGACTAGGCAATGCAGCTACGCCAATGGGAATAAAAGCAATGCAGGAGCTTCAAAAGCTGAATCCTGACCAAACGACTGCTACGCCGGCAATGTGTACGCTGCTTGCGCTAAATACCTCCAGCATAACTCTTGTACCTACAACGCTGATTGCCATTCGAATGAACTATGGTTCCGCGAATCCGGCAGAAATCGTCGGCACGACGCTGGCGGCGACCTTTGTTGCGACAGGCGCCGCTATCGTTGCTGACCGATGGTATCGCAGGCGATCTGCACCACCTCCAGGCAAGACCACCCGCAATTCTAAACAAATGCCGATCAAATCCTCCATAGATCCACCTGTCTCAGCATCAGCTACACTTCCAAGAGGAGGAGGTGGAGAAGTTGTTTGAGCTGTTTACCCGCCTGTCAGCCTGGCTTATTCCAGCAATTATTGTATTTATCCCATTATATGCAGCTTTTCGTAAAGTCCCTGTCTATGAAACCTTTATTGAGGGGGCAAAAGACGGATTTGGCACCGCTATTAATATTATTCCTGCTCTTGTTGGCATGATGGTGGCGATCAGTATGTTCCGCGCGTCCGGTGCAATGGATCTCATGCTGGGCGCCGTGCGCCCCTTGTTTGATCTGTTGAGTATTCCGACGGAGGTATTACCGCTTGGTATTCTTCGGCCGCTTACCGGTGCAGGCTCACTCGCCTTCACCGCAGATCTTATCGCCACACATGGACCGGACTCGATGATCGGCCGTATTGCTTCAACGATTCAAGGCAGCACCGATACAACGCTGTATGTGCTGACGGTTTATTTTGGTGCTATTGGTATACGAAAGACAAAATATGCCTTGAAAGTAGGCTTATTCTCGGATCTTGTCGGATTTTTGGCAGCAATTCTTATTTGTATGTACATATTCAAGTAGTCGCGACTTGTGCTTTCCCTTCCATATCGTTATGATGGAGGTTGAGGTGAAAGCATTGGAACGTTTACAAAAGATATTAGCTCAAGCGGGTATCGCATCCCGTCGAAAATGCGAAGACATGATATTAGCCGGTGCCGTAGAGGTAAACGGTGAGAAAGTAACAACGCTTGGCGTCAAAGCGGACCCAACGACTGATGAGATTAAGGTTAACGGCAAGTCGATCCGCAGTGAGAAAAAGATCTATCTGATGCTGAATAAACCAAAAGGTGTCATCACTAGCGCGAAGGATCCGCAAGGGCGCAAAGTGGTGGCTGATTTTTTGCCCGGTATTAGGGAGCGTGTCTATCCGGTTGGACGACTGGATTACGATACGGAAGGTCTGCTCTTGCTAACGAATGACGGTGAGTTTGCCAATCTGCTAACGCATCCAAGTCATCACGTGCCGAAGATGTATTTCGCAACAGTCAAAGGCACACCACATGGTTCTTTGCTGGAGAAATTGAAGTCCGGTATTATGCTTGAGGATGGAATGACGGCACCGGCAGATGTTGAATATCAGGATGTTGATGAGGAGAATAAGACCTCAACGATCCGTATTACAATCTACGAAGGTCGTAATCGACAAGTACGTCGGATGTTCGACGCGATCAATCATCCGGTTGTGAGATTAAGACGTGTAAAATTCGGCGATATTGGTCTTCAGAACTTGGCGAGAGGTCAGTTCAGACACCTGACTCCCGTTGAAGTGAAAGAGCTTCGGGAAGCGGCTCGCAAGACACATAAAGTTCATAAAAAGTAAGCGGCGGCAGCGGTTATTGCCGCCCGTTTTTCGTTATAATGAATGTATTCTAAGCTGACATCAATGGTGAAATGTAGGTGATGGGACAGGAATGGGCAAGTATCGAAAAACGGTGCAAATTGTCATTCTGCTTGCCGTGCTTGTTGTAGGCGGATATGCCATTGGCAATACGTTATTCGCTGCAAATGAAGGTGGAATCCCGAAGATTGGGGAACAAACGCCAGATTTTACGCTGGTAGATTTGCAGGGGAATACGCACAATTTATCTGATTATAAAGGTAAGGCTGTTGTTATTAACTTTTGGGGCAGTTTTTGTCCCCCTTGCGTAAAGGAAATGCCAGAGTTCGAGCGTCAGTATGAGAAGTGGAAGGACGCAGGACTTGAGATACTGGCGATAAACTTAAGCGAGGACACGCTTACTGTGAACAATTTCGTTCGCCGGTTCGATCTGAACTATCCGATTTTAAGAGATGTGAACCGAAAGACAGAGCATAAATACGGACTGGAGTCGTATCCGACAACCTTCTTTGTACTTCCGGATGGGACCGTTCAGGATGTTTTTGTGGGTGGTATGAGCGAGAAGGATATTGATTCACGTGTAGACAAGCTGCTTCAGTAAGATTGCCTCGAGTTAGGAGGCTGATGGATGGGATTAGGGGGTTTCACGGTGTTATCTCTACCTAACACGAAATGCGAATGCGGACATCAGAATGCCGTTGGTACCGTGCTGTGCGAAAGCTGCGGCAAACCGCTTATGGAAGACATGGAGTCAGATGCCCCGCTCGAGATGCGATACGACGGCGTCGCGAGAAGGTCGCAGAAGAGTAATCCAAGCTGGATTGACCGGATTTGGAATTTTTTCTCGTCCGTCAAGATTGCTGTTTATCTCATTGTCATTACATTGATCACAGCAATGTTTGGTACCATTTACCCGCAGGAAGGCTCATTTCTGAATAATTTCGAGCCTTCTATCTATTACGAGGAGACATATGGTTTATCCGGCAAGCTTTATTATAAGCTGGGATTGTCTCATACATACGATTCATGGTGGTTCATTACACTGCTTGTTATGATTGGTACTTCTCTTGTTATCTGCAGCTTGGACCGCGTGCTGCCGCTGTATAGAGCACTAAGCAAGCAGCAGATCCGCAAACATTTGCGTTTCATAACGAGACAGAAGACAGTGTACAATGCCCCGATTGAAGGAGATTCTGAAGAATGGGTGAAGCAGTTTTCCACTCATTTGAAGAAAAAGCATTACAAAGTGTATACAGACGGAACTGCGATGCTTGCCGAGAAGAACCGGTTCAGCCGTTGGGGGCCTTATATTAATCATATTGGCTTGATTTTGTTCTTGCTCGCTATCTTAGGCAGAAGCCTTCCTGGCTGGCAAATGGACAGCTATGTGAGCATACCAGACGGTGATACGGTTCAGATCGAAGGTACGAACTACTACGTGAAAAACGAGAAGTTCACAGTCGAGTACTATACGGATGACGAATTGCCGCCAGAACTTCATGGCACTCTCCGTGCCAAACGTTATGAGACTGCAGCAGTTCTATATAAATGTACAAGCAACTGCGGTGAAAATGCCACGGGTGAACCTGAGCTGAAAGAAATCAAAAAGCAGGACATCCTTGTGAATCATCCGCTCAAGTATGATGGGCTTAAGCTGTATCAGTTTGACTACGATGTTACGCCAAAGCTGAAAAGTGTTAGTCCGGAACTCGTAAATAAGGAAACTGGCGAGAGTTACGGGAAATTTGATTTGCCAATGAAGGATGCACCTCTGGATTATAAGCTAGGGCCTTACACGATGAAGCTTGCGGCTAATTATATGGAGTTCAGCATTGGCGAAGATGGGGAACCCGTAACGCTCAGCCGTGATCCGAATGCACCAGCCTTTATCTTCCTGATTACAGGTCCAGGGTTACCTGAGAAGGGTCAGCCTTATATCTACTTCCCGATGCAGAAGGATAAAGAGAAATTTGGACAAGACACGATTAATGCTGCGATTTCGGACAAGCTGGAGATTAAAGTGAATGGCATGGACAATGTTCACTTTGCCGAAGCTTCCACGTATTTGAACGTACGTAAGGACAAAGCTCTTACTTATGTTTGGTATGGGGCAGCCATTTCGATGCTGGGATTATTACTTGGCTCTTACTGGCAGCATCGACGCATTTGGCTGCGGATCGACGACGGTAAGCTGTCGCTTGGCGCACATACAAATAAAAACTGGTACGGCATGAGAGCAGACGTGGCTTACGCACTCCGGAAGACCGGAATTGCCGTAGAGCCTAAGTCGCTTGATAACGGAGGGAATAACGCGTGAGTTATGTCGATTTCAGCAGCGATGCCTTTATCGCCGCCTTTTTCCTATATTGCTTTGCATTCCTGTTCTATGTAGTAACGATTGCAGGAAAAAAATGGAGCAACCGTGATCCGATAAAACATGAGAAACGCTGGTCGCGCATCTCGTTCATCACATCGTCACTCGGCCTTGCCGCCCATCTGACGTTCTTCTTTACAAGATGGATTGGAAGCGGTCAAATTCCAACAAGTAATATGTATGAGTTTATTACGTTCCTAGGCATGGCTATTATGATCGCATTTACGATCGTATATGCGATTTACCGAGTACCTTTACTTGGAATGTTCGCCTTACCGCTAGTTGTACTGGTAGTGGCTTACGCATCGGTATTCCCGCAAGAGGTTCAGCCGCTTATTCCAGCACTGAGCTCCATGTGGCTGAAGGTGCATGTAACGACTGCAGCAACTGGCGAAGCCTTCTTCGCAGTAGGCTTTGCAGCAGGTCTGATGTATCTCCTTCGTGTAGTTGACTTTAAGCAAACCTCGAAGGAAGCTAGAAGAGATCAATTTTGGGTAGAATTCTCTTTATATACGATTGTCCTGGTTATTGGCTTCATTGCTGTTGTATTTATTTTCAAAGGGGCAGGCTACGAGGCTACATTCACCCAAGAGAAAGTCACTATCGACAGCAAGGGCGTTGATCATTCCTCGACCGATACAGCCAATTATACGCTGCCGCCAATTGTTAAACCTTATAACAGCCAAGCCGTTCAGATGGATTCTTTCCTTGGTATGGATAAGCCATTGTTCGAAGCACCAAGCTGGTTAACTGGTGTTAATGGAGGACGTAAGTTAAATACGGTAATCTGGTCTGTAATTGCAGGTTCTATTTTGTACGGATTAATTCGCTTGCTGTTCCGTAAACGGATTGGTGCAATTATCCATCCGCTTATGGAAGATATCGATCCGGAAGATCTGGATGAAATCAGCTATCGTGCAATTGCGATCGGCTTCCCAATCTTTACGCTAGGTGCCCTTATTTTCGCTATGATCTGGGCGAACATCGCATGGGGCCGCTTCTGGGGCTGGGATCCGAAGGAAGTATGGGCGCTTATCTCTTGGCTCTACTACAGTGCCTACTTGCACTTCCGTCTATCGCGCGGCTGGCAGGGCAAACGCTCTTCGTGGCTCGCGGTTATCGGTTTCGTCGTTATCTTGTTCACATTGGTAGGGGTTAACCTCGTTATCGCTGGTTTGCACTCTTACGCAGGCGTATAATCATTAATAATAAATTGTTTTGAAAGGAGCAACACCGCATGTCCGACTATGCAAGCCGTATTCTAGTGGTAGATGACGAGGAACGGATTCGTCGTTTGCTGAAAATGTATTTGGAGAAGGAAGGCTATCTGATCGACGAAGCGGAAGACGGTGAGACCGCGCTTCGGCTCGCAACAGTAACCGATTATGCGCTCATTCTGCTCGACGTTATGCTTCCGGGCATTGACGGCGTGGAGGTGTGCTCCCGCTTGCGGCAAGTAAAAGCAACGCCGGTTATTATGCTGACGGCCAAAGGCGAAGAAATGAATCGTGTGCAAGGCTTTGAAGTTGGTGCAGACGATTATGTCGTGAAGCCATTCAGCCCACGCGAAGTCATTTATCGTGTAAAGGCGATTTTGCGCCGCTCATCCGCTACGGCCTTTTTGACAAAAGAAGTGAATTCAAGCAACAATATTGTTTTCCCGCATCTCGTTATTGAACATGATGCACACCGCGTATCAGCTGGCGGACAGGAAGTGAGCTTAACTCCTAAAGAGTATGAGCTTCTGCATTATTTGGCCGTATCGCCGGATAAAGTTTTCTCGCGTGAGGAACTGCTGAAGGATGTATGGAACTATGAGTTCTTTGGTGATCTGCGTACGGTAGATACACATGTGAAGCGCCTGCGTGAAAAGTTAAATAAAGTATCGCCTGATGCTGCTTCGATGATTACGACAGTATGGGGCGTTGGTTATAAGCTTGAGGTACCGAAGTAATGAGGCTGTTGAAACGTTGGGGGAACTTTGCCCTGCATACGGTAGTCGGGAAACTGTGGTGGACGATTATGTTTCTCGTCGCACTTGTCCTCGTTATTCTTGGGACGTTCCTGCTCCAGTATATCGATATTGCCTTTAATAGTGATTCCCAGCATCGAATTAAAGTGTTATTTATCGTTGTAGCGGTTATCGGTTTTTTGCTTTCTACGTTCTTCGCGTTCTTCCTGTCGTCACGGATTCAGCAGCCATTGCTGGCGCTGAAGAAAGCAGCGGATTCCATTGCAGGCGGTAATTATAAGACAAAAGTAGAAATTCGTTCTTCGGATGAGATCGGTGATCTTGCCAAAACATTTAACCATATGACAGAACAGCTGGAGATGCTGATTGATGATCTGAATCACGAGAAGGAGCATCTCTCCAGCATTCTGCGCAGTATGGGGGATGCGGTGATTACGTTTGGCGCGGATGGCGAGGTTATTCTTACAAATCCTCCTGGCCATATGCTGGTGAGCCGCTGGTCGGATCTCGATATGGATGTTGATTTTGAAGATGAAGGAGCACCTACGTTCCATTGCGTGCCCGGTCCGCTGCGGGATACGTTCCAGCTTGTCATGCAAGCGGGACGTGATTGTACGAATAAAGTGCAGGTCCATAACAATGTATGGTCGGTTGTAATGGCGCCTCTTCAGACAGATGGTGTCATTCGTGGCGCAGTTGCCGTTATTCGAAATGTAACAGAAGAGCATAAGCTCGAGAAGCTGCGTCGGGACTTTGTTGCTAACGTCTCCCATGAGATTCGGACACCACTTTCGATGCTGCAAGGTTACAGTGAAGCCCTTCTTGATGATATCGTGGCTTCGCCGGAAGAGCGGAAAGAGCTCGTCCAAGTCATCTATGATGAGTCTCTTCGGATGGGCAGGCTCGTAAATGACTTCCTCGATATGGCCCGGATGGAAGCCGGTCATGTTGAGCTCAGTCTGCAGGAGTTTGATATGAGTAATGTTGTGAGGCGTGTTCATCGGAAATTCCAAGTGTATGCGAAGGAACGTGATGTCAGCTTGATTGCAGAGCTCCCAGATGAACCGCTTGCTGTTTATGAGGCGGATGAGGACCGGATTGAGCAGGTATTGACGAATCTGATGGATAATGCACTTCGTCACACTCCAGCAGGTAAATCGATCCGAATAGCCGGAGATCTCGCGACGATTAATAAGAAACGTTATGTAAAGCTTATTATTGCTGACGAAGGGCAGGGTATTCCTAGCGAGGATGTCCCGTATATCTTTGAACGGTTCTACAAAGCCGATAAAGCACGTAAACGTGGTGCATCGGGTGGTACCGGACTAGGACTTGCTATCGTCAAAAATATCATTACTCAGCATAATGGCCGAATCGAAGTCGACAGCGTCCTCGGTAAAGGCACGACATTCACTTTGCTGCTGCCTGTCGAATCCAATCAATAGATGTCACTACGCTCCCTTCGGGGAGCGTTTTTTTGTTGAATGAGGGGATTTAATCTTGTTGTTCGTGAAACATTGTTGTTTGCTGACGGCGTCGGTCTCTGAGGGCTCGAGGTTGGCTCGTGGGACGGGGTAACGTGCTTTCGGCCGCTGTTGTCTGTCCATTGCCTCGGATTGGAATGGGGCTAGGGTAGGCAATGGACAGACAAAGGCGGACGCTCCGCTCCTCAAGCACGTTACCCCTTACCCTCTCGCACCGAGCCCCCAAGAGCCGCGCGCGCCGTGCTGCGCTGGCGCGGGATCGTTAATGCCACACCAATCTGTGGTGTGGAAAGGTTAGGGCAAAAAGCAGGCTCGATAGCTCGAGTGGCGGGGGTAGCGTGCTTTCGGCCGCTGTTGTCTATCCATTGCCTCCGATTAGAGTTGGGCTAGGGTAGGCAATGGATAGACAAAGGCGGACGCTCCGCTCCTCAAGCACGTTACCCCTTATCCCCCCTCGCGAGCCATGGGCCGCGTTACACTGGCCCAAAAGACCCAAGGACAAAAGACCAAAGATAAAGGACAAAAGACCAAAGATAAAGGACAAAAGACAAAAGATAAAACACAAAAGATAAAACACAAAAGATAAAACACAAAGGGCAAAATTCAACCGAAAAGGCAGCACCGTTAGTTATATAACGGTGCTGCCTTTTTCGGTTTATGCAAGTAGGCGCTAGGCTTGTATCTTTTACTGGCAAGTATCACTAACGGGTATCTATCAATGATTGATAGGAGATGGTTTTCATAGAGAAGGGGTTATAGACCAGTGCGAGCTAATTGTCTTGTACATATAAATACAGTACATCGCAAGTTTTATAGCTATAAGAAGGGAGGGAATCTATGAAAATAATCGTTTGGGCATCAGGATTCTAATAGTAATGAAATTAAAATGAAAGTGTAGTGAGCTGAGTATGAAGAGAGGCTAGAACATGTTTGATTGGATGGCGATAATCACAATTTGTACCTTCATTCTTACAATTGGATTCATATTCTGGAAACCAAATATTAATGAAGCAATACCAGCATCTGTTGGTGCATTCATCGTACTGTTAACAGGTACCGTATCATTGAGTGACTTGGGAGCTATTACAGAAACTATAAGTGGAGCTGCTATCACCATAATAGCAACGATCGTAATGGCGATTGTACTCGAAAGCTTTGGCTTCTTTCATTGGGCTGCCGAAATCTTATTAAGAAAAGCCCGAGGCTCAGGTATAAGGTTGTTCTGGCTAACCAATTTATTTTGTTTTCTAATGACGCTTTTCGTTAATAATGATGGCAGTATTCTCATTACAACCCCTATTTTATTAATGCTGCTTAGAAGTATGGGACTTAAAAATCATCAAAAGATTCCTTATTTGCTCTCAGGCGCACTTATAGCGACAGCTTCAAGCGCTCCAATCGGAGTAAGTAATATCGTAAATTTAATTGCTCTTAAAATCGTTCACATGGATCTGTATATGCATACAGCAATGATGTTCGTCCCAGCATCGCTTGGACTAGTAGTAATGGCTCTGCTTCTGTTCGCGCTCTTTTACCGGACACTTCCGAAGAAACTCCCACAAATCGCGCAATGGAGCTTAACACCGGGAGGTCATCCGCTTAAAGGGGATATACCCAAAGTTAGAAGTGCGAAATTCATGCGCAATGTATTGATTTTCGTTTTTTGCGTGCGAGTTAGCTTATTTGTAGCCTCCTATATCAACTTCCCTGTTTCGCTGATGGCTGTCATCGGATCCGTGTTCCTTTTAACCTGGCGTTGGATTTTCTTAAAGATTCCTCCTGTTGATATGATCAAGAAGACACCATGGTATATACTCATTTTTGCATTTGGTATGTATGTGATCATTTATGGTCTTCGTAATCTTGGACTTACAGAGTGGCTTATTCACTTTCTACAGCCGCTTATCGCCGGTAGTTTACTGCATGCCAGCATGCTGATGGGACTGCTTATGAGTATTTTATCTAACTTATTTAATAATCACCCTGCTCTGATGGTTGGTACGCTGACGTTAACGAATATGGGACTAGATCCAATTACGTTGAAGATTGCGTATCTAGCGAGTGTTATTGGCAGCGATATCGGTTCACTTTTGCTTCCAATTGGTACACTCGCAACGATCATGTGGATGCACATTATTAGAAAGGACGGAGTGAAAATGAGCTGGAGTAATTACTTGAAGGTTACTGTGCTCGTCATTCCAATTACGGTGATCGTGTCTTTGGTCTTATTGAGTTTATGGGTATCTTGGTTGTTCTAAAAAAAAACAGATATGCATGCAAATGGAGGGCTTATTTTGAATGAGTTTACATCCTATCTATCGGAAAAAGTGGTTGTAGAAATATCCGGGAATCGCCCCAAACATGGGAAGTTGATCGAGGCGGGGAAAGATTTGTTAGTCCTTCTGCATCAGCAGCGTTACTACTACATCCCAATGACCCATCTGCATAGTCTCAAAGCAGACTCAAGAGCTGGGAGTGATGATGATAAAGATATTAATTTGACACCATTTATAAAGCAAGATGAACAAATATCACTAGCTAAAATGTTGCAGAATGCAAAAGGTTTATTCGTAGAAATATCCGTATGTGGCAATAAACCCATTCATGGGTATTTAAATGAAGTGATGACGGACTATCTGATCTTACATTCTCCTATATACAATACCATTTATGTTGCCCTTGATCATTTGAAATGGTTAATCCCTTATCCTAGCTCTTATACACCGTTCTCACTAAACGCAGTAACAGTTACGGTTGATGTTAGTTCTAAAACGTTTGCAGAACTGTTTCAAGAAGAAAAGGGGAATAAGGCTGCTATCGATTGGAGTAGTCCATCAGAACGGATAGGTGTAATCAAATCTATGAGCAATAATATTGTTGATTTAATCGAGATTGACGGAAGCAGCACATTACTTCAACTTGGTCATATTCATACGCTGTATGTACCGAGGTAGAATGATGCGATGAATGAATATAGGTGCAGGAGGAAATCAGTACAAATTCGGTTGGTTCTACAAAAAGAAAAAGACCTTCGG
Organism: Paenibacillus sp. J22R56; assembly: GCF_056269375.1. Classification (NCBI taxonomy): domain Bacteria; kingdom Bacillati; phylum Bacillota; class Bacilli; order Caryophanales; family Paenibacillaceae; genus Paenibacillus; species Paenibacillus sp. J22R56. Next base: position 360,455 of record NZ_JBWDNV010000002.1, read on the forward strand.
AAAGGAAGGTCATGGTAAGCACATCATCAGTTTATGAGTGAGTCAGTTTATAAGCGTGGGTATTTTACATCGTGAAAGCCCGGTCAACATAAATCGGGCTTTCAATCACGTGTAGAATTGATATGATAGGAAAGAACATTCATTATTGTGAGGTGGAATAGTATGCAAACCATGTTCCGTTACAATTGGTTGGTCAGGGAAGAATGGTATCGCTGGTGTGAAGACGTGCCTGAAGAGGAACTGCTGCGGATCCGGACAGGTGGAGTAGGGGGAATTCTACATACGTTGTTCCATATCGCTGATGTAGAGTGGAGCTGGATACGCGCTTTGCAGGGGAAACCGGATTTTCAGGAAAGCTTTGAGGATTATAGAAGTTTAGAGAAGGTTCGCAGGCTGGATGCATCTTTCCACCAAGAAGTTGAAGAGTTTTTACAGTCTTGGGAAGCGGATATGGAGACATTGCCGTTTTACGATCAGCAAAAGGACGGCGAGTTTTCCGGTTATTCATGGGGAGAAGTCATACGTCACGTGATTGCTCATGAAATTCACCATATTGGCCAGCTGTCGATCTGGGCGAGAGAAATTGGCAATAAGCCTGTCTCCGCGAACTTTATTGGCAAGGGTCTTATAAAGCCTAACACTCGTCATACTTAATAAATAATAATGAAGGTGGTTTTAATGAGGTTCATTATATGGATTGTCCTTGCATTCCTGTTCGCAGTGGCAGGTTGTGGTGGCAAAACCAATCAATCGAACGAGGCAAATACTCCTAATGACGATCTTGTTGCTAAGGCTGAGGTAACGGAAGGGGATTTCGTGTATAGACTTGTATCGGAAAAAGCGGTATATACCAGCGGAGAAAAAGTAAACCTTTATGCCGAAATAGAGTATGTAGGTGATCAAGAGGAGATCCAAATTGGTCATTCTGCGTCTCCGTTTTATTTCCCCATGAAAGAAGAAACAAGAGGATATGATATCGAGTATGCCATGAATGACCCTTTTATTGTCACAACATTAAAAAAGGGGGTCGCTCTGAGAGAGTCATACAAAGGCGGCGGCGGATACGACGAATCTCAGGACCTGAAGGAATACGTCAATTTTATAAAAGCATTTACAGAAGCATCTAGAAAAGGCACACTGCCTTCTGGTGAATATATCGTTTCCGGCTTTGCTGATTTTATGGTCTATGAGGAGTCGGTCAATAGTCAAGAGAGTAATAAATACCGATTAAGTTCAGAGATTAAATTTATTGTGGAGAAGTAGACCCCAAACAGAAAAACGCCGAACATCAAATGATGTTCGGCGCTTTTCTTATTAGAACAACGAAATTTCTTTCGCTGTGTTCATTTCAGGCAGGTTAGTCAGTTGCTCGAGGATTTCTTTGCCTGCGTTCTTGTCGACAGTCAGAACCATGATTGCAGAACCGCCAACCAGTTGGCGACCTACTTGCATCGTAGCGATGTTCACATCGTTGTTGCCAAGAAGTGTACCAACGCGGCCGATGATGCCCGGTTTGTCGTTATGCGAGATCAGGATCAGGTTACCTTCAGGAGTAACGTCAACAGGGAACTTATCGATTTGTACAACGCGCTCACCGTAACCAGTAAGCAGTGTACCTGCTACGATACGTTCTTCCTTCTTCGTACGAAGCGATACCGTTACCAGGTTCGTGAAGTCTTTGGAAGCCTGCGATTTTTGCTGTACGATGTTCAGGTCACGCACTTTTGCAAGGTGCATCGAGTTAACAACGTTAACTTGGTCAGAACCAAGGTGATGCGACAGCACGCCTTTTACAATGTAGCGAGTCAGCGGCTGAGTATCAACCTCTGCAAGCTCACCGGAATAACGAACTGTAATTTCTTGAACGGCACCTTCCGTAATTTGTGCAACCAGGCTGCCGAGTTTCTCGCCCAGAGCGTAGTATGGTTGCAGCTTGCTTTGCAGGTTAGCCGGAATAGGAGGCATATTAACCGCATTGCTGAAAGGTTCGTTGCGCAGAATGTGCAATACTTGCTCCGATACGTCGATCGCTACGTTCTCTTGTGCTTCAACAGTTGATGCACCAAGATGCGGAGTAACGATGATTTTCGGATTTGTCAGGAATGGATGATCTTCAGCCGGCGGCTCAACTTCGAATACGTCAAATGCTGCACCAGCAACGATACCAGCATCAACGGCTTCAACAAGCGCAAGCTCATCAATAATACCACCGCGTGCACAGTTAACGATACGCATACCAGGCTTCATCACTTCGAATTGCTTCTTGCCGATCATATGACGAGTCTCAGGAGTCAGTGGAGTATGAACAGTCATAAAGTCTGCGTTACGAACGATCTCGTCTACAGTAGCCAGCTTAATGCCAAGCTTCTCTGCACGCTCTTCCGTCATGAACGGGTCATAACCCATAATTTCCATACCAAATGCTTTCGCACGTTTTGCTACTTCGCTACCGATACGGCCCATGCCAAGTACACCAAGCGTTTTGTTACGAAGTTCAACACCAAGGAAAGATTTACGATCCCATACGCCGCCAACTGTTTTCAGGTAAGCTTGTGGAATGTGACGGGCAACTGCCATCATCATGGCAAAAGTATGCTCACACGTTGTAATCGTATTGCCATCTGGTGCATTAATAACGATGATACCACGTTGTGTTGCCGCTTCAAGATCGATATTGTCTACGCCTACGCCTGCACGGCCTACAACTTTCAGTTGTTTGCCAGCTTCCATAATACGCGGTGTTACGCGCGTTTGGCTGCGTACAAGCAGGGCATCGTATTCACCAATAATGCTCACCAATTCGTCTTCGCTAAGTCCAGGCTTTTTGTCGACTGCTACATCTTGCGCGTCTACAAGCTGTTGGATGCCCAGATCACTGATCGGATCCGATACTAACACTTTAAACATATGTAGATTGCCTCCTAAAATTTTTGTGAAGTGCCGACATACCAGGCAAACTGTATGTTTGCTCGATATGTCGGCACTTCACGCCTATTTGATGATCTTATAGATGGATGCTAAAACAAAAAACCTCGTCTCGGCACAGAAACAAAGCGAGCCGGACGAGAAGTTCGTCTTTTTCTTCGGAATGAAACGCGCTCTGCTGAACCGTTTCACCTAGCGGCAAACGTAGATGTCTGTTGTTGTCCTTGGTGTGTGAAAAATTGCACGCTTTATTATAAAACGCAAGGGTTTAAAAGCGACAGGGACAACCGTTCTTATTTTATAGCAATGTAGTGGACAATTGCAATGTGTAAACTTGATCAAATGTGAAATTTTCGTTATGATTCAACCAATACAAGAGATATTCTTGAGGTTAGGGGAGAGACAGCTATGAGCGAATGGAAAGAATTTGAACCTGAATCTTTGCTGAAGCTGCTTAAAGAGGGGCAGCTTGAAGCGGAGCAGGTAATTGACGTGCGTGAACAGCAGGAGTGGGACTACTATCATTTGGAATCATCCATTTTACTTCCCATGAATACGATCCCATACAGTCTCGGAACCATTTCGGATGACAAACCGTTATATATTGTATGCGCGCATGGTGTGCGCAGTGCGGCCGTTTGCAATTATTTAGAAGAACAAGGCTACAGCAACCTCCACAATGTTACCGGCGGAATGGCTGCTATAGCCTCGTTACAAGGATTTCAATACGATTAAGCTCAAACTTAAGAGAAGAATGGAAGCTGGGGCAGGAGCTCTTGCTTGTACAATTTCGTACGGTTCGTTATAAAATCTCCGCTGCGTACAGCTTCGGTCTCAATCAGTAGATCAGCAATTGCTGAGATGGATTTCAAATTCATCTTCGAAGGCTGACCAGAAGCGATAAAGTCATCGATCCGGCTCGTTAGATCCTGCGGATAAAATATTGTAAGCTGCTTGCGGGCAGCAAGTTGATCGGCTATAAGTTTGTTTTTGACGATTAACGGAAGGCTAGACCATTTCTTGATCTCGATGACCTTCGGCATTTTATATTCGGAAGGAATGTTGGGTTCAACGGTTGCTCCCCATTTCAGCATGGCTGAGTAATACGATTGTTGAGCCGCTAGCGATTGCTGGACGGCAGTCAGATAGGATTGCTCCTGCTCGATGGTGCTTTGCAGCTTAGAGCCATCTGTTGACTTCACGGTAGCCGCCGCTGCTTTTGCAGCCTGCTCGAATTGCTCCAGGCTTCTAATGAAGTTCGATTGTGCATCGCCAAGAAGTGGTGAGTTCTGCATATCAAACGATGATGCTTCCGCTTTTTGCGAATGTGCCAAATCCGCTAAATCCTTCAGTCTGCTTGACGCATTGCTGGACTGACCTTGTGCAAAGTCATTTATCGCATCGTCCCATTCGGTTAGAAATTCACGGTAAGGCAAAAATACGGTATGATAAAATGAGACAAGATCCTGCTGCTGATAGGGAGTGTTGTTCTCAACTGCTGCAGATTTTAATTCCTTCATTTCGTACTTGGTTTCCGTTTTGGACGTCCCGATCTTTACGCCGTAAAAGAATGCGCCAACTGCGCAGACGAGCATAAAGACAAACCCCAAACTAAATATCATTGCGGAACGAGATAAACGTTTCTCCATCACAAATCTCCTTCTATGTATTAGTAGATTATGCCGTCATTTTGTGCCCTATCAGTATAGGTGAAATGATCATAAAAGGAAATATGACCTTCTAGACAGGCGGGAAGCTATGAAAAAATTCGATCTCCGTAATATCCGCGTGCGTCAGTTATCTGTCGATGAGCTCGACGACCGCATGCTGCTTATGAATCTTTACGTCACACAAGCGATTACTATTATTATCGGTTTGATATGGGCATTATTTCAGCGTTCAAATCCATTTCAATTATTACAAATTCCAAACAACCTTAATTTCCTATGGTGGGGGCTTGGCTTAGGGGCAGCTGTTATCGTAGTGGACCTTCTCATTTCAAGATGGGTTCCCGAGGAAGCGACGGACGATGGTGGAATCAATGAACGTATCTTCCGTTTGAGACCAGTATGGCATATTGCTGTTATTTCTCTGGTCGTTGCCATATGTGAGGAAGTGTTATTCCGGGGGGCTGTGCAGCATTCATTTGGTCCCTATTGGACAAGTATTATTTTCGCAGCGATTCATGTCCGTTATCTAAAACATTGGATACCTACTGGTCTTGTCTTCTCCATTAGTTATGGCTTAGGCTGGATTTACGTGGAATCAGGCACATTATGGGCGCCAATTCTTGCACACTTTGTTGTTGACTTTATAATGGGTCTTATTATTCGATTCAGGAGGGAGCAAACAGAGCAGTGATGAGCAGAGTGGAGAAATTCGGTAGCTCAAGAGGCAAAGGACATCAGGAACAGGCGGCAGGTCTTGCGCCTCGCAACGCGACCGACACGAATGCAGAGGCGCTGCCGCCTAGACGCAAGAAACACCCTTCAAATGTTCAAAAAGTAACCAAATGGTATTATAATGCGTTATTCCTATTATTCGTTTGTTTAGTGGCAGGGCTTTTCTGGTATGGCATCCGATTTACAGATTAACCTCAATCGTTCCGGGATCTATAAAGGTATAACCTTTCTCCTCTAATTTCGTAAGGAGATCGTCTAAAGCCGAGGCTGTCCATGTTAATTCATGCATCAATATATTCGCCCCTGGGTGGAGCTGGTCCAGTACATTGGTGACTACTTTATTAGGATCTCCAGGCGATTTCTGTTCCCAATCCAGCGAACCATTTGACCACGTCATGTATAACATGCCGTGGTTTTTTGCGATTTCTTTTACAGTGCCACCACCGGAACCGTAAGGAGGACGGAAAAACCGCGGCTCTTTCCCGATAATCGATTTGACTTCGGATTGTACATCAGCTAATTGTGATTCAACTTTGGTTTTATCTTCCTTCTTCAGATCGATATGGTCCCAGGAATGATTGCCGATCGTTTGACCGCGTTCATTGATTTTTTTCAATAATTCAGGATGCTGCTTGACTCTGTAACCGTTTACGAAAAAGATTGCTTTTGCTTTATGTTTATCAAGTGTATCAAGCAGGCTTACGATTACTTCTTCATTATGGGGAGCATCATCAAATGTCAACAGAACGGCTTTCTTAGTCGTGGCTGTTTCATCTATGGGGACGAACCGGTAGACGCTTGTCATTTTATACAGTGGTGCCTTCAATTCAGGAGTCGGACTTGGGGTAGCCTGTGCAGTTTGAATGGGTTCGGAAGTGACTTTAGGGACAGTTTGCACGTCAGTTGAAGTTGCTGATGGTTCCGGATTTGATTCCACAGTAGTCGTCTTTGAAGGAGAACTGCAGGAAGACAAGATTGCGGTTATGGCAAGTACAGCATAGATCTTTCTCAAATGTGCTTTCGTCATCGAATCTCCGCCTTGTTGTCGTTTGTTGGATCACCTGGTAAATACTATTCCAATCTTAACATAGGATTAAGCCTGTTGCCTGTTTCCTTTATTTGAGGAGAATGTATGAGCCCGCAAGGGAGAAAATAATTGTTGCAACGATCCCCGAAGGAGGTTACTTAAATCATGAGAATCGGCGGGTTTATGTTAGGTGCAGTCGCCGGGATGGCAGCTGCGGTATATGTGTCGCGCAAAAGACCCGGTATGGCAGCGTGGGCATCCAGCTCGCTTGCAGGTGCGTGTTCATCGATTGGTAAAAGTGCTGCATCGATGATGATGAAACGAGGAATGAAGATGACAATGTCAGCTTCATCAATGGCCCCAAAGCATTCAGACGATACCGCCGCAAAGCAAGGAGGAGGCTGGGAGCAGGTTGAGCACTTAATCAACAGTGATCCCGGACTGAAAGAGCAGACAAATCAGATCATGGCGGAATCGTCTTCCAAACCGCATTAATGAAGTAGTTCATGGAATCGCTTGATGTTCGCGCCTTATTTTGCGCGGCTCAAACGATTCTTTTTTTGCCTAATTTAGGTGCAATCCGAGGACAGACATGATAAAGTATTTACATAGTACGATTTGATCATTTTGATCACATCCTGCAAATAATTTCATACGCTATATACAACAGATGCTGCAGAGGAGGATCCTGTCATGAAAATCGAACGGCTTAGTCAGGACAAGATACGGATTTTCCTGACGTTCGACGACCTGCTCGAGCGGGGGATCCAGAAGGAAGACATGTGGCGCGAAATTCCCAAAGTACACGATCTATTCAGTGAAATGATGGAACAAGCATACAGTGAACTTGGGTTCGATGCCAGCGGCCCTCTTGCGGTCGAAGTGTTTGCCCTCCCCGCCCAAGGAATGGTGGTGATCGTCACCCGTGGTAAGATGAACGGTGTATCCGATGAGCGGGCAACCGACGATGAAGACACGGAAGACGAGATATACGAAATGGAAGTTACGATGGAGCAAAGCGATATCGTCATGTACTCCTTTCGAGATTTTGAGGATGTCATTAATGTCTGCAAACAGCTGCAAGCGGCCTCTCTGACGGAAGATGGGAGATTATACTCTTACAACGGCAGATATATTTTAGCGCTTGAGCCTGCTCTGATTGAGACAGCACGCCATAACGCGGTTATAGCGCTGCTTGCTGAATATGGAGAAGCGACATCCGTCACCTACGCCATGCTTGAGGAATACGGCAAAGTCATTATGCCATCTCAAGCTGTGCGGGAAATTTGCACTCATTTCTATAATTGAGAAGCACATGGGATAGAGCATCGGCAGACAATTGATTGTCTGCAGGATGCTCTTCTTGCATGTAATGGGGTACTTTTGGAATATCGTGATGTATACACGCTCATATTACAAGTAGACAAAGGCGGGTGAACGTAATTATGGCGGATGCAAATACACATGATGTTCTCAAATCTACTCAGGTTGTGATTGAAGAAGCCCTATTGAAGCTTGGCTACAAAGAAGATATGATTGATCTCTTGAAGGAACCGATGCGCGTTCTAACGGTGCGGATACCAGTTAAGATGGATACCGGCATAACGAAAGTATTTAAAGGTTACCGTGCGCAGCATAACGATGCTGTAGGGCCAACAAAGGGCGGTGTGCGGTTCCATCCGGATGTTACAGAGCTAGAGGTAAAAGCATTATCGATCTGGATGAGTCTCAAATGCGGTATTGCCGATTTGCCATACGGCGGGGGCAAAGGCGGCGTGATCTGCGACCCAAGAAAGATGTCATTCGGAGAACTAGAACGGCTTAGCCGCGGATATGTGCGCGCGGTCAGCCAAATTGTGGGTCCAACGAAAGATATACCAGCCCCTGATGTGATGACGAACTCTCAAATTATGGCCTGGATGCTGGATGAATACAGCCGGATAAGAGAATTTGATTCACCTGGTTTTATCACCGGCAAGCCGATTGTACTTGGCGGCTCCAGAGGCCGCGAGACTGCCACAGCACGTGGGGTAGTCATTATGATCCATGAGGCACTCGCATTAAGAGGGATTGAACTGAATAAGGCAAGAATTGTCATTCAGGGCTTCGGCAATGCTGGAAGTTATCTTGCCAAATTCATGCATGAGGCCGGTGCGAGAGTAATTGGTATATCCGATGTGAACGGAGCGTTGTATAATGAAGATGGATTAGACATTCCTTACTTGCTCGATCGGCGTGATTCCTTCGGCAATGTAACGAATCTTTTCCCTTCGACGATTTCGAATACTGATCTGCTTGAGCTTGATTGCGATGTGCTTGTTCCGGCTGCAATTGAGAATCAGATTACGGAAGAGAATGCTCCTCGCATTAAAGCGACGATTGTTGTAGAAGCAGCGAATGGTCCTACTACGCTCGAGGCGACAAGGATACTAACAGAACGCGGCATTCTTCTGGTGCCCGATGTTCTTGCAAGTGCCGGAGGCGTCATTGTTTCGTATTTCGAGTGGGTCCAGAATAATCAAGGCTTCTATTGGGATGAACAAGAAGTGGATGACCGGCTGCGTGTTATGATGATTCGCGGCTTTAACCAAGTATATGAGATACACAAAACTCGAAATGTAAACATGCGGTTAGCTGCCTATATGGCTGGCGTACGCAAAATGGCAGAGGCGGTACGTTTTCGCGGCTGGGTATAAAAGCCGGCGCGGCTACGCCGGATGCCTGGGAGGTGAAACATCGAATTGCTATTGTTTTCAGTGCTGACTGCTGCGGTTGCACCTGGTGTATCGCTGCTTACCTATTTATATTTGAAGGACCGTTATGACGCAGAGCCGATTCATATGGTCGTTCGTATGTTTCTGCTCGGTGTCCTCATAGTAGTGCCGATCGTCGTTATCCAGCATGGTCTGCAGCTATGGCTTGGAGATCACCCAGTATTGTTCTCGTTCTTGGAATCCGCGGGAATAGAGGAATTTGTAAAGTGGTTCGTCCTTTACCACATGATTTATAATCATACCGAGTTTGACGAGCCTTATGACGGTATCGTCTATGCGGCATCAATCTCGCTTGGCTTTGCGACATTGGAGAATGTGTTGTATGCGATCTACTCGCCAGCTACCTATGGCACATTGCTTATGCGTGCATTATTGCCAGTGTCCGGGCATGCGCTGTTTGGTGTCATGATGGGTTATTATGTGGGCAAGGCGAAGTTCGCCACAGCTTCAAAGCGGAATATTTATTTGGGTATTTCGCTTGCGCTGCCGCTGCTCTTGCACGGGACATATGACTATATAATGCTCTCGTTCAAGACGAATTGGATTTACGTCATTATTCCTTTCATGGTCGCTCTATGGGTGTGGGGCCTCCGCAAAATGAATCGTGCCAATTCGAGGTCGCCATTCCGCTTCCTTAGCAGGGAAGATGAGATTAAACTTTAAGGCTTTCGTCCATACTGATATGTAATAATTGGATATTGATGGAGGCATGAATGGAACCAAGGGTAAAGGTAACGATTCGATGCAATGTATGCGGTGAGAAGTTTGTCCTGCGCGGCAAACGTGAGAAAGGTATGATTGATACCGGCTTCAAGCAATGTATCTGTAACAACATCAATGATTTGGATATTGAAGAACACAGCATTTGACACAGATGCATAAAGCTCCCTTCTGCAAACCAAACTAACGCTAGGTTTGGTAGAAGAAAGGAGCTTTTTTGTTATGTATAAACGGCTAAGCGCGGTGTTGTTTCCCGTTATGACCCTTTTCTTAATTGGTTCAGTGTATTGGGGCTATCAAGAGCATCAGGAGAAAAACTCGATTCTAATTAAGGCGGAGAATCAGTACCAGCGTGCCTTTCATGATTTAACCTATCATGTTGAGCAGCTGCATCAGCAGCTCGGTAATACGCTGGCGGTTAACTCTACATCTCAAAGCTACCACCGTAAAGGGCTTGTTAATGTGTGGCGCCTCACAAGTGAAGCGCAGAACGAGATTAACCAGCTTCCTTTAACGATGCTGCCGTTTAATGAAGCAGAAGACTTTTTATCGCGGATCGCGAATTTTGCATACAAAACGTCGGTTCGTGATTTGTCGAAGCAACCCTTATCTCCGGATGAATTCAAAACGTTAAAAACGTTATATGCTAACTCCGAAGATATCTCGAAAAATCTATTTGCGATGCAGGAGAAGGTGTTAAGCGATCATCTGCGCTGGATGGACGTAGAAGTGGCGCTTGCCAAACAAAACTCCCCGAATGACAATACAATCATTGACGGCTTCAAGACGGTGGACAAAAAAGTAAGTGAATATCCAGAAATTAACTGGGGTCCATCAGTTGCAAGCATGTATCAGAAGCGTTCAATTAATATGTTAAGCGGTAAAATGGTAACAGCTGATGATATCAAAAAGCATGTTTCTGAATTTATGGGCACGGAGCCTAAAGAGATCCGTGTGGTAGAGAACGGCAAAGGGACAGAATATTCCTCTTACTCTGCTTCTGTAACCGATCCTAGAACAGGTCAGAAGATGCAGATGGACTATACGCAAAAAGGCGGCAAGCTGATCTGGTTTATGGATTCCCGTGATATTGGCGAGAAGAAAATCAATCAGGACAAAGCGCAGGCGGCAGCTGAAAAGTTCCTCGGCGATCATGGATTTAAAGGAATGCGGGCAGTTAGCTACAACATGTACGAGAATACGGGTGCCTTTACATTCGTAAGCACGCAGAATGACGTCTTGATTTATCCAGAAAAGGTGACTGTCAAGGTTGCCCTTGATAATGGTGAAGCGGTTGGCCTTCAGGCAAATGATTATGTCTATGAGCATCATGAGCGCAGATTGCCTAAAGCAAAGCTGACGAAGGCAGAAGCGAGAAAAGCGCTGAATCCGGAATTTAAAGTAGCTAATGACCAGATGGCACTCATCTTAAACGAGATGGGTGAGGAAACACTTTGTTATGAGTTCACCGGTCGGGTGAATGGCAGTGATTACCGGATCTATATCAATTCGGAGACCGGTGTCGAAGAATCGATCGAGGAGCTGTCACCACTCGACAAACGGACAAGTTCCGGCAAATAACGATATGGCTCCCCTCAAATTGACGTGTTATAATAAACACCAATATGGGAGGGGAGCCAATTGTTGCCTAGAGTAAATCAAATGTTGTTTTTCGAGATCGCTTCTGCTGACGAAGAAGAGGCAGCTGCCCAGTACAAAGCTAGAATTGCTGACGAGCTGGAAGATGGTTTGTTAATTGAGAATCCAATAAATTTGACGACCAGCCGTATGAAACGGCTTTTTTTAGGGGACGAGCTGTCGGTTTACTACTTATCAGAAGATGGGATTAAACATTATTTCGATTCGCATGTAATTGGCTTTCGTGATGATGTTGTAAAGATGATAAAGATTCGCAAGCCTGATCCGGATCGGATTACGAAGGTGCAGCGCAGGCATTTCCTGCGGGTTGCCGCAGATCTTGAAATCGCGGTTAATTTATCCGGCAATATCCGTTTTGTTACCGTAACGGATGATGTAGGTGGTGGAGGCATTTCCTATATTTGTGATAGCAAGTGGCCGGTTAAACCTGGCATGGAGATGGACTGCTGGCTGCTTATTCCATACAAGAACGGCACCATTGAGCATTCCTCTTTCAAGGCAGAGGTTGTCAGAGTAGTTGACCTCGTAACAGGACGCAAGCAAGTCATGAGTAAATTTATAACTATTAGCGACAGTGAACGGCAGAAAATAATTAGATATTGCTTTGAAAGACAACTGGAATTCCGCGGCAGATAATGATTGTATAAGAAGCAGGCGACCTTGGCATCCTATCGATGAAATAGCAAAAAAAGGAAGAGTTGCCCATGCGGATTACAGAAGATGAAGAGCAATTAAAACAGCAGATTGATATGGTGTCCAGACGTCTGGTTTGGATTGCCGTTGTATTAATAGTAGGTGTTATAGGAGCACAGCTGTTGCTTCAAAATGACATGCTTCGACACTTATTGACGGCGGTTGACCGCTGGGAAGGTACAGCCTATCGATAGGCTGTTTAGGCGCTGTAACAGCGACTTTGGGCGGTTTCCGTTTTTGCATCTGTATTTATTGTGTGGTATAATTTTCACGATGCAGGCGGTGCCTGCTTTTTTCTTGGATTCTAAGATTTTCTTGGTTTCAATAAGGCTAAGAATTTATAAGTTTCATTTTATAAATAATGCTTAGAATTCATTGGAATGAAACGCGCCCCGCTATCAGATAACAGCGAAGCCGTTTCACCTTGAAGTATAACTTATACATAGTACCGGTTATATTTCATTGTTTATGGACCGCTAGAACGGGCCAAGCCGCTAATGCTTGAGAGGCAGATGCTCGCATCACATCAGCATTCGGCCAGCCATTTAACTAAGGAGGTAGGATGTTGGTGATGCAGCAAGACGGTGACAGCGACCGGATTAACATTGCGATTGACGGTCCTGCCGGTGCAGGCAAGAGTACGGTCGCGCGCAAGGTTGCCGAACAGCTAGATTACATTTATATTGATACAGGAGCAATGTATCGAGCCGTTACACTTAGTGCCCAGAGGGCAGCTATTGTACCTCAGGACAGTAAGAAGCTTTCCGCACTCGCGAAGACGCTGGACATTAAGCTGGCACCGAGTGAAAGCGGTCAAGCCGTATTTCTAAATGGCGAGAATGTAACAAATCTCATCCGTTCTCGTGAGGTAAACCTTGCGGTTTCGCATATCGCTGCGAATGAAACTGTCAGAGAACTGCTGGGCACGTTGCAGCGGCAATTAGCAGAACGCAAAGGTGTAGTAATGGACGGCCGGGATATCGGTTCCCATGTACTGCCGAACGCGGAACTTAAAATTTTCCTCACCGCATCCGTACAAGAGCGTGCTCTTCGCCGTTATAAGGAAGTGTCGGAAACACAATCGATCTCCTTGGAGCAGCTTGAGCAAGAAATCGCGGAACGTGATCGTTTGGATGAGCAACGCGAGTTGTCCCCGCTTATTTGTGCGAAGGACGCTATCGTGCTCGACAGCACGTCAATGTCAATCGATGAAGTTGCGGCAGCAATTGTGAAATTAAGCCGAACCAAATTGGCGGAGGCGAAGTAAACTAATGTTATATCGAATTTTTAGAGCATTGTTCAGTTTCCTGTATGGAATATTGTTCAGACTCGAAGTAACAGGGCTCGAGAACATCCCCAAAGATGGCTCCGTAATCCTGTGCTCAAACCATTTGAGCCTTCTGGACCCGCCGGCTGTCGGTATAAGGGTACCACGCAAGGTTCATTACATGGCCAAATCAGAGCTGTTCAAGATTCCAGTCTTTGGTCCTTTGATCCGGGCTTGGGGCGCATTTCCTGTTAAGAGAGGTGTCGGCAAAGATGCGATCCGCTCTGCACTTAACCTTCTAGGCGAGGGGAAAGTAATGGGTATCTTCCCTGAGGGAACAAGGAACACGGACGGAAGTGCTGCTAAGAAAGGCGCAGCTATGATTGCTTACCGCAGCGGTGCAACCATTATTCCTGTAGCGGTAGTGGGCAATTATAAGCTATTCCGTAAAGTGAGAGTATACTACGGCCAACCAGTTGATATTTCTGCTATTATTAATGAATCCTCTCCGGATAAGCTGGACCGTATTACGGACGCCATTATGTCTCGCATTTATGAGATGATTAAGAAGAACAAATAACAGTCGTTTTAAATACTGCTTTCTATATGAGAAAGTAGATTTAAATAAAGTTGGGGTATGAATTGAGGAGGTTATTTCCATGTCAGAAGAAATCAATGTTCAAGACCAAGCAGCTATGGACAACTTTGTGTCCTTGAAAAAAGGCGATACTGTAAAAGGCACGATCGTCAAAATCGATGATAACCAAGCTTATGTAAGCCTTGGATATAAATATGACGGTGTCATCCCGGTTCGCGAACTTTCCGCGATTCAACTGGGCAATGCGAGCGAAGCTGTTCAAGTTGGCCAAGAGGTTGAACTGAAAGTAGTTAGCATCGACGACGAGAAAGAAAAACTCGTTCTGTCGAAACGCCTGATCGACGGCGAAAAAGCTTGGGACGGATTGCAATCCCGTTTCGAGAGCGGAGAAGTATTTGAAGTAGTTGTTGCTGACGTTGTAAAAGGCGGCCTTGTCGCTGATGTTGGCGTACGCGGCTTCATTCCAGCTTCGATGGTTGAACGTCATTTCGTTGAAGACTTCAGCGATTACAAAGGCCGTACGCTCCGCGTTAAAGTTAAAGAAATTGACCGTGAGAACAACAAAGTGATCCTGTCTGCGAAAGAAGTACTGGACGCTGAGTTCGAACAAAACAAACAACAAGTAATCGCTGGTCTGCAAGTTGGAGCGCAGCTGGAAGGTACTGTACAACGCTTGACTCCATTTGGTGCATTCGTAGACATCGGCGGCATCGACGGTCTGGTTCACGTATCTGAGCTGTCGTGGCAGCATGTGGCACATCCGAAAGATGTTGTTTCGGAAGGTCAAGCGGTTACTGTTAAAGTACTTAAAGTTGACCCAGCTGCTGGTAAAATCAGCCTGAGCTTGAAAGCTGCTCAACCAGGTCCTTGGGAATCGGCTGCAGGCCAATTCAATGTAGGCGATATCGTTACAGGTACTGTACGCCGCCTTGTAACATTTGGCGCTTTTGTTGAAATCGCACCAGGTGTTGAAGGTCTTGTACACATCTCGCAAATCGCTCACCACCACATCGCGACTCCTTTCGAAGTATTGAAAGAGGGCCAAGAAGTGCAAGCGAAAGTGCTTGATTTCAACTCTGCTGAGAAGCGTGTCAGCCTAAGCATTAAAGAAACTCAAGAAGCACCAGAGCAATCGGCTTCTGAACAAAAAGCACCTAAAGCAGGCGGTGGCAGACCACAACGCGGCGAGCGTCCAGTGAAAGCAGAAGATTTGGGTAACAACCCGAATGTCAGCTTGAACAGCTCGAGCATGAGCTACTCCCTGGCAGAACGTTTCGGCGACAAGCTGAGCAAATTGAAATAATTAATATCGTTGACTTTAAGAGGCTAATCCTTATTACAGGGTTAGCCTCTTTTCTATGTTCAATTTGAAAAAATCGGGAATAGCACCTTTTATTTGGAGCATAATAGGTCGACGAGAGGTGATCATGCTGGTGAATGCCGGATATATTTCAATTTGGATTATGCTAATGGCTTTTATATTAATGACAACAGGATGGTCAGACTTTGTAGGGCTGCCTATGAAGAACAAAAAGTGGTTCATTATTGCGCTCTCAGTGTGCGTAACTCTACAGCCTATACAGGAAACCTTTCATCTAGGAAATGTTCAGATCCACCTCTACGCAGGCACCATTCTGCTTATGCTGATTGCCTTGCTTGCCATGCGTGGTCCATTAGTGTGGGATTCGAGAGGATATTTGCTGGTCTGTGCGCTCCTAGCCGGTATGATTTGGGGCAGTGTAAGGAAGATGTATAATGTTGATCCGGTCTTCTTCTGGCTGGATCCATTATTGGACGGGCCGATTGTAGCGGGAGTATTGGCTTCTGCTTTCTCATCGAAAGGTCAGCATCAATTCACGGTTCTCTTGTTCGCAGGCGCGACTGCGGAGCTGGTTCATGCCTTGCTGCAGAGAAACATATATGAAGCTGCCATTGGCTCCTTGCAATGGTGGGACAGTGTTTGGATTGCCTTTGCCGCCTCCAGAGTCGTCAGTCTTGTCTTTTTGGCTGCACGTGCAGGCGTAGTTCGATTTATAGCCATACCATGGAGGAATAAAGGAGGAAGCTCATCGGAATGAATGCTTATTTGGTGGAACATAAAATGTTGATCGGCGTATTGATGGGTATCGTTTTTGGTATTGTATCCCGTCTTCTTATGCTGCGTACCGATTACAGGCAATACCCAACTTACCCGCATGGAAGAATAATCCATATCTCTCTTGGTGTTATTGCTGCAGCGCTTGGTGCAGTTGCCGTACCGGCACTTTACAATAAAGACTACACGGCTATCACCTTCCTGTCGCTCGCGGCACAGCAGTTTAGGGATGTGAGGAGCATGGAGCGGACGACGCTGACGAAGATTGACAGCATGGAGCTAGTCCCTCGTGGATCGACCTACATAGAAGGCATTGCAATGGTGTTTGAAGGACGAAACTACCTGGTTATTATGACGGCACTTGTTACA
This sequence comes from Paenibacillus sp. J22R56, assembly GCF_056269375.1. Classification (NCBI taxonomy): domain Bacteria; kingdom Bacillati; phylum Bacillota; class Bacilli; order Caryophanales; family Paenibacillaceae; genus Paenibacillus; species Paenibacillus sp. J22R56. The sequence continues at coordinate 376,984 of NZ_JBWDNV010000002.1, forward strand.
AGCCTGTTCGCCATTGTCTGGAATATCTACTTTGGGGTAGTAGGCGGCATCCTATCTCTCCTGTTTGTTCAGTATTTGAAATCGGGTAAAGCCATGTCCCATATCGTTCGTGCGGAAAGCGCAGAAGTGCGGGTTGACGGACCGGATCTATTTGTTGGTGATATCTATATCATGAACGTTGGCCTTCAAGCGAACCAAGAAATCATTAAAGAACGGGGAATGGGATTTATTCTGACGCCTTATAATCCCAATGGCAAAGTAACGATTAGCAATTTGGGACAGCGGCAGGCTATTCTTTATGATTTGTCCACGATCTTAGGTGTATATCGTGATGACGGAGAGCCGGCATTAATTCCAATGGCTAAGCTGGATATGAAAGACGGGCGGATGGCGATATTTTTCCTGCCGCAGGATATGGATGTGGAGAAAGCGCTGCTTATTATCAATAAGGTGCCTATTCTAGAATCGGCTGTTCGTATGCCTACAGAAGCGTCGGTAAATAAGGAGGCAGCTAATAATGGCTAAGATTATTGCAGTTGTATCTCTTGAAGCTGATAAAATTGGTGGTGGGGCTCCTATCTTTATAGCTCCTGATGAGGCAGCGATGCAGCAGACTGCTTTTCTGTTGGAGAAAATATTGGATGCCAGTGCGCATGACTTGAAAAACGGTACGATTATTATCGTAAACCATCACTAAAAGATGAAAAGTTAGCCAAGAACGTTGTTTTTTGCTATGATGTTAAGCGTGAGTATTTCTGAAGGAGTGAGCATTCAGCTATGGCAAGACCCGTTATTGCAATAGTCGGTCGCCCGAATGTGGGCAAATCCACCATTTTTAACCGGGTGGTTGGCGATCGTCTGGCAATTGTTGAAGATAAACCGGGCGTAACCCGGGACCGTCTTTATAGCCCAGGAGAATGGAATGGTAAAGCATTCAGCATCGTAGATACAGGCGGTATTGAAATTGATGGTGAAGATGAAATTATGAAATCAGTCCGGATGCAGGCAGAGCTTGCAATCGAGGAAGCGGATGTCATCATCTTCATGTGCGACGCCAAAACAGGCATTACACATGCGGACGAAGAAGTGGCACAAATGCTGTTCCGTTCCCGTAAACCGGTTGTTCTTGCTGTCAATAAAGTGGACAACTTAAACCGGATGGATGAGGTCTATGAATTTTACGGCTTAGGCTTTGGTCAACCAATCGCAATATCTGGTTCGCATGGACTTGGTATCGGCGACTTGCTTGATGCGGCTATTGAGAAGCTTCCGGAGCTTGAGGATGACGGCTATGATGACGACGTTATTCGTGTAGCCCTGATCGGCCGCCCGAATGTAGGGAAGTCCTCGCTTGTTAACGCCATTCTTGGGGAAGAGCGTGTTATTGTCAGCGACGTCGCGGGCACAACGCGTGATGCAATCGATACCCCATTCGAGAAAGATGGCCAGCGGTATGTACTCATTGATACGGCCGGTATGCGTAAACGTGGTAAAGTGTATGAGTCTACAGAGAAGTACAGCGTTATGCGCGCGATGAAAGCAATTGAGCGTGCCGATGTTGTACTTGTGCTCATTAATGGGGAAGAGGGCATTATCGAGCAGGATAAACATATTGCCGGTTATGCACATGAGGCGGGTAAAGCTTCAATCTTTGTCGTGAACAAGTGGGATGTCGTTGATAAAGATGATAAAACGATGCAGGCGTTCACACAAAATATCCGTGACCACTTCCTGTTTATGACGTATGCACCAATTGTCTTCCTATCTGCGAAAACAAAACAGCGTTTGCATAAGCTGCTCCCTGTTGTTAACCATGTATCGGAACAACATGCGATGCGGATTCAGACGCATCTGCTTAATGATGTCGTATCGGATGCGGTTGCTTATAACCCGCCGCCAACTGACAAAGGTAAGCGCCTCAAAATCAACTATGTGACGCAAGTGGCGACCAAGCCGCCTACGATCGTTATCTTCGTAAACAATCCGGAGATGATGCATTTCTCTTACGAGCGTTACTTGGAGAATAAGATTCGTGCAGCCTTCGATTTCGAAGGAACGCCTGTCCGTCTGTTTACAAGACGGAAGTCCGATGAAGATTAGGGGAGAAGAAGCTTGATATACGCTGTAATCGCGGTTATTCTGAGTTATTTGCTAGGCTCGGTATCGTTTAGCATTGTTATTGCCAGATTAGTCAAAGGCATCGATATCAGGGAGCATGGCAGCGGCAATGCAGGCGCAACAAACACCATTCGTGTTCTGGGCAAAGGCCCAGGCCTGCTTTGCTTTGTGCTTGATTTAGGTAAAGGGATTGCTGCTGTATGGATCGGCCACTGGCTGGGACAGGATGACTGGACATCCGCAATATGTGGTCTCGCTGCTATTATGGGGCATAATTGGCCGATCTACTTCAACTTCAAAGGAGGCAAAGGGATTGCGACTACAATTGGCGCAATCTGTGCGCTTGCCTTTGTACCGGCCCTTGTTGCTGGTGTTGTTACGATTATCGTCATTGCCATTACGCGTTACGTATCGCTTGGATCACTTATTTTCGCGGCTTTGACGCCTGTCCTTATTGCGATTTTTTATTATTCCGCTCCCGTATTAACGGTTAGTCTTATTCTGTGCTTATTTGCATTCTGGCGTCATCGTTCGAATATCGTGAAGCTGCTGCAAGGAACGGAGAACAAGCTAGGAGCTAAGAAAGGATCGTGATTGGCAGATGACGCAAGTAAAGACGGAACATAAAGGGCGTGCTGCGGTTCTAGTGGCAGGAAGCTGGGGAACTGCGCTTGCTGCTGTACTGGCGAGCAACGGCTACAACGTACAGCTATGGACGCGTTCTGCTGAGCATGCGGAGCAGATGAATACGAGCCGTACGAATGAGAAGTATTTACCTGGCGTAATTCTGCCGGAATCGCTGTATGCGACAACAGATATGCAGGAAGCGCTGCAAGGAGCAGAGCTAGCGTTATTCGTAGCTCCTTCGTCTGCTATGCGGTTGGTTGCGAAGCAAGCCGCTCCATATCTAACGGAAGATACATTGGTTGTCCATGCGACAAAAGGCTTTGAAGCCGATACGTTGAAACGGATGACGACCGTACTTGCGGAGGAGCTTGACCGTCCTGCGGAGAAGATCGTGGTCCTCTCCGGCCCAAGTCATGCGGAAGAGGTTATTCGCAAACAGCCGACAACGGTTGTTGTCGCGTCGGCTGATCTGAAAGCGGCCGAGCAGGCACAAGATGCCTTCATGAACACCGATTTCCGTGTTTATACGAATCCGGATGTGGTAGGCGTTGAAGTAGCGGGTGCTATTAAAAATATTATCGCGCTTGGCGCGGGCTTATCAGATGGCCTTGGCTTTGGCGATAATGCCAAGGCAGCACTGTTAACCCGTGGTCTTGCAGAGATCAGCCGACTTGGCACTGCAATGGGGGCCAACCCGCTTACCTTTGCAGGTCTTGCTGGCGTTGGTGACTTAGTTGTAACTTGTACGAGCCAGCATAGCAGGAACTGGCGTGCAGGCTCCATGCTGGCAGACGGTACGCCTCTTGATGAAGTGCTGGAACGTATGGGCATGGTTGTCGAAGGGGTTCGTACAACACGTGCAGCTAATGAGCTTGCTAAGCAATATAACGTTCAAATGCCGATTACGGCTGAGCTGTATAGTGTCTTGTTCGCGAATAATTCACCAAAATCAGCGGTTGAGAATTTGATGGGCCGGTTAAAGACCCATGAAATTGAACAGCTAGACTAAGACATGCGCCTATACCATTCAATTCCCCCTCTCATATGATGTTGCAAGGCTAATGCTTATATGGTCCGCAGCGACATCGAAGGAGGGGAATAGAATGGCTAAAGATATTTCCAAAGATGTTCTTAATGCAATAAACAAGAAAACGGGGAAAAACATTTCCGAGAATGCGGTTAAAAAATTAGCGAACGGTGTATCGGCATCAACGATGCAGAATGAAGAAGAGCTTCGCAAGCTGATTAAGCAGGTTTCGGATATGGCAAAGGTTCCAGTCTCGGATAAAACGATGAATGATATTGTGAAGGCCGTGAAAGCAAGCGGCATGAGCATAGGCGGTATAGAATCGCTGATCAAAATGATGATCAAGTAACACAAAACGCCCAAAAGCTGCTCTTTTTCAGCAGCTTTTGGGTTTTTTTGTCCTTTTTTGTACTTGATGTTATAATAATTGTTGCATTTATCACGGTTATCGATTAGGAGTAGATTAGTTCATGGATCCAATGACGAAGATGTGGGTATCTTTAATCGGAATAGGGTTGATGGCGATCGCCGCCGTTATGATTACATTTGCCCGATTAAAGACAAAGGGCGTACTTAAATTTTCTTTATCCTTTATTTCTTTTATTTTGCTTATATTTGGTTTTCTATGTGGATTAATCGCGATTTTGTAGCTGCATGAACGTACATAATGCCGGTGTGAAAGGAATCATTGTCTCATGATTGAACTAAAGGGGAGAACAAAAACCGCGATTGTCGATCCAGAGGTTGGTGAGTCGCTGCTTCGGCACGCGTTAAAGGCGAAGGTTGACTGGTCCTCGAATTGTACACGTGGAACTTGTGCAAGATGTCGCTGTTTCATTGAAGAGGGGGCAGCTGGTCTCGCAGGAATTACGGATGCGGAATGGGATCGGTTGGAGCCGGAGGAGTTCGAAGAAGGATACCGTCTTGCTTGTCAGGCTATCGTGAATAATAAAGATATATCGATCAAAGCGATTAACAAGCCGTATTTCTGATTCTGACGTGTTAAAGGGACTAAGCTTGGAAGGATGTGCAGTGAATGGGGAAGAGAACACAGATCGAGAGCGCTTTAGCTGCCATCGTCCAGGCGCTTAATGGCACAAGTGCAGCATGGGTAGTAGGAGGCAGTACGGGTTTAATGCTTCGTGGTCTTCCATTGCCGGCTGCACCTAATGATATTGATTTATATACGGATGACGAAGATTATGATTTGATTTACGAGAGGCTGGAGCCTTATGCGGCGGATACGAAGCATTTGAGCGAATGCGGCAGTTATCGTTCGATGCTGAGTCACTTTGTCATAGAAGGTGTGTCCGTAGAGCTGGTTGGAGGCTTCGTTGTGCGTGCGAAGGGCTGCCGTTATGTGACGGAAGTTCGGTCGCTGCTGGGACCATCCTCAGAGCTGGTTGTTATTCAGCATGAAGGACGGGATATAGCTGTCCCGGTTATTCCGCTTGCACATGAGCTTTGGTTCAACGTGCTGCGCAATCGAGAAGACCGCATTCAACTAATTGTAGAACATTATATTATGGATCCATCCCGTCATGAGAGATTAAGGCTGCAGTTGGAAAAGCGAAATGTACTAACGGTGGAAGCGAAAAAGCAATTAACGCAGCGGCTTGCTGATCGTCAGGCAGGTGTTGCTAGATGAGCACCAAAGTGACATTCTGGCCGTCTGGTAAGGCCATTGAGGTGAAGCCCGGAACATCATTACTCACAGCGGCAAGAAAAGCTGGTGTCCTTATTCAAACGCGCTGCGGTGGTAATGCGGCTTGCTTTATGTGTAAAGTACAAGTTCGTCCAGGCAGTGATCTGATGCCAATTGCTGATGACGAAAGGCGCAAGCTGGCTGGTTTAGATGAACAAGGCTGCAGGCTGGCCTGCCAAGCGAAAGCGAGAGGGCTTGTAGAGGTGGATGTGCCGCTTGATCCACTACGGGCAGCTGTCCAGAAGCTGCTGGCCAAGCAAGCGGAGGAAAGCGATGATTTGTGGTAGAACGAGGAGGAGCAGCAAGTCATGTGGAATAAGAAGAAATTGAAGTCTGGTATTATGCTTGTCATTCTTACGGTTACCGTTCTTTCATTAAGCGGTTGTATGTATCCGAAGAATGAGTTGAAGCAGAATCAGTTCGCGCCAAAGGAAGCGGTTCGTAATGTCCAGGCAGCCATTGATCAATATCAATCGGAAACAGGTATGCTTCCAATGAAGAACAGCGATGCAGATACGCCAATATATGAAAAGTTTCTCGTTGATTTTGCCCAACTGAAGAACAAAGGCTATTTGAGCAGTATCCCGACTGCAGCCTTTGAGAATGGCGGTAATTATTATTTCTTAATTATCAATGAAGAGACCAAGCCGCAAGTCAAGCTGATGAATCTGAAGACTTATCAGCAAATCAATGACATTCAAAGCTGGGTTACTGAATACGCCAATAACCATAATGGTGAGTGGCCAAAAGGTGAGCAAGCCTACCCGGGTTATTACTACATAAATTACAAGGCGATGAACAAGAAAGCTCCTGATCTGCGCAGCGACTATTCCTATCAGACGCTTGCAGCAATCATGGACGAGCAAGGACATGTGTATATGGACTACGGAATTGATATCATGCAGACGATTCAGAAGAATGGTGAAGATGGTCTTACTGCGGATACTGATCTTCGCTCCATTTTGGCTGATGCTGATATGTTCGTACCGGTCAAAGCTCCCGTTTATCATTGGGTAAATAAGGAACCGCAAGCAGTAACGACACAGGCGAAATAACCGATAATCTATAGCTTTTGATAAATCCTCATTACAGTCCGCAGCGGATCTGTAATGAGGATTTTTTGGTATAGAAACTCTCTCTGGCTCATATAACTCAATCTTGGAAGGGCAAGAACGTGACCCGATTTAATAAAAAAAGATTTCGTGAGGGAATCGGCATAATCGGTGAGCTAGGACAATATGATATTACTAGTCCAACAAAGCTGTACGAGTTGCGTCGCTGGCCTGCCCTCTTGTCCGGTGGAAGGCGGCGAACCGGAAAATCAATTGGGAGGGGATATTCAGTGGAGAAAGTGGACATTTTCAAGGATATAGCCGAACGTACTGGCGGGGATATTTACCTCGGGGTAGTAGGGGCTGTCCGTACGGGCAAATCAACGTTTATTAAACGGTTTATGGAGACGGTCGTGCTGCCGAATATTGCTAGCGAAGCCGAGCGTGTTAGAGCCGTTGATGAACTTCCTCAAAGCGCCGCGGGAAAAACTATCATGACAACTGAACCGAAATTCGTACCGAATCAAGCGGTACAGCTGCGGGTCAGCGAAGGTCTTGATGTGAACATCAGGCTGGTTGATTGTGTTGGCTACGCCGTTGAAGGGGCGAAGGGCTATGAGGACGAGAATGGTCCTCGTATGATTACAACGCCTTGGTTCGATGAACCAATCCCGTTCCAAGAGGCGGCGGAGATTGGGACCAGGAAGGTTATTCAAGAGCATTCTACCTTAGGCGTAGTCGTAACAACTGACGGCTCTATTGCGGAAATTCCTCGCAGTTCTTACGTGGAAGCAGAAGAGCGCGTAATCAGTGAGCTGAAGGAAGTTGGCAAGCCATTCGTCCTCATTATTAACTCGACGCGTCCTCGCGGTGAAGAAGCGATTCAGCTTCGTGGTGAACTGCAGGCCAAATACGATATTCCGGTTATTACAATGAGCGTTGCGACAATGGGTGAAGAAGAAGTCATCTCTGTCCTGCGTGAAGTGCTCTACGAGTTCCCTGTTCATGAAGTCAATGTAAATCTGCCGAGCTGGGTTATGGTTCTTAATGAGAATCACTGGCTGCGCAGCAATTACGAAAACTCCGTTCGTGATACAGTCAAAGATATCCGCAGATTAAGAGATGTTGATCGTGTTGTCTCTCAATTCTCGGAATATGACTTTATCGCAAGAGCCGGACTTAGCGGCATGAATATGGGGCAAGGTGTTGCTGAGATCGATCTGTACGCACCAGATGAGCTCTATGACCGTATCCTGATGGAGGTTGTTGGGGTTGAAATCCGAGGCAAGGATCATCTCCTCCAGCTGATGCAGGAATTCTCTCATGCGAAGCGGGAGTACGATCGGTTCGCAGAGGCGCTGGAGATGGTCAAAGCTACCGGTTACGGTATCGCAGCTCCTACGCTTGCTGAGATGGCACTGGATGAGCCAGAGCTTATCCGTCAAGGCTCACGCTTTGGCGTAAGGCTGAAAGCGACAGCGCCTTCGATTCATATGATCCGTGTCGATGTGGAATCTGAATTCGCACCGATTATCGGATCGGAGAAGCAGACTGAAGAGCTGGTTCGTTACTTAATGCAGGACTTCGAAGCAGATCCGATCAAGATTTGGGAGTCCGACATATTCGGCAGATCACTTCATTCCTTAGTGCGTGAAGGTATTCAAGGCAAAATCGCCATGATGCCGGATAACGCTCGCTACAAGCTGCAGGAGACACTCGGAAGAATTATTAACGAGGGCTCTGGCGGTCTCATTGCTATCATTTTATAAAGCTAGAAGGAAGAACGGTTGAACCGGCTTACATGCCGGATCAGCCGTTCTTTTTGTTTGTAACAATTTATTCATTGCAATTATGCCTGACCGTTACTATAATGGCAATTGTTGCACAGTTCGATCTTTTTCGACAAAAGCAAGCTTCAAATGTTTCTTTTTTCCTATTTTAATGAAAATAATACTTAAATTCCGATTGACATACTTGGTGAAAATGATATGATAGCAAATAGATAATTCATCTATCATTTATGGTTAGAGAAAAAGGGAGAGAAGATCATGAAAAAATGGGGTAAACTTTCTTTGACACTGCTTGTTGCCATTGTTCTTGTTATTGCATCGGCATGCGGAAACAGCAAAACGAACAACAATGAATCCGCTAACAACGCTGCAACGAACGCACCAGCGAACGCGGCAGAGAACACATCCACAGGCAACAGCGAGCTGGATGCACTGAAAGGCAAGAAAGTCGCACTTGTTATGCAATTCAATACGGGCACATTCTCTTCACAATATGTAGAAGGCGTGAAAGAACAAGTCGAGAAGTTCGGCGGCACAGCTCAAGTATTTGCTTCAGATAACGATCTGGCTAAAATGTCCTCTAACCTGGATGCAGCAATTAACCAAGGCTTCGATGGTATTCTGATCGACCATGGCCAAGCTGGCGCATTGGAACAAGGAATCAATAAAGCAAAAGAAAAAGGCATCAAAGTTGTTGTATTCGACGCTGATGTGAAAATTGACGGCGTACCAGTTCTGCAACAGGATGATCAAGCGATGGCTGACCTGACGCTAGAGCAGCTTGCGAAAGACGCTGGCGGTAAAGGCAACATTGTTAAAGTATGGGTAGCAGGCTTTGCACCAATGGAACGCCGCCAAGTGGCATATAAAGCTTTCCAAGAAAAATATCCAGACATTAAACAAATCGCAGCTTTCGGTAACGCGAACAACCCTGCAATGGATACACAAGCACAAATGGAAGCAATTCTGAAGCAATACCCGAACAAAGGTGATATTACAGCGGTTTGGGCTGCATGGGATGAGTTTGCTAAAGGTGCTGCTCGTGCGATTCAACAAGCAGGCCGTACTGAAATTAAAGTATATGGTATCGACATGAGTGATGAAGACTTGCAAATGATTCAAGATCCGGCTAGCCCATGGGTTGCATCGGCTGCTGTAGATCCAAAAGATATCGGCCGCGTTCAAGTTCGTACGCTTTATAAAGAATTCAAAGGCGAGCAAAATGATCCGCTTGTTGTACTGAACGCTGTTTATGTTCACCGTGATCAACTGCCTTCTGAGAAAGTAAGTACGACTCAATTGTCCCAATACATCGATGGTTGGGGTAGCAGCACGCAGAACTATGAAGACTGGATGAAAGAACTGGAAGGTTCGAAATAAGGCTTATGCTTACGAAGCAAGAATTGTTTCACAATTCTTTTTAACGAAACGCTGGAGAGGTGCACATGATGAGTGTTGCAAAGCAATTGCAAATGATGGGGATCCGGAAAGCTTTTTCCGGCGTCCCCGCCCTCCGCGACGTCGATTTTAATCTGCAAAGCGGCGAAGTTCATGCGCTGCTCGGTGCCAATGGCGCCGGTAAGAGCACTTTGATGAAAATATTATCAGGTGCATATAGCCAGGACGAAGGTACCGTAACAATCGACGGGCGACAGGTTCATATTGATTCACCCGGGGATGCCAAACAGTTGGGCATCCATTGTGTCTATCAGGAAGTGGATACCGCTCTTGTTCCGCAGCTAAGCGTAGCAGAGAACGTTATGCTCGACCGAATTTCCAGTAAAGGCAGCAGCTTATGGCTGAATTGGCGCAAGTTGGAGAAGCAGGCTGAGGCGACATTAGCACGGCTTGGTGCAACGATTCCGGTCAAGAAGAAGGCAGGAGAACTGACGCTTGCTGAGAAGCAGCTTGTTTTGATCGCCAGACTACTTACCGAGCAAGCTAAATACGTTATTTTTGACGAGCCGACCGCACCGCTAAGCCTCGAGGAAGCGGAGCGGTTATTCCGTGTTATTGGGCAGCTCAAAGAGCAGGGAATAGGCATTGTGTTCATCTCCCACCGTCTGCCAGAGGTGTTCCAGCTCTGTGACCGCATTACGGTTATGCGTGATGGGCAGCAGGTCCTAACGGAGCTTACTTCAGCTGTCACGATTGATGAAGTCGTTCAAGCGATGCTTGGCAGAGTGTTCGAGGAGGAGTTCCCGAAGGCGGAGGTCGCAATCGGCGAGCCGCTGCTTGAAGTATCCGGCATCTCACGCGGCCATCATGTTAGGAATGTCAGCTTTAACGCTAGAAGTGGTGAAATTGTTTCAATTGTAGGTCTTGTTGGTGCGGGTAAGACTGAGCTGTCTAGAGTATTGTTTGGAGCTGATCCTGCGGATCAAGGAACGGTATCGATCAGCAAGAGAGTCATAAACAACAGCGAACCAGCTGATGCCATCGCTGGAGGTGTTGTTCTTGTGCCGGAAGAGCGGCGCAAACAGGGCATTCTTGTAGGTGAATCTGTTCAAAACAATCTAAGCCTTCCGATTCTGAAGCTATTGACGAAGAGCGGCTTTTTGTCCGGGAAGAAGGAGTCTAACAATGCGGAAGCGATTATCGGCAAGCTTGGCATTAAGACATCTTCACCTCAGCAGAAAACCGGCCATTTGAGCGGCGGCAATCAGCAGAAGGTATCAATAGGCAAATGGCTGCCGACAGGTGCAGAGGTGTACTTGTTCGACGAGCCGACAAAAGGCGTAGATATCGGCGCAAAAAGTGATATTTTCCGTATTATCGGATCACTTGCCGAGCAAGGAAAAGCAATTGTGTACTTAACATGTGAGTTTGCAGAGGCTATGGGCATTGCCGACAGAATTCTTGTCATGTGCGACGGCGCATTGGTGAAGGAATTTAAGCGCGGTGAAGCCACGCAGGAGCTGTTGATGCTGTATGCGAGCGGCGGCAAGGAGGAGCAGGCATGAGAGAGAAGTCACTAGATTTCATTTTTAAATTTGGATCATTACTTGTTATTGCCTTAGTTATCCTATTCTTCTCGATGTGGGATGAGCATTTCTTTACTTACGCGAATTTGTCTGATATATTACGGTCGATTTCCATCACAACGTTTGTCGCAATTGGCGTAACGTTCTCCCTGACGGTTGATGGCTTTGACTTATCGGTTGGTTCTACTGTATCGTTAACAACAGTTGCGACAGCGGCCTTAATGGTCTGGTATGAGCAGCCACTTGTTGTTGTTATCATTGTTGCCCTGTTGATTGGTGCCATAGTGGGATTGCTTAATGCGCTGCTTATCGTCAAAATCCGTATACCGGATATGCTGGCAACGCTGGCGGTTATGTACATCATTGGCGGTATTCATAAGACATACACAAAGGGTTATTCGATCTATAACAACATGCCTATGCCGGACGGCTCTACAGCACCTGGTAAGTTTAGTGACTCCTTCCTGTGGCTGGGTCAAGGCAAATTGCTTGGAGTTCCTGTACCGGTTGTGTTGATGGTCGTTGCAGTCATTCTCGTGCATTTGTTCTTCAAATACACAAGATGGGGCCGTCAAATGTATACAACAGGCGGCAATGAAGAAGCTGCCCGCTTGTCAGGTGTACGCGTACGCCGTATTCGTATGGCTGCTTACATCGCATCCGGTATTTTTGCGGCAATTGGCGGTATTTTATATGCTGCTCGGGTTGGTACCGGACAAATTGATGCAGGTGCTCCGATGATGATGGAATCGGTCGCTGCTGTGTTTATCGGGTACTCCGTACTTGGAGCCGGCAGACCTAATGTAATCGGCACATTCTTTGGTGCGATCTTGATCGGTGTGCTCTTGAATGGCATGACCATGATGAAGGTGCAATACTATGCGAATGACATTGTAAAAGGAACTGTGCTTGTCCTCGCGCTGGCTGTTACCTTTATTCATTTGTCCAGAAGACGCAGCGGATAAGATGAAAAATAGATGAAAGTGTAGAGAACCTCTCTTGGCTACTTGAAATTGGAAATCGCCTGTATTACTATAAGTTTGTTTGAGGTTGAGGTATATTTTTCAAGTATTCCGTTAATAAGAGGGATAAGATGACTCTTCATTTGTCTTTAGGGAGGTGAAACAAATGAACAAAACCGATTTGATTAACAAAGTGGCTGAATTATCCGATCTGTCGAAGAAGGACGCAACGAAAGCTGTTGATGCAGTATTCGAAGCGATTTCCGATGCACTTCAAAGCGGAGATAAAGTACAACTTGTAGGCTTTGGTAACTTTGAAGTTCGCGAACGTCAAGCTCGTAAGGGCCGTAACCCGCAAACTGGCGAAGAGATTGATATCGCTGCAAGCAAAATGCCTGCATTCAAGCCTGGTAAATCTCTCAAAGACCTCGTCTCCAATTAATTGCTTTTGCACAGCGTCCGAACGCCCAGCGTTCGGACGCTTTCGTTTGTATAGACTACCAAGTCTTGCATGACGGAGCTGGTCTATAGTATAATCGAGCGCAGCAATAGGATGCTAGAGCAGCCAAAGGCTTACGAAGTAAGAATTATCACAACTGGCTGAACAAGCCATTTGTGTGACAATTCTTTTTAGGAGGGTTAAGATGGAGCCGACTCAAGGCGATTACATCGTTATTAAAGCGAAGGATCAAGGCGTTCAAGTGATTGGCCTCACGCGTGGTCAGGATACCAAGTTCCATCATACGGAGAAGCTGGACAAGAATGAAATATTGATCGTACAATTTACGGACCATACATCAGCGGTTAAAATCCGCGGCAAAGCTTCAGTTATGACCAAGCACGGTATTGTGGATACAGATCAATAATAATAGGAACGGACAAGCTCCCTCTCACGATATCGTGTGCAGGGAGTTTTTTTTGTGCATAGCTTGGCTACTTTGGTTGTAAAATGGGATATAAGGATCATTGGCAACGTAAATTGATCGGAGGGATTCCGTTATGCGAAAAGCTTATCTCACAGCGCTTGGAGCTGCGCTAGCCGTAACAGCGGTTATTGGCTTGCTGCCTCACTCAGGTGTTGGCCCGGGCAAGGATAGGGGAGAGATTGCTGTATTTCATCCCTCCGAAATGAAAAGACTGACGAGCAGTAACCTTGTTGATGCGTTAATTGGGCTGCAACTGACGGGAAGTGTAGATAAAGTGGAGTGGAGCCAAGCCGTGCTGACCGTGGAAATGCGTGCGGATGAGGATCAGCAGATAGAACGCTGGTACAAGGATATGGAGAAGCTGATTCGATTGTCGTTCACCCAGATGGAAAATATTAACCGGCTGCTCATCCGATACGTGGATAAGAAGGAAAGCAGTCGATTATTGTTTGCAGCGGATGTTCGCCGTTCGGACAGCTGGCTGGAAGAAAATTTAAGTGAACTTGCCGATGCAGATCCGCTTCATGATGAGCTCTGGAGAAAGCGGCTGCGTATCACTTATACCTCTGAGCTTGAGAAGCTGCTTGGTCCCATTGACACCTATTCTACTGCGCCGCTCCGATCTTCATAGAGGATTGTATCAAATTCATGAACAATTCTCAGTTACAGCTAGTATCGTATGCTCATTACATAAAGTTGTGCTATAATAGTTTAGATTATTTAGCGGCGATTCCGCTTGTCTGTTCGGAGGCTTACCCCATGAAACCATATCGTATCAACGAGCTCGCATCCAAGTATGTCGAGTATGACATGATTCAAACTTACACCGAGCTGCCTGCTTTTCCCGATCCAAGGCTGCGGTTATTGCACGCTGTACTGAATGAGCACGGAGCCTTGGCCCCGAATAGCGAGCTTTATTCGCTTGTCGTATCGCTCGTACAGCTGGGCATGGATACGCATGACCTGATTGATACGGAGGAGAACCGGCGCTCAGAGAAAGAAATGAGAGCAAGACAACTTAAGGTGCTGGCAGGCGATTATTTCAGCAGCCGATTTTATTCGCTTCTGTCGCAAGCTGGACAGATTAGCATGATATCCAAGATTAGTACGGCCGTATGCGAGGTTAACCGATTGAAAATGGATCTTTATATAAAGATGCAGCAATCGAAGCTGAAGGCAGAAGATTATCTGAACAAACTAACACGGCTTAAGAGCGAAATGTTCCAGTTGTTTGCTGAGATGATGGAAGGGGCATTCGTGAAGTTATGGCCGGAGATGCTGCAGGATGTAAGTCGCTGCGAGGCAGTACTGGACGAAATGGAGCGTTTTGATTCACCATCCCGGTTTCATCAAAGCTGGGCTTATTGGCATGTCATGCAGGAAGGCACACCCGATGAGCAGCAGCGATTGGCTGACAAGCTGGAACCTTCCCTGATTTATGATCTGCTTGGGAAGTATGAATTGCAGAGCAGACTGGTCTCCAAGCTGAAACACGCGGCAGATAATCTGCGCAGTACAGCAGATAAGCTCGAATCCGACCAGTTGAAGAAAGTGGTTCAGGATTTGGCGGATTCATTCTTGGAGAAGATGGCAGCCCATACCAGTGCTTAACGAAATGAGGGGAACAACAGATGAACGCAAAAGCAAACTCCAGCTCCAGTTCTAGCTCGAAAGAACATGTGCATGCGCTCTTTGAGAACATTGCACCGAAATACGATATGATGAACGATCTGCTCAGCTTCCGCCGACATAAAGCCTGGAGAAAGTTTACGATGCGGAAAATGAACGTACAGCCGGATCAAACAGCGCTTGATCTGTGCTGCGGTACGTGTGACTGGACGATTGCCATTGCGAAAGCAAGCGGCACCGGCCATATAACCGGACTTGACTTCAGTCAGAATATGCTCGATGTGGGAGCGGTTAAGCTGCAGAAGGAAGGCCTTAAGGAGCAGATTACACTTGTGCAAGGGAATGCGATGGAGCTGCCTTTTGCCGATAATTCCTTTGACTATGTCACGATAGGCTTTGGTCTTCGGAATGTTCCGGACTACTTGCAGGTTCTGAAGGAGATGGAACGGGTCGTTAAGCCTGGGGGCATGGTTGTGTGCCTAGAGCTGTCGAAGCCGATGTGGCAGCCGTTCAAAGGGCTGTATTACTTATACTTCGAACGTATGCTTCCGATGATGGGCAAATGGGTGGCGAAGAGATTCGACGAATATAAGTGGCTTCCTGATTCTTTGAAGCTGTTTCCAGATGCCAAGCAGTTGTCCGAATTATTCCGTCAAGCTGGATTAAATGGAGTACAAGCTTATCCACTGACCGGTGGAATAGCGGCACTTCACATCGGTACAAAGGAGAAATCACAGCAATGATTCGCAAACTTCGTATTATTTTGGAAATGATAAAATTTGAGCATTCTGTCTTTGCACTTCCATTTGCCTTTATGGGTGCAGTGCTGGGCACATTAGCGGTTGAGAAACGGCTGCCAACCTGGGGAGAGATTGGCTGGATTGCACTTGCAATGGTGGGTGCCCGCAGCGCGGCAATGAGTCTTAACCGGGTTATTGATAAAGCTATTGATAAAGCTAATCCAAGAACGGCGCAGAGGGCGCTGCCAGCTGGCCTCCTCAAATCGTTCGAGGTCTTATTATTTATTATTGTCTCGTTTGCCCTGCTGTTTGTGGCAGCGGCGAATCTGGACCCAATCGCGATGAAGCTGATGCCAATTGCGGTTGCGATGCTTGTGCTGTACTCGTATATGAAAAGAATTACTTGGCTCTGCCATGTTTTCCTTGGCCTCACCATCGCATTGTCTCCACTAGGCGGCTGGGTCGCTGTTACGGGTTCATTAAATGCTTCGGCGTGGGTGCTTTACTTCACTGTAGCGCTCTGGATCGCCGGCTTCGATATCGTCTATGCGACACAGGATTACGAATATGACCGCGATAACGGTCTGCATTCTATTCCTGCCCGGTTTGGCCTTTCTGGTGCTCTATGGATCGCTAGATGCTTCCACGTTGTAACAGCTATCGGGTTCTTTGCTTTGTTCTGGATGACAGAGCTGAGCTGGGTCTACTTGATCGGTACAGTTGCATCGATTGTTATGCTGTTCTATCAGCACTGGCTGGTACGTCCAAATGACCTGTCCCGTGTACAAATTGCATTTTTCGGGATGAATGGTACGCTTAGTGTAGTCCTGTTTGTATTCGCTATGGTTGATTTGCTGGCGGTGCATCAATGGTAGAACGGACGAAAGAGGCTAGACCCAAACGTTGGGTAGTTGGTATCACAGGTGCCAGTGGATCCATCTACGGCATACGGCTTATCGAAGAACTGCTTCAGTCAGACTACCTTGTTCATGTCGTTGTGACAGAAGCGGGCTGGCGTGTACTTAAGGAAGAGCTTGGATGGGATACGTCACGTCGGCAGGCAGCTCTGGAGAAACATTTTGGAGAAGCTCTAACTTCTGGCAGACTGGTATTTCATCCGAACGCCGATATAGGCGCCAGCATTGCAAGCGGCTCCTTCCTGGTGGAGGGAATGGCTATCGTACCTTGCTCGATGGGTTCCTTGGCCTCTATGGCTAGAGGGATCTCGGATGATCTGCTGACCCGCGCAGCGGATGTCATGCTGAAGGAAGGACGCAAGCTGATCATTGTACCGCGCGAAACACCGCTCCATGCGATTCATTTGGAGAACATGCTGACGCTGGCACGCCTTGGGGTAAGAATCATTCCGGCTATGCCGGCCTTTTATTATAAACCGCAATCGATGGACGAAATGATTAATTTCCTTGTCGGCAAAGTGCTTGATAACATGGCGATCGAGCATCAATTATTTAGAAGATGGGGAGATGAACATCATGATGGGCAGACCGAATGAGCCGCTCCGTGTCGGACGCATTGACTATGCAAATGCATGGCCGTTATTTCACTATCTAGAAGATTACACCGAACAAGCCGGCATTGATGTTGTGCTGAAGGTACCTGCGGAGCTTAACCGGCTGCTGCGAGAAGGGGAGATACAAGTTTCGGCTGTGTCTTCTTATGCTTACGGGATGAATGATCAAGATTATATTCTACTGCCGCATTTATCGGTGGGCTCTGAGGGGAAAGTAAACTCAATCCTTCTATTCCTGAAGGAACCGATCGAGCAATCTCCGCCGAAGCACATCGCAGTAACAACTGCTTCCGCAACCTCGGTTAATTTACTTAAAATATTGATGAAAAAGTATTATGAGCTTGATCCTATATACGAACCCGCTGAACCTAATCTCGAGCAGATGCTTGAATCGGCAGATGCTGCCCTCCTCATTGGGGACCCGGCGATTCGCGAGTCATGGGAAAGCAAAGGTCTGACAGTTATTGATCTGGGTGAAGTGTGGAATCTCTGGACGGGACTTGCTATGACATACGCAGTTGTAGCTGCTCGCAAAGAAGCGGTGGAGTCTTACCCTAATGCTTTCCAGCGCTTGTACAGAGCGTTTACAGCTAGCAAAGAACAAAGTGTAGACAATCTTAAGCCGCTTATCGAGAAGGCCTGCGAACAGCTTGGCGGCGATCCTGCTTATTGGCAAATGTACTTCACAAGCCTGAATTATGATTTTGGGCAAAAGCAGCAAGAGGGTTTGACCTTATATTTCCGCTATGCGAAGGAACTTGGTTTGCTGGATCATGAGGTTAGCCTGCATTTTTATAAAGAAGAATCTCTGCCGAACAGGTGAAAGAATGAAACTATTAGATATTTTCGCAAAGTTAAAAGGTGATATGAACCGAATCGAGCAGGAGCTGGAACGTAGTATAACGTTCGGTAATGAACTGCTTAGCGAGACGTCTCTTCACCTGCTGAAGGCAGGGGGGAAGCGGCTGCGTCCCGTCTTCGTGCTGCTTGCGGGCAAGTTCGGCCATTACGATCTAGATAAATTGACGAAGGTTGCCGTACCTCTGGAACTCATTCATATGTCTTCTCTGGTACATGACGATGTCATCGATGATGCATCGACACGGCGCGGACAACTTACCGTCAAATCCAAATGGGATAACCGAATTGCCATGTACACGGGCGATTTTATTTTTGGCAGGGCACTTACGATTGCGACAGAACTGGAAGATCCGTTTATCCACCAGATGCTGTCGAAATCATTAGTCCAAATGAGTATTGGCGAAATGGAGCAAATCCGGTATTTCTTCAACACGGAGCAATCCATTCGGGATTACTTGCTGCGCATTCGGCGTAAGACAGCGCTTCTTATTGCAATCAGCTGTCAGCTTGGTGCAGCTGCCGCAGGTGCAGACCGGGACACGGTGAACCGCTTATACCGGTATGGCTATAACGTTGGCATGACGTTCCAAATTCGTGATGATCTGCTTGATTTGTTTGGCACCGAGAAGCAGATTGGTAAACCCCCGGGATCGGATATTCGTCAAGGCAACATTACGCTGCCGGTTATCCTGGCGCTTCAGGATGAGAAGGTACGCGAACCGCTGCTAGAGCAGATCCGTATTATTCGGGAACATAACGGCAATGTTGATACTAAGCCGGCCATTTCGCTTATTAAAAGCAGTAAAGGCATTCAACTGGCGGAACAACTTGCCGATGATTATATAAAGAAAGCTTTGCATGCTCTGGAGGGATTGCCGAGTATCGGGGCGAAGAAGAACTTGATTGACATTGCGCATTTCGTCGGAAAGCGTAATTATTAAAAGGATAAGACAGAAGCAAGAATTGCTTCGCAATTCTTTAAGCTAATGCTTACGAAGCAATAATTGCTTCGCAATTCTTTAAGTTAATGCTTACGAAGTAAGAATCGCTTCGCAATTCTTTTTAGGAGGGAACCAAATGGAAAGAACATTTTTGATGATTAAACCAGATGGTGTACAGCGTGGCCTTATCGGTGAAATTATGTCGAGGTTTGAGCGGAAAGGTCTGAAGCTTGTTGCTGCTAAGTTTATGGTTGTAAGCAAGGAACTTGCGGAAAGCCATTATGCTGAACATAAAGGCAAACCCTTCTACGAGCCGCTGCTTACGTTTATTACTGCAGGCCCTTCCTTTGCGATGGTGTGGCAAGGTGACAATGTCATTGCGCTTACACGTGCGATGATTGGCAAGACGGATGCGGTTGATGCTTTCCCAGGCACCATTCGTTCAGATTTTGCTGTACATACGAACTTGAACTTGATTCATGGATCGGATTCACCAGAAAGCGCAGCACGGGAAATTGCGAATTTCTTCTCTCCTGAGCAGCTTGTAGATTACGAACATACGATACAGCGCTGGATCTGATTTTTCTCGAGCTGTAATACTGGAGGCGGCTATGTCGGAGGATCTGGATTTCAATCTTTTTATACAAAGAATGAAGGATAAGACGAACATTGATTTATCGCAATATAAAGAAGCACAGATGAAGCGGCGGCTTACGACTTTGCGGCAAAAGCATGGTTACGATACGTTCGAACTGTATTGGCGGGCGATTGAGCAGAATCGGAGTCTGATGAATGAATTTCTGGACCGGATGACGATTAATGTCTCAGAGTTCTGGCGTAACCCGAACCGGTGGGAAGTGCTGCAAAGCCGCTTCCTGCCGGAAATGCTGCAGCGCAGTGAACGGCTAAAAGTATGGAGTGCAGCATGCTCGACGGGAGAAGAGCCTTACACAATCGCGATGATCCTCTCCGAGCTAGGTGCACTTGGCAAGGCATCGGTAACAGCGACTGATTTGGATACGGTTGTTCTGGAGAAAGCGAAGGAAGGGCAATATTTGGAACGCTCCCTTCGTGATGTCCCGCCGGCATACCGACAGAAATATTTTCAGCCTGATGAGGGTATGTATGCGGTGTCGGATAAGCTCAAGAACGCGATTCAATTCAAACAGCAGAACCTGCTGCATGATACCTTCGACCATTCTTTTGATCTCATTGTTTGCCGTAATGTTATGATTTATTTCACTGAAGAAGCCAAGCACTTATTATATCAAAAATTCGCAGCAGCCCTTCGTCCGGGCGGATTGCTCTTCGTCGGCAGTACAGAACAAATTTTCTCACCTTCTCAATATGGATTTGAATCGGCGGATACCTTCTTCTACAGAAGAATCGAAGGGTAATTTTCAATTCATGTATACCGTTTTCCATCGACTCCAATACTAGTGGTAACCGAAACTTAATTGGAGGGTGAAGATGGACAAGCGACAAGTGATTCAAGCTTATCGTAGCGGGATCATTTCCATTCAAGAATGTGCTCAAATTCTCGGTCTCGATAGTCGTCAATTACCGAATTTGATGAATCAGATGGTATATAAGACGGAGCTGGATACGAGCAAACGATTTGTGAACAGCTAGGAGACAAGGCGGATGTTAAAGTCAGTGATGACTGTAACGTCCGCCTTTTTTATGCGATTACAGGCAGTCCTCATTTCTTGTCAAAGCATACAGCCTGTACTATAATGAGCAAAGATGTTTACATAACAAAACGCTCGGAATATAAACAGTTAGGATGGTACGAATCATGCGCGAACTGAAAGTTGAGCTTGGCGAACGCTCTTATCCCATTTATATCGGCGAAGGTCTCTTGCAGGAGGCTCCTGCTTATTTCAAAAAGCACCAAATCAGCATGAAATCACCACTTCTTATTATCACGGATGAACGTGTAGCCCCGCATTATTTGGAGCCGCTCGAGAACAATCTGCGTGAAGCTGGATTTACAGTGTCGAGTGCAGTAGTTCCTGCAGGTGAGAGCTCTAAGTCTTTGACCATGCTGGAAAGCCTCGTAACGAAAGCGCTGGAAGCTGGACTTGACCGGAAATCTGCCATTGTCGCTCTTGGCGGCGGAGTTGTAGGCGATCTGGCTGGGTTTGTTGCGGCATCTTATATGCGCGGAGTCAAATTCATTCAAATTCCAACGACTATTTTGGCACATGACTCCAGTGTAGGCGGCAAGGTTGCGGTTAACCACCCGCTCGCGAAGAACATTATTGGTGCTTTCCATCAGCCAGAGATGGTTCTATATGATTTGAATACGCTGCAGTCGCTTCCTCCAAGAGAAGTTAGCGCTGGGTTATCCGAAGTCGTGAAGCATGGACTAATCTGGGATGCTGAATTTACGGCTTGGTGCGAAGAGAATGCAGACCGGCTGCTGGCTCTCGATCCGGATGCGCTTGGATATGCCTTATATAAAGGATGCAGTGTTAAAGCTGCTGTCGTATCCAAGGATGAACGGGAGAATGACCTGCGGGCTATTCTAAACCTTGGCCATACGATAGGCCATGCGCTTGAGGCAGTTGCCGGCTATGGGGAGCTGCTGCACGGTGAAGCGATCTCGATTGGTATGATTGGATCTGCCAAGCTTGGATTGCGCTATGGAGCACCTGAGGAAGTCTATACAACAACCAAACGTGTATTATCCAAAGTTGGCCTGCCGGTTAAACTGCCGGAGCATTTTGACGTGGATGCCATTATGGATGCAATGATGCACGATAAGAAATTCAGCGAAAGTACGATGGTATTTGTTGTACCAACAGAGATCGGTAAAGTGGACATTAAGAAGGATGTTCAGTCCGCTTGGGTACGGGACATTGTTGAGCAATTGAAACTGGAGGCGTAAGAAGATGAGTGTTAGAGGAATCCGCGGAGCCATTACTGTAGAAGCGAATGAGAAAGAACAAATGTTGCAGGCAACCCTTGAGTTGTTGAACGAAATCGTGAAGCAAAATGCAATTGACCCAAGCGATATCGGCAGCGTATTTATTACGGTTACCCAGGATTTGGACGATACATTCCCTGCGATCGCAATCCGCCAGATGGCTGGATGGGATCTTGTCCCATTAATGTGTGCGTTGGAAGTGCCGGTTAAAGGCAGTCTGGAACGTTGTATCCGATTCATGATTCATTATAATACGGATAAGTCTCAAGCAGAAATTAATCATGTGTACTTAGCTGGCGCACGTGTGCTTCGTCCTGATTTATCCAAAAAATCATAATTGACGTACAGTCCAATCGGTAGTATATTGAGAACTAATAATAAATAGCACAGAAGAGACGCAAGACAAGAGACAGGTTTTAGTTGAGGT
Source organism: Paenibacillus sp. J22R56 (assembly GCF_056269375.1). NCBI lineage: Bacteria > Bacillati > Bacillota > Bacilli > Caryophanales > Paenibacillaceae > Paenibacillus > Paenibacillus sp. J22R56. Next base: position 399,236 of record NZ_JBWDNV010000002.1, read on the forward strand.
AGCAGGCTTTATAGTTGAGTAGAGATGAGAAGAGTAGAGAAGAGTGCAGTGAAGAAGAGAGTAGAAGGTTTGTTATCTAATAGCGCAAGGAATGGCATGTTGCTGTTATGCGCCTTAGGTCTATTCTTTATTTGCGTGCAATCTCAATTGTCATCATCTTACATTCAACGCCCCTGCACCCGCAGGGGCTTTTTTAATGCCCTTCCCATTCAAACGAAAGAATGCTCGTTGCCGCTTCCGGTACGAAGCTATGAGGAGGAACCCCCCATGACAAATGAATTGCAGCAAGTAACGAAGCTGGCCGACCAGTACAATATTATTCCAATTGTTCGCTATATGCTTGCCGATACCGAAACACCAATTCGCTTGTTCCAGCATTTTGCGAAAGAGCAGCATGCCTTTCTGCTGGAGAGTGTTGAAGGTGGTGTGAAATGGGCTAGATATTCATTTATCGGAACGGATCCTTTCATGATGCTGTACGGTAAGAACGGCAAGATGGTACTCGAGCATAACGGAGATAGACAAGTATTCGACGAGAAGCCAATTGAGCTCTTGAAAGCTCAGCTTCGCGGCTATCGCAGCCCGTCGCTGCCAGAACTTCCTCCATTTACAGGTGGAGCAATTGGTTACTTTGGTTATGATCTGCTTCAATACTATGAGAACCTGCCAAAGCATCGGATTGATGATCTGCAAATGAATGATCTGCAATTTATGTTCTGTGATCAAGTCATCGTATTCGACCATTTCAAGCAGCAGCTTCAAATCATCGGCAACGTTCATATCCCGCATGCAGCAACAGATGCGGCTATCGAGAAAGCTTATAATCGTGCCGTAAAGAAGATCGAAGCAACGATTGAACGTTTGCAGCAGCCGCTCAAGGTTCCGGTTATGACCGGAGGGACGATTCCGAATGACCCTGAGCTTGGTGATGTACAATCGAACCTGACCAAGGAGCAGTTCATCTCGAATATTGAGCAGGCCAAAGAATATATTCGCTCAGGAGATATTTTCCAAGTAGTATTATCTCAACGCTTCAGTATCGAGACGGATATTGATCCGCTGCATGTCTACCGTGTATTGCGTACGATGAACCCATCCCCTTATATGTACTATTTGAAAATGGGCGATGAAGTTATCGTTGGCACTTCGCCAGAGGCGCTTGTGAAGGTCGATGGCAACCGTAAGGTAGAGACTCGGCCGATTGCCGGAACTAGGCCACGCGGCAAGACACCGGAAGAGGATAAGGCGCTTGAGGTGGAGCTGCTCGCTGATGAGAAGGAACGTGCGGAGCATTTGATGCTGGTCGACCTCGGACGTAATGATATTGGCCGTGTATCTGAATTTGGTTCTGTACGCTGCGACTCCTTTATGGAGATTGAACGTTATTCGCATGTCATGCACATCGTATCTAATGTATCGGGCAAGCTTCGTGAGGATAGAGATTTCTTTGATGCCTTCCTGTCTTGTTTGCCAGCTGGGACTGTATCGGGGGCTCCTAAGCTTCGGGCAATGGAGATTATTGCTGAGCTTGAGAATGAAGCGCGAGGTGCATATGCAGGTGCGATTGGTTATTTAGGCTTTGGTGGATCGCTGGATACCTGTATTACAATCCGCACGATTGTGTTCAAGAACGGAAAAGCTTATGTACAGAGCGGGGCGGGTATTGTATGGGACTCCGTACCTGAGAGTGAATATATGGAAACAGTCAATAAGGCTAAAGCAAGCTTGAAGGCAATTCGGGCAGCTGAAGCGATTTTTGGAAAACGGAACAATACGGCCGAGCAGGCGGTTAATACAGATTACTATGTGACAAGTGGAGAGGTGTTGTAAAATGAGTTTGATGACAGAATCGATGACGATGCAAGAGGCACTTAATAAACTTGTAAGCAGCACTGATCTGACGCGTGAAGAAGCTCGGTCGGTTATGGATTTTATTATGAGCGGTAATGCAACGTCTTCACAAATTGCAGGAGTAGCAACTGCCCTTCGTATGAAAGGCGAGACGAAAGACGAGATCACTGGCTTTGCGGAAGCTATGCGTGAGCATTCGAGCCATGTCCAAACCAAGCAGGAAGGGTTACTGGATACATGTGGTACCGGCGGCTCAGGCATTCATAAATTCAATATTTCTACCGCATCCGCTATTATTGCATCTGCAGCTGGCATCCGTGTCGCCAAACATGGCAATCGTGCTATGTCGGGGAAAGCAGGCAGTGCAGATGTTCTTGAAGCTTTAGGCGTGCAAATTACGTTGACTCCTGAGCAAGCTGCCGAATGTCTTCATCAAATCGGTATTTGTTTTATGTTCGCTATGCTGTATCATCCTTCGCTGAAACATGCGGCTGCGCCTCGCCGTGAACTTGGTGTTCGTACGATCTTCAATATGCTGGGTCCGTTAGCGAATCCCGCTGGAGCTGATCGTCAACTGATCGGTCTGTATGACCGCACGAAGACAGCTACGATTGCGGCTGTGCTCAATGAGCTTGGGGTTAAACGTGCAATGGTCGTCAGCAGTATTGACGGACTCGATGAGATTAGTATTTCGGCACCTACACGAATTTCGGAACTTCGGAATGGTGAAGTGGTGACATACGAGCTTACACCGGAAGATCTTGGCCTGACCCGTTACCCGATCTCTGAAGTAATAGGCGGGGACGCTGCTACCAATGCATCGATTATTCGAGGGATCTTCAGCGGTCAGCAGCGTGGTGCTTATCGTGATATCGTCCTCGCTAACGCAGGTGCTTGCATTTATGTAGGTGGCCATGCAGATTCGTTGCAAGAAGGAGTTGCTATTGCGGCCGAGATGATTGATTCCGGCAAAGCAGAACAACAATTGCTTAAGCTTATTCAAACGACAGGAGAGTTGGCTCATGTTTCTTGATAAAATCGTAGTTACAAAGCGGGAAGAGGTTACTCATCTCGCTTCCCAGTTTCAGCTTTCAGATTATGAACGACAAATTGCTTTGCTGCCGGAATGCCGCGGCTTCGAGCGTGCTCTAACAGCAGGCCGCAAGCGGGACATTGGTTTGATTGCAGAAGTAAAGAAGGCATCGCCTTCCAAGGGCCTTATTCGTCCAGATTTTCATCCAGCACAGCTTGCTGCTGCTTATGAGCGCGCGGGTGCGGATTGTATATCCGTATTAACTGACCGCGATTATTTCCAAGGCTCTAACGAATACTTAAGCTTGATCAAAGAGACAGTGAGTATTCCGCTTCTCCGCAAAGACTTCATCATTGACTACCGTCAAGTGTATGAGGCTCGTCTAATTGGCGCAGATGCTGTACTATTAATAGCAGCAATTCTTACTTCATCTGAATTATCGGAGTTATATGATACGGCCAAATCTCTTGGTATGGACGTTCTGGTTGAAGTCCATGACCGGGAAGAGCTGGAACGTGTTCTAGAGCTCGATAAAGCGACGCTTATTGGCGTAAACAATCGGGATTTGAAATCATTTGTTACTGATCTGCATACGACAGAGTCGTTAATTGATCTGATGCCAGCAGGAGTTACCGTTATTAGTGAAAGCGGGATCGCTGGACGCCAGGACATGGATTATCTGCAAACTGTAGGAGCAAATGGTGTATTAATTGGCGAGCATTTCATGCGCCAGCCGGATGCTGGACAAGCGGTTATTGAACTTATGGGACCGGTGAAGGTGACGCAAGGATGACAGCAACGCCAAGAATCAAGATTTGTGGTTTAAAGGATTCGGCAACGATTGAAGCGATGGAGGGTCTTCCTTTCCATGAGATAGGATTTGTATTTGCCCCTAGCAAACGTCAAGTCGATCCCGGGACAGCTGCCGGCCTCATTCATTCGGCGAAGCAGTTGAAAGCTGCCAATGGTGAGGCTCCACAAACAGTTGGTGTATTCGTCAACCCCGATCTTACCGAGTTGGAACATATTTTGGCCAAAGCTCCCCTTGATGTGGTGCAGCTGCATGGTCAAGAAACACCGGAGTTCAGCCGATTAGTGAAGAGTAATTTTCCTGTCAAGGTATGGAAGGTTATGTCTATTGGAAAAGACGGACAAAGTGCGGCTGAGCGAGTTTCTCCTTTTGCCGGTGCGATAGACGCTTTATTGATTGATACGGCTGGCGGCGGTACTGGCCAAACATTTGATTGGCAGGTTATCTCCGAATATCAGAAGGCTGCTGCAGCGATCCAAGTGCCTCTTTATGTAGCTGGAGGCTTGAATTCAGGCAATGTAGGCGAGCTTCTCGCAGGTAATCAGGTTGATGGTATTGATGTATCGAGTGGAGTCGAGACAAACGGACACAAAGACATCGAGAAAATTAGATTATTCGTTGGAAAGGTGATTGAACATGAACCAAGTACCAGATGATAACGGGCGCTTTGGCAAATTCGGCGGACGGTATGTACCAGAGACGCTGATGAATGCTTTGCTGGAGCTAGAAGAAGCTTATAAACATTATTCGCAGGATCCTGCTTTCCAGCAAGAAGTACATGATTTGCTTCACAAATATTCAGGTCGTCCAACTCCGCTTTATTATGCGGAACGGTTAAGCCAGCATCTTGGCGGCGCTAAGATTTACCTCAAGCGCGAAGACTTGAACCATACAGGCGCTCATAAGATCAATAATACGATTGGGCAGGCGGTTCTTGCGAAACGTATGGGTAAAACAAAGGTTATCGCTGAAACTGGCGCAGGTCAGCATGGTGTAGCATCAGCTACCGTTGCAGCTTTGCTTGGTCTCGAATGCAAAGTGTTTATGGGCGAGGAAGACATGAAGCGCCAGCAGCTGAACGTATTCCGTATGCAGTTGCTTGGTGCAGAGGTTGTTCCTGTACTATCTGGCACGCGTACACTTAAAGATGCTTGCAATGAAACGCTCCGCTACTGGGTCAGCCATGTAGATGATACGTTCTATATTCTTGGTTCTGCGACAGGTCCGCATCCATATCCAATGATGGTTCGCGACTTCCAGCGGATTATTGGGGATGAATCACGGAAACAAATCGTGGAAGTAGAAGAACGTCTTCCAGATTACATTGTTGCGGCTGTAGGCGGCGGCAGCAATGCCATTGGTATTTTCTATCCGTTTATTGGAGATGAATCCGTTCGTCTTGTTGGGGTTGAAGCGGCAGGACGCGGTATTGATACAGAAGAACATGCAGCAACGATGACGATGGGCAGCCACGGCGTGTTCCAAGGATCATTCAGTTACTTGCTGCAAGATAAGTTTGGTCAGGTACAGCCGGCACATTCGATCTCAGCGGGTCTGGATTACCCTGGTATTGGTCCAGAGCATGCTTACTTGAAGGATTCTGGCCGTGCAGAGTACTTCCCGATTACGGACGCAGAAGCGCTTGATGCGCTGCAGCTGCTGTCCCGCACAGAAGGCATTATCCCAGCGTTGGAATCTGCTCATGCGATCGCCCAAACGATTAAGCTTGCTCCAACACTCGATCAAGACAAGATCGTTGTTGTAAGCTTGTCCGGCCGTGGTGATAAAGACGTGGAAGCGATCATGGGATATCTGGGAGGTGCAGAGGCATGAATTTGATCGATACTGCTTTTGCAAAATTAAAACAAGAAGGAAAGACAGCACTTATTCCTTTCTTAACGATCGGGGATCCTGATATCCCTACATCTATTGCGATTATTAAAGAACTCGAGCAAGCAGGCGCCGACATGGTGGAGCTTGGTGTTCCTTACTCCGATCCTCTGGCAGATGGTCCAGTTATCCAACGGGCATCTGAGCGTGCGCTGCAGAACCGTATCTCGATTCTGGACTGTATTGAAACAGCTGCACAAGCCAGAGAAGCCGGCGTTCAAATGCCATTTATCTTGTTTACTTACTTCAATCCCGTGCTGCAGTTTGGCCTGGAACCGTTTATGAACCTAGTTGTTGAAAAAGGAATCAGCGGCTTGATCATTCCTGATCTTCCGATTGAAGAAGACGAAGAAGTTCGTCAATTGGCAGAATTAAAAGGAGTTCATTTGATCCCGCTTGTTGCGCCAACTTCTAAGGATCGTGTAGTTCGGATCTCGCGTAAGGCACGTGGCTTCGTCTATTGTGTATCGTCACTTGGCGTTACCGGCGTCCGCGCGGAATTCCACAGCGGTATTGATGATTTCCTTGCTACTGTACGTGAAGCAACCGAGCTTCCGATTGCTGTAGGCTTCGGGATTTCGAGCCGTGAGCAGGTTCAGCGCTTTGAGAGCATCTGTGACGGCGTTGTTGTTGGCAGCGCCATCGTTCGTAAGATCGAAGAGTCACTGCCACTTCTGACCGATGAGAAGCAAAGGGAAGCAGGGCTTACACAAATCCGCGAATTTGTTGCTGGATTAAAGGGCTAATGAGTTAGGACAGAGCAAATCGCTCTGTCCTTTTTCTATTCTCCTATTTGCACTAAAGAAGTGCTCAAAAGACAGTACCTTTGTCATATTCTGTCCTAATTTACTTGCATACCCTTTAAAACCTTTACGAGATGTGAGACAATAGAAAACATGCAGTTAGCCAATAAGACAAAGAGGTGAATGGCGATGCAGCCAAAAAGTAATATTGTGCATCTTCCTGTTTATCAGCCAGGGAAACCGGTTGAGGACGTTAAGAGAGAGCTTGGATTAGAGGAAGTAATTAAGCTTGCTTCCAACGAGAACCCGTTTGGTTATTCCGAACTGGCGAAAGCAGCTATCATAAATGAGTTAGGTCAAATTGCCACATATCCGGATGGTGCCAGCTTTGAGCTGAATGCAGCGGTTGCGAAAAAATTTGGGGTAGAGTCTAACCAGATTATTTTCGGTAACGGATCAAGTGACATTATACTTATGCTTTGCCGCACTTATCTCGCACCTGGCGATGAAACGATCATGGCAGATGAAACGTTCTCCCAATATAAGCATAATGCAGAAATCGAGAATGCGCGCATTATTGAAGTACCTTTGAAAGACGGCAAACATGATCTCTCGGCTATGCTTGCCAAGACTAACGACCGTACAAAGCTCGTATGGGTATGTAACCCGAATAATCCGACAGGTACTATTGTCAAGGAAGATGAGCTTACTGCTTTCCTCGATAAAGTGCCTAAAGATGTTCTTGTCGTGCTGGATGAGGCCTATTGCGAGTTTGTTGATGAGCCAGGTTTCCCGGATGGAATCAAGCTTTTGAAAAATTATCGTAATTTGATCGTCCTGCGCACATTCTCCAAAATTTATGGACTGGCATCGCTCCGGATCGGTTACGGGATTGGTCATGCAGATGTGATTCAATACATGAATCAAATTCGCGAACCCTTTAATACGAACCGACTTGGACAGGTTGCAGCAACAGCTTCCATAGCAGATGATGACTTTGTCACGTTCTGCCGTGAACAGAACAATGCGGGAATTAAATATTTCTACAGCCAATTCGATCGGCTTGGTCTGAAATATTTCCCTGCATTCGGCAACTTTATTATGGTGGATGCAAAACTTCCGTCTGCTGAAGTATTCCAGGCATTGCTCCGCAGGGGGATTATCGTTAGACCTCGTTGGACTTATTATCCGACCTATATTCGTGTATCTATAGGCACTCCGGAACAGAACGAGAAGTTTATTGCCGCTTTCGAGCAAGTTCTTCAAGAAGCGGCGGTGCGCGGATAGCCTTATGACAAAGATTGCGATATTTGGAGTAGGATTAATTGGAGGATCACTAGCGCTTTGCTTTAAAGGCAAGCCTGGTCTAACGGTAGTCGGATATTCGAACCGTCAATCCTCTGTAGAGAAATATATGAAGCGGGGAGTCGTTGATTATGCAACGACTTCCTTGCAGGAAGCAGCTGAGGGAGCCGATTTTATATTCCTATGCGTGCCTGTAGGCAACCTGGAAGAGTATGTTACAGAACTCAGCAAGCTTAACTTGAAGCCGGGCTGTATTATTACAGATGTCGGCAGCACGAAAGCTTCGGTTGCTGAATGCGGCAAAAGACTGGAGCTGAACGGAGCAACGTTTATTGGCGGCCATCCTATGGCAGGCTCCGAGCGTTCCGGTGTAGAAGCGGCATCTACAAATCTGTTCGAGAATGCTTTCTACGTGCTTACACCTGATGAATCAACATCAGTAAATGATTTGGAACGCCTTAGAAATCTGCTTGTGCATACAAGAGCGCATCTTGTAAGCGTAGATTCCAAGTCTCATGACGAGATTGTTGGGGCGATCAGCCATCTTCCACATATGATTGCAGTAGCGCTCGTTAATCAAATTCGTGGCTACAATGAGAATAATGGTCTGTACGAATTGCTCGCGGCAGGCGGATTCCGTGACATTACAAGAATTGCAGCCAGTGACCCGGTTGTTTGGCGGGACATCCTCATTAATAACCGTGAGGTGCTGCTTAAGCTTCTCAAGGATTGGAATGGTGAGGTCGAGCGATTCGCTGTTATGCTTGAATCTCTAGACGGAGATGCAATAGAGGAAGCCTTCCAGACGGCGGGTGAATTCCGCAGTAAATTGCCGGAGCGCCGCAAAGGGATGATTCATTCCTTATACGATTGTTATGTGGATGTCCCCGATCATCCAGGGATTATCGGCAACATCGCTAGTGAGCTTGGCAGTGCCCGGATTAATCTTAGCAATATTAATATCATTGAGAGCAGAGAAGATGTTCCTGGTGTTCTTCGTTTATCTTTCCGTACACAGGAAGATCTGGATCAAGCGATGCAGCTGCTCGATAAAACCGGATATACCGTTCGCCAATAAAACCTCGAAAGAGGTTTTTTTGTTGTGTATGAAAAGAGTAAGGATTTCTCTATACGTGGTTGTTAACCGCAAATGGTTGGATAACGCTTTCAAAAAAAGTTTAAGCGTTTTCAAAAAAAGCATTGACTTAGTGGAAGCGTATACATATAATAAAAGTACAGTATGGTTTCTCTCCACTCCTATCCAAAACTATAGCGTTCATCATGAACGCTGACCACTCTTCGGAGTGGTTTTTTTTTGTTCATTTTATTGGACGAGTATATCCTTCTTATTCCGACAAATTCCTGCTTTTAAAGAAATGAGAGTTTACTTATTTTTTAAGACTAATGCAGGTTCGTATGTTACAATACGTAATGACAGTCCTGTTGTTAAAATATGGATGAAAACCCTTTTTGTCGAAAGAAGAAGGAATTTGACTATTGAGCATCGAATTACATACATCGTATTTATTGAAAATTTTAATGATAATGACCGCAACTTTTCGCTTCCGGTTCGGTACAATGTTACATAATCGAACTGGGAAGAAGAATTCGCAGGTGAGGAGGTTCGCCTGTCATGACTGATTCCCAATTAATACGTGAGATCAAGGACGGAAACATCGAGCTTTACTCTGAGCTGATGCGACGTTACCAACGAAAGATATTATCTTTTATCTATCATATGTTGAAGAGTGCAAAGCTGGAGCTGCTTGCGGAAGATTTGTGCTCGGAAACTTTCTATAAAGCATACCGCAGCCTTCATTCTTTTCGTGAGGTAGATGCTTCTTTTTCAACATGGCTGTATACAATTGCACGTAATACGGTACTTAGTGAGCTGCGTAAGCAAAAGTCGGCTCATGTACCATTAGACGAGTCTAATATGATGCCTGCGGCCCCGCCTGACCAGGTACCTGAGCAGCATGTGCTGCGCAGTGAGCGAATGGCGATGGTTCGGGAAGCTATTAATAATTTACCTGAGAAACAACGCTCAGCACTCATTCTGAGGGAATATGATCAGCTCGACTATCAAGAGATTGCTAATATCTTGGGTCAAACGGTGAGTTCTGTAAAATCGTTGTTATTCCGGGCAAGAGCCAGCGTAAAGATGCAGCTTGAGCCTTATTTTGGCGAATCGCCGATGATGGAAGAATACGAGGGGATGAACACACGATGAAATGCGATGACGTACAAGACAAGTTCGATCTCTTCGGGGATTTTTCTGAGGAAGATGTCGAGCGTGAAGCGATGGAAGCTCATTTGCTCGATTGTGAGCACTGTGCAGAACAATACCGTCTATGGGAAGAAAGCGAAGAAATGATACGCATGCTTTCGGAAGAAGATGAGGTTGTCAGTGCTCAAATGGAACATGTGAATCGCAGCGTCATGGATCGCATTTATGCTGAACAATCGTGGCTGTTGCCTGTATCTCAGAAAAGCTATCATTTTTCGCCTGCTTTTAGACGTAACTTAGCCATTGTGCTGGCTGCATGTTTGACTATTTTTACATGTACATTGATCTTCTTCATTAAAGGCAATGAGAATGGCACTTCCGAAGAGAAGATGGCGCAGTTGACTGGTTTAATGGATACAGCTAATGCTTCTGGCAGTGACTTTGTTATTAGTGCTGAATTTGAAGTGCCTGTGGCGAGTGTCAGTGATCCATTCGTGCTGCAGGTCGTCCCGACCTTCCCGCAATATTGGATCGCTCTATCGCTTTTAGGTGTAGTTATGTCATTATTAATATTGAACTGGTTGTCTAGAACTCGAAGCTGATGCAAAAGCTTAGGACATGCGAAGTCTCTGTTGGGCTTCTGTAATTATACCTCTAACCGTGATCGTCATCTTCAAATGACCACGATAGAGGTTTTCTCATTTCCGCAGGAAAGCAGGGATAGTAAGATGATTATTGGAATGGTTCGTCACGGTAATACCGATTGGAATGCACTGGGAAAAATTCAAGGTCAAACAGATATTCCTTTAAATGAACTCGGAATCAAGCAGGCGAATGCACTGGCTGAACGGTTAAGCCATGATGAGAAGCTGTGGGATGCTGTTATTTCCAGTGATCTGCAGCGGGCTCGTCTGACTGCCTCTGTAATTGCTGAAAAGCTGGATATTCCTCTTCTTGATGGCGATTCAAGATTGCGGGAAAGAAATTTTGGCGAAGTCGAAGGCCTTATCTTACAAGAACGGATTGATCGCTGGGGAGAAAATTGGCGTGAGGTTGCACAGGGCTTGGAATCCGATGAGGAAGTCCGTGCCCGTGGCCTAGCTTTTATAGCGGAGTGGCAGCAGCGCAAGCCGGAAGGACGGCTGCTTGTGGTGTCTCATGGCGGATTCCTCGCGCAGATGTTCGATACGTTATGTGCCGATATGGAGAAACAGCATCTCGGTAATTTATCCTATTCGATTCTTCAGTTTAAGGACGAGCAGTGGCAGCCATTGTTGTATAATTGTACTCGTCATTTGGAGCAGGAGAAGGAAGCTCCGAGTTTGAAGAAGTGATTTTTGATTAATCGACTGATGTGTCCCTCTCGGGAATGTATCTCCTTCCGGTCGCTGTTGTCATTTTGAATTTTGATTAAAGATGTTATTTGTTTATTCAAAATGACAAAGGCGAGCGCTTCGCTCCTCCAGGAGATACAATTCGCCGTTCATTCCCTCGTCAATTATATTGTTTTAACAAGTTATGGGCTGCCGATTATTGGCAGCCCTATTTTTGTAGTTCTGAGAAGTGCCACGCTGGATTTCATCCAACGTGATCACTGTATTTGCTGTTACTCGCTCGCCTATGTTGGATTTGATACAGTCAGATGAACTCGAAAGCTCCAGTAACCTCGTTACAGATGAATAAGGTTGGAGGGAATCCAACGTATGGCCACGAGGCTTGGAGAAAGATAGATAATGTTGGAGTAAATACAACGTGTGTGTGACCAGAGCATTATGGGTACTGAAGCAAGGTTATAGAGGATGTAATGGAGTAGATAAATTTGCAAGCGAGCAAAGGAGGCGGGACGGAGCAAGAAATGTTCTGTAGAAGCGAGATTATGCTTTCGAAGTAGCTTTCTTTCAGAAAGGCTTTTAAGCGTTCGCTTTTGATTACCGGATTCCTAACCTTAACCACAACTAATCGAAGGAATCCGGAATCAATGGCGATCGAAGAACATTTCTTGCGCAGTCCAAGCACAGCCCTCGCCATCGCGATGTAAACCTTTTTCACACAAGTAGTTTTAAAATTCAAATATTTTCCCATAATGATACTAATTATTGCTAGCGAATCAAATAACAAGCTCGCGAAGCAGAGCTTAGGCGGCGCGGGTATTTACGGAAAGGAGAGATTTAATGAATTTGTCGGATATGCTGGGCTATGCTGATATTCAGCAATTAAGCCGGATCGCTACCGTGTATCAATGTGAGTGCAATGGTCACTCCAAAAATGATTTGATTCAGTCTATTCTCTCAACCGTAAGCCGGAAAGATGTATTTGAAGCGCAGATCAGCAGTATGAAACTAGACGAAATGCGGTTCTTGAACTCTTTGCTGTTCGAATCGAGAGATTCATTCAGTCTAGAAGAGCTTGTAGCGAGGGTTCAGCAAAGCAAGTTTGGTGAACTGGAGCCGCCAGCGGAAGAGCCGCCGCCGCAGAAAAAAACGAAACGTACCTCTAAGAAAAAGCAGGCAGAAGCAGAAGCGCCTAAAGAAAGCGGACCGCGGGAGATGATCTCCAGGTTTAAGCATCAGGGCTGGCTGTTTAATGGTGTAACTGGAACGAACCGTTATATGTTCCAAGTTCCGCAGGATCTACGAACAAGATTTCGTGATACGCTCCGTAAAAAATTCGCAGCTGAGCTGCATTATACGGATGAGCCGCAAGTGTACCGGGATGAGCAGATGCTTGCACAGGATGATATTTATCATCTGCTTCATTATATTTATCACAATGAAGTGCAGCTAGCTGCAGATGGCTCAATGTACAAACGATTCAGTGGACAAATATTAGAGAAGCTGGCTATCCAGGAGGAGCTGCCATCCAAAGGCGAATGGCGCTTTGGATACGGCCGACATTTCCACCATTATCCGAACCGGATGTCTCTCCTTTATGACTACTGCAGCTATATGAAGTATTTCGCAGATAATAATCTGGTACTTGCTCTATCGACGATTGGTGAAGAGCGGCTGCATAACAAACCGGTTAATGAAATGGAACAGCTGTATAAGTTTTGGTTGAAACTCTACAAAGGACCTATCCCTAATTTGCTGGCACTTGTTCATTGGATGAACAGCTTGGCTGAGCAATGGGTTACAGTCGCATCGCTTCGCAAAGTACTCGTACCCTTCATTAAACCGTTTTATTATGATACGGCGGATATGGTACTTGATGTTCGACTGATTGGGATGATGGTGCATCTGGGCATGCTGCGCGTTGGTGAACATCAGGAGTATGGACCAGTTGTCCGGATGACGAAAATGGGAAGAGCGCTTATCGCAGGAGTAAGCCTCGAAGATCAAGATCGTATGTTTCTCTATTAGAATTTCTATGAAACCAACTAGGCGATGGCATATTAATTGGAATGGGGGCAATCGTACTTATCGGCGCGCAGAATGGTGAATATGCTTAAAGTAGGAGCCGGTTCGATTGTGACAGAGAACGATGTAAGTTGACCTATACTCTTTCACTTTAATCACCGCGTGACGAAAGTCGAAGACGATAGGATCTCTTAAACGCCGGTTTGGAGGTGTATCCTATGGACAAAATGAAAGTTGCGTATGAAGCAATGCTAGGTTTAGCAGCGGAAATGGTATTAGATGAAGCCGTCCACAAATTTCGCTCCGATCAGATTTACAAAGGGATTGATCAAGCGTTAGCTGTTGGGGACGAGGATACGTTCTACCGTTTAGCTGCTCAATTAAATCAATTGAAAAGCTAATTTACGCAAATAGAAACTTCCGCCCTATGATGGAGGCAAGCAATCCGTCATAGCTGCGGGAGTTTTTTTGTTTGCAATGATTGGCAAGATCCCCCTTTATGGGTAACATAGAGGGATGGGTTCAATTTAAGCAGGGAGAGGGAGCAGGAATGAAGTTTAGTGATATTGCAGATGAACAATGGGACGAGCTTAAGCCATATCTAGACACTTGTTTGCTGCCGGTAACAGGCATGACGGGGATAGAACAGCCTCATGAAGCGCGAGTAGCGCTTGAACAATTGAGGGATGTTATGGATCTGATCGAAATTCCGTTTAAAGGAAGGATCGTTACTTATCCTGCATTGCATTACATAAGCGAAGGCACTGATCAGAACATCGTCTCACGAGTTTGCCGTTCATTGAAGGAAACAGGATTCCGATTTGTCATTGTCATTTCCGCGAAGAATCAAGAAGGGCTGACATGCCCGGAAGCGGATCTAATCATTTGCCCGGAACAAGATGGAGCGGCACCAACTGCGGCATCTGTGTCGAAAGCAGTGGTGGCAATGTGGAATCCCGGCGAATCCTAGTCGGATGTCAAGCTGTGAACATGGTCTTTTTGAATAAAAAAAATGGGATTTGGGGAAACAAAAGTTATGGCAAGGTTAATTGTGACAAATTGCCAACAAATTTATGAATGGCATTTTATAGGTAAACAAATCGCGAGCCATATTCTTGACGCTCCCAAGCACCTAGGCTATTATAGTGTATGTCCTAGTTCGTCAAGCGTTTTGCCGTGTGGCTGAACGCGAGAAATGGTTGGCAAAGGGGGTTAGAACAGAAGATGAGTAACCACGAACATCAAGAAACCGCGCATCGTCCGGTTCAACGCAAAGAGATGTCCCGGCGTCAATTTTTGTCGTATACACTCGGCGGTACGACTGCCTTTATGATGGGTGGCGCGGTTTTGCCTATGGTCCGTTTTGCGGTTGATCCTCTCTTAGCAAAAAAAGCAGAGGGTACATGGGTTAAAGTAGTTGAAGAGAGCAAAATAACAAGTGAGCCTCAAGAATTCAAGTTCCAAATTCATCAGGTCGATGGTTGGTACGTAAGTGATCCGGAGCTTTCAGCATGGATTACGAAAGATGCGAATAACCAAGTTTTTGCACTTTCGCCAGTTTGTAAGCATCTGGGTTGTACGATTGGCTGGAATACCTTAGGCAAACATGAGTATGACTGCCCATGCCACGGTGCAAGATATACCGTAGATGGTAAGAACCTTGCAGTTGCTCCAAACCCATTAGATGAATATGAAACGAAAATTGAAAACGGTTTTGTGTACTTAGGTCCTGTTAAGAAAAACTCTCGGGTATAGGAGGCTGATAGCAGATGTTTAAATCGATGTACAACTGGATTGACGAACGTCTTGATATTACGCCGCTATGGCGGGATGTTGCGGACCACGAAGTTCCTGAGCATGTTAACCCTGCTCATCACTTCTCCGCTTTCGTATACTGCTTTGGCGGTTTGACGTTCTTCATTACTGTAATTCAAATTTTGTCCGGCATGTTCCTTACCATGTACTATGTACCGGACATCATCAATGCTTATGCAAGCGTTGACTATTTGAACCATAAAGTAGCATTTGGTGGGATTGTTCGCGGGATGCATCACTTTGGAGCAAGTTTAGTTATCGTTATGATGTTTTTACATACCTTGCGTGTATTCTTCACCGGTTCGTATAAAGCTCCGCGTGAAATGAACTGGGTCGTAGGGATGCTGATTTTCTTCATTATGTTAGGTCTGGGCTTTACAGGTTACCTGCTGCCTTGGGATAACAAAGCTTACTTCGCGACGAAGGTTGGCGTACAGATCGCAGAATCAGTTCCGTATATCGGACCTTATATCGGTGAATTCCTGTACGGTGGCGACATCGTTGGCGCGCAAACGCTAACACGGTTCTTCGCGATTCACGTATTCTTCTTGCCTGGCGCTCTGATCGCAATGCTCGCAGCGCATTTCCTGATGATCCGGAAGCAAGGCATCTCTGGACCACTTTAAGCGAAGGGAGGATTTATTATGGCGCACGGTCATAAATCGAACGAGAAGGTCGTTTATGTTGGCGACTCACGGGTGAAGAAAAGCAATCATCCAAACATTCCGCCAGATTATACGTCCTACCCCGGTAAATCGGAAGCGTTCATACCGAACTTCCTGCTTAAGGAATGGATGGTCGGATGTGTCGTTCTAGTCGGGTTCCTGACATGGACAATTGCTGAGGGTGCACCGCTTGGTTATCCAGCGGATCCTACAAACGCAGCTTTTATCCCAATGCCAGACTGGTATTTCTTGTTCCTGTATCAGTTCCTGAAATATCCATGGGTATCTGGTGACTATATCGTACTTGGTACAATGGGTGTTCCAGCTGTAATGTTCGGCGGTTTACTGCTTGCTCCATTCCTGGACACAGGTAAAGAGCGCCGTTTCTATCGTCGTCCTATTGCTTCATCTCTTATGTTTCTGTCATTAATTTCCTGTGTGTATTTGACCGTTATTTCTTGGAATCACTACACGCATGAGATGAAGGCTACGAACTCGATCCCTGAGCATCATGTTCGTGAAGAGAAAGCACGTGAGGCCCACGAAAAAGGCCAAGAAGTACCAAGCGCAACGAAGAATGAAGATAAGGCAGTTGCACTTGTTGATGCTAACGATCCAGCAATGGATATTGTAAAGAAAGCGCAATGTGTAACTTGTCACGCAGCAGATCTGAAAGGCAATCCACCGCAAATCCCAGCTTTGACTGGTGTTGGCGATCGTTTGTCGAAGGAAGAACTAGTTGAGACGGTTACGAATGGTCGCGGCGGCATGCCATCCTTCAAAGGCACACTGACTGCAGAAGAGATTGACCAATTAACAACTTGGCTGTCGAAGCAAAAAGCACCAGCTGAATAATAGCAGCACCTTGAAAACCTGATCGTATTTATACGATCAGGTTTTTTTCGAAGTTTTCCTTACTATATGGGTAAAATGGAGGGACGTATATTCCAATGGGGTTACCGATATCTTGGTTTTGGAGCAGATCGTTTCTGTTGAATCGCCTCTTTTTATGGCTGATGTTTATTTGTAATTTCCTAGGTACCATCTATGGGTACATTTGGTATGGAAATCAAATTGAGGACACTCTCAGCAGCCATCCGCTATGGCAAATTGTTTTTGTGCCGGATAGTCCGACGGCAAGCTTGTTTTTCACCATCACCCTACTGTATTGGCTGTTTCCACCGCGTGGTAACTCCAAATTTGTTAATGGCGCAAGGATGATTATTGAGGGTCTGGCGGTCGTTACCTCTATTAAATATGGGATCTGGGCTGTATCGATGATTGTTGCGGGCAGTATGCAGGGAGATCCGCTGCATTGGGAGCATTGGATGTTAATGTGTTCACATTCGGCAATGGCTATTGAGGTGCTTTTATACGCTAGGTTTATGAAGGCTAGAGTAGGGGCTGCTGTTATCGGTACCTTATGGCTTTTGCTTAATGATACGGTGGATTATACCTATGATGTCTTCCCATGGCTGTCAGATTCCCTCATGGATAACCTGACACAGGTGAAGTGGTTTACGTATAGCTTAACGATCTTCAGCTTTATTGTTGGAGGTTTAGCTTTAAAGGCAAAAAAACAGACATAAGGATGGACATCCCTTCATAAAGTGGTCATAGCAGTGGCTTACGAAGTAAGAATCACCGCATAGGCAAGTTGGACTGGCCTATTATGCGGAAATTCTTTCTAGCAGATGCTTACGATGTAAGAATCACCGCATGAGCCAAGTTGGACTTGGCCTCTTGTGCGGCAATTCTTTGTAGGAGGGATGTCCATGAAGATACGAATTGCACTGCCCTTATTCTTATGTATCGTCATGACCGTCTGTTCGGTTACGGTTGCTAAAGCCTTTCCATCGGAACGGATTGGGACAGGTCATGCTAACGAATCACGGAGTGGGCTGCTTCGTCTGGACGAGACGGCTACAGCTTTATACGAAGCTGCTTATAGGAACAATCGCCAAGCTGGCTATAAATATGTGCAGCAACTCGCCAAGCTTGTGGACAAACAAGAAGTTCGGCAAGCCGGACAAGCTGCTGGATGGATGTTGATGGAGGATAGTATCTCATCTATCGCATTCACGCTAAAGAACGGTAAGATGACTTCGGATTGGTTAACAGCTTCGGCGCGTATCCATCTCACAACTGATGCGCTGCTGCGTCCGGAACATGCCTTATGGCTACAGTATGAGAAAGTGATGCTGGAGGATTTGGAGCGTGTAAACCGTTCATGGAACAGACAGACAGATGACGGTGCTACTGCAGCCCGCGCTGCGATGAACAGCTTTAATGAACACTTGCTGCGGATTGAAGCAGCTGCTTCGATGCAGAGGCCAGCGGATCGGATTGAGGAATTAAGGGAACGCATGCATTATACCAATGTCCTTCTTGAAGCGGGGATGAAAGGTCAGACTAAGCAGGACTGGACGGACAATTCGATTCAGGATTTGGAATATTCTCTAAACCGGTTATTCGATAACGGTCATTCCGAAGAAGAAGAACCGGTCATCGCCCCACCAGGTGAGGCGAATCCGATTAGCTGGATCTTGCTGCTAGGCGCAATCATTATGGCCGTTCTTACGTACATAGGCTGGCGCAAATATAAGCAGCAGCCATATGGCATAAAGCCGCTCTCCTAATTCTCATTCTTCTTTGAAGCCTTCACCAAGTACATCATGAACTTCGCTAATTACAGTAAAAGCTCTGGGGTCGATACGGCGTATAATGTTCTTAAGCCGGCGCATTTCTTGCCGCTGAACAACGCAGTAGACGACCTCTTTTGATTGCCCGGAAAAAGCGCCGAGTGCTGGCATTAAAGTAACACCTCGGTCAAGCTCGGAAGTGATCTGGGCAGCCATTTCCTTGCCATGCTCGGTAATAATCGAGAAAGATTTGGCCGCATACGCGCCATCTTGAATAAAGTCAATCAGCTTGGATGCGACAAAGACAGTAACGAGGGTGTAAAGTACTTTCTCAATTGGAATATAGAAAAGCGAGATGCCAATGATAATGGCATCAGTAAGTAAAATAAACTGCCCCATACTGAAAGCTTTGCGCCTTGAAGCAATTCTGGCGATGATATCGACGCCGCCGGTTGTTCCTCCTGCCCGAAAGACGATACCTAATCCGCCGCCTAACGTCACACCTGCATAAAGAGCAGCCAGCAGGTAGTCATGGGAATTGCTTAACGTAACGATCCAGCCCTTTTCAATCATCCATTCCATCAATGCAAGGAAACCGGATAGTGAGATAACACCAACAAGGGTGTAGGCCATTTCGCCAAGGCCTAGCTTCCTCCAGCCAATCACAAAGAGCGGAATATTCAGAATCAGGGTTGAGATTGAGAGCGGCCAGCCGGCAGCGTAGTTGAGCAGGACGGCGATACCAGTCACGCCGCCTTCCATCAGTTGGTTTGGTATCACGAAATAATGAAGCCCAAAGGCATAGATGGCTGTACCCAATAGAATGGGTAATATGGTTCGAAGTTGAAGCATGTATTTCTGCGGCATATGAGGAACTCCTTTTAGGTTCATGAACAAGCTATTTAAGTATTATAGCTTAATGAACGGCTCAAAAAACATTGTTTTCAGTGCTTCTTTACGTTAACATAGGTGTTATTAGCGTTATACATAAGAAAGAAAGGGTCATCAGCAATGACAGATAAATCGTTAGCCGATATCCAGCGCGAAGTAGATGCCTATATCGGTCAATTTAAAGAAGGCTATTTCAGCCCATTAGCTCTTATGGCGCGAATGAGTGAAGAAGTAGGCGAGCTCGCCAGAGAAGTGAATCACTATTATGGTGAGAAGCCAAAAAAGCCTAATGAAGAAGAAAACTCCATTGAGATGGAGCTTGGCGATATTTTATTTATTTTGTCCTGCTTTGCGAATTCCCTCAACATTGATCTGACGGAAGCGCATAACAAAGTCATGAATAAATTCAATACTCGGGACGCTGACCGCTGGACGAGAAAAAACGCCGAACAGTAGAACACCCTCCTACATATGCTGTACCATCAACCTGTGTACAAGGAGGATGGGCATATGGACGGGGAAAGCTGCGTGAAGAAGGCGTATGAGTTTATTCTAAATAGTGATTTCGAACAGGCGATTTATTGGTTCGAGCAAGCGATAGCGGCAGAACCTCTAAATGCGAGCTATCAACATAAATGTGCGGTTTCATGCGCCAGAAGCGGCAAATGGAGCAAAGCGCATCAATATGCGAAGCAAGCAATAGAGCTTGATGGTAATCATCCCGAATATTTATATCATCTGCATACGATTGAGTCGAGACTCTTGGTATCCTCGGCTGAGCTTAAGCTAGCTGAAGTACCATCTCGGTACCTGGATGCGCTGCCCCTGCTTCAGCAGGCGGCTGAGCTTGACCCACTTAGCTTCGAGGCCTTTTATTTACTTGCATTGACATACTCGGAGATGGGCCGTATTGAAGATTCGGTGGTTAATGCCAGAGAAGCAATTAGACTAGATCCCGGACATTCCGCAGCGCGTAGATTGTTCGCTGATGTAAATCGGAAGCGCAGGATGATGCGCAGACGGGTGATGGGCAAACAACAACAGAAAGATTAGGTGATCTTGGTGGCTATTAAGGTAGCAGTAATCGGAGCAAGCGGCCGAATGGGCCGTGAAGTTGTGAAAATGGTGCTGGAGGACGAGGCGCTTGAGCTCGTTGCTGCTGTCGCTCCTTCAGCAGGTCCTGTGGATGCTGGACTATTTGCAGGGAAATCGAATACAGGGGTTATCGTTAGTGCAACGATTGAAGAAGCACTAAGCGGCGCAAAGGCAGATGTACTAGTTGATTTTACAGTGCCTGCGTTAGCTTATCAGCATACAAAGGTCGCGATTGAATATGGCGTCCGGCCTATTATGGGTACAACAGGCTTCACGCCTGAACAAATCGAAGAGCTGGACAAGCTTTGCCAGGAAAAAGGGCTGGGTGGCTTGATTGCCCCGAACTTCTCCATTGGCGCCATTCTGATGATGAAATTCGCAGCAGAGGCATCCAAATACTTGCCGCATGTCGAGATTATTGAGTATCACGGCGATCAGAAATTGGATGCACCATCGGGTACATCCATCAAGACTGCTGAATTGATCTCACAAGTACGCGAAGAGCTTCGTCAAGGTAACCCGAATGAAGAAGAAGTTATCGAAGGGGCTCGCGGAGGTTACTATAATGGCTTCCGTATACATAGTGTAAGGCTGCCAGGCGTATTTGCTCAGCAAGAGGTTGTATTTGGCGGCTATGGTCAAACGCTGAAAATTCGTCATGACTCTTATGACCGCGCTGGTTACATGCCAGGTGTTAATGTTGCGATCAAAAAAATCATGACATACAGTGGTATGATTTATGGTTTCGAACATGTAATGGACTAATTTCTTATACAGCGTAGAAAGAGTGGGGATTGTAGATGTTGAAAATTGCTTTTATCGCGCATGACCGCAAAAAAGAAGAAATGGTTAACTTTGTAACTGCTTATGAAAGCGTGTTTGCTCCCCATGAATTATTCTCGACGGGTACAACGGGTACTCGGATCATGGAACAAACAAGCCTTAAAATACATCGCTTTATGTCCGGTCCTCTTGGCGGTGACCAGCAGATCGGTGCCATGGTTGCACAAAATGAGATGGATCTTATCATCTTCTTGCGTGATCCGCTTATGGCGCAGCCTCACGAGCCGGACATCATTGCTTTGCTTCGTCTTTGTGACGTGCAGGGCATTCCGGTAGCAACCAATGTGGCTACGGCAGAGCTGCTCGTAAGGGCACTTGCACGCGGAGACTTTGCTTGGCGCGAGCTTGTACACAAATATAAACCAGGTATTGATCAGCCATGAGTGAGCCATTAGATCTTCTCGTCTTTGGTGCTCATGCGGATGATGCAGAGATCGGAATGGGCGGCACAATTGCGAAATATACGGCTGCTGGTAAACGGGTTGGAATTTGTGATTTGACCGAAGCGGAAATGTCTTCAAACGGCACCGTGGAGCTTAGGAAGCTGGAAGCTTCCAATGCTTCCTCGGTGCTTGGTCTATATGCCCGTACGAATCTGGGACTGCCAGATCGTGGTCTGGAAATGACAAAGTCACATATTGATGCAATCGTAGCAGAAATCCGCCGTACCCGGCCTCGGATAGTATTCGCCCCATATTGGGTGGATCGTCATCCTGATCATATCGCTTGCAGCAAGCTAGTTGAGGAAGCCGTATTTAATGCCAAACTTCGTCGTTACATGCCAGAGCTGCCGGCTGTTCAAGTGGAGCAATTGATTTATTATTACATAAATGATGTTGATAACGTTTCGCTTATGGTAGATGTGTCTAAGTATTACGATGAGAAGCGACAGTCTCTTATGGCTTATCAGTCACAATTCCAGACAGCTGCACCAGGTGAAGACCGTGTCGCAACACCGCTGACAGATCGTTATATCGAACGGGTAGAGGCTCGCGACAGCCTGCTTGGTCAAACACGAGGCTGGAAGTATGCGGAAGGATTCGCGATTAAGCGTCCGCATGCGGTGGAATATTTTTAACAAAAGGTAAAAAGTGATGGACGACATAACATAGAACATTGTCGAATATATAGATTATCATCATGTTATGAAAGGGCGGACGACTAATATGGCACGTAAACTCAAAATTGGAATCACGTGTTATCCTACCCTGGGGGGTTCCGGCGTCGTTGCAACGGAACTTGGAAAATTAATGGCTGAGCGCGGCCATGAGATACATTTTATTACGCACAGCATACCTTTCCGTCTCGGGAAATTTCATAAAAACATTTTCTTTCACGAAGTAGAAGTCAATGATTATTACGTCTTCCGTTATCCGCCATATGATTTATCCTTGGCAAGTAAAATGGCACAGGTTGCGAAGATGGAAAAGCTGGATCTGCTGCATGTTCATTATGCCGTTCCACATGCCGTTTGTGCTCATCTGGCGAAACAAATGCTTGGAGATGGCTTTAAGACCGTAACGACCCTCCATGGTACGGATATTACCGTGCTGGCACAAGATGAGTCGCTGAAGGATCTGATTCGTCTTGCCATTAATCAGAGTGATGCTGTAACAGCTGTGTCACAGGATTTAATTAATGAAACAAGACAGCTTCTCGATATTACTCGTCCCATTGATCTAACTTATAATTTCGTCGATAAACGGGTGTATTACCCGCGGGATGCAGTATCTCTTCGCGCCGATTATGCGGAGCCACACGAGAAGATTATGATGCATATTTCCAACTTCCGTCCTGTTAAGCGTGTAAGTGACGTTGTAGAAATATTTGAACGCGTGTCCAAACAACTTCCTGCTAAGCTGCTTCTTGTAGGCGAAGGCCCTGAACTGTCCAAGATTCAGTGCAAGATCAGACAAATGGGCTTGGAAGACCGTGTTCATTTCCTTGGCAAACAAGAAGATGTCGCACAGGTTATTTCAATGGCCGATCTATTGCTGCTTCCTTCGGAGAAAGAGAGCTTTGGTCTAGTTGCCCTTGAAGCAATGGCATGCGGCGTACCTACGGTTGGTTCGAATGCCGGTGGTATTCCGGAGCTTGTTACTCACGGAGAGACTGGCTACTTATGTCCGATTGGCGATGTGGAAGGGATGGCAGGCTTTGCAACGCAGCTGCTTAAGGATGAGAAGCTTCATAACTCCTTCAAGGAAGCATGCCTATTCCGTGCACGCAATGAGTTCTGTAACGATGTAATTACGACTCAATATGAGCAAATATATTACCAGGTTTTAGGGATTGAAGCCGATCTTCCAATTCCGGTATGCGAAGCTTAGAAAAGGAAGGGGAGTGCCGAAACATATGGGGATACGCTTCAATTTGCCGACCATCATGCAGCAGGCAATACCCGTACTCGAAAAGCTTGGGGATCAAGGCTATGAAGCGGTATTTGTTGGTGGCTGCGTTAGGGATACGGTTATGGGGCTTTCAATCAAGGATGTAGATATTGCTACATCGGCGAGACCAGAGCAGGTATTGTCTTTATTTCCCCGCTGTATTCCGACCGGTCTCCAGCATGGCACAGTAACTGTCCTGCATAATGGCATTCCTTATGAAGTGACGACCTACCGGACAGAATCGGAATATGAGAAGCACCGCCGTCCAGCGCAAGTCGAGTTTATCGACCGTCTGGACGGCGATTTGCTGCGCAGGGATTTAACGATTAATGCAATGGCGATGTATGCTGATGGTGAGCTCTATGATCCATTTCAGGGCATAGATGATCTGCGACACAAGATGATTCGCTGTGTAGGTGATGCGGACGCGAGATTTCAGGAGGATGCGCTCAGGATGCTGCGAACGATCCGGTTCGCTTCCCAATTCGGATTCGCCATTGCTCATCAGACTTGGAGAGCTTTAATTAGACATCGTGAGCTGCTTTCATTCATCGCTATGGAGCGTGTTTTTGCAGAGCTTGACCGTATGATGAGCGGAGGTGTCCCACAACATGCGTTACACCTGCTCTCAGTAAGCAGACTGCTGTTTTATTGCGGTACCCCGCTAGTCGCAGCGGACAAGCTTGGAGAAGCTTATCTGACTAATCCAGATGGTTTTAAGCCTTTTACTCAAATACACGAGCTTCAACATTCAGATATGCGTTATGCTGCACTGCTTATGGTTGATTATATAACGACTATAGAGGCAGAAGAGACATTAAAGGCACTACGTCTGCCAACAGCTCGCGTGAACTCGATTATGGCCGTCCTGCACATGCATTCAGAATTGATTATGAAGCAGGATGAAGATTTGCGGCTCATATGGACAAATGCCGTTATTCAATATGGTGAAACAGCGGCTCGTGGGTGGTTATCCATTGCACGATGGGATCCGCATCAAGTTCTTCACCCCTATGCGAACCTCTTCATGGAATGGTTAGACAACATGCCGGCAATAACTTTAAAGCAGTTAAAGCTGAATGGCAAACAGCTCGCAGGAGGCTTAAATCAAGAGCCTGGAACGTGGATGGGACGGATGCTGCAGCAGCTCCTCCTGCAAGTTGCATTAGGTAAACTGCCGAATGAACAAGAAGCGTTACTTGCGCAAGCTCAAATATGGAATTTCGAGGATTGATAAAGATGTCAACCAACCGATTGCTTGAATTGTTTGAACAAAATCCTGGCGAGTATGTATCTGGAGAATTGATCAGTCAGCAGCTAGGTGTCAGCCGTACGGCTGTTTGGAAGCAAATTAAAAAATTGGAGTCGATTGGCTATCAGTTTGACGCTTCGCGTCGGTTAGGATACAAACTGATTTCTTCGCCAGATACCTTATCGGTACCTGAGCTGCTCAGTCAAATGAAATCGAAAATATTTGGCAGCTCGATCCAATGGTTCGAGTCTGTTGATTCTACGCAAAATATAGCGCAGAAGCTGGCGGAGGAAGGTGCGCCGGAAGGTACGCTTGTCATAGCGGAGCAGCAGCAGAATGGCCGCGGTCGAATGGGGCGTGGCTGGGTATCCCCGCAAGGGAAAGGGATCTGGATGAGCATGATCCTTCGTCCTTCGACTCCGATTCATTTTGCACCACAGCTTACACTGCTTACTGCTGTCGCGTTATGCCGCAGCTTGCGAAGAGTGACAGAGTTATCAATAGGTATCAAATGGCCCAATGATTTGTTAATCGAAGGCAAGAAAATCAGTGGGATTTTGCTGGAATCTACAGCGGAAGATGAGAGACTGCGCTATGTTATCGCAGGAATTGGCATCAGTGTCAATCTGGAGAAGACGGATTATCCGGACGAAATGCTGAATAAGGTTACCTCGCTCCGTATTGTCAATGGCGGGGACGGCTTTGATCGGACGACGATTATTACCGACTTTTTGCATGAATGGGAGCAGCTTTATTTGCTTTATTTGGACAAAGGCTTTGGTCCAATTATTACGTTATGGGAAGCGTTATCGGTATCTCTGAACCAACCTGCACGACTTATAACCCCTCAAGGTACAATTGACGGCGTTCCGATTGGTCTTGATGCCAGCGGTGCATTAACTGTACGCAAGGAAGACGGAAGCACGGTTGTTGTGTTTTCCGCAGAAATGGGCGAGCCCGTACGCTAAGGGGCGTTTACGGGCACACCTTTTTTTGTTACTATAAGAGAAGCAGGCGGTATCTGGTAAGAGCTGCACTGCTGAGGGTAATAGATGTTGTGGATTAGCAAGGCAAACTCTGCTCTGAGCCGTAGGGACCGAGACAGAAGGAAGCAAAGACTTAGCATACGTTTCCTTTTTAGTTCGGGAACCTTTTTAGCAGCGGCTAAAAGGTTTTTTTGTGTTTATCCTAAAACTTAAAAGGGGATGAAGCGTAATGAGGAAGCGTCTGACAATTACCAACCTCAAGAAAATGAAGCAGGACAAAAATCCAATCTCAATGCTGACCGCGTATGATTATCCGTCTGCCGTATTGGCGGAGGAAGCTGGTCTGGATGTTATTCTGGTCGGCGATTCATTAGGGAATGTTGTACTTGGGTACGATACAACGATTCCGGTCACGCTCGAAGATATGATTTACCATACACGCGCCGTAGCACGAGGTGCCAAGAATACGTTTATTGTTACGGATATGCCTTTTATGACTTACGGCATCGGTCGGGAATCTACGCTGCGTAATGCAGCAAGGCTGATGCAGGAAGGCGGAGCCCAAGCTCTTAAGCTGGAAGGTGGTACGGATATTGCCTTTGAAGTAGAGGCGTTGGTTAAAGCCGGAATCCCTGTTATGGGCCATATCGGTTTAACTCCCCAATCAGTTCATCAGCTTGGCGGTTACAAGGTGCAGGGCAAGCTTGAACGCGAAGCAGAAAAACTGATGGAGGATGCCAAGGCGCTTGAAGCTGCTGGAGCATTTGCTATCGTGCTGGAGCTCGTTACAGAGCCTTTAGCAGAAGCCATCAGCAAAGAATTGTCGATCCCAACCATTGGCATCGGCGCAGGGCGTGGCTGTGATGGTCAGGTACTGGTTTATCATGATATATTGCAATATTCATCACCTTATATCGAGAAGAAAATGGTCAAAACGTATGCAGATATCGGATCTACAATCCGTAATGCCATCAGCAGCTACGTAAACGAAGTGAAAGCTGGCGCTTTCCCTGCGGAGGAGCATTCCTTTGGCGCTAAGTCGGCAGCCATCAATCATCTATATGGTGCGGGAGCAGTTTCAAATAACAGCAGTAATCAAGCAAGCGGAGAGGAGTCCCCCAAGCGTGATTTTGTGTCGAACCATAGCTGAGCTAAAAAACGAACTTATTAAAATCAAACAATCATCCAATCACCCAACTATTGGTCTTGTACCAACTATGGGATTTCTTCACGAAGGTCATGCAAGCTTAATGCGTCAATCGGTGGCTGAGAACACAGCCTCGGTATTATCAATATTTGTAAATCCTATGCAATTTGGGCCTAATGAAGATTTTGAACGTTATCCGCGGGATGAGGAAAGAGATCTCGCTATTGCCAAAGAGAATGGCATCGACATCGTCTTTATGCCGGAAGTGAAGGAAATGTATCCCGTGAAGCCTCGTACTTCAGTTATCGTAAGTCAGCTTACGGAACGATTATGTGGTGCTTCAAGACCTGGACATTTCGACGGCGTTGGGCTTGTTGTGAGCAAGCTTTTCCATCTCGTTCAGCCTGATCGAGCATACTTCGGTATGAAGGACGCTCAGCAGATTGCGGTTATTCAGCAAATGACAGACGATCTGAATTTCCCGGTGGAAATCATTCCTTGTCCAATTGTAAGGGAACCAGATGGACTTGCGCTTAGCTCGCGTAATGTTTATTTAACAGCCGAGAATCGGCAGCAAGCGGTTGTTTTATCGCAGTCTTTGGCTCTTGCGAAGCAATGGGCGAATGAACCGGGTATTAAATCTGAAGAGCTGGTATCACGCGTTAAAGCCAAAATCAACGAAGCAGGTCAAGCGGAGATTGATTATGTAGAATGGTTGACTTATCCTTCTTTGGAGCAGCCTTCTTGGAATGAGCCGATTGAGCTTGAAGAAAGCAAATATATTCTGGCACTTGCCGTAAAATTTGGTTCGACTCGATTAATTGATAATGCCTTATTTGTACCAAATGTAGTCGCAGAGGTGAAGGATCATGTATAGAACAATGATGAAATCAAAGCTTCATCGGGCAACCGTAACAGAAGCAAATTTAAACTATGTAGGCAGTATTACGATTGATGAGGATTTAATGGATGCAGCAGACATTTGGGAAAATGAGAAAGTACAGATTGTAAATAACAATAATGGTGCACGGTTTGAGACGTATGTCATCACGGGGCAGCGCGGATCAGGTGTTATTTGCCTTAATGGTGCTGCAGCTCGCCAAGTTCAGCCTGGAGACCAGGTTATTATCATTTCTTATGCATCCATGACCGACGAGGAAGCAAGAGTGCATAAGCCGATTGTAACCATTCTGGACAGTGATAACCGACCACTCAAAAATCTGTCTGAGGAAATACACGCGACGGTTCTTTAACGCTTCAGTTCCAGCACTATGTAACGATTGGCACGGGGTATGAAAAGCCCTGCCGAAACAAAGAATGAGCATAACACTCCTCAATTCTTTGGTGAAGGCGGGATGCGTAATATGTTTCAGCAAATGTTCGAAGCCATGAATGAAATGCTTGACCATCTTATCGATGTGTATCCAACTGCAACCGGTGATCAGAAGCTTCAATATGACGAGCAAATGGCAACCCTCAAAAAAATGAGCGATTCCCTCGTCGAACAATGGATTGAATTCGAAGAAAAGTTTTCTTGTTTTGTGGAGCAGCAATCAGGTTCACCTGAAGTTCCTCCATCGAAAATAACACCGCCGCCTTCCATGGCCATGGAGAGCAGCACAGAGTTAGGCGAGACCCAAGCGGCATCATCGTCAGTGCCTTCGGTGCCTGAAACAGTCAAGCAGACAGAGAAGCCAGAACCGGCTGCTGCCGAAGAAGCTTATAACGCTGAGCTTGATATGGAAGTTCCGTATGAGTACGCCATGATGATTTCGAAAGGGCAGGGATATTATAAATTATTTATGTTTTCCGATGCTGCCACTCATTTTCAATCAGCGGTCTCAACCCTTCCGGAATGCAATCTGGCAAGGCTGTATCTGGCGATGACCAATATGCATCTTCAAAACTGGAGTGAGGCGCAAAGACATTTCCAATTGCTGATTTCATTAACGGACTATCCGAAATGGCGTGCTTTAGGCTATAATGCCCTTGGGTGCATTCAAGCGATCTATATGAATATGGAGCAAGCAGAACGTTTTTTCCTGAAGGCATATGAAACTTGCCCAAGCTTTAAAGACCCGTTAAACAATTTGAAATGTTGTAAAGAAACGCCGCAGCAATTATCCTTATTTTTCGGCAGTACCGAGCTTTGCTGCTTATGAGGGGATAGAAAATTAATGAAATTTGCAGTATTGGATTTAGAGACGACAGGACATGGCGTTGGAGACGATATCCTTCAGGTCGGATTAGCCGTGCTGAATGAAGACCTTGAAATTGTGGAAACGTTTAGTTCCTTCGTTCGTCCTACAATAGAAATTCCGGCATTTATAACGCAGTTAACAGGGATCGATGCTGCTATGGTAGCGGACGCTCCCGAGCTGGATGAGGTGCTTATGCAGCTCATCCCTCATTTAGAGGATGCCGTACTCGTTGCTCATAACGTAAACTTCGATGCTGGCTTCCTGAATCAAGCGCTCGACCGATGCGGGTATCATCCCTTTATCGGTCGCAGGCTTGATACGATTGAGCTGCTTAGAGTTCTGTATCCTTCGATTACTACGTATCAGCTTGGCGCTGTAACGGAGCTGTTTGGCATTACCCATGAACAGCATCATCGGGCAGACAGTGACGCGGTAGCTACAGCGCAGTTATTTGCCCTATCGGTACGAAAGCTCAGACAATTGCCGCTGCTTACTTTGCAGCGGCTATCCTTTCTTATAGACAACGGAAGCGATCTAAGCTGGTTTATGGCCGAAACCCAAAAGCAAGCTGAGCTTCACACCTCCATTGATATGAATACTTATCAATATTTCAATCAGTTTGCCTTGAAGGCTGGCGAATGGACCGAAGAGCAGCCAGCACGTGCAGACCAGGAAGCGGATCAGCTCAAGGATATGTCTTTCGAGCAGTATTTGGATGGCATCAAGCAGCGTTTCATGGAGAAGTACCCGAACTATGAGGAACGGGAAGCGCAGACGACGATGTTTCATGAAGTATATGACTCGCTCTGCAATGAACGGCATCTGCTTATTGAAGCGGGTACAGGAACCGGCAAATCACTTGGTTATCTGATTCCATCTCTGTACTACGGGATTAAGCAGGAAAGCAAAATTGTTGTCAGTACCCATACCATCAATTTGCAGGAGCAGCTGAGGCATCGAGATGTACCGCTTCTTCGTGAAATACTGCCTTTTGATTTCCGTGCCTCCATCTTTAAGGGAAGAGGCAATTATTTATGTCTGCGTAAATTTGAAAGTAAAATTAATGCGAAAGATCTAGTTGCTCCCATTGATGATGCGATTACAGCTTCTCAAATGGTGGTCTGGCTCAGCGAGACCGAGACCGGAGATCAAGAGGAACTCAACTTTGGCAATAAAGGATCTGACTTCTGGTCGACGGTGGCCAGTGACGCGGATTCCTGTTTAAATCGCCAATGTCCATGGTTTAAGCGTTGTTATTATCACCGCGCGAAGCATGAAGCCAATATTGCTGATGTATGCATAACGAATCATTCCATGCTGTTTACGGATGTTCAAGCGGATCATAGGCTTCTTCCATCGTATAGCCACTTGATTATTGATGAGGCTCATCATGTTGAAGAGGTAGCCGGCAAACATCTTGGCATGCAAATTAATTACTTCTCCTTGACTCATCAAACGACGAGATTATTTAAAGATAACCGTTCTGGTCTCTTGCCAGCACTTAGACTACGTCTGCAGCAGGAGGATGATGAGCGGGTACAAGCATGGACGGAAACCATTGATACGGTTATTCCGATTTTCCAAGACGTCAAGGAGCATTGGGATAAGCTGTTTGAGCTCCTGTATGCCTTCGTTGGCGAGTCTGGAGAGGCCGGCAATGATAACGGTCAGGCCGTTTGCCGTTTGCGCAGTGACACCCCGAAAACAGGCTGGGACGATGTGTTGAATATAGAGACAAATGTGCATACCGAGCTCAGCCGGGTCGTTAAGACAGTGGATAAAATGGCATCGGATATTAAAGAAAGACTCGATGACCAGACGATTCAAGGACTTATTACCGACCTCAATGGCGTTGTTCGTGATTTGACGAGAGTGAAGGATGATCTGCGTACCTTCCTCAAGATGGAGCAAAATTCGGAAGTGTATTGGATTGAAGCGAGTATGGCTTACCGTTATCGGTCTGTCCATCTTTATGCCGTTCCGGTGGATGTCAGCAAACAGCTTCAGCAATATTTCTTTGATGTGAAGGACAGCATTGTGCTAACTTCTGCAACATTGTCTGTTCATAAATCGTTCCAGTATGCGGAGGAGCAGCTTGGCCTCGAAGGGTTTGAAGAAAATAACCGGCTCAAGACCGTTCAGCTTCCCTCGCCGTTTAATTATCGCGAGCAGGCTCTGGTCATTATTCCACGGAATTTCCCAACCTTGAAAGGTGCTGGGAGCGATCAGCAGTTTACTTCTATGCTTGTAGACTCGCTTGCGGATGCAGCAGTAGAGACAAAAGGACGCATGCTTGTGCTATTTACTTCATATCGGATGCTGAAGCAGGTCTATGAGCCGCTTAAAGAAGCTTTGGCAGGTTCGGGTATTCAGGTCCTTGGACAAGGCATTGACAGCGGTAATCGGACAAAGCTTACGAGACGGTTCACCCAGTCACCCGAAACGGTTCTGCTTGGCACGAGCAGCTTCTGGGAAGGGGTGGACATTCCAGGTGAGGCTTTAACCTGTCTTGCCATCGTCCGCCTGCCGTTCCAGCCGCCGAATCATCCGCTTGTTGAAGCGAAGTCGGAGCTGCTGCAGAAGCAAAAGCAAAATCCGTTTATGAAGCTGTCTATCCCACAAGCGGTTATCCGCTTCAAACAGGGCTTCGGAAGACTTGTTCGTACAACGAAGGACAAGGGGATTGTTATTATCTACGATACGCGAGTCATTGATACGTATTATGGCAAACATTTCCTTTATTCATTACCAGGACCGAAGATTGAAACCATGCATACGGATCAGATGGTAGCGCGAATGCGGGAATGGCTGCAATCGGAAGAGGGGGCAAACGGGTGAAGCAGGCGAAAATATCAGAGGCCGTCGTCAGACGGCTGCCCATCTATCTGCAGGTGTTAAACGAATTGTACAACCGTGAAGTGCAAACCGTTTCCTCGCAGGAGCTGGGACTCAAGCTAGACCTCAATCCCGCCCAAATTCGGAAGGACCTTGCTTATTTCGGTGATTTCGGCCGTAAGGGTATCGGGTACGACGTCTCCTATTTGATTGAGAAGATTCAACAAATCCTAAAGCTGGACCAGCGGATTAATGTTGCACTCGTTGGTGCTGGTAACCTAGGACATGCATTATGTAATTACAATAAGTACTCCAAAGACAATATGAAAATTGTCGCCGTATTCGATGACCATCCTAGTAAGATCGGGACGATGATTAATAATCTTCCCATCATGCCTATGGAAAAGCTGAAGGCTGTCGTAGAGGAAAATAATATCCGGATCGGCATTATTACCGTGCCCGGTCCGGAAGCACAAAATGTAGCGAATCAGTTCGTAGAAGCGGGGATTGAAGGGATCTTGAACTTTGCACCGGCTATATTGCGGTTACCAGATCATATCCGGATTCACCACGCAGACTTTACAAGAGAATTACTGAGCTTGGCTTATTATTTGAACAAAGAAAGGAATGAACTTGAAGATGGCTCAATTATGGATTGAAAATGGCCTGTTCGTGACGATGAACGATACCAATTCGGTCTTCCGGGGACACATGGTAGTAACCGACGATCAGATTACATATATCGGTGAGACAGCTCCAACTGGGCTGGATGAGAAAGTAGAACGATTAGACGGCAGCAAGCTTGCTTTTATGCCGGGCCTTATTAATACACATGGTCATGCAGCTATGTCTCTGCTCCGTGGTTACTCCGACGATCAAAACCTGCAAGTATGGCTCGAGCAAAAAATGTGGCCGATGGAAGGCAAATATATCGATCAAGATACTCGTGCTGGCAGCGCCTTGGCTATTGTCGAGATGCTGAAGACGGGTACAACAGCGTTTGTTGATATGTATGACAGAATGGATCAAGTGGCTGCAATGGTTGAGCAATCGGGTATTCGCGGCTGTTTGACACGTGGCGTTATTGGTCTTTGTTCCGAGGAGATCCAGCAGGCGAAGCTGACAGAAGCAATCGCATTCGCGCGGGATTGGAACGGCAAAGCAGATGGACGTATTACGACCATGATTTCACCACATGCCCCTTATACTTGCCCGCCTGATTACATTGAGAAGTTTGTCCAAGCTGCTCATGATTATGATCTGCCTGTTCATACACATATGTCCGAGACACTTGCTGAAGTGGAGCAAAATGTCCGGGATTACGGTACTCGTCCTGTCGAGCATCTGGATAAGCTGGGCTTTTTCTCGCGGCCGGCACTTGTTGCCCATGCGGTACATTTGAATGATGAAGAGATTGCATTGCTGGCTGACCGTAAGGTAGCCGTATCCCATAATCCTGTCAGCAATCTGAAGCTGGCAAGCGGCGTAGCTCGTGTACCTGAACTGCTGCGTGCAGGCGTTACTGTGTCGCTTGGTACGGATAGTGTTGCGAGCAATAACAATTTGGATCTGTTTAAAGAAATCAAATTTGCTGCTTTGCTGCACAAAGGAGTATCCGGTGATCCAACCGTTATCCCTGCTATGGAGGCATTACGCATGGGTACGGTTTATGGTGCACGTTCCATATGGCAGGAAGAAAAAATTGGCCAATTGGTTGAAGGCAAAAAAGCAGATTTCATTGCCATCGATATAGAACAGCCTCATTATTATCCCCTGACAGATATCGTATCGCATCTTGTTTATTCCGGTTCAGGAAGAGATGTTAAGCATGTGTGGGTGGATGGACGTAAAGTTGTTCATAATGGCGAGTGTACGCTAATGGATGAAGAGAAGATCCGTTACGAGGCACAAGCAAGCTTCGAGCGGCTGCTGCAAGCATAATGAGAGCGACAACTAAAAAACGTTCTTCGGTCATGAGTCCAAAGCGCTGGCTGGCCGTGATTCTTGTTGCCTTGTTGGCTGTTATCGCAATTGTAATCATGTACTACAATACGATTCAACAGCCATTCTGGGACTCAGAGAATCCGATTCGCAAGCAAGCTAAGGAAGCAGCAAACTTGACCAAAGTAACGTCCATCACGAAGCAGGTATGGGATACGACTTCTTGGATCGTGAAGGGCGAGAATGACGCGGATGAAGTGATTTATGTATGGTTAATTGGTCCGGATAAGACCGTGCAGATTGTTAAGGAAACTGAAAGTGTACTTAAAGCCTCAATCAAACAAGCTGTGCTGAAAGCCAAACCGGATGCAGAATTCAAACGGATTCAGCCGGGAACGTTAAATGGACAGCTTGTGTGGGAAGTCTTCTATTCAGAAGGCCATAACCCCGAGAAATACAGCTACGCATTCTATGATTTCCGTACGGGAACGTATGTGACGGAATATCATCTTCCTGCCAAAACAGCGAGCTAGCCGCGTAAGCGGCTGGCTCCTTTTCCTGTTTTTACACCGCCCTCTTGATGTCGATATATGATATACTTTCGTATAGCAGAGATGATATACGGAATTTTATATTAACGCTTAAAGAGGAGGAGTAAGAATGAAACTTCGCATTGTCCCATTCGTGTTGTCCGCTGTAGCTACAGCATTGCTGCTGTTTGGCGGGTGGATGTTATATAAGCAGTTTGCTGTCGTTTCTCCTTTTCAGAAGTCTATCGGACAAGTTGAAGGTGTCGCCTCGGCGAATGCTCCTACTATAGATCAAGATCATGTGTCAGTACAGGTTACGCTTGAGCCGGATGCGAAATTAAAAGATGTCTATGAAAACATTGCTAAAGAAGGCAAGGATGCTATTGGTGACCGCGATTTGCAGCTTGATATTACTAATGCAGTTCCTAGTAGTCAATTAGATAAAGTATGGTCTTCGGTGTTATTTAATGTTGCAGAAGCGATGGAGAAGAAGAATTATTCCGAAATTCCGAATGCTCTTCAAAAAGCAGCTGCTGCGAATGCAGGTGTCCATTATGAAACAGCACTTGATGACAATAATGTCTATATCACACTAAAGGATGATACCTCAACGAAGTATGTTGTACTTCCGCGCGTTCCTGCACAGCTGGAGGTGTCAACTTATGCGTAAATACGGGATTGAGATCGCAGCCGGCTTTGGCTTAATGCTGTTTATTTTCCTGGCTTTTGAAGGAGTTAATGTGATGCCCGTCTTGTTACTAGCTGCTTTAGGAGCAGGGGTATGGTTCACTACGCGCGGCAAAGGCCGGATGATGGCTAGTTCAGGTGCGAAACGCAGCAAAGAGCTTCGTCTGGAATCGATGAGCTTTGACCAGATTGGCGGTCAGGATCGAGCAAAACAAGAGTTAATTGAAGCCCTTGATTTTCTTGTTAAACAAGAGGAGATTGCTAAGCTGGGTATCCGTCCGATGAAAGGGATTTTGCTCACGGGCCCTCCGGGTACTGGTAAAACTCTACTTGCGAAGGCCGCAGCTCATTATACCGATTCGATTTATTTGGCTGCCTCAGGCAGTGAGTTTGTTGAGATGTATGTGGGTGTAGGTGCAGGACGGATTCGTGATTTGTTCAAGGAAGCAAGGGAGAAAGCGAAAAAAGCCGGTAAGAAAAGTGCCGTTATCTTTATTGACGAGATTGATGTCATCGGTGGTAAAAGGGACGGCGGTCAGCATAAAGAATATGATCAGACATTGAACCAGCTGCTCACAGAGATGGACGGTATTCATTCTGATGAGGCACCACGTATTCTTATTATTGCAGCAACGAACCGGAAAGAAATACTCGACAGCGCTTTGCTGCGTCCGGGTCGATTCGACCGTCATATTGGAGTTGAACTGCCGGATAAAAAAGGGCGCCTTCATATTTTGCGTCTGCATGCGGCGAACAAACCGCTTAATGAAGGTATTAATCTGGAACGTATTGCTTCTGAATCCTTTGGTTTTTCAGGCGCACAGCTGGAGAGCGTAATGAACGAAGGTGCGATCTACGCTATGCGTGAGAACAGTGAGACCATTCTGGAGTCACATCTGGCAATGGCGATTGATAAAGTGATGATGGGTGAGAAAACAGACCGGGAATCAACGGCTGAGGAACGCGAACGCGTGGCGCTTCATGAACTAGGTCATGCCATTTCAGCAGAGCTGGTACGTCCAGGCAGCGTCTCGCAGGTTGCTTTATCCCCGCGTGGTCAAGCGCTTGGTTATGTCCGTCATAACCCGCAGCAGGATCGATATTTGTACACGAAGGATTTTCTGGAAAGCCAAATCATGATCGCGCTTGGCGGAGCTGCAGCAGAAGAGATTTTCTATGGCGGCCGCAGCACAGGCTCACGCGGTGACTTTGATCAGGCAATGAATATTGTTCGGACAATGGTCGAATCTGGGCTCACTGAGCTTGGTATTATTGATGCGAACATGATGACCCCGGATAAATGGGCAAGTATTACGAGCTCCATTCTGGATGAACTGATGGTGAAGACGAAAGCAATGCTGGAAGCAAAAAAAGAAGTGTTTACCCAATCGCTGGACGTTCTGATTCGAGATGAAACCCTTAGCGGTGATGAGTTCCGGACATTACTAAGTCAGCTGTCAAAAAGCGCATAAGAATAAGGCTTCTTAGCTTGGCTAGATATACAAAACGAACGGCAGGGTGTTAGACCTGCCGCTCGTTTTGCTGTTCACCAAATCATCACCAGTTGCCTTCTTTATTTGTGTAAAAAAGGTTATAATGGATTTGATCGATAGGTAAAGAGAATGATTCTCAATGCCGCAAAAAAGAGAATAGTTACAAGGAGAGAAACAAAAGAATTATGGTTATTAAAAAGATTGGTGTCATCGGCGCCGGAACAATGGGTCAAGGAATTGCAGAAATGCTTGCTTCTAAAGGGCTGGATGTGTATTTAATCGAAAGCTCTGAGGAACGCTTAACATACGGTATGCAAATGATTGAGCTCAACTTAGAGAAGCAAATTGAGAAATGGGCTCTCACGCAAGCTGAGAAAAAACTGATCCTGAATCGCATTCATCCTTGCCAGACATATAACGAACTGGCAGACTGCGAACTGGTCATTGAATCCATAACAGAAGATCTGGAAAGCAAGAAGCTCGTGTTTAAACAGCTGGATGAGATTTGTGATGAGTCAGTAATTATTGCGAGCAATACCTCCACGTTAAGCTTAACGGAGCTGGCAAGTGTAACTAGCCATCCGGAGCGTGTCATTGGCCTCCACTTTATTTATCCCGTATCCAAGATCGACCTGGTCGAGATTGTGCGTGGTCTGAAAACCTCCGATGCAACATTTGATTCGATGAAAGAATTCGTTGATGAAGTCATACAGAAAAAAGGAATCATGGTGTTCGAGTCTCCAGGCTTTGTGACGACTCGTCTTATTTGTCTGTTCATTAATGAGGCCCTTCATGTACTTGAAGAAGGCGTTGCATCAGCTGAAGATATCGATAATGCAATGCGAATCGGTTATTCTTTCCAAAATGGTCCGTTCGAGATGGCTGACCGATTTGGACTTGATTCCATCCTTGCTGCACTAGAGCGTATGTTCCGGGAATACGGGGAGCTGAAATACCGTCCGTCCATTGTATTGAAGAAAATGGTACGCGCTGGGCATCTTGGTGTGAAGTCTGGCGTAGGATTTTTCAAATATGACAAGGATGGGGACCGTATCTAATGAAAGTACTCGTAATTAATGCAGGAAGTTCCTCGCTGAAATATCAGCTTTATAATATGGAGACGGAAGAAGTGCTTGCAAGCGGGCGTGTAGAGCGGATCGGCATGGATTCTTCGATCGTTACTCATGAGCCTCCAGGTAAACCGGATGTCACACAAGTTAGTGAGATTCTTGATCATGTCACAGCGGTTAAAAAAGTTGTCGATATGCTGATTCATCCCGAACATGGCGTTGTAAAATCAATGCAAGAGATTGATGCTGTTGGTCATCGTGTTGTCCATGGCGGCGAAGTGTTCAAGAGCTCGGCACTTGTTACCGCTGATGTGAAGCAGGAGATCCGCAAGCTGTTTGATCTTGCTCCACTTCATAACCCAGCCCATATGATGGGGATTAGCGCGGTAGAAGCAAATATGCCAAATGTGCCGCAAGTGGTTGTATTTGATACCGCCTTCCATCAATCGATGCCTAATACTTCTTACCTGTATCCAATTCCTAAAGTCCTGTATCGTCGTCATAAAGTACGTCGTTATGGCTTCCACGGGACATCACATCAATATGTAAGCCAGCAGGCTGCTGACTTCCTTGGCAAGCCGCTTGAATCGCTGAAGATGATCTCCTGCCATATCGGTAATGGCGCAAGCTGTACGGCGATTCTGGATGGCAAGTCTTTTGATACAAGTATGGGTATGACCCCCCTTGAAGGTCTGATGATGGGTACGCGCAGCGGTGATCTTGATCCGGCTATCGTTCCATATGTCATGAACAAAGAGGATTTGACCTTAAACGAAGTAAATTCCATGCTTAATAAACATAGCGGCATGCTTGCGATCTCTGGGATCAGCAGCGACATGCGTGAGATTGTAGAAGCAATGGGCGAAGGTGATACAAATGCCAAGCTGGCATTTGATATGTATACGTATCGCGTACGGAAATACATTGGTGCCTATGCTGCAGCGATGAACGGTGTAGACATTATTTTGTTCACAGCAGGCGTTGGCGAGAACTCGAATGTTCTGCGCAAAGCGGTATGCGAAGGCATCTCGTTCCTAGGCGTTGAGCTGGACGAAGAGCGTAATAATGTACGCAGCAAAGAAGTCCGTCAAATCTCGACGGATACATCACGTGTGAAAGTTCTTGTTGTTCCAACGAACGAAGAGCTGCTGATTGCCCGTGATACGTATACGATTGTTAAAGGCGATTCGAAATAATCGAATAGAGTAGTAAGCTTCGGAGGGATCGGTAATTATGAGCAACGAAGACATGTGGAAAGCCTATTCGCGCGGCATGGCGGCCGTAATGAATGAGGGCGGAGTGCATGTGTCCGCACTGCTGCTCCGCTCATACCGCCACTTGAATCTTTCTGAGGCTGAAGTGATGCTGCTTTTGCAGCTGATGCTGTTCCGTGAATCGGAAGGCATTGAGTTCCCAACGATGGAGCAGCTCGCAGAACGGACAGGCTCTACAGAACGAGTTGTTGAAACAACCATTGGTCGACTGATGAAGGAAGGCTTCCTTACGATTGATGAGCAAATTGATTCCATGTCGGGCATCCAGTCGGAGACGTATAACTGGAGCGGATGGATGCTGAAGGCTGCAGAATGGGCAGCAGAAGAGAAGCGGGAGTCGAGGAAGGCAGAGCGCCGAACGGTGAAGCGGGCGCCTGATCCTGGTAACATATTCTCCGTCTTTGAGCAGGAATTTGGCCGGCTGTTATCACCGATGGAATGTGAGACGATTACAGGATGGGTGGATCAGGACCGGTATCAGGATGAGTTGATCCGTTTCGCCTTGAAGGAAGCTGTCTTTGCCGGCAAGCTTAACTTCCGATACATCGACCGTATTCTAATTGAGTGGAGCCGCAATCGGGTGACGAATGTGGATGAAGCTCGCGCACATTCTCAGAAATTCCGTGGACCACGCGGCTAGCCATTATAACGTTTATAACAAGTAAAAGCCTTGTATTCTCTTTTGGAGAGTACAAGGCTTTTTTTCGTACCTGTGCTTATCCGGCTTGACCAAAGAAATAAAATACGGCACCTAAGACGACAGTTAACACAACTGTAAGAAATACCATTCGTGGTGCAGGCTTAGGACCGTCTCGCAGTACTTTTACACCAAGGGGCACAAGCGCTATACAAAGACCTGTAACTGCGATGATTGAGAACATGGTTGTGCCTTTTAGCACACCAAGTGGAAGAGCAGACATAAGTGCTAAAGCGATAGATCGGAGTAATCCAAGCGTCTTGGACCTATACGCGCCAATGGCAAGAACAATCCATCCAAGTAGAATCGCTAGGTTAAGAAAACTGAAGATATGATAAGCGCCATAAGAATCGGCAACAGAATTGGTTGCTGGTTCGAGGCCTTCAATACGAACCAATTGATAGGCTAAATGATCAACCCCAGCATGGAATATCCGGGCAATCAGGCCAAATATAACGAGGAGGCCTCCCCATTTCGCCCAAACTGGTTTTGTTTGTTGAATCATCCTTATAACGGTTAATATGGCAGGCCATAGGAGCAGAATGCCAGCGTTAAAGGCACTGAATGACCAAAACATTAATCTCGGGTACTCTTCAAAAGCCTTCAACTGATCGGGAAAGAAGAAATGGAATCGGCTTCGTAACAGTACACCGACTAGAAAGAGAATTGGTCCTGCTATTAATGTGATACCGCCAATATATCGGCCAGGGAACCAGCCAGTGTTTGCTGCATTGGCATTGTTCGGAGACGGATTCATCTTCTTATAACTCCTTTGTGGACTGGTTATGGTGCGAATTGCTTGCGATATCGCAGCGGTGAAATACCCGCATAGGCTTTAAAGCAGTTCGAAAAATAAGGCTGGTGACGAAAGCCGGTTTTGTCCGCAATATCTGCAATTGCCCATTCTGTCTTGATTAAGAGCAGCTTGGCCTGTTCTAACCGGTATCGATATAAATACTCCATTGGAGAGCAGTGATAGATTTCTTTCATACATCTGACGATATAGTTGGGATGAAAATGTAGAGCTTCAGCCAGCACCGCATTGGTTAGATCGGATTGGTAATGCTGACGGATATAAGCCTCGGTTTTATTGGCAAGCTTCATGGCTGATGAATCCGCATTAGAACGATCTTGTCTTTCTTCCAATAAACCAATCAGCTCGATAAATAATTGCTGCTCCAGCCAATAGACACCTCTTTGATGCTCATTGGAATAGGCTAATAACTGATAGAGATGCCGTTCTGCTAAAGCAAATTCCGGTGGTGCGGCATACTGGGGAAGATGAATGAGATATGGATTTTCCCATGATTGACGAATGGGAAGTGGCATACTGGCTGGATCTGATTCATGCTGTGTCCATTCTCCCTTGAAGTCGAAGTGAATCCAATAAAAGTCGGTGTCACTATCACAAGGCTTGACGGAATAGTGATACTTGTTAGGCAACAAGAGCAGCGTTTCTCCTGCATTAACCTCCCACTGCTTGTTTTCTTCGCCGATGTACAAGGTTCCTTTGACCACCCACAACAGATCAAACATGCCTAGATTCCTACGATCAGGATGCTGGTCGCCAGGCTTGTATTCCGATAGTCCGGTTGTAATGTAATAAGGGATAGGAGGCAGTTGTAAGGAAATATAGGAGGTATCAATCATATGGGAACCACTCCTCCGGCAGTGTGATATTTTATATAAAATAGGGTCGTTTTATAGGTAGTTTCCTTATCCTTTCAAGAATAAACTAGAAATCAGAATGAATCAAATTTTTAATATTCGATCAGGAGGAACTTTCATGGCGAAGCAATTAAACGGACAGCTGGGAAGCAGTGAGGTACATATTAAGGATGCATTTTGGAACCGCTTTACCGAATTGGTACGTGAGACGGTTATTCCCTATCAATGGGATGCACTGAATGACCGAATTGCGGATGCAGAGCCAAGTTATGCGATTCGTAATTTCCGCGTAGCGGCAGGGCTTGAAGAGCAGCCTTATGGCGGCATGGTGTTCCAGGACAGTGATGTTGCGAAATGGCTGGAAGCCGTTGGTTATTCTCTAGCGAATCATCCTGATGCAGAACTGGAGCGTACGGCAGACGAAGTTATCGATCTCATTGCGATGGCGCAGCATGAGAACGGATATTTAAATACGTATTTTACAATTAAAAACCCGGGCAAACAGTGGACCAATCTCTATGAAGCACATGAACTGTACTGTGCAGGGCATATGATCGAGGCTGCAGTTGCCTATTATGACGCAACTGGCAAACGCAAGCTGCTTGATGTGATGTGTAAGTTTGCCGATTATATTGATTCGTTATTTGGTATAGAGCCCGGCAAAATGAGAGGGTATGACGGCCATCAGGAGATTGAGCTGGCTTTAGTGAAGCTTTATCAGACGACAGGAGAAGACCGTTACTTGAAGCTTGCTCAATTCTTTATTGATGAGCGTGGGGCGGAACCGAATTTCCTGATTGAAGATATTAAACAGCGTGATGGGCTCAGTCTATGGACAGGAAGAAATATGCCTATTCCAAAGGTAGAGCAATTAGCTTATAACCAGGCGCATAAGCCGGTACGTGAGCAGGTGGTCGCAGTTGGCCATTCCGTCCGCGCAGTCTACATGTACACGGCAATGGCTGATCTGGCAAGACTAACAGGTGACCAGCAGCTTCTTGAGGCATGCCAGCGTTTGTGGAATAACATGACCAGAAAGCAGATGTATATTACAGGAGGGATTGGTTCAACTCATCACGGCGAAGCCTTTTCCTTCGATTACGATCTGCCTAATGATACGGTGTATGCGGAGACTTGTGCATCCATCGGCCTTATCTTCTTTGCACAGCGTATGTTGAAGCTGGAAGCAAAGAGCGAATACGCTGATATCATGGAGCGGGCGTTATTTAACAATGTCGTAGGCAGTATGTCGCAGGATGGCAAGCATTATTTCTATGTTAATCCACTTGAAGTATGGCCGAAGGCTTCTGAGAAAAATCCGGGTCGTCATCATGTGAAAGCTGAGCGCCAGAAATGGTTCGGCTGCTCTTGCTGCCCTCCGAATGTGGCACGTCTGCTTAGTTCATTAAACGATTATATTTATACCGTATCTGCCGCAACAAATACGATCTATACGCATCTGTTTATTGGCAGCATAGCTCAGTTTGAGCTTGATGCCGGCTCTGTCACATTAAAGCAAGAGTCAGAGCTGCCTTGGAAAGGGAATGTCCGTTTCGAGTTTACGGAAGTACCGGGTGCAGCAGTAACACTAGCCCTTCGTATTCCTTCCTGGTGCAGGGAGAAAGCAGTACTCCGTATTAACGGCGAAACAGCCGATTACGAAGCAGAGAATGGCTATGCTCTTGTTAATCAAAATTGGCAGCAAGGAGATGTTGTAGAGTGGGAGCCAGCTATGGAAGCGCAGCTGACAGCGGCTCATCCGGAGATTCGGGCAAATGCCGGTAAGGTTGCCATTGAACGTGGACCACTTGTCTACTGCCTGGAGGAAATCGACAACGCAAGTCCACTTGCAGCCGTATCCCTTGTGACCTCCTCCGCTCTGGCAGTAAACTTCGATTCACAGCTGCTTGGTGGAGCGATTGTCATTGAAGCGGAAGGCCGCTTGGATGAACAAGGGTCCTGGCAGGAAGAAACGCCATATCGCCCTTATGGGCTGCAGCAGGCATCGCTGCCGGTAAAATTGAAGGCTGTGCCTTACTATTTGTGGGGGAATCGTCAGCGTGGCGAAATGACCGTTTGGATTCGAGCGTAGAGTTAAGGTGGAATAGAAGAAGGCATACGAATTTTCGTATGTCTTTTTTGTTAGAAATGGGATGGATAATAATGGTATGATAGTGATGTTAATCATTTACCAGGAGGGGATTTTGTTGAAAAATAACCACGAGATCGATTATTTCATTCATGGCGATGATATGCAGTTTGTAGAAATTGAGCTGGATCCTTCAGAGACGGTTATTGCGGAAGCAGGAAGCCTGATGATGATGGATGACGGCATACATATGGAAGCGATATTCGGTGATGGCAGCAGTCAGTCTCAGAGTGGATTCATGGGTAAGCTGATGAATGCTGGCAAACGGATTTTGACGGGTGAGAGCTTATTTATGACGGCTTTTACGAACGAAGGCTACGGTAAGAGGAAAGCGAGCTTTGCAGCACCATACCCAGGAAAAATCATACCGATCGACCTTAATGCTGTTGGAGGTAAAATGATTTGCCAGAAGGATGCTTTCCTCGCTGCAGCGAAAGGTGTATCTGTAGGCATTGAATTCCAGCGGAAGATTGGAACAGGTTTCTTTGGCGGAGAGGGTTTTATAATGCAGAAGCTCGAGGGTGACGGCCTTGCCTTCATGCATGCTGGAGGTACGATTATCCGTAAAGATCTGAATCCAGGTGAAAAATTGCGTGTGGATACCGGTTGCTTAGTTGCCTTCACGCCTAGTGTTAATTACAGTATTGAGATGGTGAAAGGCGTTAAGACCTTCTTATTTGGCGGAGAAGGCTTGTTCTTCGCAACATTAGAAGGGCCAGGTTCCGTCTATATTCAATCGCTGCCGTTCAGCCGGTTAGCAAGCCGTGTATTTGCTGCGGCTCCTCGTGGCTTCGGTACAGGCGGCAAGGATGAAGGCAGCGCAGCTGGCGGCATCTTTAACATGCTGAAGGGCGATTAATACGAATGATAGAGGTGATCTCATGCAATATGAATTTAACCGGCTGTGGTTAAAGAACAAATTCGAAGAGATCGAGCGGCGTACCCTAAAAGCGCTGGATCAGCTTAATGATGAGCAGGTGAACTGGAGCCCGGATTCCGGAAGCCATAATATTTCGACCTTGATCAGGCACATGGAAGGCAACATTTTGGAGCGGGTTAACAAAGGGATTCTTTTTCAAGATTTTGTGCGCGATCGGGAAGCCGAATTAAAGCCTGTTTTTATGAAGAGAGATGAGTTAGTACTCAAATTCCGCTCTCGAATGCAGGTTGTTATGGATACCATTCAAACGATGACGGATGAGCAATTTGAACAAACACAGACTATTCGCGGCAAGAAACGAACAAATCTGGATATACTGCATCAATGCGCGGCACATTTTTCTGAGCATATGGGACAAATCTTTTATATTGCGAAACAGCAATTGAAAGAAGACTATAAATCGACA
Source organism: Paenibacillus sp. J22R56 (assembly GCF_056269375.1). Lineage (NCBI taxonomy): Bacteria > Bacillati > Bacillota > Bacilli > Caryophanales > Paenibacillaceae > Paenibacillus > Paenibacillus sp. J22R56. The sequence goes on from NZ_JBWDNV010000002.1 coordinate 444,069, forward strand.
TCAATCTAAGAGGAGCATGGCAATGCAAAGACATACTCATCTTGGGGTATATGGCGTATTAATAAGAGATAATAAAGTACTTCTAATAAAGAAATGCAGGGGACCTCACACAGGCAAATGGGATTTACCGGGAGGTTCTATTGAGTTTGGAGAAGAGCCTTATCAGACACTTCTGAGAGAATTTGAAGAGGAAACTGGGCTTACTGATGTTCAGGGATCGATACTCGATTCTTTATCCTATACCCTCATTTATCCTTATCGCGAGAATGTTATGGAGGAGCTTCACCATATCGGTATCCTATATGATGTTCAATTGCTGAAGAATGACGTGGAGCTCAAGACAGATGGGGATGGTCAAGACTCCCTGGGTGCAGCCTGGATCGATCTAAATGAAATTCGACAATTCCCAGTAACTCCATTTGTAGAAAAAACTCTCTTTAGCCGCATAGACAATTCAAGTAAGTTTTGCTAAACTGTTCGACGGTGCAATTTTATGGTATCCAACTTTCATGGAGAAGGGGACTATATATGGACAGAACAGAACTTGCAAGAGAGATTATCCAGACGTCAAGACTGACGGGAGAATTCAAGCTGCGTTCAGGGAAAACATCGAATCATTATTTCGATAAATACTTGTTCGAATCCAATCCCGTAATTCTAGCTGCGATTGCTGAACAGCTTGCACCCCTAGTTCCTGAAGGAACAGAAGTATTAGCCGGACTTGAGATGGGCGGTATTCCGATCGCCACAGCACTTTCCCTAAAGACGGGTATTCCAGTAGTCTTCGTCCGAAAGAGAGCGAAGGAGTATGGAACCAGCAAATTAGCAGAAGGAATGGATATTACAGGCAAGAAGGTCTGTATTATCGAGGATGTGATCACAACCGGTGGTCAAGTACTGCTAAGTGCTGCAGATTTGCTCACTCATGACGCGGAGCTGAAAGAAGTATTATGTGTCATTGAGAGAGACCCGGCCGGAAGAGCCAACCTCGAAGAAGCGGAATTCGTGGTTCACTCCTTATTCAAGATGGAAGAGTTATTTGAGTCTGAAGAAATAAGCCTATAAATAAAGAACTGGTCCTACTCGTTACGAACGAGAGGGCCAGTTTTTTTATTAGTGAGTAGGGGATATTAACAAACAAGGCAGTTCTACATGTTTGTTTCATGAAGAAAGGGTGCTCATGTTTGTTCCTTCAAATAGGTATATATGGTTTACTTTTAACATTACTTGCGCCTAGCGTAAATGATGTTGATCAAGCCAATATCTTGATTCAGTCCATTCAATTTTCCTCTCCGGATCTGATAGGCATACATAAAGCTGAACTATTTACTTCAAGTCCAAAAAGACATCAAAATCTAACTCTAAAGATTGATAATAAAACGGTTCAGCAAAATATATATTGGAACAGTAAAATCATGATCGGTGATGTAGATGATGATCGTGTTAATGAGATTTTCTTGTACGAATATTCTGTAGGCAGTGCGGGGGCTATGGGACTAACTGTGTTTAGTAGGGTTCATAATCAGTGGACCCGTATTTTCACCGATCCCAGAATAAATGAGGAAGGAGTAGAGCATCGATTTTCAAACAAGTATCTGGGAAAGAATCAACTGCAGTTCTACGATAATTTAACCCAACTTTCTGGGATTCTGGATATGTCGCGCTATGATTATTCACAAGAGCAGTTGAAAAAGATGATGCTCCAAACGGATCCCGTCTCCGAATATATCATTCATTATGAAAATATAGGATGCCAAATCGAGACTATGCGCTGGATATTTGCTAATTCTCATCCTACAACTGTTTTATCTGTTCATGATTATTATCAGTATCGCTTTAGAGAACATTCGTTTAGCCTCTATGAGACTAAAATCCTCGAGAATGACACGGTGTTGGGAGTTAAGTCATACCCTTTAAATGAGTCTTGATTCTACAAAAGATAAAGCTGCCCCTGACCATTATTGCAAACGGCCGTTAGGGCAGCTCTTTTTATATCTAATTTACTTTTTGCCGTTCAGCATTTCCCAGCGGTACACGTATTCGAAAAGGAATTCGAACGCTTCAATATGGCGTTTTGCTTCGAATGCATTTGCACCCCATGCGTAGATGCCATGTTTGCGAAGGATAATACCTGGGATCCGCTTGTCGAGACGCTCCGTTACTTCTGGAACGATACGAGGAATTTCTGCAAAGTTGGAGACAATTGGAATATCGATATGAGCTTCCTCATCCCAGATGTTCAGTCCCTTGATCAGCTCAACGCCGTCTACGGGAACTGCTCTGCGTTCCCAGAACCACTCGGACATTACAGCACTATAAACGGAATGAACGTGGAAAATGGCTCCTGCACCGGTTAAACGGTAAATCTCATTATGGATTAACGTTTCAGCGGAAGGCTTAAGGTTTGTTGCTTCGCAAGCTTTGCCGTTCTTGTCTACGAACAGATAATCCTCTGGCGTATGTACGGTTTTGTCTTTGCCGCTTGCTGTAATGGCGAAATAGAATTCATCCGGCGTAAAGTCACCTACACGTACCGACAGGTTGCCGCTAGTTCCGGCAAACCAGCCGCGGGAGGCGAATAGTTCTTTAACGCTGCGCAGGTCGGCGAGCGCCTGTTGTTTGTGTTCCAGCTTAATATCTGTAAAAGCCATATTAGACCGCCCTTTCTTTCTTCAGCTCATGCACAATATCATGGAAGGTTGTGAATTCGGTATGCGGGAGTCCAAGCTCCTTGCATTTTTCGGTAAGGTACGCACGTGAGAAGACAACTTCCGCAAGCTTTGCACCCTCAAAATCCGTCACGCTGTCCCCGATAATGATACGCTCATAATGACCATTTGCGTAACGGCGCATGATGGTTGTTTTACACATCCCGCAATCATTCGTACAATGTCCGTCACAAGGATGCGGCCATGTAATCTCGATCTGTTCACCGCTGAAATCACTGCCGTTGCAGTAAATATGATCCTCAGGAATACCAAAGCGGGCGAGAACCGGGAAAACAAAGAAGTCGATGCCGCCGCTTGTCACGTAAAACTCAATTTGTTCATCCTTACAATATTGAAGCAGCTCCGCAAAGCCGTCACGAATCTGAACATTGTTAATGCCATATTCGATAACTTCCTGTTGCTTGGAAGTGGGGAGAAGTCGGAACATTTGGCCAACGCCATCGCGGATTGAGATTTTTTGAGAAAGTACACTAGTTGCAATCTCTTCCCAGCCCGGCGGGTTGAAATGCTTAATAATCGCTACGATATTATCGTTGACGGTGATGGTTCCGTCAAAGTCACAGAAGATGATACGTTTCTTAGCTGTTGTCATTATTCTTTAATCCCCCATGCATCAATCGCTCCTTGAAGTGCTTCATTGCCTGGCTGTGCTGCAGCTTCGCGAAGTGGTACTCCGTTCATTGCTGCCGTAATCGCACTGCGGAAAGCTTGCCCGCCAGCAGCAGTTCCCATTGGATGACCGTGGATGCCTCCGCCTGCATTCACGACAACATCGGTTCCGAAGTCACGCAGAATAAGTGGTACAAGTCCAGGGTGAATGCCTGCCGATGGTACAGGGAAGCTTGTACGAAGCGTTGAGGACGGCGCGAGCAGCGCATCCTTAACAGCCAGATTCTCTTCCTTCGGCATAACAACGGAGCCATACGGAGAAGGGAAGAGAACTAGATCAGCCCCAGCAAGACGCATCAGCTTGCCAAGCAGCACGGAAGCGCCGATTCCGTAATGTGGTGACGGATAGAAGGCACCTGCAAGTGCAGGGTGAGCTGCGATTGGCACATTAATCTCTGGATCTTTGCTCAGCTCATGCAGAACATCATAACCATAAGACAAAACGTTAAACAGCAGGGCATTGGCGCCTGCGGCAATCGCTTTGCGGGCTTGGCTTGCCAGCTGTGAGGTAGGGCCAGTCAGGTTAACGGCATAAAGCAGCTTTTGTCCCGTTTCCTGTTGTGCTTTACGAGCAGCCTCCATACACACTTCTACACGCTTCTCAAGTGGAGTGAGTGGATTCTCGAACAGAATCTCATCATCCTTGATCAGATCAACGCCGCCAAGCGCCTGCTTGTAGAACTGCTCCTGCAGATTTGGCAGGTCATGACCAACTACGGATTTGAAAATACTCATCAGAAGTGGACGGTCATGAACTCCAAGCAGCTGACGTACACCTTCCAGCCCAAATTTCGGGCCAGGGAACGCAGATTGAAACTCATCCGACACATCAAGGTCAATCAGCTTGATTTTGCCGTCCATTGACAGCTTGCCGAAGATGGTCACGAGCAGGGCAGGGATGTCTCGGCTGAAGTTGATATCCGGATAAGCGATTCGAATATCGGCATACCGTTCGCCGCCTGCTGGTTCATGAACATCAACGGACAATACTTTGCCCAGATGCTTTTCCATCTCAGCTTTGCGCGCTTCCGGAAGCTCTGTCCAGCTGCCAACGGTCAGACCAACAGCGATGGATAATGCTTTTTTATCAAAATCCGCTTTCTCGTCATAGCTGCGGTAAGTTGCAACACACATTTGATTCATTAGGATAACGTACTCCTTTCGATATCCGCTCCGATTTCACCGGCGCGTTCAGCGGAACGCAGCATGCCGCGTACGACAGCTTCTGTCAGTCCGCTCTCCGTCATCGTTTCAATTGCTGCTTGAGTTGTACCGTTCGGGGAAGTTACTTTACGCCTTAAGTCAGCTGGTTCTTCACCTGTTGTACGCACCATCTCGGCTGCACCTAGAACAGTCTGTACGATCAGATCTTTGGCTTGATTGGCAGGAAGGCCAAGCTTAGCTGCAGCTTCCATCATTGCTTCCATGAAATAATAGACATAAGCAGGACCGCTGCCCGATACACCTACGATGGAATCCTGCAAGGATTCTTCAACAACCGCATTGATGCCGATCGATGCGAACATCGTTTCTGCCAGTTGACGCTGCTCGGTAGTTACAGAACCCGAATAGCTGATGCCCGTAACGCCAAGACCAATCGTGCTAGATGTATTTGGCATTGTCCGTACAATGGCTGCTGGTCTGCCCAGAACACGCTCCATAGAGGAAATCGAGAATCCGGCAATGACGGAGACGATAAGTTGATTGTCCGAGAGCAAATGTTTAATGGATGAAATCGCAGTAACGGCATCTTTTGGCTTCATGGCCAGAAAAATAATATCTGCATCTTGGAGGAACTGTTCGTTACTCGAGCCGTTTAATACGGTTTGAACGCCGTACCGTGACGACAGCTCATTCAAGCGATCGGCATTTTGCCGGTTCAGCATCGAAATTTGTTCAGGCTTTGTAAGCTTCTGATTAATAAGACCACGTACAATTGCTTCTGCCATTGAGCCTGCTCCATAGAAGCTGATTTTCAAAGCTTCGATATTCGCGCTGGCATTTGTTTTTTCCATAGATAACATATCGTTTCCCTCCAACCTATTCACTGTATCTTTAACCGCGGATTTGTCCGTTGCCGTAAACCCGGAATTTCGTTGATGTTAGAGCAGGCAAGCCCATTGGGCCGCGAGCATGGAGCTTCTGTGTGCTGATGCCAATCTCTGCACCAAAGCCAAATTCGAATCCATCTGTAAAGCGGGTAGAGGCGTTATGATATACCGCAGCCGCATCAACCTCCATCAGGAACCGCTCTGCATGAGCAACATCTTCCGTTACGATACATTCCGAATGTTTCGTACTAAACTTACGGATATGGTCAAGTGCCTCATCTAAGTTTGCTACAATACGAATATTTAAAACATAATCGTTATATTCCGTCGCAAAATCTTGTTCCGTCGCAAGCTTCACCTGAGCAATGCGCTCGACGGCTTGTTGATCACCACGTAATTCAACATTTGCGGCAAGGAAACGATCAGTAATTTGGGACAAATGACGTTCGGCAAAAGCTTTATGCAGAAGAAGCGTCTCCATCGAGTTGCATACGGAAGGGCGCTGTACCTTTGCATTAAAGGCAATTTGTTCTGCCATATCATAATCGGCGCTTTCGTCCACAAATGTATGACAGATACCTGCGCCAGTCTCGATTACTGGCACCGTTGCATTCTCAACCACGTTGCGGATCAGAGCCGCGCCGCCGCGTGGGATAACCACATCAAGCAATCCGTTCAGCTTCAGCATTTCGTTAACAGACGCACGATTTGAATCTTCGATGAGCTGAATAGCATCTTGAGGCAGGTCCGTTGTGGTGAGTGCATGACGCAATACTTCAACAATACGGCGGTTCGATTCAAGGGCAGCAGAGCCGCCGCGAAGCACAACGCAGTTGCCAGTTTTTAGACATAGGCCAACCGCGTCAACCGTCACATTCGGACGAGCTTCATAGATCATTCCGATTACACCAAGTGGTACACGTGTTTTCTCTACACGAAGGCCATTCGGACGATCGAATTGCTCGAGCAGCTCGCCAACAGGGTCAGGAAGGTCAACCACTTGCCGCAAGCCCTCAGCAATTCCAGCAACCCGTTCTTCATTCAAAGCCAGACGGTCAAGCAGGGAAGGGCTAGTGCCAAGCTCCCGTCCGCGTTCCAGATCTTTACCATTTGCTTCAATAATAGAAGCTTGATTTTCAATAAGGGCATTAGCCATCGCTGCAAGAGCTGTATTTTTCTGCTCGGTTGTCATTTTGTTCATGACACTGGCCGCTGCTTGCGCTAGTGTTGCTTTTTGTCTCACTTCGCTAGTCATCGTAAATTCCTCCTTAAATAAACTCATAAATCGATTATCGCAGCGATACCCACTCATCACGATGGATGACTTCAATCCTGCCAACATCAACCCTGCGCTTTACTTCTTCGGTACTAAGTCCGGCGACCGCCTGGATCTGCCAAGCTTCATAGTTCACGACTCCACGACCAATTGTTTCTCCCGTAAGGCTGGTTACTTCAACGACATCCCCAGAGTGGAAATCACCTTGAATGTCACGAATGCCTGCTGGCAGAAGACTTTTACCACCAACAAGCAATGCATGTTCAGCGCCATCGTCAACTACAATGCGTCCATGAGGCATGGAGTGGAAGCCAAGCCATTGTTTCTTCATCGGGAGACTATGTAACTGGGTATCAAAATAAGTGCCTTTGCCAACGCCATCAATAGCTGACTGTAGATCGCCAGGCTGTTGAACTTTCCCGATAAAAGCTCTGACGCCGCCGCGCATGGAGATCCGTGCAGCCTCAATCTTGGAACGCATGCCGCCGGTACCAACGGCTGATCCGGCCCCGCCTGCAAGCTGCATAATCTCTTCTGAGATTTGATCTACCCGTTCGATCTTAACGGCTTGTGGATTTTTACGAGGATCTTCTGTATATAAGCCATCCATGTCTGTAATCATGACCAGCTTGCTAGCTTTCGTCATGGCAGCGACTAATGCGGAAAGCTTATCATTATCACCAAACTTCAGCTCAAGCTCATCGGTAGCAACCGTATCATTTTCATTAATAATCGGAATAATGTGCAGGCGAAGTAATTCTTCAATTGTCTTGAGAGCATTTTGGATTCGTTTCCGGTTGGAAAAGTCTGCCCGTGTCAGAAGAATTTGAGCGACACCAATGCCGTACTCTCCAAAGGCTTCTTGATAAGCTTGCATGAGGAGCGCCTGGCCTACTGCAGCAGCAGCTTGCTTCTCATGAACGAGTTTTGGCCTTGAAGCGTATCCGATTTGGCGAAACCCCGCAGCTACTGCACCGGAGGTTACGAGGATAAGAGGACATCCTTGCTTATGAAGTGCAGCGAGCTCAGCAGCGAAATAGGTGATTTGCTCGCGGTTAAGGCCGCCTTCTTCTGAGGTTAAGGAGCTGCTACCGATTTTGACAACGATTCGTTCCGACATGTTCTCATCCCATTTCATGGCAAAATAAAAAGACCTTCGTCCTGTAAAGGACGAAAGTCTATAGCTTCCGCGGTACCACCTTTGTTGACCGAGCTAACACACTCGATCCATCTCAAGCCTCATAACAGGAGGCGCTGTCCAGCTCTCGCCGGCCGCTCGGGGGTTGGATTCAGCAAGGAGCCGAGGCAAATCTTGCAGCCTAATGAATTTGCTCTCTGTTCACGGCCATTCTCGCTTACTAGTCCCGTCATCACGTTACATCTTTAGTTAGTGTTAGCATATCATGATCAAAGATTGCTGTAAAGCAAGGCAAACGCCATATAAACAGGCAGCAGACCGGGGGTTAGCCGATCTGCTGTACCTCATTAAAAGATGCCTAGTTTGCCAATCCGTTCGATGGCTTCAATTAACCGTTCTTCACTTGTTAACAGGCCTAAACGGACGTAACCTTCACCATGTGTGCCAAAACCATTACCTGGCGCAACAACAACGTCTGCCTGCTCAAGAACTAGATCCGCAAATGATTCGGAAGTATAACCTTCCGGTACAGGGAGCCAACAGAAGAAGGAACCGCCAGGGCGATCCGCTTTCCAGCCGATTCGATCGAGGGCGCCAAACACCGCTTCACGGCGGCTTTCATATTTCGCTGTAAGCTCAGTAACACAATCCTGAGGACCTGTAAGCGCAAGTGCTGCCGCTTCTTGAATGCCGCCAAACAGACTGCAGTAGTAATGATCCTGAATCAGGTTAATCAGCGATACAACCTTTGCATTACCAATCGCAAAGCCTACACGCCAGCCTGCCATGTTATAAGTTTTTGATAAGGTGTAGAATTCAACGCCAACTTCCTTCGCTCCAGGCGTTTGCAGGAAGCTGACGGGTTTCTTGCCGTCAAAGCCGATAGCGCCATAAGCAAAATCGCTAGCTACAACAACGCCCGTACGGCGTGCAAATTGCACCGTTTCTTCATAAAAGTCCGAATCAGCAATGGCACCAGTAGGGTTATTCGGATAATTAATAAACATCAGCTTTGCACGCTTCAGCGCTTCGTCATCTATTGCTGAGTAGTCAGGCAAGAAGCGATTGTTAGCCGTAAGCGGCATGAAGCTCATCTCTGCACCGGAGAGAGCAACACCAGACCAATAGTCCGGGTAACCTGGATCTGGAACGAGACAGACATCACCAGGGTTAAGAAGACATTGGCTGATTTCAACCAATCCTGTCTTACCGCCAAAGAGGATAGCCACTTCAGTAGCAGGATCAACGTCAACACCGTAGTCTTCCTTGTAACGCGTAGCTACCGCTTCCTTCAGGAAGGAATAACCGCTGAAAGGCGGGTACCGGTGATACATTGGATTAGCCGAAGCCTCTTGCATCTTGGCCACAATATGGGGAGGGGTAGGCTGATCGGGATTGCCTTGCCCCAGATTGATTACATCACGGCCTTTGGCTGCCTGTGCATTTGCTTTGCCAACAAGCTTGGCGAAAAATTGAGTAGGCAGAACCGTCATGCGGTCTGCAGGTTTTATCACATGTTCATTAATTTGAGTCTCCATTTGCTCACACTCCACCATAAATGCTCTCTAATCGAATAACGACATTAGATTAAATGTAGCATGGCAAAACCTTAATGTCGAGTGAATTAGTCGGCATAGAGCGATGAAATGGTGTTAGACCATAAAAGCCTATGTTGCAGGAATACCGACCTTCTTAATAAATGGTGTAATATCTTCTTTGAAGAGAAGGAGGTACGGTCTGCGCTGCTCATCAAATACGAGAAGAAGCGGCGGCTTGCCATCACAATAGAATAAGAAAACATCGTCAGCCACCAGCTTCGTTCCGTTAACAGCAATCGTAACGGGCTTCTCTAGAGGTACACGATAAACATAATTGCAGCTGTCATCATTCGTAAGCTGCGGGGCGAGGCCAGTTATGGAAGCAATCCATTTGTTTGCAAATTCTTGATATTGCTTGTCATTAGGCGTTGAAAGTACAACTTTACCTGCTTTCACATCAAACACTTGAACAGGCTTAAATGGCTGATCCTCTGGTGCTGCAGCGAAGGCAGAGGATGCGTATACGAACATTAAAGATAGTACGAGCAGCAGGGCTGCCAATCGTTTCTGGCGCATATTTGTTCTCTCCTTTAACGGGAATGATTAACCTCTTCTCCATTAATCTGTCCATCTTGACACAGAACCATGAGAAGGTATCATTAGGGAAAAGCATTTTAAGTGATATTTTATATAAGAAAGGACCTGACACAAATGACACAACCATTAAGAATTGCGTTATTGCAAATGAACATAGAGGTAGGACAGCCGGAAGCGAACTTTGACAAGCTGGCAGCGATGCTGGAGGAAGCAGCTTCCCAGACAAATAAACCTGATGTTATTGTTTTTCCAGAAATGTGGAATACGGGGTATGCCTTGACGGAGATCACGAAGCTTGCTGACCCTTATGGAGAGCGTACAATTACATACTTGTCGGAATTCAGCCGTCAGCACAGCATTAATATTATTGCTGGTTCGATTGCGGAAGGTCGAGAAGAGGGTGTATACAATACGATTTTTGCCTTTGACCGGGAAGGTAATCAGATCGGGGATTATTCGAAAATTCACTTGTTCCGCCTGATGGATGAGGAAAAATATTTGGCAGCAGGGGATAAGCTGGGCAAGCTGGAGATAGAGGGTGCAGGCGCCGGTATGATGATCTGTTATGACATCCGGTTCCCGGAACTTGCACGGAAGCTTGCGCTTGATGGCGCAAAGCTGCTGTTTGTCCCGGCAGAGTGGCCGCATCCACGGCTGCACCACTGGCGGACACTTCTAACTGCTAGAGCAATCGAGAACCAAATGTTCGTTATTGCCTGCAACCGCGTAGGTATTAGTGGAGAAACTCATTTCTTCGGCCATTCGATGGTTCTTGACCCATGGGGCGAAGCAATCGCAGAAGCGGGCGAAGAGGAGACCATCGTTTATGCGGAGATCGATTTATCTCTAGTAGATACCGTACGCGGCAAAATCCCCGTATTCGAGGATCGCAGACCTTCCTTATATTAGAGGAGCAAAGTTTATTTATATTGACTGATTGTCTTTGTCATCGTTTCAATAAACGCCACGGCCGCTTTGGACAAATAACGTCCTTTGCGGCTGGCAATAATCAATGTACGAGTGGGATGACTTTTAAGCGAAAGATAGACGGGAACAAATTCTCCGCCTGCACTCCGGGTCAGCATCTTTGGAACAAAAGTGATCCCCATCCCGCCAGCTATAAGCGACTGAACGGTCTCGATATTACTGCTCTCAAACACGATATTTGGAGTAAAGCCGCCTTGCTGGCACAGGTTAACTAATATTTGCCTGAAGCCCTGGCCTTTCTTCAAGCCTACAAACGACTCGTCTCGAAGTTCTTCGATTGAAATCTCATCTTCCCGGCTGGCCAGAGGATGGTTAGGCGGTACCGCAAGACAGATTTCCTCTTCCATTAAGGGTTCCCATTCCAGTGACTGGTCCACCAAAGGCAGTGTAAGCAAACTGATATCTGTTCCTCCGCTTGCCGTCAGCTGCTCCAGCTTAACAGTCGTATCCTCTACCAATACCACATCAATCTGTGGATACAGCTCACCAAAGACAGGAAGAACTAGCGGCAATATATGCGAGCCTGTAATAGGCAAAGTGCCAACAACGAGACGGCCGCGTTTCATTTGTGCCATATCATCCATTTCCTGCTTTAATTGCTCAACCTCATCAAGGATCGACTGCGCTTTATCCACGAATACCTGACCCGCCTGCGTTAACTCAACAGAGTTGGTGGTGCGTCGGAATAATAGAACGCCGAGTTCTTGTTCCAGTTTGGATAACTGCTGGCTCAAAGAAGGTTGTGCAATATGCAGCTTCTCAGCAGCACGGGAAAAGTTTTTCTCAATTGCAATTTGTATCACATATTGTAGTTGTCTAAGTTCCATTACCATCATTCCCCTTATAGTCCAAATGAGAATAGTTATCGTTCTTTTATAGTTATTGCCTATAATCATTATAGATATTATATCTTGGTTCAATCAATACGGAAATGCTATGCTAGGAACATCTAATAGAGCAAAGCGATGATTCGCTTGAACGATGGGGTGAGTATAATGACGAAAAGAACACTATTTGAAAAAATCTGGGATAATCACGTCATTCATCAGGAAGAGGGCAAGCCGAGCATTATTTATATCGACCTGCAGCTGGTGCATGAAGTAACATCGCCGCAAGCATTCGAAGGTCTTCGTATGACTGGCCGTAAAGTTCGCCGTCCTGATCTGACATTCGCAACAATTGATCACAACGTGCCTACAAAGGATCGCTTCAACATTAAAGATCCAATCTCCAAGCAACAAATTGATACACTGCAGCAGAACTGTAAAGACTTCGGTGTTAAGCTGTTCGACCTTGATAACATTGACCAAGGCGTTGTACACGTTATGGGTCCTGAGATTGGTCTGACACATCCAGGCAAAACAATCGTTTGCGGCGACAGCCACACTTCGACTCACGGTGCATTTGGCGCACTAGCATTCGGTATCGGAACCTCCGAAGTTGAACACGTAATGGCTACACAATGTTTGCAACAGGCAAAACCAAAAACAATGGAAATCCGCTTCAACGGCAGCCGTAAACCAGGCGTAACAGCAAAGGACTTGATCCTTGGTGTTATCGCAAAATACGGTACAGACTTCGCAACTGGATACGTTATCGAGTACACAGGCGAAGCAATTAGCTCCCTGACAATGGAAGAGCGTATGACTGTCTGCAACATGTCGATTGAAGGCGGCGCACGTGCTGGTCTGATCGCACCGGACGAAACAACATTTGAATACCTGAAAGGCCGCGAGTACTCGCCAGCTAACTATGAGGAAGCGGTACAAGCATGGAAACAACTGACTACAGATGAAGGCGCAACATACGATACTATCGTTGATTTCGATGTTGATTCCTTGATCCCGCAAGTAACTTGGGGCACTAGCCCAGGCATGGGTACGGACATCACTTCTTCCGTTCCATTCCCGCAATCTCTGCCGACTGAGAATGAGCGCAAAGCAGCAGAAAAAGCGCTTGAATATATGGATCTGAAACCAGGTACGCCAATGACAGAAATCGAAATCGACTATGTCTTTATCGGTTCTTGTACGAATGGCCGTATCGAAGACCTTCGTGCAGCTGCTGAGATCGCTCGCGGCTACCAAGTAAGTGAGAAAGTTACAGCAATCGTTGTTCCAGGTTCAGGCCGCGTTAAGCTGCAAGCCGAAAAAGAAGGCCTCGATAAAGTATTCACAGAAGCTGGATTCGAATGGCGTGAAGCAGGCTGCTCGATGTGTCTTGCGATGAACCCTGACGTTCTGGAACCAGGACAACGTTGTGCATCGACATCGAACCGTAACTTTGAAGGTCGTCAAGGCCGTGACGGACGTACGCATCTGGTATCGCCAGCAATGGCAGCTGCTGCAGCAATCAAAGGCCGCTTCACAGATGTACGTGACTGGAATGTTAAATCCGAAGTGTTGAACTAATTGAACGTGTGAGAGAGGGGTATTACCGATATGGAAGAATTTAAACAACTGACGGGCATCGTTGCCCCGGTCGACCGCGTAAACGTCGACACGGACGCTATCATCCCTAAACAATTTTTGAAGCGCATCGAGCGCAGCGGGTTTGGCCAATTCTTGTTCTACGAATGGCGTTTCCATAGAAACGGCGAGGTAAACGTTGATTTCGAACCAAACAAACCACGTTACCAAGGCGCTTCCGTCTTGATCTCCCGTGCGAACTTTGGCTGCGGATCTTCCCGTGAGCATGCACCTTGGGCGATTCTTGACTACGGCTTCAAAGTTGTTATCGCACCATCGTATGCAGATATTTTCTACAACAACTGCTTCCAAAACGGCATTCTTCCAATCAAGCTGAGCGAAGAGCAGGTCGAAGACCTGTTCCAACGTACAGCGCAGCATGAAGGCTACCAATTGACGGTTGATCTTGAGAACAAAAAGCTGACAGACGAATACGGTCTGGATCTTGCGTTCGATATTGATGAGCACCGCCGCCAGTTCCTGCTTCAAGGTCTGGATAATATCGGCCTGACACTGCAGCACGAAGATAAAATTACTGCTTATGAACAAAAGCGTCCTGCCTATCTTGGTTAATAGATGGACTTGGAAAGAGGGCAGCTCTTCATTAAAAGAAGAGTTGCCCTCTTTTTTCCTCTATACGCAACTTTTTCTGACAAGAAGCGTCTATTATTTCGTCTAGCAAAGTCGAATGAGCACATTCGATGCAGGCAATTTCAGTCATCGAGGTGGAAAATGAAAAAGAAGTTTGTGCCTATTTTGTTGTTTATGTCGGTTTTGTTTTCTTTATTCTCTGGAGTGGGACAAGCTGCTACTGCAAAACCGGTTGTACCCAAGCTTTATCTGAATGATCAATTACTTACCCCAACTGATGATCCCCAGATTGTAAAGGATGTAACTCTTGTTCCTATCCGGGTCGTATCGGAAAATATGGGGTATAAGGTGGATTGGTCATCAGCCACGAAGAAAGTTACCATACATAACGGACAAAACGAAATTATCCTTACTATTGACGACAACACCGCACTCGTAAATAACAACAAGGTGCAAATGGACATGTCCCCAAAACTTCAAAACGGAAGAACGACATTAATTCCCGTTCGTTTTGTAAGTGAGCAGCTTGGTGTCACAGTGAAGTGGGAGCAAAGTACAAGGTCTGTCTTTTTGTACAAAACCGTTGAGCCAGAACAGCCAGTGGAAACACCTGATCCTGCTGAGACAAGCACAATTACGTCCATCCAGTATGACAGCAATTTCGGCATTATTATTAATTATACCGGTAAGATAACGGCAAATAATCCTTTTAAGCTCGACAATCCGAAGCGTATTGTCATCGACTTCCCGAATACAACTTATTCAGATATGCTCTCCTCGCAATTCATGGGGGCAGAAGCACGTGTTAGTGTTACAGATAATCCGTATTTAGCAATGTTCCGATATTCGGTGTTTTCTACGAATCCTGCAACAGCTAGACTAGTGCTCGACTTGAATACGGATATTGATGCCGATGCTACGGTTCAAGATGATGGGGCTGGGGTACTAACCATTAATCTCACAGAGCCAACGACGACTACCCCAACAACACCGGTAGACCCGACGCCTCCAGTTACTACGCCTGGGGATAAAGTTTATAACGTCGTTATTGATGCTGGCCACGGGGGCACAGATCCTGGCGCACAAAGTATTAATGGACGTTGGGAGAAGGAAGCAAATCTTAGCCTTTCTCTCAAAGTAAAAGCATTGCTGGACAAAGAAAAATATATTAAGCCGCTGCTCAGCAGACCGGAAGATAAATTTGTCACACTAGCGGGCCGTGTTACGTTCGCTAAGAACAATAAAGCTGATTTGTTTATATCCATCCATGCTAACAGTAACCCGACAGCAAGCGTTACGGGTACCGAGACGTATTATACACGCGACAGCAGCAAGGCGCTTGCGAATGTCATTCATAAGCATCTTGTAAAAGCAACTGGCCTGAAAGACCGTGGTGTGAAGTATGGAAACCTTCACGTTACAAGGGAAACAACGATGCCTGCTATTTTGCTTGAAACCGGCTTTTTATCTAATAAAGGTGATTCCGATATTTTGTACAATGACGCTGCACAAAACAAGATGGCAGCCGAAATCGTAGCTGGGATTAAAGAATATCTGAAACTTTCTTAAGAGAGCGGGGGGATTCGAAATTGCGTAAACCGGCATTTATCATTCTGTTATTCATTGTTATGTTAACAGCAGCTTGTGGGAATACGAATAAGCCAGGCGAGCAGTCAGGCGGAAGCAGTAATACCAATGCCAATGTGCCGTCACCAAGTCCAACCGTAGAAGCGGCCGCAACAGCAGAGCCAACGCCAACTCCTGTTACGACGGAGGAAGCAACCTTCTCCTCAGAGCCGGTTAATCCAATTGAAATTTATTATGCGGATACGGAATTAGAGAAGTTGATTGTTAAGGAAGTCAATTTGTCTTTTGAATCTGGTCAGGATCTGGTGAAGAAAGCCCTGATGGCCTTGCAGGAGGATGGACCAGAAGGAAGCGTTGCATTATGGAAGAAGATAGAGTTTAAAACGATAACGTTAGATGATAATAACGCGGTCACCATTGATATTCACCTTCCTGACGAAGCTAGACTTGGGTCGTCTGGCGAGCAGATGTTACTGGATTCGCTTCAGAAGACCTTGTTCCAATTCGATTTTGTACAATCTTATGATCTCTTAGTAGATGGACAAGCCTTGGAGAGCCTGATGGGCCACTTCGATCTTGAACATCCAACGGTTCGATCAACTAATAATTAGTCATTTTCTAAGGAGGATTATTCATCTATGCCTATGCATTCGTCCCGTTCCAAACTTATTGCCGGCGTATTAGCTTTCTCCTTGCTTGCCGGAGGCACTTCCATCGTACTTCCAACTCAACAGGCTTATGCTGCTGCAGTTTCCAATACTCCATTCACAGATTCCATTCCTGCTTGGGCAGAGAAGCATGTTGCTAAGCTCGCGCTGCAGGGTATTGTAAATGGTTACAATGTCACAGGAGGGGCGGAATTCCGTCCTTTAAAAAGCGTTACACAGGAAGAGGCTGTTGTAATGGCTCTTCGTTTCGCAGGTCTTGCGGATGAAATCAAAGCGGATGATATAATTGCATACCCGGATTCTTTCAAGGTAAGCAATTTCTTCAAGCCTTATATTCTGCTGGCCTTTAAGAAGGGCTTACTTGATCAAAATGAAGAATATGCTAGCGCCGCTGCCAATCCTAAGCTGGCGTGGGGTTCAACTCCTGCATCGCGGGAATGGGTAACGAAGCTGATGGTTAAAGCCATTGATAAAAAAGACTTAGCAGATGATCTTAGCAAGACTGCCTCTACCTTTGCTGACGGCAGCCAGATTACTCCGAAGTATTTAGGTTATGTGAATGCAGCGGTGTCGCTCGAACTGGTGAAAGGCGTTTCCGCTACAAAGTTTGATCCAAAAGCACCGGTCAACAGAGCGAGTCTAGCGACATTGTTCAGCCGTGCTGAAAAGCAATATCAAGTGCCGTACGAAGGTCAAGTGAGCGGCATCGTTACTGCTCAAACGGCAACGTCCATTACTTTGTACAGCGAAGGGAAAGAAACCAGCTACACGCTGGATTCAAGTTCCTTGTTCTATACGGCGGACAGCGACAATCCAATTAAGGCTGGTGATATCAAGCTTTACACCGATATCACGCTTATTGGCAAATCGGGTAAAGCATTATATGTAGAATCACAAGGTACCGAGCAGCATGTTAAGACAATAACCGCAAAGCTGGACCGTGTGAATACAACGGACCGTTACTTCTATGCTTGGGTTAATGATGAGCCGGTAAAATTCCCTTACAGCAGCGCAGTAACGATAAAGGACAGCACAGGAAAGACGCTGACAGTTTCCGATCTGAAGCGTGATACCAATCTGACGATTGTCGAAGATACATTCCGTACTACTCCTCAGGTTGTTTCTATAACAGCTGAGGCACAGACGGTTGCTAATACGGCGACAGGTCAATTTTATTCAGCGGGCAGCGGCCTGATTAATTACCTGGTAGATGGTAACCTGCAGTCCAAGTTCCTGGCTGATAATGCGGAAGTTATTATTAATGGTATTGAAGAGCCTACCGTCAGTGATCTGCTGAAAGGAATCGATAATATTAAGCTTACCTTGAATGATGAGCAGGAAGTTACGCGTATCGAAGTGGTTAACCGGAATGTCTCGACACTTGATTCTGCAACGGTTGTAAACTACAGCGGCGATAACAAACTGCTTACGGTGGTTGATCCTGTCACTACGAATGCAAGTGCATTGTTCCTGACGGATTCTAGTAAAATTGATTACAATGGATCGTCCATTACGGTCAGCCAAGCGAGGGCGTATCTCGTTGCGAATAGAAAAGTTAAGATCACATACTCGGGAAAAAATATTATCTCGTTAAGCTTTATCTATAAACAGACTGGTACACTCGTTTCGGTAAACTCAACTGACAAGTTACTGTCTGTTAAGCTTGATACAGGTGAGAAGGTAAGCATTCCTTATACATCGCCGCTGCTTCAAATTCCTGGTGTTTCGGTGCCGACATTATCCAGTTTGCAAGCAGGAGATACAATTACTGTGCTGCTTGATTCAAATCAAGAGAAAGCAGCAACTATTCAAGTGCACAAGACGCTGCAATATCAAGTTACAGCCGTTAATACATCGACTAAGCTTGTCTCTGTGAAGACCGCTGATAACGCGTCAAAAGATATTTCGCTTGTGAATGTTCCGATTACGGATGAGAATGGTACTGCCGTAACGATAAGTGCGCTAACGAACGGTACGATTATTAATGTCCCTTACATCGGCAGCACGATTTTGTCTGTTAAGCTAATCAATATGAGATATGGCACGGTATCTTCCGTTTCGGCAAGTAGTTTGTCTGTCACAGAAGCGAATGGCACGACAAGCACTGTATCCCTGTCTAAAGGGGTTAAAGTAATTAAAGGCACTCAAACGACGTATTCTACCTCAGCAATTGCATCAGGCGATATCATTCAAGTGTACAAGGACGAGAATGAGCAGGCGATCGTAACGGTTGCTGTGGGCGAGAAGCGTACGTATTGGAAATATGATGCTCCTAATGCAACAATCTGGACATACAAGACAACTTCGGAAGATAACGGCAACTTCAGTTATATTACTTCTGACACGAAAATTTTGTATAATAACGCAGCCATTCAAGTTACGGCATTGAAGGATGGCGATTCGATTACCATTTACTCCTTCAACAATAAAGCTCTCAAAATTGTAAAATCTTAATGTAAAAAGAGCTAAAAGTAGTCTAAATTCTTATATTTTGTGAAAAAACCATCCAATAGGGCGGTTTTTTCTTTTTTTCAGGCGTAATAAGGTTGCGCCGCGTGACAAATTTCGCTACACTTTGAACGATAGTGTTTGGGATTAGGAGAGAGACGATGAATGCGAAGCAGAAGATGCGACATATATTGGATACGTTAGCGGAGATGTTCCCCGATGCACATTGTGAATTGCATCATAGCAATCCGTTCGAATTGACCCTAGCGGTCCTGCTGTCGGCGCAATGCACGGATGAGACGGTAAATAAAGTAACTGTCAATCTGTTTCAGAAATACAAACGGCCGGAAGACTATTTATCGGTGCCGCTGGAAGAACTGGAGCAAGATATTCGCCGAATTGGGCTATTCCGCAGCAAGGCATCCAATATTCAAAAGCTATGCCGCATCCTAATCGATAAATATGAAGGGGAAGTTCCTTCGGGGCATGAACAGTTAACGGAGCTGCCTGGCGTTGGACGTAAAACCGCTAACGTTGTTGTCTCGAATGCGTTTGGCGTTCCAGCGATTGCCGTAGATACGCATGTCGATAGGGTATCGAAACGCCTTGGCGTGGCTAAGCTGGATGATACCGTTCTCGAAGTTGAAAAGAAGCTGATGAAGCTTGTGCCTCGTGAGGAATGGACGCTTACCCATCACCGGCTTATATTTTTCGGCCGCTATCACTGCAAAGCACAAAACCCGCAATGTCCAATATGCCCGCTGCTTGATTTATGCAAAGAAGGAAAGCAGCGTATGAAGCCGGGCGGACAAACGAAAACTAAAATTAAGACAACGAAACCGAAAAAAGCCAGTGAAGGATGATGACAAATGAAATGTATTTCCGTGTATACGAATAATTTTGAGCTGTTCTCTGATATTTATGAGCAAGTCCTGGAATCACCACCACAAGAAAACGAAGATATTCTAGTAGAGGGCGTAACGGTTAGCGGTTCCGGCGACGTACCTGACCAGTATATCGAGCGTATGCGTGCAAAGCCTGAAGTTGTAGTTATGAAAGAGAAAGAACGTAACATTATGATTTTGCAGCATGGTAATGTATTTGAAATTTGCCTGCCTGCTGAAGAGGAAGCTGTATAGACAATGATGGAAACGACAGTACGAGGCATGACGGATGCGCTGCTGCAGGCCGCTTCAGAGATGCAAGCGGCAGGCGACAGTCTGCACGAAAAGCAAGTATTGGAGTTAAACAGTAAGCTGGCCGAGGGCCGGCTTACTGTTGCATTTTGCGGGCATTTTTCCGCGGGGAAATCAACGTTAGTCAATCGTTTGTGCGGCGCTCAGCTGCTGCCATCCAGCCCGATTCCGACGAGTGCCAATGTCGTTGCGATTCGCGGTGGAGAGACAGCTAAGGCCAGCGTGGTCAGCATCAAGAATGGTGAGCATGTTAGTGTAGATATTCCGCTCGAACAATTAGACGCCTATTGCAAGGATGGCGAAAATATCGAGTCTGTCTCGATTTACTATCCAACAGAGCGTCTTGGCAATCATACGGTACTTCTTGACACCCCGGGTATTGATTCAACGGATGATGCGCACAGAATGTCGACCGAGTCGGCACTCCATTTGGCGGATGTAGTTTTTTATGTAATGGATTATAACCATGTCCAATCCGAGATTAACTTCGCATTTGCGAAGCAATTGAAGGACTGGGGCAAGCCCTTATATTTTATTGTTAATCAGATCGATAAACATCGTGATCGTGAATTATCATTCGAGCAATACCGGAAGAGTGTAGAGGAAGCGTTTCAAGCTTGGCATTTGGAGCCAGCTGGAATCGTTTATTTGTCGTTACGCCAGCCGGACCACCCTCATCAAGAGTGGGAACAGCTGGAGCTGCTGCTGTCTCAATTGGCAGCGGAGAAAGTGTCTTTAGCCGCTTACAGCGTGGATGCTTCGCTGCGGCATCTTGTTGTTGAACACGAGAAATGGTGGGATATGCGGGATGAGCCGGAGCGGGAGCGTCTAATTGCCGTGGCAGGTGGAGAAGAAGCGGCTGCCAAGGTGAAGGAAGAGATGGCTCAGCTTGAAGCAGAGAAGCACAGACTTGCGGCTGAACCAGATCGTATTCGTACGGAGCTTCGGCGGAGTGTACAGTCGCTGCTCGATAATGCGATTATTACGCCTGCTCCACTTCGGGATAAAGCACATGTCTTCCTCGAAAGCCGGAAGCCTGGGTTTAAGACAGGTCTCTTATTCGCCGGGGCAAAGACAGCTGCGGAGCAAGAGCGCAGACTGGAAACGTTCCGCACCGAATTTGGCTCGCAGGTTAATGCTGCAGTAGATTGGCATGTGAAAGATATGCTGCGCAAAGCAGCGGAGAAGGTTGGCTATCCAGCCGAGCGCATCGAGCAAGAGCTGATCGCATCCTTGTCATGGCAGCCTGAACCTCAGTGGCTGGTGGAGAACGTGAATACCGGTGCTACTTTCGGCAACGAGTATACGATGGTATATTCCCGCGAGCTTGCCGCGGAAGTGAAATTGATCTACCGCAAGCACGCATTCGATATTATCGACGTGCTTGTGGAGTATGTTACCGCTGCGAGCAAGACCGGAGCGGATGAGGCAGCAGCTCAGCTAGCGGCGCTAGGCTCGCAAGCTGGCGCGCTGGCGCAGCTTGCAGCGCTGACGCAGCGCGCTGCCGCGCATGCGGCGCAGCTCGCCGCTGCGCTGCCGCCGCGCGTGCAGCGCCCGGCGCTGCCGGCGCCACGCGCCGCAAGCACGCCAGCGGCGAGCGCCGCGGCTGCGCCAAGCGGCAGCGCCGCAAGCGCCGGCGCGTCAGCGCAGCCACGCGCTGCAGGCGCCCGCGCAGCTGCGCCGCAGGCGGGCGCCGCACTAGCGGGCGGCGCAGCGCTCGCGCAGCAGCATGGCGCTGCTGCGCGGCTAGAGCGCGCGGCTTCGCTGCTCGCGCCTTACGCGCCGCTGTCCGCCTCTGCGGACGCGATGCGCGACAAAGCGAACCGGCTGCGTGATAGCCGGTTCACCATCGCGCTGTTTGGTGCATTCAGCGCGGGTAAATCTTCGCTCGCGAACGCCTTGCTCGGCGAGCCGGTACTGCCGGTGTCGCCGAATCCGACGACCGCAGCGATCAACCGTCTCGTACCGCCTACGGCAGAGCACGAGCATGGCACAGCTCTTGTCGTCATGAAGTCGCATGACGCCATTGTAGAAGACCTGCGCTATTCGCTCGCTTTGCTTGGCGAAGACGCGTCAGTAGCAGCACTGCCGAATGCATCGGCTATCATGCTGGCGATTGATATGCTGACGCCAGATGCTATTCATGCCGGCGGACGGCCGCATTACAGCTTCCTTCGTGCAGCACGTAAAGGCTGGGAGGCGCATGAAGCGCTGCTTGGCACACAAATTTCTGTATCGCAAGAGGAATACGAGAAATTTGTTGCTGAGGAATCCCGTTCCTGTTTTGTCAGCGAGATCGAGCTTCATTATGACTGCCCGCTGACACGTCAAGGCATCGTACTCGTAGATACACCAGGGGCCGATTCTGTTAATGCCCGTCATACCGGTGTTGCTTTCAACTATATTAAGAACGCGGACGCCGTTCTGTTCGTTACCTATTACAACCATGCCTTCTCGCAAGCGGACCGTCAGTTCCTGATGCAGCTTGGACGGGTGAAGGATCAGTTCGAACTGGATAAAATGTTCTTCCTAGTTAACGCGGCTGACCTTGCAGCTGATGCTGAGGAGCTCACAGGCGTTCTGAGCCATGTGGAGACGAATCTGCTCCAGCACGGCATTCGAAATCCTCGTTTGTTCCCGGTATCCAGCCTTCAAGGACTGGATGGGAAGGTGGAAGGCAATGCAGAGCTGCTTAAGCAGTCTGGTATTGAGGCCTTTGAGCAATCGTTCCTCGGCTTCGTACAGAATGATCTAGGTAAGCTGGCTGTAGATGCTGCTGAGCAGGAAATTACAAGAGCATCTTCTACTGTTTCAGGATGGCTGAAAAGCGCAACGGGCGACGCAGCTTCTCGTCTGGCCGAGAGTGAGCGGCTTGGGAAACTCCAAGTGGAGGCCAATAGCAATATTGCAGCATTCCAGGAAAATGATCCGCCAGCACAACTGCTTCAGGAGCTTAATGAGCTTCTGTATTATGTCATTCAACGGATTCAGCTTCGTTTTGGCGAGTTTTATAATTATGCATTTAACCCTTCAACCCTTCAGGATGACGGTCGTGATCTGCGTAAAATGATCTGGACGGCATGGCTTGAGCTGCAGCGCCAGGTACAAATGGAACTGTCGCAGGAGTTGCAGGCCACTACGCTTCGCGTAGATCGCAAATTAAACAGTCTTCTGAAAAAGCAGTATGCTGCTCTCACTGAACAACTGGAATCACTGATTGATGGCTACAGCAGCGCTGCTTACACAGCCAAAGATCTCCCAACGCCAGATGCTGCTTCCGAATGGCAGATGACGGGTGTGGATGCCAAATGGTTGTGGGCTCGCTTTAAATCGCCTCGTCATTTCTTTGAGGGAGAAGGCAAAGCGGTACTTCGCAAAGAGCTGGAGACGTCTATTTCTCCAGCGCTTCAACTTTGGATGAATGAGCATATCGACAGTTGGTCAGGCTTATACACGGGCTTATGGAGACAATCAGCGGATGAGACTGGTGCTGCATTAGCTGAGGATCTGTCCCGTTATGTATCCGGTATGCAAAGATCATTATCCAACGAAGCGGATACGGAGCAGCTTCGTCAGCTTCATGAGGAGATTCTCGTCCTCCAATCGTCAACAAAAGCTTAATGTCTAACGCATTTATCTCTTATTGCCCACAATGGCTTGTTTAGCCGTTGTGGGCTTTTTTTTGTTACAGCTGGTTCTTTGGATGCTGATCGCGCACATTACATTGGAACCACTTCGTAAAAAGACAATCCAACGTTGGTGGTGGAGTGGTTTCATGTGTAGACATTAACCGGGGATACACGCTGATATAGTCGGGTTTTTGACCGAAAAACACTGTTTTTTTAATGGGATTTTATACACGTTCTCCTATAATGAAGGGGTCAATTACCATTTTTTAAAATATAAGAGTGTATAAATTTACTTTATACTACGCTTATATTTCACCCGCGAAACGATGCTGCTCCTCCTAAGGACGGCGCAGCCGTTTACGCTTGCTTTACTAGGAATAAAGGAGGAGGCTTAGTTTCGTTAGCTTTTGTAAGCGTTTTTATCACCACATTTGCGCTAGGAGGAAGAAGTTAAATGACGAAGCGATTAAACGGTGAAAAAGCATTGCGAAAAGTAATGACAGGTGTTTTAGCCATATCACTAACGATATCAGGAACCGCGTCGGTATCAGCCCAAGGTTCCGATTCCATTCATCAGTCGGAGGGGGTCCAGGGACGCGTGCAATTAGAATATTTGGATCGTGGGCTTGTAGCTGCAACGACATCTCAAGGTGTTTTTGTCAGCTGGAGGCTGTTATCTAATGAGGTAACGGGAAGCACAGAGAAAGGACTTACAGGTCCAGCCTTTAACGTGTATCGGGATGGGAAAAAGATTGCTACGGTGACGGACAGCACGAACTATTTGGACACTGCTGGTATAGCTTCATCGAAGTATTACGTGTCGGCTGTTACGGCTGGGGCGGAGACGGACCAGAGTGCTGCCGTAAAGCCATGGGCGGATGCCTATTATGATCTAAAGCTGAACAAGCCTGCGGATGGTGTAACGCCTAAAGGTGAAGCTTACACGTACTCGGCTAATGATATGAGCGTAGGTGATGTTGACGGCGATGGACGATATGAGTTTTTCGTCAAATGGGATCCGTCCAATTCCAAAGATGTCTCACAACGGGGTTACACAGGCAAAACCTATATCGATTGTTATACGTTTGAAGGAAAGCTGCTATATCGGATCGATCTTGGTGTGAATATCCGTTCAGGAGCGCATTACACCCAGTTTCTCGTCTATGATTTTGACGGTGACGGCAAATCCGAAATGATGTTTAAGACGGCTCCAGGCACTAAGATAATTAATTACGGCAACGATGGAAAAGTCGTATCCGAAAAATATATTACGATGCCGAAATCAGATATTAAAGCCGGCTATAGCAATGAAGACGATTATCGCTTGAGCGCCGATGGCTATTATGATCACGTAGTAGACATGTTCATGGGCTGGAGCGAGCGGGAAGAAGTGAAGAACGGCAGCTGGCCTAAGACGCTGGAAGAGTGTTTTGGCATCGCGCCGAAATACAGTTATCCGTTGTCACTTGAAGATGCTCAAAGCCTGACGGACTACTTCATGGACGTGTACGCGCCAAGCCGTAGCGTCAATAATAAGCTGCGTGAATTTGAGGGCTTTATCGTGGACGGACCTGAATATTTGACCGTATTCGAAGGTGAGACGGGCAAGGAGCTTGAGACGATTCCATTCAAGACTGCTCGTGAGGATGATGGTCTGTTATGGGGAGATTATGCTATGGGCCGCATCGAGCCTGCCAACCGGGTAGACCGCTTTCTTTCAGGCGTTGCCTACTTGGATGGACAGAATCCATATGCTGTATTCGCACGCGGGTACTATACGAGATCGACCCTCGTATCTTACGGGTGGGATGGTAAACATCTTAAGGAGAATTGGTATGTAGACAGTGGTTTTACGCCAATGACTAATCCGTTCAACGATGGTCCTCATGGCAGAGACGGGACAGATCCAGAGTTTGGCACGTTGACGACACAAGGCGCGCATTCCCTTAGTGCTGCAGATGTAGACGGGGACGGTAAGCAGGAGATTGTCTATGGCTCCGCTACGATCGACCATGATGGAAGTCTGCTGTACAGCTCGATGGATGTTATGCCGCCGCAAAGCGCTGCACCTGGAACGATCGCGAGACTTGGGCATGGTGATGCGCTGCACGTAACCGATATTGATCCGAACCGTCCAGGTCTCGAGATATTCATGGTACATGAGGGAGGCGCCTACGCCCCATATGGATACTCGCTGCGTGATGCAAAGACCGGCAAAGTGATTTACGGCGGCTACACAGGCAAAGATACAGGGCGCGGCATGATTGGCGATGTAGATCCAACTAAGCCAGGTCTGGAAACATGGGCAGTAGGGCTCTGGTCGGCAGACGGTCAAAAACTGGGGAACACAGCGCCAGGTACGAATATGAGCATTAAGTGGGCGGGAGATATGTCTACACAAATGGTAAACGGTGCGATTGATGTTACGCCTACCATTGAAGATTGGACAAGAGGCACACTGTTGAAAGCAACCGGAACGCTTACGAACAACTATACGAAAGGTAATCCATCGCTTGTGGCCGACATCTTTGGAGACTGGCGCGAGGAGCTGCTTGTCCGTACGGCAGACAGCAGTGCGATCCGAATTTACCTGAGCACCGAGTTAACAGACAGAAAGATGTACACTTTGATGCATGATCCGCAATACAGAGCTGAAGTAGCACGCCAAAACACGGCCTACAACCAGCCTTCGTACACGAGCTTCTATTTTGCTTCGGACACGAATTTCGCGAACGTACCAATTCCAAAAGCTTCACTCCCAGGTCTGTTCAACAGCCTGCAGGACAAGCTGAATGGTTATATGGATGACGGGATCGTAAAAGGAGCTATTGCAAGTCAGTTGTCTAATTCGCTTAAGCAAGCGGAGCAGCAGTACGATAAAGGTTCGATGGACAAAGCCGCTGATTTTATTGACAAGTTCTTATCTCAGCTAGAGAAACGTTCAAGCAAAGACAAGGTATCAGACGATGCTGTCAAAAACCTGACTTCGACTGCAAAGCTTCTGCTTCAACAGTGGTCGTAACAACCATCCAAATCAAATAAAAGTGCAAGAGCCCCGGATCGAAATATCCGGGGCTTTTGCTGTTAACCTGCTTTAACTTCACCACTTAATCATAACCACCTTCTGCTGCAGGCAATGCTTTATAGGCGTCTTTGTCTTCAACAAGCTGTTGAATGTATGTTCTTAATTCCAATAATTGTTTTGCCTCGTCTGATACCGTACAATGTTCATCCGTCCACGAGAACGATTTCGTTTCACCACTAACAGTTACTCTCCAGCTGTCCGTATTACTAGGTGTCTTGGAGCAGCCTTCTTGTCCTGTGAAATCTTTTGTCTCCATAATATTGAGCTCTTTCATCTTGGCGTAAATACTCTGCAACTCATCTTTACTAAAAGTAACGTCTGCAGCCGCAGTGCCTTTCGTAATGAGATCCTTTGTGACCTTATGGGTATAGGTGTTAATTTCATTCTTGTTTACTTCTCCGTATCCGAAGCTGACTGAGAAATTGAAATCCTCAGGCATTTCCGCAGGCATTTCATGCTTTTGATTATTAACTTCTTCTGTACAGCCTGATAGAAACAAAATGGAAAAAACAATCGCTAACAGCATCTTTATCATCCTTATCCCCCCGATACAATGATAACGATTACCACCAGTGATATGTTGCGTTCGTTTATCTCAATAGATCTTGGTAATTTGGCTGGAGACTAGTGTTTAAGTTCTCATCAACGATTAAAAAACGGTTTAATAAGCGCTACAACCTTTAACGGTTCATAGCGATTTTCTGGTGATAAATGTTCCAATTGAGGTATCTCTATAACTTCTGACTTTGCGATCGTGTTGTTTAGGGTATGGATCATATCCTTGACGGCCTGAGGGCTTTTTCCTCCGTATGCAAGCAGAACCTCAGCTTGTAAAGGTTGATAATGGTGATAAGTTTCTGCCAGTCGTTTCACTTCCTTATGCTCCAACAAATTTTGCTGCAGCAGAGCTTTAAGCCCTCTCCAATGCTCTCCACGAATAAAGAGTCTGAGCATTAATTTTGCGAACCATAAAGGCAGCTTGGATAGGGGAGAATGGCCAGCCCCTTGCACAAAATGAGCGAACGCACTCCGATTATCTTTCTTCTGAATCGCCTTTTCATAATCTAATAACCAGTTCCATTCTTCAGGCTGAGATTGGAGAACAACACCAGGTTCATACAAGGCGATGCTCGAGAAAAGGTTAAATAATCGAGCGGTCTCCAAGGCAACGAGCCCTCCGTAGCTGTGTCCAAATACCATTTGCGCTTGAGTGGCTTGCTGCACGGCAGCAACATCTTCACATTCTTTTTCCATGGAATACTCCAGGCCTTGAGGTCCGCTCATCCCACGTCCACGCCGATCCATCAGGTGAACCCGGTAAGTTCCAGCTAATTCAGTAGCCAACGTTGTGAAGTGGCTGGAATCACTGAGGGCACCGTGAATAATAAGCAGGTCAGGTCCTTTTCCTTTGCTTTGATACCCGATAGTTGTACCGTCCTGTGAAATGACAGATGATCTTTCAAAAGCAACCTCTGTAGGAATATTCATGTGAACCTCTCCGTTCTATTTTTTGATTGAAATTTAATTCAATAATAAAAGGAAGACAAGTTATACGTCAACTAAAAAATTGCAATCTCAAGAAGATCAGCTACAATTGAATATAAATTCAATTAAAGGAGTACGTTGATGCCAAAGCAAAAGGAACAGTTCGACGAGATGAGATTACATACGATTCAAAAAATAAAATTGGCCGGATTGAAATTATTTGCAAAGAAAGGTCTGGCAGCCACGAATATAAAGGGAATTGCGAAAGAGGCAGGCATCAGCTTGGGATTGATCTACCATTACTATAAATCAAAAGAGGAGCTGTACTTGTCTTTAGCCAATGAGGCGATGGAAAAGTCACAAAATGCTTTTGATGAAATAACAAGACAATCAGGCAGCATAAAGGACAAGATCTCTTCTTTTATTGACTCCTACTTAAACGGAGTGCAGAAGGAAGACGGGATTTATTATTTTATTATCATTTCTCAGCCTTACCTAACGGGGAATGAGGAGGAAGATCAGAAGCTGAACGAAAAGAAGATGCTGGCGATCAAAAATTTAGAAGTGCTTATTCGAGAGGGACAGAAAACAGGTGAATGTGTCCAGGGAGATCCTTTTGAGCTCTCTGTCACTTTTATATCCGCAACCCAAGGTATTGCTTCCTTCAAACTGATGTTTGGAGAATCCTTTGTACTCCCGGAAAAAGATCTTCTGCTGCGGATATTAATAAAATGATCATTCCGTTCTGCCTGTTACTCCCAATACCTGTATAACTGCCAACTGGCTGCTTACCTTTGTTTTTTTCATAATGAAATAGAAGATGACAAGAACAAGGAGGCGCTATTGATGCGTGCAATGATCATTCCTCAATTTGGTGATGCTGAAGTATTGACCCTTACGAATGTAGAGGTTCCTATGCCGGGACCATTCGAAGTAACGATAGATGTGGCGTACGCTGGTGTTAATTATGCCGAAGTGTTATTCCGTAAAGGGGTTGTACAGGACCTGCCACTTCCCTTCGTACCGGGAATCGAAGTGTCTGGCACCATTCGTGAAGTAGGAGAGCAAGTTACAGGGTTATATGTTGGTCAGCAGGTTGCGGCACTTTCCATTGTAGGTGGAGGTGGCTATGCGGAGGTTGTAAAAGTGCCGTCTGATCTTGTGTTCCCGCTCGCTGAAGCGGGGAATCAGGCGATAAATATGATTAGTGCGGCTGCATTCCCGTCGAATGTAACGACAGCGTATATGATTATTTCGAATGTATCACGCATGATGCAAGGGGAAACAGTGTTAGTCCATGCTGCGGCAGGAGGCGTAGGCAGTGCGATTGGCCAAGTAGCCAAGTCGCTGGGCGCCGGACTTGTTATTGGAACTGTTGGAAGTGTGGAAAAGATGGCATATGCTAAGAGTCTTGGTTATGATGCGGTGTTTTTACGGGGAGAGTTTGAAGATCAGGTGAAGAAGCTTACTGACGGGCAAGGGGTTGACATTGTTGTTGATCCGGTTGGCGGCAGTATGCGTGAATCTTCTCTACAGCTGCTTAAGCCTCTTGGACGGCTGATTGCAATGGGGAACGCAAGTGACGCCGAAGATGTGAAGCAATCGCTCAATGAATTATGGTTTTCAAGTAAAGCCGTATTAGGCTTTAATCTTCAGCTATTGAGTATGGTTGCTCCCCAGCTCGTGGCGGATTCCGCACGCAAAGCTCTAGCTTTGGTTGCTAGAGGGGAAGTAAAGGTAGATGTTACGGATCTTTTACCGCTGCACAATGCCTGGGAAGCCCATAAACAGATTGAAGAAAGAAGATCAACAGGGAAAATCGTTTTAAAAGTAGGCTCCTGACAGAGACAAGGTAAATACTTATCGCCGGAGGAGCAATTGTAATTTTTCATTCGTATCAGTTCCTTCCGTTGGAATATACACACAGCAATGTGCAGTGCCATTTCCATTAATTTGCGAGAAGGAGTTTATGTTAAAGGAGAGTAACCCAGCTTCCGGATGATAAAGCCGAATCGTCTTGATCGTCTTATCCATAATATCGTGCGTTGACCATAACTCGCGAAATTCCGAACTAGCACTACTTAGTCGGTCAATCAGCTTACGAAATACCAGATCGGTTAGATTCTTTTCATAGCGTCCACGAAGAACGCCAGCTGTATACTGGGCGTATTCTTCCCAATCCGGCATTGATTTGCGCATTTCTTCGTTTGTGAACGTAAGCCAGGCCATACATCTATCCTCTTCAGGTATGGAGGAGAAATCACAAATGATACGGCGAGCAGCTTCATTCCAGTTCAATACTTCTGTACGGTCTGTCGCAATGAAAGCAGGATAAGGAAGCTGATGAATGATTTTCTCGATGTCAGGCGAGAGCTGCTGCATAGATGGAGCGGGAGTCGGAAGCTCCAGACTAGCAAGGTGAAGCATGTGAAGATGCTCATTCTTGCTGAGCCGAAGAGCATTGGCGACACTGTCTAGTACTTGCCTGGATGGTGTTGACGCCCGACCTTGCTCCAGCCAGGTATACCAGGTTGTACTGACATGAGCAAGTTGAGCAACCTCTTCACGGCGGAGGCCAGGTGTCCTTCTTTTGCCATAACCCGGAGGAAGACCAGCTTCGGAAGGATTCAATTTCTCTCTGCGTGATTTAAGAAATTGTCCGAGCAGCATGGCTTTTTGCTTATCCATTGCGTTGTACCCTCCTCAAATAGTCATAACAATCATTATACTCGAGGAGAAAAATGTAACAATATATAAAAGACGCAGCCCATTTGGTCATAGGGCTGCGTCTTTATTTTTAAATATGTGGGTTTGCCCTATTTTACATATATTTGTGTGTTTCTGTGCAAAAATGGAGGAATTGCCACACATCTAGGTTGATTTTTGATTATTTAGGAGGATACCCCGTTAATCTTTTCTAATTCGCCATAATCGGCGGTTTCAGGTAAATATACGTGATTATCTACCGTTTGCCGGGTCATGGCAGTACCTGCTAATATTCATCACATACAAAGGTGTAACGGCTTTATCGTGTTCTATTTTGCGCCGGAGGTCGTTACATACTGTAGAAAACTTTTAACAATAAAGAACGGGGAGATGGATTTTACTTGGACGTCTTTAGGCAATTGAAACGGTTTTATTGGGTTGAGCGGAAGTTTCTGCTATCATCAATTTTTTGTCTGATGTGTGCGACAGCGCTTGGTCTGGTCTATCCGAACCTGCTTCGTTATTTGATCGATGATGTCATTACACCAAGGGACTTTGACAAAGTGCCGATGCTGGCCCTCTCCGTTGTTGGGGTAGTCACGTTCAAAGGCTTAATGCAGTTTTTACACGGATTTTTTGGCGGAAGACTTGGCAACCGGGTGACATTCCGGCTTCGTAACGCCTGTTACGACAAACTTCAAACGCTTTCATTCCAATATTACGACAAAGCGAAGACAGGCGATTTGATGTCCAGGCTGACGGCAGATCTTGAAGCAATCCGTCAATTTATCGGCTTTGGCTTTGCTCAAATCTTAAACGTAGTGCTCATGATCGTGTTTGGCGGAGCCATGATGATGTCGATCGATTGGAAGCTGACGCTAATTACGCTCGTCACCATCCCGTTTCTTGCATTCACAGCGATCCGATTTGAGAAAAGAATCCATCCAGCCTTCCGCGAAATGCGTAAAGCGATGAGTAATCTGACGACTGCTGTACAAGAGAATATTACAGGTGTACGGACCGTCAAATCATTCGCACGTGAGCCGCATGAGGTTGATAAGTTCTCGAAGCGCAATGAACAGTACCAAATGAATCAGATTGGAGCATCTTCGATCTGGGCGAAGTTTTTCCCTTCAATGGAGCTTCTCGCCAACCTAAGCGTTGTTATTTTGCTTATTGCGGGCGGTACATTAGTAATCCAGAAGACCTTATCACTTGGTGAATTAGTCGCGTTCTTCAGCTTAATCTGGTACATTATCGGCCCAATGTGGGGCATCGGCTTCCATATTAATAACTACACCCAGTCCAAAGCTTCTGGCGAACGGGTGATGGAGCTGCTTAATACACATATTCATGTCAAAAGCATTGAAAACGCGGTTGAAGTGGATAGTGAGATCGTTAAAGGGCATGTCCGTTTCAACCATGTAACGTTTAATTATCCGGACAAAGCTCCTGCCTTGACCGATATTACAATTGATGCGCCGGCAGGAAAGGTTATTGGCCTCTTAGGGGCAACCGGTTCCGGCAAATCGACGATTATTCAGCTGCTGATGCGAGCGTATAATGTAAAAGAAGGTACGATTACGCTCGATGGTATTGATATTCGGAACTTGGATGTGGAAAGTCTGCGCAGCCAGATCGCACCGGTATTCCAGGAAACCTTCCTGTTCTCGGCATCGATCCGGACTAATATCTCTTATGGCGTAAGAAATGTATCTGACGAACAAATTATTAAGGCAGCGAAGATGGCCAAAGCACATGATTTTATCATGGAGCTCCCGCTTGGGTATGAGACGATTGTCGGCGAGAGAGGGATGGGCTTATCGGGAGGTCAGAAACAGCGGATTGCTATTGCTCGCGCGCTTATCCGTAATCCGCGCATTCTTATTTTGGACGATGCAACGAGCGCGGTGGATATGGAGACCGAACATGAGATTCAAGCCGGCTTTAAGGAGCTGATGGCAGGGCGCACGACCTTTATTATTGCGCACCGCATCTCATCGCTTCGCCATGCTGACGAGATTATTGTCTTGGACAAAGGACATATCGTTCAACGCGGCACACATGATGAATTAATTGCACAGCAAGGAGCTTATCGCGAAACATATAACATTCAGTATGCCGATCGGCCGCTTGCGAGTTTGAATCCTTCAGAGTCGGAGCGGAAAAGGAGCGTAGTTCAATGAGCAGTTCCAATAAAGAATTGAAAGATAGAATTAAAAATGCAAGCGATAAATCTGAACGGTTTATTTATCAAGATGATGAGGCTATCGAGAAACCGTTCAACTGGGCTCAAATGCGGCGCTTGTTCTATTATATGAAGCCTTACAAACGCCAGTTAATTCCTGTTATTATTGCGATGATTATTGGTACCATTACAAGGCTGACAATCCCAGCATTAACCATTATGGCGATTGACAAAGCGATTGATCCACCAAGCGGCGATCCTAGCTACAGCAAGCTGTATACGATTGCAGCAATAATGGTTGCTTTGTTTATTATTCAATGGGCATCTAACTCGTATCGGATTAAGTACACGAACATAATCGGGCAGAAAGTCATTTATGATCTCCGCCATCATCTATTCCAGCATATTCAGAAGCTCTCGTTCCGGTTCTATGACAAGCGGCCTGCCGGCTCGGTTCTTGTTCGGGTAACGAATGACGTTAATGCGTTGCAGGATTTGTTCACGAACGGTGTTGTCAACTCGCTTATGGACTGCGTGCAGCTTGTTGGTATCGTTGTAATCCTGCTGGCTTGGAACTTCAAGCTAGGTCTTGCGGTTATGATTACCGTTCCGATTATGTTCCTCGTATCGTCTACGCTGCGCAAACGTATTCGGTTTGCGTGGCAGGACGTTCGGAAGAAGCAGTCGCGAATTAACTCCCACCTTAATGAGAGCATTCAAGGGATGAAGATTACGCAGGCTTATGTACAGGAAAAAGAAAACATGCGCTTCTTCGATAACATGAACGCTGTAAACGTTAAAGCGTGGAACAAAGCCTCTGCGCTTAACCAAGCGTTTGGTCCGGTTATCGAGATTACTTCCGCCATCGGAACGTTTATTCTGTTCTGGTACGGCTCTTACTTAATTGAGCATCAAGAGATAACAGTAGGTCTCCTTGTAGGATTTGCCAACTATGTGGGCAACTTCTGGGACCCGATTAACCGACTTGGTCAAGTGTATAACCAGCTGCTTGTGGCTATGGCTTCCTCGGAGCGTATATTCGAATTTATCGATGAAGAGCCAACCGTTGCAGAGCTTGGTAATGCCATGCCACTTGCCAGCATCCGCGGCGATGTGAAATTCGATAATATTATTTTCGAATATGAGAAAGGCCGTCCCGCGCTTCATGGTGTCACTATTGACGTCAAAGCTGGTCAATCGATTGCGCTTGTTGGTCATACCGGCTCGGGCAAAAGTACAATCATTAACCTTTTGTGCAGGTTCTATGATCCGGTTCAAGGAAGTATTCGCATAGACGGTCAGGATATTCGTAATGTGACGATCGACAGTCTTCGTTCGCAGGTTGGTCTAGTTATGCAAGACACGTTTATCTTCGCTGGAACGATCCGCGACAATATCCGTTATGGCAGATTGGATGCAACTGACAATGAAATTGTTGAGGCAGCAAAAGCGGTTCACGCACATGATTTCATCATGTCGCTGCCTGACGGCTATGACACAGAGGTGGAGGAACGTGGCAACGTGCTCTCCATGGGTCAGCGTCAATTGCTTTCTTTCGCCCGCGCCTTGCTGGCAGATCCACGAGTTCTTATTCTTGATGAAGCAACAGCAAGTATTGATACGGAGACAGAGCTTAGAATTCAAGAAGCTTTGAAAGCACTATTAAAAGGCCGTACGTCCTTCATGATTGCTCACCGTTTGTCTACAATTCGCAATGCCGACGAGATTATCGTTCTGGATCATGGCCGGATTGTCGAGCAGGGTAACCACGAAGCGTTAATCAGGAAGAATGGCATTTATAATGGTCTTATCGAGGCGCAATATCGATTCTTGTCGGCGTAGTATTGATTTTTAAGTGAAGAACCTCCACAATGGAAGAAAAATAACCCAGACCTCGAGGGATGCCGCTGGCATCTCCTCGAAGTCTGGATTCTTCCGGGAGGTTCTTTTTTATTATGTATGGATCACCACTGATGGCGGATGCACGCAAACTTCTTCTGCTCGGCTCGGGCGAGCTTGGCAAGGAGGTTGCACTTGAAGCACAGCGCCTAGGCGTAGAGACAATTGCAGTAGACCGTTATGCGAATGCGCCGGCTATGCAGGTTGCCCATCGTTGCCATGTTACCGATATGCTTGACGGAGCTGCAATCAGAAGAATCATCGAGGATGAGAAGCCTGATTTTATCGTTCCGGAGATTGAAGCAATTGCTACAGAAACACTGCTGGAGCTTGAGAAGGAAGGCTTTAACGTCATTCCGACTGCTCGTGCTACACGTCTTACCATGGATCGTGAAGGTATTCGCCGACTAGCTGCTGAAACGCTTGGTCTGCCCACTGCTCCTTACCAATTCGCTGATTCGCTTGATGAATTGAAGCTAGCGGTAAAGGAGATTGGCCTTCCTTGTGTCATTAAGCCAATTATGAGTTCTTCTGGTAAAGGGCAAAGTGTATGCGAGACGGAAGCTGACATTGAGAACTGCTGGAACTATGCGATGGAGGGCGGACGTGCGAAGAAAGCACGGATTATCGTTGAAGGTTTTGTTACCTTTGAATCGGAGATTACGCTGCTAACTATCCGTTCCGTTTCGGGGACAAGCTTCTGCGCACCAATCGGCCATGTTCAGAAGGATGGCGACTATATCGAATCCTGGCAGCCGCATGCGATGACAGAGGAGCAAATTAAGCAAGCGGAAGAGATTGCTTTGCGTATTACAGATGAGCTTGGCGGTTTTGGCTTATACGGCGTAGAGCTGTTTATTACGAAAGAAGGTGTCTTGTTCAGCGAGGTTTCTCCTCGTCCGCATGATACTGGAATGGTAACCATGGCGACACAAGATCTGTCTGAATTTGCGCTGCATGTACGCGCGATTCTTGGCTTCCCGATCCCAACTATTCGTCTGTTGACACCAGGGGCGACACACACGCTGAAAGCGGATCGTGAGTCGTCTTCATTCCGCATTGGCGGAATCGAATCGGCACTTGCGCTGCCTAATACACAAGTTCGAGTATTTGGCAAACCGGAGACAAAGGTTGGACGCCGGATGGCTGTTGCTTTAAGCACAGCAAACGATACGGATGAGGCTCGTGACCTGGCCCGACAAGCAGCTGAATCTCTTCATATTCAATACGATAATTAAGACGATAGTGCGGCGGCTTTCCTTGATCTTAAGCAAGGAGAAGCTGCCGCTTTTTTACTCCAGCATGAATGGAACATGACAATTACGTGCATGAATAATTTAGCGTGGGACGCGAATTTATGTTATTCTGTTAATCCAACAAGCGCTTTAACCGATATTGATAGAGGCACGCACTTCATAACAGACGTTCTCTTTAGCGTCTTTACTAATCGGGACAAGTTGAATTAAAATAGCTTGAAGATAAGGTAACGTGAAGCTTCGCAAAATTTAGGAGGCATACCCATGGCAGAGCATATAGATACTTTCGCAAAAACAGCGGCCCCGGAACGGAACTATGAGGCCGATGATATACAAGTGCTCGAAGGCTTAACCGCTGTAAGAAAGCGGCCAGGCATGTACATTGGCAGCACAAGCAGCTCAGGCCTTCACCATCTGGTTTGGGAAATCGTTGATAATGCCGTGGACGAGCATTTGGCGAAATTTTGTTCGGCAATTGATGTGACACTGCATAAGAACGGTGCAGTGACCATACAGGATAACGGGCGCGGTATTCCAACAGGAGTGCATAAGACAGGAATTCCGACTCCGCAGGTTGTGTTCACAATCTTGCATGCGGGCGGCAAATTCGGCGGCGGCGGATATAAAAAATCCGGCGGCTTGCACGGGGTTGGTGCTTCGGTAACAAATGCATTATCCGAATGGCTTGAAGTAGAGATTTTCCGTGACGGGAAAATACATAAGATGCGCTTCGAGTATTGGGTCGATGACAAAGGCAAAGAGCATGTCGGCGAACCGGTAACGGGCCTTGTTATTGCTGGCAATACGCATCGTACGGGAACAAAAGTAACGTTTAAGCCTGACGCTCGTGTCTTCCAAGGTGGAATATCGCTGAACTATGATACGCTTGCAGAACGGCTGCAGGAAATTGCTTTCCTGAACTCCGGCCTTAAAGTGTCGATCAAGGATGATCGCAGCGGCAAAGAGGATGTATTCCATTACGAAGGCGGCGCACGTCAGTTCGTACAATTTTTGAATGAGGATAAGACAGTACTTCACGAGGTTGTCCATTTCGCAGGGGAAAAGGACGAGATTGAAGTGGAAGTAGCACTTCAGTATAACGATGGATATACGGAAACGATCGCATCCTTCGTGAACTCGATCCCGACACGCGGCGGTGGTACGCATGAGACCGGTTTCAAGACTGCTTATACCCGCGTAATGAACGATTATGCCCGTAAAACAGCGATGCTGAAAGAGAAGGATAAAAATCTCGAGGGCAATGATCTGCGTGAAGGTATGATGTCCGTCATTAATATCAAGATGTCTGAGGTAGAGTTCGTCGGCCAGACGAAGGATCAGCTCGGCAGTGCTTCGGCGCGCAGCGCAGTGGATGCAGTTGTGTCCGATAAAATGCAGGTATTCCTTGAGGAGAATCCGCAAGTTGCACAAATGCTCCTTAAGAAGGCTGTACAAGCCTCAAGGGCTAGAGAAGCGGCACGTAAGGCACGTGAAGAGATCCGCAGCGGCAAGAAGAAGAGCGAAAGCTCCAATCTGAACGGCAAGCTGACACCAGCACAGTCGAAGGATGTCACAAAGAACGAGCTGTTTATCGTCGAAGGTGACTCCGCGGGCGGTTCTGCGAAGCAAGGCCGTGATTCGAAGCATCAGGCGATTCTGCCTTTGAAAGGCAAGCCGATGAATCCGGAGAAAGCGAAGCTGCTTGATATTCTGAAGAACGATGAGTATAAAGCGATTATCTCCGCGATTGGAGCGGGTGTTGGTCCGGAATTTGATGCGGATGAATGCAATTACAATAAAATTATTATTATGACCGATGCCGATACCGACGGCGCGCACATTCAGGTGCTGTTGCTGACCTTCTTCTATCGGTATATGAAGCCGCTGATCGACTCGGGACGAGTCTTTATCGCTCAGCCTCCGCTTTACAAAATTACACGCAAATCCGGTAAGCTGGAGACGGTTCGTTATGCTTGGACAGATGAGCAGCTGCAGAACTATCTGAAGGAATTCGGCAAGAACTTTGAGCTGCAGCGCTATAAAGGACTAGGAGAGATGAATCCCGATCAGCTGTGGGAGACTACCATGGATCCTGAGACTCGGACACTGCTCCAGGTACAGATCGATGATGCAGCTAAGGCTGAGCGCCGTGTATCCGCGCTGATGGGCGATAAGGTCGACCCACGTAAACGCTGGATTATCGAAAATGTAGATTTCACAGAATATGTTGAATAGGAGGTAACGGCATGGGCATGCTGGAACAGTTTTTACCGGCGTATTTGGAAGAGGTCGTAGGTGACCGCTTCGGCCGTTATTCGAAATATATCATTCAGGACCGCGCCATTCCGGACGTAAGGGATGGACTTAAGCCGGTGCAGCGCCGTATCCTGTACGCGATGTATGATTCGAACAATACACCTGATAAGCCGTACCGCAAATCAGCGAAGACCGTCGGTGACGTAATGGGTAATTACCATCCTCATGGTGACTCTTCGATCTACGAAGGTATGGTACGTATGGCACAGCCTTGGAAAATGGGCCATGTCCTCGTAGATGGACACGGCAACTGGGGCTCGATGGATGATGATCCTGCAGCGGCGATGCGTTATACAGAGGCGCGTTTGTCGCCTATCGCTATGGAGATTTTGCGGGATATCGATAAACGGACCGTTCAATTTAAAGATAACTTTGATAACACGACGAAAGAGCCGGTTGTACTGCCATCTCGTTATCCGAACCTGCTTGTGAATGGCACAAGCGGGATTTCGGCAGGCTTCGCAACGGAAATTCCACCGCATAACCTGAGGGAGACGATTGATGCCTGCATTGCAGTCATGGCTCGTCCGGATATGCCGGTAGAAGATCTGATGGGCATTGTGAAAGGCCCCGATTTCCCGACAGGCGGCGTTATTATGGGCGAAGAGGGAATCCGCGAGGCTTATACCACAGGTAAAGGCCGGATCCATATCCGCTCAAAGGTTGAGATTGA
Organism: Paenibacillus sp. J22R56; assembly: GCF_056269375.1. NCBI lineage: Bacteria > Bacillati > Bacillota > Bacilli > Caryophanales > Paenibacillaceae > Paenibacillus > Paenibacillus sp. J22R56. The sequence goes on from NZ_JBWDNV010000002.1 coordinate 483,249, forward strand.
GGATGTACGAGGCGGACGTCAACAGATTACGATTACTGAAATTCCGTATCAGGTCGTCAAATCTCGTCTTGTCAGCGCGATGGAAAATATCCGTCTTGAGAAAAAGGTCGAGGGGATCTCTGAAGTTCGAGACGAGAGCGGCCGTAATGGCCTGCGTATTGTCGTGGAGCTGAAGAAGGAAGCCGATGCGAACGGAATTCTGGCTTATTTGCTGAAGAAAACGGATCTTCAAGTGACTTATAACTTCAATATGGTTGCGATTGTGAACAAAGCACCTCAACAGCTGGGCATTAAACAGATTCTAAGCGCTTATATTGCCCATCAGAAGGAAGTTGTCACTCATCGTACCCAATATGATCTAGAGAAAGCTGAAGAGCGTGCACACGTGGTAGAAGGGCTTGTGAAAGCTCTGAATATCCTCGACGAGGTCATTGCAACGATTAAAGCCTCGAAGAACCGTGCTGATGCGCAAAATAACTTGGTTGCTAAATACGGCTTCTCCGAGCGTCAAGCCGATGCGATCCTGACACTCCAGCTATATCGTCTGACGAATCTTGAGATCACATCGCTTGAAAAAGAACTTAAGGAAATGCAGAAGAAGATTGCTTACCTGCGTTCCATTCTGGAGAGCGAGAAAAAATTGATTGGTGTTATTCGAGACGAACTAATTGAAATCCGCGACAAATTTGGCATTGACCGCCGTTCGTCGATCCGCGGCGAAGTGGAAGAGCTGAAGGTGAACCTAGAGGTTATGGTGCAGTCGGAAGACGTAATCGTTACCCTCAGTGAAGAAGGTTATATGAAGCGGACAAGCATCTTGTCATTCACTCGTTCTGGCGGAGACTTGCAAACAGCAGGAGTGAAGGACGGCGATGCGATCAGCAGCGTATATGAAGTGAACACAATTGACAACTTGCTGCTGTTCACACGCAAGGGACAATATTATATGCTTCCTGTTCATCAGATTCCAGAGTTCAAGTGGAAGGATACCGGTACGGCTGTTGTCAATATTGTACCGATTCCGAAGGATGATTCCATTGTAGCTATTATTCCGGTTAAAGATTTCAATGTGCCAGGTGCATCACTTGTCTTTGTAACAAAACGTGCGCAAGTGAAACGGACTGAGCTGAAGGAATATATGACGACGCGTTCTACCGCGATCGCTGCCTCGAAGGTAGCCGACGGTGATGAAGTTATCCGTGTCATGCTTAGTGACGGTTCAAAACAGCTGCTTCTGGTAAGTAAACTTGGTATGAGCATCCGGTTCCATGAGCATGAAGTGAATCCGATGGGACGGGTTGCAACAGGCGTTCGCGGTATGCAGCTAAGAGAAGATGATGAGCTTATCGCAGCCGATTGGGTTGCTGATGATGAGGGTGAAGTACTGGTCGTGACAGATTTGGGTTATGCCAAACGTACGCTGCTGCTGGATTATCCGCTTCAAGGCAGAGGCGGCAAAGGCGTTCAGACGTTTGAGTTTAAAGAAGGCAAGCGTGTGAAGCCAAATGGTTCAGCACTTGTATCGGCTCTCTACTGTAAGGAAGAGATGAACATTATAGCGCTTACATCCTCTGGAGGCCAGCTTGAGGCATCATCGGAGAAAGCGCCAATCGAGGATCGGAAGTCTATCGGGCGAATTCTGCTTCCGGTCGAGAAGAATGATGTCATTACCACGATCTTCGTTAAACCTGATTTATCCGCTCAATCGTAAGGGCGGTTAGGTGGATCAAAGCGTTCAATTAATCGAATAATCGCGTCAAACATGACCCACATTGGTACCAGCTCATCCGGGCGGTCGAGCCACTGTGGGTCTTTTATTATGCCGTAGGCTTTGATTTTACGAATGATTTCAGCTTTTTGGTCATCCATCGGGATCACTCCTTCGCACACCATTTCGACGTATAGGTAAAGCGCCTATGCCATTGTATGTCTACTCCTGTCATAATGTTCGACTTTATAGCGATTAATGACTCAAATTATTAATTGGGTTAACCTTTTATTCGACATTTACGAATGCTATAATTGGTATAAATGAGAGATTTGGACAGAAAGCGGGTGTAATTATGGTTTCTGAAGAATTTACTCGTCTGTGGACAAAGATGACAAGAGATTGGAAGGATAGTATAGAAGAGGGGCTTGCGCCTCTAACGGAAGGGCAGTTGAACGTGCTGGATATTTTACTGCAGCATGCACCGATGAAGCCTTCTGAACTTCTGCAGTACTTGGCTACAACGCCGGCTGCGATTACAACGCTGCTTGATCGAATGGAGCGCAATGAATTAATTGAACGTTCAAGAGATAATCAGGATCGAAGAATTGTATGGGTAACTGTAACGGAGAAAGGAAAGAGTGAGGCCCAGCGTGGAACGGAAATTCGTTCCAAATTAATTGGTGAATCGCTGGACCGTATATCTTCCCATAACCAGCAGCTGCTTGTATATCTGCTTGGCAAGGTTGCTAATGCGTAGTACATATTTAAATATTAACTTATAAATAATGCCTTATTGCACGTTCAGCATGGATCTCAGACGATTACGAAGTACCTTGATCTGCTGCTTCATGGAATCATAATCCTGCTTCGTTAGTAAGCTGTCGCTGGCAGCTGCAATTGTCTGTTCAACCGGCAAGATGCGGAATCGATAGTAGCTATCCGGCTGGTAGCGATGCACATAGGTTGGAGTTGACTCAATATCCGATAGCTCAATCGAGCCGTCGGATTTATTTTTTCGAATGGTTACTTTAAAGATCACACCGTAATCTTTCGTATCGCCCCGCTGTGCAGATATGAAGTTCCCCATAGAATAAATGATTAGTCCTTGTCTGGCATGACCAGATGCATCTGTAGTGTCGAGCACTTCATAAGGCTGAATGACATGCGGGTGAGAGCCGGCAATAATATCTGCTCCCTCAGCTACAAGCTTGCGGGCAAGCTGTTTCTGCTCCTCATTAGGCGTTGTCTGGTATTCGATGCCGAAATGCAGGGCGACCGTGACAAAGTCGGCTCCAATCTCTTTCAAGTGATGGATATCATTGATCATTTTTTGCTCGTCAATCATTGAGACGGCGTAAGGCTTGCCTTTCGGCAGCGGAATGCCGTTAGTGCCATATGTATAAGCGAGCAGTCCCATCTTAATTCCGTTATGTTCCACAATAACAGGGGTATCCGCTTCTTCTTGTGATTCAGCAGTTCCTTTTAAGACAAATGGATACTCTTTCAAATGCTGCAAGGTGAGCATAAGCCCTTTATCGCCTTTGTCTAGCGAATGATTGTTAGCATTGGTCAAGATGTTAAAGCCGGCATACTGGAGTGCGTCCAGCAGCTCTACAGGTGCGTTAAAGCTCGGATATCCCGTATAGCCATAGTTTGAACCTGCAACGGGAGTCTCCAGATTAGCCATTACCCAATCACCTTGCTCAAGGATTGGCTTTACTTCTTCAAAGAAATAATTGAAGTTGTACTTCTTCGTTTTCTTATCATAAGCACCTGGAAGCTCTGGCTTATGCATCATGATATCGCCAACACCCATCCATACAGCTTCATCGTATTGCGGCGTTGGCACCGGTGTTGGTGTCGGCTCTGGCGTCGCAGTTGATACGATGGTTGGTTCTGGCTGGCTCGTAGGCCGCGGATTCGAGGCGGTATCTGTAACGTGAGTATCCTGCCTCAACGTAGTTGCTAGAATAAATAGAATTCCAGCAGCTGATAGTAATAAAAGAATAAAATGAATAGTCAAGCGCTTCTTGCTTCGCATTCTGCGCATGAAGGTCTAATCACTCCTTTATAGGAACATTTTGGATGCTTCCTCAAGCTGTTCACTTGTCCACCAGGACCAAGCCGGTGAACCATACGGGATGGAGCGGAAGCATTGGCGTTCCTTCGTGACCGGATGTGGAGCCTCAACGGAAGTTGACCACAGTGCAATATCGGATACATTAGCCGTGTTAGGTGCTCCATATTTACGGTCTGCAACGAGAGGACAGCCGATATACGCCATTTGGGCACGAATCTGATGTGATCTGCCCGTATGCAGCTTCACAGCGATGAGAGAGTAGCCTCCGGCTTCAGCACACACTCTATATTCCAGAATGGCTTCTTTTGCTTCTGGTGTTGGATCCTTATAGACGGTTACCTGATTACGCTTGGCGTCTTTCCAGATATAGTGTCGGAGCCGATCCTGCTCTTTGGCAGGTTTGCCGTGAACAACACAAATATAGGTTTTCCCGAACGTACGACTACGTACTGCTTCGGATAAGCGGGATGCTGCCTTAGAGGTTTTGGCGAACAGCATAGCGCCTCCAACCGGGCGGTCAAGTCGATGAACAAGGCCGAGGAATACATTCCCCGGCTTGTTATGACGGATTTTCAAATCCTGTTTAATGAGAGTCAGCATGTCAGGATCCCCGGTCTCATCCTCTTGAGAAGGGATACCAGGGAGCTTGACTACGGCAATGATATGATTATCTTCGTACAGCACCGGAATAACCGGGCTCATGCTACCGGTCATTATTCCGACTCCCAACGTCCCAGGATGCCGCAAGGCAAGTTCAGGCCGGATTGCGTGATAGGAAGACCAATCTCGCCACAGTTAATGACGCCGCCAAATTTGTTCTTCATTGTTGTATGGAGCAAATTGTGCAGTACAGACGGAGATAGACCAGTTGTGTACGAGTTAATCAGCATGAACAATGGGTTATCCGATAAAATCGTCGTACAGAACTCGAGGAAGGGATACAAATTCTCTTCGAGCTTCCAAGTTTCGCCGTTAGGTCCACGTCCGTATGAAGGCGGATCCATAATGATCGCATCATATTGGCGGCCGCGGCGCTGCTCACGTTGTACGAATTTAAATACGTCGTCCGTAATATATCGAATTGGAGCATTTTCAAGGCCGGACAATTGTGCGTTTTCTTTTGCCCACTGAACCATACCTTTAGAGGCATCCACATGCACGACATCAGCTCCAGCAGCTGCAGCGGCAACCGTAGCACCACCGGAGTAGGCGAACAGGTTCAACACGCGAATTGGACGTCCAGCCGAACGGATCTTGTCCATCATCCAGCTCCAGTTCACCGCTTGCTCAGGGAACAGACCAGTATGCTTGAAGCTTGTTGGTTTGATGTGGAACTTCAGCTCGCCGTAAGTGATCGTCCAGCGTTCAGGCAAGCTGGATTTGAATTGCCATTGTCCACCGCCGGAGGAGCTGCGATGATAATGTCCGTCAGCTTCCTTCCAAGCACCGGATTCATTGGCGATAGGCCAAATAATCTGTGGATCCGGACGGCGGAGAATATATTGCCCCCAGCGTTCAAGCTTGTCTCCAGCCCCTGTGTCGATGACCTCATAGTCGGTCCATTTATCTGCTAAGTACATGTTATAGTAATCCTTCCTTGGTGTATAATTTTCGTTGTATTATAATGAAGTCTTCGACTATTATAACGAAGCGCACAGAATGAAGCAATTAGGCTAATGCTTACGAAGTAAGAATCGCCACAAAAAGCACGTGTCAATTCTTTTTAGGTTAATGCTTACGTCGTAAGAATCGCCACAAAAAGCACGTGTCAATTCTTTTTAGGAGGGTACCTATTATTCGAAAACAAGGGTGGTTAATCGGTTTAACTGTAAGTATGCTGCTATTTATAGGGGCAGCGATGATGGCTACACGCTCGAAGGCCTCATCGTTTGATGTATCAGTAGCAGATTGGTTTGCGAGTATACATAGTGGAGCGTTGACGGATGTATTTCAAGCCATTACGTCACTGGGCTCAACAATAGGCATCATTGTTATTACTCTTGTTTTAGCCATATGGCTTGCATGGAGACAAGGGTGGAAAGGAGCAGTGCTGCTGATTTCGGGGGTAGCTGTGGCCTATGTGGTGAACACACTTATCAAATCAGGATTTGATCGTGCAAGGCCGGTAGCGGCTTGGGGGATTGAGGCGGATGGATCCAGCTTTCCGAGCGGAAATGCGATGCTGGCGATCGTGATGTACAGCTTGGCGGCCATATGGATTATTCAAGACAGAGGGCTTAATCATATAGCTAAGCGCATGATTACGGTTGTCGCTGTGGCTCTTATTATTTTAATGGGAGCTTCCCGTCTGTACTTCAGCGTTCACTATGCAAGCGATATTATAGGTGGTTACGCGGCAGGATTTGCCGTTGTGTGCCTGGTGATGGCTGTTACAGGACGAAAGAGGCTTAACAGCCGCTAGTCCTGCAGACAGCGGCTATCTAAGACTCTCGAATAGCATCTAACATTTTGTCGATTGATACTTTGCGTTTGTCCTCGTCCATGGTGTTGAGCAGCCGAATGATTTCAAACGTATCCGCTGCAAATGGAGACTCCGCACCTCGCGCATCGCCATCAATAATATAATCCGTGGTGACTTCAAAAAAAGCCGCGAGTTTAATCAAAGTCTCATAAACGGGCTGCCGGTTGTTGATCTCGTAGTGGCTGTAAGCGGATCGCGTGATGCCGATGGATTGTGCAACTATCTCTTGCGACAAGCTTCTTTGCTGGCGCAGCTCCTTTAGGCGATCTCCCATCGTCAAGGTCATTCGCTCCTCACATTGGATATAAAGATTGGCAATATGTTACACTCACTACTAGTAATTTATGATACAAATCGTATCATTGTCAAGCTTTAAATGGGAAAGTTACTAATAAAAATAGAATATTTTAGAAAGAGAGATGGGCTTGGAATGGTTTTGATCTTTGAATGTGAATGCGGCAATAATACAGGTTTGTTTGCAACCGGTGACCGTGATGAAACGGGCAGAGAGTTTATTGAGCTTGAGGATGATGACCGCTTGACGTATGTCGTTGGTGAGGATGGCGTTTTATTCAAATGTAAGTTCTGCGGGTACACTTACCGCATGGATAAGCTGTAAGTAAGAAATTGATTGAGTGTCAAATGCTGTGTGACGGGGCAAGCCTTCGGCAGTGATCGAGAAAAACAGGCCACGGTTCACATTGAACCGTGGCCTGTTTTTTGTCAGTGTCCAATGAATAAGTCGCAAAAACTGTACTGCAGTGGGTAAGAGTTGGTGCAGTGCGGAGAAAGCGCCCGCCCACTAGCTGAAACGAATGTCATGTTCTTGCCCTGGGGCGGTGAATTGCAGCAGCTTTTCGCCTTCTATAATTAGTTCAGCCTGTTCCTCATTAGTTAGCAAACGGAAGGGCTCGATGAGGAGAGAAGCTTTATTTCGTTCTCGCTCGATTTTCCATATACCAGCGATGAAACCGTTCAGTAGGATCGTTGCACGCAGGATGCCATTAGCGGTGAAGATTCGTTTGGCATATGTGATATCCATCACCCGTGATCGATCGACAACTCCAAGAAGCATTTGATCGAACTCGCCAAGGAAGCGGACTGGTGGAGTTACGTCGGCGTCAGGGCGCGGTGCATCAGGAAGATCAAATAACTCATTGCCTTGTTCGTCCCGGAATGTAAGGAGCTGTGGACGCAGCTTTTCGAAATGTTCTTTGAGACGCGTGAGTCCACACCATGCCTGCATATCCTTTACCGTCGCTGGCCCATATGCAGCGAGATAACGCAGTATTAGATTGTCCGTATCGACATGTTCACTAAGGGATTGTCCCAGCCAGACTTCTGAGGAGGTGTGGGTTGCTTGTCCGCTTTCTCCCCACAAACCACGTGGCGGTATTTGAATGAGTGGAACGTAGTTGCGTACAACAGCAGCGAGGGCTTCACTATTAACACCTGGCCACTGGTCAGCTAGAAATTTACCTAGCTCACTGAGTGTGCGTGCTTCATCCTCGACAAGTTTTCTGCCCTCAAGTGCTACGCTGTCCAAATCGATTCCAGACAAAGCCTTGCCAAAAGATCCTTTTAATCCTCGTTCGAGTACAGGCTGTACCCATGGTCTGAGCAATAGACAGTCTTTAGCAGATACAAGATGCAAAGTGGAGCGCATAAGAGCGATCCTCACAGCTTCACGATTTTGAATTAGAGTAGACAATTGTGACTGATCAAATCCATTCAGTCTTGTCCAAAGAGAGTAATACGGCGCGTTTGGAGCTTGAGCCTGCAGGCCGATAAACCATTCCAATGTATCATGTACAGACATATCCGAACGCGATAACAGCATTTGCCTTGCGAGCAAAGCTCGATTAATAGCCAATGCACTTAATTTAGGTGTCTCCTGAGTCAACCTGTATCCACCTCAAAGTAGGATCATATTTCCATTTAGATTATCTTTCTTTGTATTAAGTTACAAGACGGATAAGGTGAAAAAGTTACTAAATAGAAACATTTTCCATAAAGTCGGCGTTTAAACAATATGGAAAACGCATAGTTTAGGAGGGAATGAGATGAGTTCGGTATGCGCTATGAACTGGAACCAGGCGAGGAACAATTACTTATACATTAAGTGAAAAAAGCCGAATCCAGAAGCCATGAGGCTCACTGGATCCGGCTTTTTTATCAGGAAGATACTGCGGTGGTTGATGACTTCACGGTCTTGCTTCGTTTGCCTGCGATCATACTTACGCAGGAGACAATTAAGAAGAGGACCATGGCAGCGGCAGCGTATCTGTACATCTCTGCATAGCTAGTAGCGGAGGCAATAATGCCTAGCAGCATCGAGCCGGCAGCAACGCCGAGGTCAATCGTGTTGTAATACAAGCTGTTGGCAAAGCTTGTTTGATGTGGTGCAGCCTCACGCAGCATCCATGCTTGTGTCGTCGGCTGAATGGCGCCAAAGCCAAATCCGTACAACAAGGCCGAGATAATAATGAGTGGCATCGAGTGTGCATAAGACAGAATAATCAAGCTGGCAATGACGATAAATGCAGAAGGTATAAGGACGAGCATTGGTCCGCGGCGGTCGAATAATTTGCCGGATATCGGACGAATAACAAGAACGGTAAACACAATAAATAGGAAGAACAAGCCGATCTGCTCAATATTTCGTTGTGCACCATATAAGGCAATAAAGCCAAGAATACCGCCGTAAGTTATCGACATCAGCATGTTCAATACGGCAGGTACCATCATGCGAGCAGTCGAAGATGATCGCTGCCCTTGATCGGCAGTAGTCTGAACCGGAGCTGGTTGAATTCTGGCAGGCTGCTGCGGAATACTGCGTGTAAGCAGGAGAAGTGGAATTATAATGACAAGGGCGATTGTACCGATCACAGACAAAGTAGTAAATCCGGATTGTTTGATGACGGAGAGGCCAATCATCGGACCAAGCGACATCGCTAAGCTTGTGGAAATACCGAAATAGCCGATCCCTTCACCCGTTCTTTTCTTTGGAATGATCTGTGTAACTAAAGTAGGGATAATTGTACTAGTCATCCCGAAGCCAACCCCGAAGACAGCCCGCAGAATTAATAATACAGTCATGGATTCAGCGAACGGATAGAGGATAGTGGCTATTGTTGCGAGAACAAGTCCGGAAAACAAAATCACGTTTCGATGAACGACACGAAGCAGCGGCGTCATTGCAAAGCGTGTAACGATCGCTGCTAAGGCGAACAAGCTGGTGACAAGACTTAAGGTGAAGTTATCTGGATGGAATTGTTCTTTTGCATAAGTAGGGAACGGAGACAGCAGCATTTGCAGGCTTAGAAATAACAGCAAATAACTGGCGGTCAACGTAATAAAAGACTTGGTCCAAAGTTTCTCTGGATGTATGTTCATGGTGTATCATTGCTCCTTTTCATGCTCCAATAAGCTGGTTGTATGGTCGTTAAGTTTTCTTAGCAGTTGATTCATAAGCTCATATTCCTCGATGGACATCACTTGCGCGATCTCAGCAATGGTGCTGTATTCAATAGGTTCAATCGCATCCGCAGTTTCTTTGCCTTGCTCGGTAATAAATACCTGGAAAGAACGGCGGTCATGCTCACTAGCGCGCTTCGTTACAAAGCCTTTCGCCTCAAGCGTATCTAATATACGAGTAGTTGTAGGCTTATCCTTGCCCGCCCGATCTGCAATTTCCTTCTGGATTAATCCGTCTTCCTCTCGTACGCGGAAGAGAACAGCCCATTGTTCAGGAGTCAATCCAAATTCCTTGATGCGGCCTGCAAAGAAATTCGTAAGCTTTCGATAGGTGGCACCAAGCAAGAAGCCAAGCGAATGATCCAATCCCTTTTGATGCATTTTACTCACGCTCCAAATTAGTTGTTACAACAACTATATCTCTGACAACTAATTTTGTCAAACCGCAAATACAGGATTGGAATTTCTGAAATGGGGGAAAATAAGCGGACTACACATAGAGGAGTAAAGCCAAAAATGAGAAAAAAATCAGCATGGATCCATATGTTATGGATCGCGGCCGTTTTGTCTTTGCTGGTCGCCCAGCATCCGGCTGACGCGCTGGCCGGGCCATTTCATTTTGGATTCAAGAAAAGCGTAGGCGGGCAGCTGCCTTCGATTAATGAAGAGGGCTTCAAAGATGTAGTGATGAAGCATGGAGCGATTTTTCTAGGAGACACGACCAAGAAGGAACTGTATCTCACCTTTGATAATGGGTATGAGAATGGCTATACGGCTAAAGTATTGGATGTGCTCAAGGAGAAGCAGGTGCCTGCTATATTTTTTGTAACGGGGCATTATGTGAAGGATCAGCCTGAGCTGGTGAAAAGGATGACGGCCGAAGGGCATCTTGTAGGAAATCATTCATGGACTCACCCAGATATGACACAAATTTCAGCCGAACAAATTCGTACCGAGCTGGAGAAGGTGAGGGAGCAGGTCAATACGCTGACCGGGCAGCAGGCTATGACTTATTTGAGGCCGCCAAGAGGGATCTTCAGTGACAATGTGCTGGCGGTAAGTAAGGAATCCGGCTATACGAACGTATTCTGGTCCGTTGCTTATAAGGATTGGGATGTAAACATGCAAAGAGGAGCGGGCTTCGCCTATAATCAAGTCGTCGCACAGCTTCATCCCGGAGCGGTCATTTTACTTCATACCGTGTCCAAAGATAATGCCGCTGCGCTCGGATCGATTATCGACGAAGCCCGCAAGCAAGGTTATGAGTTTAAGAGCTTAGATCAAATGTCTGTTAAGACTTATGGCAATTAACGTGCAGCAAGGTGCTCGGACGGTTCAAGAATAACGGACCAGCCAAACGGATCTTCTACAGTACCTCTTTGAATACCGGTCAGCGTGTCGTACAGCTTTTGCGACAGCTCGCCGGTATTTCCTTCGTTAATGACATAACGAGTACCTTCCCATGTCAATTCCCCGATTGGAGAAATAACCGCGGCAGTACCTGTTCCAAATGCTTCGACAAGGCGGCCTTCTTGATGAGCTGCTACAACCTCATCGATCGACAGCTGTCTTTCAACAACAGGCACATTCATATGCTTAAGCAGACGGATGATCGAATCACGTGTGATCCCATCGAGAATACTGCCATTCAGTGCAGGTGTAACCACTGTACCATCAATGTTGAAGAAGACGTTCATGCTGCCTACTTCTTCGATATATTTACGTTGAACACCATCGAGCCAAAGAACCTGAGATGCGCCTTGAGCTGAAGCTTCTTCCTGCGCTTTCAAGCTTGCCGCGTAGTTACCGGCAGTTTTCGCGTTGCCGACACCGCCGCGTACGGCACGAACATATTGGGATTCCACATGGATTTTAACAGGATGAATGCCTTCCGCGTAGTAAGAGCCAACCGGTGACATGATGATCATAAACATGTATTGTGTCGAAGCATTAACGCCAAGCTGTGCTTCCGTTGCAATAACGAAAGGACGTACATACAGAGAAGTTTCCGCATCAGATGGGATCCAATCGCTGTCTGTCAGAATAAGCTGCTTCAGCGCTTCAAGCGCCAGTTCTTCGTCTACTGCAGGAATGCTAAGACGTTCATTGGAACGATTAAGACGTGCCATATTTTGCTCCGGACGGAACAGACGGATTTTGCCATCACCGGTTAAGTAAGCTTTAAGGCCTTCAAAAATCGTTTGACCGTAATGGAACACTTTCGCTGCTGGATCAAGCGAAATCGGCTGATAAGGCACGACGCGCGGGTTATACCAGCCTGTAGCTGCATCATAATCCATAATGAACATGTGGTCGGTATAATACTTGCCAAATCCAAGCTCAGATGCTTTTGGTTTCGGTTTTTTGTTCGTAGAAAGTTCTATTGTGATGGTTGGTTTCATCGTATTTGATCTCTCCTTGTTGCTAGTTATAGTTGAATCGTACCATGCCAATCGATATATTTAAAGTATCTGTTTTATTGTGAACACATACCGAAAAGGTATATTGGGGGCTGGCTATGGATATACGACAGTTAAGGTACTTTCTGGCGATCGCCAGAGAAGGACAAATCACTCGTGCGGCGAAAGCGCTCAACATGGAGCAGCCTCCGCTGAGCCGTCAGCTTAAGCTGATGGAGGATGAACTAGGTGTTACCTTGTTCGATCGAAGCGGGAAAGGGCTTGTTCTGACCCATGCCGGCGAGCTGCTGCAGAATAAAGCAGAACGGCTGCTGCAGGAATTTAACGAGACCATTCATGAAGTGAAAGAGCTGGATGCTGGACTTCACGGCACACTTGCAATCGGCTCTGTTGTGTCCTGTATTTCCTTGCTTCCGAGGCCTATTGAGCAATTCCGCAGGCTGTATCCTAACGTCACATTTAAAATATGGGAAGGGGACCATTTTATCCTCGGCAGTCTGCTTGAGAAGCGGGATATTGAACTGATTGTTGCGAGGATCCCTTTCGAATCGACCTTACATACACAGCCTTACTCGGTCTTGCCGCTGCCTTCCGATCCCTATGTGGCCGTACTTCCATCCGGCTGGGTAAGTGACCCGAATAAGCACACATTATTAATGAGTGAGCTTGCGGATCTGCCGTTCCTGACTCTTAAAACCGACAAAACCATCGCCATGCATCATCGCGTTATGATTGAGGCAAGGGCTCATGGCTTTGAACCAAAGGTAATCTGCGAATGCTCTAGTGTAGCAATCATCGTAGCGTTGGTAGCAGCCGGCATTGGAGCAACCGTATTTCCGAAGTCGGTCATGGCTTCTTTTCCTCTTCCATCTATAAAGATGCTCACGATATCAGATGCAGATTTTCAATCAGATGTCGGTATTATTTGGCTGAAGGATCGGTATTTATCCAGAAGTGCACAGAACTTCATCCAGCTGTTCGAAGAATGAAAAAAAAGGATGCAGCATCGTATGCTGCATCCTATTCTTTAGTTGTTCACTTTGATCTCAAGCAGTTCATATTTAATGACACCAATCGGCGCATCAACTTTGATAATATCTCCAACTTTTTTGCCGACTAACGCTTGGCCCAGAGGGCTCTCATATGAGACTTTGTTATTAAATACGTCTGCTTCTGCGGGACCAACAAGGCGGTATTCGATTTTCTCAGATACCTCAATATCGTTCAGAACAACGCTCGAGCCAACTCCAACCTTCGACGTATCTACTGAGTTAGATACACGTGCAGTCTTCAGCATTTTCTCCAGCTGTGTGATTCTTGTCTCCATAAAAGCTTGGTCATCCTTGGCCGAGTGGTACTCGCTGTTTTCTTTCAGATCGCCATAGCTGATGGCTACTTTAAGACGGTGAGCAAGCTCGGAACGTTTGACGGTCTTCAGCTCTTCAAGCTCTTCCTCAAGTTTCTTAAGACCTTCGGGTGTTAGAATGATTTCGTTTTTTGCCAAACCCCACAACTCCTGCCATTTATTTGTATCTTCTGAATCGCTTTCTACATCTTACACTATCCATGGTGGAAAAGAAACTTGGGCATAGCTCCCAATTGCACGGAAAATCTAACAATTTTCTAACTTTAAAGCAATGGAAAACTCAAATTTATAGTGTAGGATAAATCGTGCTGGCATCACGTTAATCTTTTACTAAGTGTGACCTCGCTCAAAAATGAAAAAAGGCAAACCCGCTGAAAGGCGGGGACGCAAAGCCACGGGTCTAAGCCGAAGCAGGTAATTGCAGCTGGTATGATCGCCGGGCCGCTCACGGAAAGCAGAGGTCTTTTTGTTGTGCCAACCGACAACAATGAGAGGGTGCATAGAAACAGATGAAGAAGAGGTTCAAATTCCCCCGAATATTCCAGACACGCAAGATTGCGCATCGCATGTTGATTACCACGCTGATTATCGCCATAGCGATCGTTGCGTCCATGTCTGTTGCGTTATTCCTTTCCAACTCCTCCTTATTTAAAAGCCAGATCAAGAAGGACCTCGCCCTGCAGGCGGATGTAATTACGGCAAGGATGGACGAGGAATTACAGTCGAAAGTGACCAAAATAAATGCGTTAGCAGGAATCGGACAATATTATGGTCAAGATGCACAGAAGCATGACGAATTGATCCAGCATTTTATAAAAGAAAATCCTGATTTAATGTCTCCAGGCTTTTCCCTCGACATGACGGGCAAGAATTTCACAGTATCAGGAACAGGTGACCGGATTGATGTATCTGAGCGGCCTTATTTCAAATCAGTGTCTGAGGGCAAACTAACGGTTAGTAATCCGCTCGTGAACAAAGTTGATCCTTCCAAAGTTTCTATTGTCATCGCCGCACCACTTATGCAAAACGGCAAAGCTTATGGATTCTACATATTTGGTTATGAGATCAATGCTGCAGCTGCAATTGTTCGTGATACGAAGGTTGGTGAAACAGGTTATGCCATCTTAATGGACAACAACGGCCTCGTTGTCAGTCATCCGAGAGCAGATTTGGTCATGAACAAAACCGTATATGACCTGAACATGCCTGCAACTGTGAAAGCATTCGAATCTGCGAAACAAGGAAATAATACGAACTATTCCTTTACCTTTGATGGCGTGAAAAAAATCGGCTATGCCGAAGCGACAAAGAATGGTTATGTGATTCAGCTGTCGATTCCGGAGAAAGAAGCGATGAAGCCGGTAACGGATATGCTGTGGAAAACAATTGGAGTTGCATTAGTGGTGACGCTGTTGGCGTTGATTGCTACCTATATCTCAGCAACTCAAATGGCGAAGCCAATCGTGTACATAACGAATGTCATTAAAGTGCTCGCAAGCGGCGATTTAAGGCCAAGGCTTGAAGTGAAAACGAAAAATGAACTGGGCACTCTAGCGGATCATATGAATCAAATGCTGGATTCCTTCTCGGATACCATTGGCAAAGTAAGCTTTGCTGCTGAACAGCTCGCTGCATCCTCGGAAGAGCTGACGGCAGCGTCTGTTGATTCTGTCGATATTTCCAGCCAGATCGGTGAAGCGATTAACAATGTTGCAACTGCCGGAGAGAATCAAATGGTAGCTGCGGAGCAAACTTCAACAGCGATGGAAGAGATGGCTAGCGGTGTGCAGCGGATTGCAGAATCGTCCTCTGTTGTTGCAGAAGCATCTCAAACCTCACTGGATGAAGTTCAGCTTGGACAAGTTGCTGTTACACACGCTGTTGAACAAATGAAGCTGATCCATACTTCCGTTGGCAAGTCGGCTGAAGAAGTGCGTGAGCTGGAAGTGAAATCGAATCAAATCGGCAATATCGTATCCGTTATTCAAGAGATTACGAATCAGACACAGCTGCTGTCACTTAACGCTTCCATTGAAGCAGCAAGAGCAGGGGAGCACGGCAGAGGATTTGCCGTTGTTGCGAATGAAGTGAAAAAGCTGGCGGAACAATCTGCTCATTCAGCGTCTGAAATTACGAAGCTGATTCAAGAAGTACAAGGAACAACGGTAAGAGCGGCACATGCGATGAATCAAGGGGTTGAAGATGTCGGAATCGGCTCCGAGCTGATCAATGAAGCTGGTGAAGTATTTGGCAGAATCACAGCGACCTTCCAGGAAATCTCCAGCCAAATCCAAGAGGTATCAGCTGCATCGGAACAAATGTCCGCAGGCACAGAAGAGGTGACAGCGTCTATGACAGAGATTGCTACCATGACCCAATCGACACATAGCCACTCCCAAAGTATATCGCTGGGCTCGCAAAAACAGGTGGCCTCGATGAAAGATATTTCTGCATCTGCGGAAGATCTTAGCCATATGGCACAGCATTTGCAAGAAGTGCTGTCGAAGTTTAAGACTAGCTAGAAATTTTTGATTCTTACTGCGAGAAATGGTACATTATTGAAGGATTGCCATTGAGCAATCATAATACGAGTCGTACAGGGAGAGATCTAGATGTCCGTTGATGCTTATTTGAACTTTAATGGGAATTGCCGAGAAGCGGCGGAGTTTTACGCAGTAGTATTCGGTTTGGACAAGCCTAAGCTCATGACATTTGGTGAAGTGCCACCGCATCCGGATTATCCATTGCCTGAAGAAGCAAAAAACCTGATTATGCACACTCGCCTGAACATTGGTGGAAGCAATGTGATGTTCTCCGACGTCTTCCCTGGTATGCCGTTTACTGTAGGTAACAATATTACTCTGGCATATGTTGAAGACGAAGAAGAAAAAATTCGTACGGCATTTAACCGATTGAGTGATGGCGGTACGATCGTTATGGAGCTTCAAGAGACGTTCTGGAGTAAACTGTATGGACAGGTTACCGATAAGTTCGGTATTCAGTGGCAGTTTAACTTGGGAATTAACGAGTTCTAATACTTGTCTAACAAAATAGGGGGAACCAGTTGTCTATAGGACAAGCTGGTTTCTTTTTTTATATTGAAAAAGTGGCTATTTCATTATAGGAACAAATGTTCTATAATGGTGATATGGAGAACACTAATAATATGAGATTGTCGAAGAGGGGAACACCATTGGCTGAGCCGTTAAAAGAAATGTATCATGAAGCCTTTCTAAGGCAATTTACCGATAAATTAAAGGTCGCATACCCTTCATTTGATATAGAATCGTTTGTATCACAGGTAATGAATGAGGCGTGGGAACAATTAGAGTTGAAAGGACGGATTCGTCAAATTGCCGTCGTGCTTGGCAAGCATTTGCCTTCCGATTATAAGGATGCGTTAGCTGTTTTGTATGCCATATATGAGGAATGCTCGGGCTTTCCTTATTTATTTTTCCCGGATTTTGTAGAGGTGTATGGAGGGGCAGAGGAGCATTGGGAGCTGTCTATGCAAGCATTAGAACGATTCACTACCAAATCTTCGGCAGAGTTTGCTGTACGTGTGTTTTTGCTTCGAGATCCGGAACGTATGGTCCGACAAATGTTAATCTGGGCTCAACATCCTGATGAACATGTACGCCGATTGGCAAGTGAAGGCTGCAGGCCGCGTCTGCCATGGGGACAAGCACTTCCTGTCTTCAAGAAAGATCCATCGCCGATTCTTCCAATTCTAGAGTTATTGAAGGAAGATCCATCTTTGTATGTCCGTAAGAGCGTCGCTAATAATCTGAATGATATTGTTAAGGATCATCCGGATGTTGTTATCGAGACAGCCCGCAGATGGAAGGGACAGCACCCCTATACGGATTGGATTATCCGGCATGCCTGCCGGAATTTGATACGCAAAGCTCATCCGGAGGTACTCGCTTTGTTTGGCTATGCAATGGAGGCGGAGGAATCAGATCCGATCATAACTTCGGCATCCTTGCATGCTCGTCCAGCGTTGTTGGAGATTGGAGATACCTGCCGTCTGGAATATGAGCTGCAAGCCAAAGACGGTGAGCCGATGCATCTACGGATTGAATACGGCATAGATTTCGTGAAATCTGGAGGGAAAACTTCTCGTAAGCTGTTTCTCTTATCAGACAAAACCGTTCCAGGCGGTTCAACGCTCTCGGGCAGCAGAGTTCATCGTTTTGCAGACCTATCAACCCGCAAACATTATGCTGGAGAGCATCGTATCACCTTGCTGGTAAACGGAGTTGAAGTGGCAAGCTCGACAGTTGAGCTGGGTGCCGCTGAAGTAGAGTGAAAAAAGAGAAGAGCTATGTCGCAGCCTTAGGCTTCGGCATAGCTCTTTACTGTAAATTGGTAGAAGGCAGCAGAGTATTTCTCCATGACTTGCGCTTCACGGACAAGCTGAAAGCCATGCTGCTCATATAATTGGCGAAGGGAAGGGCGATCAGAGGCACAATCCAGCTTCAGATAGCTTTTATGTAAGTTATGTGCACGATTTTTAGCGAATTCAAGCATTCTGCTAGATAATCCGGACTTCGCATATTTTCTTCTGATGCACAGCTTGTGGAGATAGAGGGAATCGTTGGACAGATCCTCCGGCCAGAAGAAGCTGTCTTCTTCTTGTAAGATCATGACGGCGGCGACTTCCCCGCCAATTATGGCTGCATACACGTTGTCTTTGGTTAGGCCGTGTAATAGTTGATCTAGTGTTAGATCGGACTCATCCCACATCGGAACGTTATTGTTTGCGATCCATCTTGCCCCTTCAGTCAAGACATCAATAAAAGAGTTTAACTCCGAATCATGAATTCTTCGAATAGTTATTTCCATTTCGTGTTGTCTCCTTTTAGAAGGAAATCATTCCGCCTCGTTCGTCAAACACGGCAGTGGGATTCCACGCCACTTCCCATAGATTATTTTCCGGATCTGCGAAATACGCGGTTCTTCCTCCCCAGAATGCATCGCTAGGTTCCCGTAATATTTTTCCGCCAATTTCCCGGATTTGTTCAATGGTGGAGTCTACTTGAGACGGCTCGTCCACATTAATAGCATACGAAACAGCAGAGTAAGATTGTTTATCCTGAGTGAACGTTACGCCGGCATCTTGGGCTAATTCTTCAATCGGGAACAAGGATAGGATTACACCTGCAGTAAGAAAAGCGGCATATTTATCCGAGCTGCTCGGAGTTTCTTGCCATCCTAAACGCTGGTAAAAGGCACGGAGTGCAGGCAAATCATAAGCACCTATGGTTATTAGGCTTACTCTTTGTGGAATCATCGGTGATTCTCCTTCTGAGGAAGATGGGATAATGCTCCAATTATATCTTGTTGTATTTTAGGGTGGCAATATCAAAAAAGTGAGTCGAATATTCGTGCTGGAGTAGTTATGATGAAAAGCTTTACAACGTAACTATATAGGTTGTAGTAAATGGAGTTGTCGGTGGATTTTTTATTAGAGTGGGACAGTGTGTGCATTTTACTCCACTAGTTGGTGGATTTACATTGCGTTGATCGGGAATCGAACAGGTACAGCGGATAAAAGGAGGTGCTGTTAGTGAAGCGCCGCAAGCTGAATCGAGCACATTCTGGATCCTCACGGAAAATGAAGGGATTTGGTCATGATACAGGGACAGTTTTGCTGCTTCTACAAGAATTGAGAGCCATTATTCCAGTCTTATTCCAAGAAAATGCGACTGAGAATGTCGTTTTGCATTTACGGGATATTTTGGGACGGCTGTTAACATTGACCCACGCTTCTCGAATAAAAAATGCCAATAAAGCCCGGCTGCTGGCCAAATTGGAGCTTACTCTAATTGCAGCAAAGGTCACGCCTTTTGCACCATTAAGTGTAGGAATGGCTTTACAACAACTGATGGATGTTCTGTTGTCGATTGTGAAGCAGGGATGTTTGGATCCGAATTATACGAGTAAGTTTATTGCCATTATCTTATCTATTCAGGTCATGATTACGAATGGACTTAGATGCCATTGTCCACCTGGTCCTACTGGACCAACTGGTCCGCCAGGACAGACAGGGCCAGCAGGATTGGTTGGTGCGACTGGAGCAGCTGGAGCAATAGGAGCAACAGGAGCAACTGGTGTACAGGGAGCCATGGGAGATCCAGGTGCAGCGGGGGCAACTGGAGCAACAGGGGCGACTGGTGTTGGGGAGATGGGAGCGACTGGTGCAGTTGGGCCTACCGGACCGACAGGCAGCAGTGGTAGCGATACGGGTGAGACGGGAGCGACCGGAGCAACAGGTGCGACAGGGGCAACTGGGGCTACGGGTGAAACTGGGGCTACGGGTACGACGGGTTTTGGGCAGACAGGGACGACGGGTGCGACAGGGGTAACGGGAGTTACGGGAGCGACTGGTGATACCGGTGCAACAGGAGTAACGGGCTTTGGGGAGACAGGAGTTACGGGAGCAACTGGGGCAACAGGTGCAACGGGCGAAATAGGATTATTAGGGGCAACGGGTGCGACAGGGCCAACGGGAGCTACAGGAGAAACTGGAGCAACGGGAACAACAGGTGTAACGGGTGAAACCGGAGTGACAGGAGCGACAGGAGCAACAGGGGTCACGGGAGCAACAGGAGCCACCGGAGCGATGGGCGAAACTGGTGTAACAGGAGCAACTGGCGAAACTGGAGCAACAGGAGCAACAGGTGCAACGGGAGCGACAGGGGCAACAGGTGCAACGGGAGTTACGGGTGCGACAGGAGCAACTGGCGAAACAGGGGCAACAGGAGCAACGGGAGCGACAGGTCCAACTGGAGCGACTGGCGAAACTGGAGTAACAGGAGCGACTGGCGAAACTGGAGTAACAGGTGCAACGGGTGCGACAGGAGCCACGGGAGCAACAGGGGCAACAGGGGCAACGGGCGAAACTGGTGCCACGGGAGCCACAGGAGAAACAGGAGCCACAGGAGGAACAGGAGCAACGGGAGCAACAGGAGTTACAGGTGCGACAGGAGCAACGGGAGCGACAGGTGCAACGGGATCAACAGGGGCAACAGGTGCAACGGGAGCGACAGGTGCGACAGGAGCAACGGGAGCGACAGGTGCAACGGGATCAACAGGGGCAACAGGTGCAACGGGAGCGACAGGTCCAACTGGAGCGACTGGCGAAACAGGGGCAACAGGAGCAACGGGAGCGACAGGTGCAACAGGAGCGACTGGCGAAACTGGAGTAACAGGAGCGACTGGCGAAACTGGAGTAACAGGAGCGACTGGCGAAACTGGAGTAACAGGAGCGACTGGTGAAACTGGAGTAACAGGAGCAACAGGAGCTACCGGAGCAACAGGTGCAACGGGAGCGACTGGTGCCACGGGAGCCACGGGAGCAACAGGAGTGACGGGAGTAACAGGCGAAACAGGAGCTACCGGAGCAACAGGTGCAACGGGAGCGACTGGTGCCACGGGAGCCACGGGAGCAACAGGAGTGACGGGTGCGACAGGAGCAACGGGCGAAACAGGTGCAACAGGTGCAACAGGTGCAACAGGAGCCACCGGAGCAACAGGAGCAACGGGAGCAACAGGGGCGACGGGAGTAACAGGCGAAACAGGAGCTACCGGAGCAACAGGTGCAACGGGAGCGACTGGTGCAACGGGAGCCACGGGAGTAACAGGTGCAACAGGTCCAACTGGAGCGACTGGCGAAACTGGTGTAACAGGAGCGACTGGCGAAACAGGAGCCACCGGAGCAACAGGTGCAACGGGAGAGACAGGCGAAACAGGTGCAACGGGAGCAACAGGGGCAACAGGTGCAACGGGAGCGACAGGTGCAACGGGAGCGACTGGCGAAACAGGAGCAACGGGAGCAACAGGAGTTACGGGTGCGACAGGAGCAACGGGAGCAACAGGGGCAACAGGTGCAACAGGGGCAACAGGGGCAACAGGGGCAACAGGTGCAACGGGAGCGACTGGCGAAACAGGAGCAACGGGAGCAACAGGAGTTACGGGTGCGACAGGAGCAACGGGAGCAACAGGTGCAACAGGGGCAACAGGTGCAACGGGAGCGACAGGGGCAACGGGAGCGACTGGCGAAACAGGAGCAACGGGAGCAACAGGAGTGACGGGTGCGACAGGAGCAACGGGCGCAACAGGAGCAACGGGAGCGACAGGTGCAACGGGAGCAACAGGTGCAACGGGAGCGACTGGCGAAACAGGAGCAACAGGAGCAACAGGTGCAACGGGAGCGACAGGGGCAACGGGCGAAACAGGAGCGACTGGTGCCACGGGAGCAACAGGTGAAACGGGAGCGACAGGTCCAACTGGAGCGACGGGTGCAACGAGCGAAACAGGTGCAACGGGAGCGACAGGGGCAACAGGGGCTACTGGAGCAACGGGAGTAACAGGAGCAACGGGAGCAACAGGGGCGACGGGAGTAACAGGCGAAACAGGAGCTACCGGAGCAACAGGTGAAACGGGAGCGACTGGTGCCACGGGAGCAACAGGAGTGACGGGTGCGACAGGTGCAACGGGCGAAACAGGAGCAACAGGTGCAACAGGTGCAACAGGTGCCACGGGAGCAACAGGAGTGACGGGTGCGACAGGAGCAACGGGCGAAACAGGAGCAACAGGAGCAACAGGAGCAACAGGAGCAACAGGTGCCACGGGAGCAACAGGTGCAACAGGAGCAACGGGCGAAACAGGAGCAACAGGTGCAACAGGAGCAACGGGGGCAACAGGAGCCACAGGCGAAACAGGTGCAACAGGAGCTACCGGAGCAACAGGAGCAACAGGAGCAACAGGAGCGACAGGTGCTACGAGCGAAACAGGTGCGACGGGAGCAACGGGAGCAACGGGAGCAACAGGAGCCACGGGAGCAACAGGAGCCACGGGAGCAACAGGAGCCACGGGAGCAACGGGTGAAACAGGAGCCCTCGGAGCAACAGGTCCAACTGGAGCGACAGGCGAAACAGGTGCCACGGGAGCAACAGGAGCAACAGGAGCAACAGGAGCAACAGGAGCGTCAGGTACAACAGGAGCAACGGGAGCAACTGGAGTAACGGGAGCAACGGGTGCCACGGGTGCAACAGGAGTAGCGGGAGCGACAGGTGAAACAGGAGCAACAGGAGCCCCCGGAGCAACGGGTGCGACAGGTGCAACAGGAGCAACGGGAGCAACAGGGGCAACAGGGGTAACGGGAGCGACAGGAGCAACGGGAGCAACAGGGGCAACAGGTGCAACGGGAGCGACAGGGGCAACAGGAGCAACGGGAGTAACAGGAGCAACGGGAGCAACAGGAGCAACGGGAGTAACGGGAGCGACAGGAGCCACAGGAGCCACGGGTACAACCGGAGCCACAGGCCCAAATATTTTGTCTGAAGGTTTTTCTGGTTTTATTAGTACGTTAAGTCTTTCTGCTAGTCAGCAATTGACGAACTGGTCGACGGCATCTCCTTATTTTCCTAGCGCAAACTTTAATGCGACGACCGGAAACTATACGGTTCCGGTAACGGGTCGTTATGAGATACTTGCGACGATTAACTATTCTACTTCGGCTGCTATTTCCCTTTCTCTAGGTGCAGGCGTCAATCCAGCCTTTGCTGTTCAGCGAACATCGCCTGTGGCTACGACCCTAATTAGCGGATTGTTTCCATTACTCAACATAAATGTGACTCTCCTTAATCTTCGAGCGGTATTAGGCAATGGAACCGTTACATTGTCAGGGGATGTTACTTTAACAGCAGGAGATGTGATTGGTTTGTTTTATGTAGCAGATGGACTTACTATCAATTTAATATTAGGAGGTGCCAACACTGGCGGTATTGTTTGGAGCATGCACCGTTTAACATAAAAGTAGTGAGCGGCCAGATAGCCCAGGGAGCTAATGGCTGCTCTTTTTTTTGCTTAATGATGGTAAGTCGTAATACTTTTACCATGTTCGTGAATTAGCAATTATGTGAAAATCCGAGTATGAAGTTGCTAATGAAGGGATGATCCATATGGCGGTTATACAATTAACATCTACTAACCCGAAAGTGTCTTTTATTATAAAGAAAAATCCGAATTCCAATATGCAAATTAGATCGGTTCGTAAAGGTCTTGCCTGTGGCTGGTACTCAAATGAGTTGACCTACAATGTGTACTTCAAAGATGCAGATAATGAAGTGTCCTATAAAGAAAATGAACAAGATCAATTCGAATATCTGAATGTGTCCCGATACAACACGGCATTATTTCCTCTGAATGCAATTAATGAGTATTTCTCTGCCCCATTTAAAGTTTGGGATGACCGAGATGTAGAAGGTTATAAGCATACGTTCTTCATAAACATGATCCATGTCGAGTGGATCCGATACATTGATTTCTTCGAGAAGCATATGAAGGATTTCAGCTTCGAGAGCAAGCAGCTTTCTCACAAAAGCTATTCTTTGACCATAACAACTAACAAAAGTATTTATCACCTGCTTCATGTTGTCAGCGTTTTATGTCTATTCCTGGCTATGTCGGGCAAAGAGTACTTTGATGTGAATGACAGTATTCTGGAAAAATATATTCATAGTATTCATGTCATCGATGCTCCGTTCTACATACGGAGCTTGTTCGTAAGGAACTTCTTATCGTCTAAAGCTAATTTCAAAAAATATAAATCTGATCTGGAGAAAACGGATCGTTATGAAATCGACTTCGATTTTGGCAATACAGCACTTCAAAGAAGAAGCTTTATCGGTAGTTCTCTTCCATTTGATAAATCAATCTTGGATGTTGGCTGTGGGGAAGGCTATTATGCCATTCCATTCTCCGGGAAAATCGAAGGGAATTATTATGCTATCGATGTAAATGAGGAATTACTAGAAATCGTTGAACGGAAAGCAGCTGCCAAAGATATCGATAATATTATTTTGTATCGCTCCATTCATCATTTCGTGGAGGAATACAGCGGAGAACAAGTCGATATAATTATGACCGAAGTCATTGAACATATGAGTCAAGATGAGGCTAAGCTGCTGATTCAATATATTTGTGAACATATTGATTTTGATCGTTTTATTATAACGACACCTAATGCTGATTTTAATCCATTCTACGAGCTTGAAGGCATGAGACATGAAGATCACAAATGGGAGATGGGGCAACAAGAATTCAGACAATGGTTTTCGGACGTTTTACAAGAGGTCAGATGGGATGTGGATTTCGTCGCAATCGGCGATGGGGTGAATCAGATTCAAACCACACAAGGAGTTATGTTGAAGAAAAGGGGGGCTTAGCAAGTGCAAATCACATCAAAAGTTCATACTATCTTTATGCTAATCGGATCTACGGAATGCGGGAAGACGACTTTCACTAACGAAGTGCTGATTCCTGGTCTTCAATTCCAATATGAAGAAAGAGGAGCTAAAGCGAATATTCAATATTTATCATCAGATGCTATCAGGCAAGAAGTGCTTGGTTTTGAATATGACAAATATGATCGTGTCATGCTGGAAGCGAGTGATCAGGCTTTTCAGCTGCTATTTACGAAACTAAGATTAGTCACCTCTTTCCCTGTGAATGCGGATTTTGTTATTGTGGATACAACGGGATTAGCCGAAGAGTTCAGAACTAAAGTTAAAGAGATTGCCCAGGAAAATAATTATAATCTGGAAGTCATTTTGTTTGATTATAGAAATCGCAGTGATTATTATGCATCTGAGCGTTCTAAGAAACTCATTACTTCTCACATAAACCGGTTGAAAAAAGATGTTCTCCGTTCCTTGTCCAAAGAAGGCTACTCGCAGGTTCATAAGATCAGAGCGAAAGATTTCTATTCGGTAGCGGAGCAGAAAGCAAATGCTGATTATCGGGTTAAGGTAGAGAACTTGGAGGAGTATTTGTCCACTACATTGCCTAAGGACAATAAGTACATCATTGTAGGGGATATTCATGAATGTATAGATACGTTCATAGACTTGCTTCGCAGTCATGGATTTAAGATAGAAGGCAGCAAGCTTATCGCCGCTGATCGGGTAAAAGATACGAAAATTGTGCTTGTAGGAGATTGGATCGATAAGGGGAAACATACGAGGGAAACGGTGCAATTTCTGTATGAGAATAAAGAGCATTTCTTCTTCGTGCTTGGGAATCATGAGAACTTTGTCTATAAATATTTGAAAGGTGATGTACAGGGTGTAGATCAAGAGCTGCTGCACACCTATTTCGATTCTACACAAGCACTCGCAAGTGATTCTGATTTACTGCATAAGTTTAACGAGCTGGTTTCGATCTCCAAGCCATTCTATCGTTCATCACCTGATGATTCGGTAGCATCCTTTTATGTTACACATGCACCATGCAAAAATAAATATATTGGCAAGCTGGATGCTCATTCGATTCGACATCAGCGGAATTTTCGTATAGATAGAGATACAGAGCTTGAACCTCAGCTTACTTTCTTGAAAGAAGAAGCCGTAAGTAATCATCCTTATCATGTGTTTGGGCATGTAGCTGCTAAAAATGCTTTTCGGATTAAAAACAAAATTCATGTGGATACGGGTAGTGTTCACGGTAACGCTTTGACTTCCGTAAGCCTCACATTCAAACCATTTTTCAAATCCCAGCCCTCAAGGCAAGCGGTTATGACAGATGATCTAAAGCCATTATTTGTCTCGCAAAGAAAAGTGAAGCTTGAGGATTTGGGAGAAGTTGAAATACGACGTTTGCGTTACTCTTCACATAACAAGATCAGCTACATTTCAGGGACAATGGCACCGGCGGATAAAGATGAAGCAGCAAATGAATTAGAGTCAATGAAGCGTGGACTACAATATTTTAAGGAACGTGGGGCGAAACAAGTCGTTCTGCAGCCCAAATATATGGGTTCTAGATGCAATATTTATCTTCATCAGGATATTGAACAATGTTTTGCGATTAGTCGAAATGGCTACAAGATTAAAAAAGTTGACTTAACGGAAGTTTATAGTCGTCTATTACACAAGTTCGGCGGATACATGATAGCGAACGATATTTCAATGCTTTTGCTCGATGGGGAGCTGCTTCCTTGGCAGGCCATGGGGGAAGGACTTATTCAAAGACAATTTAAGCCAATTGAAAAAGCTTTGGAAACGGAGCTCTCTTTTCTGAAACAAAATGGATTTGATGAAGCTCTTCTCCAGTTAGCGAATGAATATCATGCAAGCGGATTTGAACAGGATCAATATCATATTTCTAAGACCATATTAAGTGAAAAATATGGCTCACATGTTTATCAGAACTATAAATATCTTCATGCTGTTTTAGAATCGCATATTCCTATCGAGGCTCATCAGGATGCTTATGAAACCTATAAGATGCAGATGGAGCTTTATGCAGAAGCAGGAGATCTGGTCTACAAGCCATTTGCTTTGTTAAAAATCGTTTATCATAACGGTAAAGAACAAATTCCGGATTGGAAAACTTCTGAAATGTACACTTTCTTATCTGATGATGAACACTTGTTAATCGATTTAACGGATGAAGATTATGTGGAGAAGGGCGAGCAATTCTTCTCGAGGTTAACAGTAGATAAACAAATGGAGGGAGTTGTCATTAAACCTGAAAGTATGGATGACCATCTTATTCCTTATATGAAAGTTCGAAACGCGGAATATCTATCCATTATTTACGGTTATGATTATCGATTCCCTCACAAATATAACAAGCTGATGAAACAAAAGAATATTAGTCAAAAGTTGCGTACTTCAATGACGGAGTACCGGTTAGGCCAAACCATGCTTGAAATTCCAAATACGGAGATTTCGCCGGACAATAAAAGGTACAAAGAAGTTGCTGCAAGTCTGCTATTCGAAGTTGCTAAGGAGAAAGAAATAGATCCAAGGCTTTAATGATTATCTGAACGCACCTAACCGGTGCGTTTTTTTACTAGCTAATATCTTAACGTACATACAAGCTTTCTCTTTTTTTCATATAATCTAGTATTCATGAACAAAAAGGGTGAGCTAGAGTATGAGTGATGGGATAACGGGGCTGACGGGTCAGACCGGACCTGCAGGGCCGCAGGGAATTGCCGGGCCACCAGGGCCGCCGGGGTTAACAGGAATGACAGGGATGACGGGAGCGACTGGTCCGACAGGACCTACCGGGTTAACCGGACCTAGGGGGCAGCAGGGTATTCAAGGACCTCCAGGGCCAGCAGGGCTGCCGGTTAGCAGCTTTGGAGATGCAGGAATGCTCTCTGAAGTTAAAATAGTAAAAGGTGAGCCAATCGTAGTTACAGATTTCTTTGAATCGGAGAATGCAGAGCTTCAAAGCGGTTCGATTGTTGTACCAGATGCAGGACTCTATCTTGTTACTTATTCGGTCAACGTTACGCTGCAGCCGGTGTCGGAGATTACTTTTATTATTGCTGTAGATGGTGATCTGGAAGGGAAGACACGAGGCAGACTTGCTAACGGTAAGAATAACGATTCAATAACAGTAGGACTCAGCAGAACACATCTGTTATCCCTATTGCCTAATTCCGCGATCACCTTGGCATGTGAAAATATGAATGGCACGGTAACGGCTTTTGAACCGGTTTTAACGGTTATCAAACTTCGAGATTTTTAGAATTTCCAATATTTTATAATAGATGGCTATATGTTATCCTCTCTATATCACAATGATAAGGGTGAAGCAGGTGGCCGTTTCTAAGAAGGCTCAAAAGGTTTTGGATCAACATTGTATCCGATTGGAGCAGGAACTCCCTAATGTGGTCGAAGCTTATCATCTATTTGGCTCGGTTTCATTAGGAGCATTTCAAGAAGGGCTAAGTGATCTTGACGTTGTAGTTGTTACCAGTAGACCGTTAGTCGAGCGCGAAGTGCAAGCTCTGGAGCAGATCCATCGTGAGCTGGAGGAGAAATTCCCAACGATTAGTCTGGACGGCAGATATGTCGTGAGGGAGGATATAGAGAACCTGGCTTATAAAGATTGTCCTTATTACTATTTTAATAGCGGGAAGCTAGTGGGTATGGAGAGACTTTACAAGAACTCGATAGATGCATATCAGCTCAAGCAGTACGGTATCCCAATCTTGGGCAAAGATCCGCGTATGTACGATTACACTGTCGATTGGGACATTTTAACTCAGAACTTGAAACGGAATATCGAACAGTATTGGATGAATTGGAAAAGAAAGGTCGAGAAGTTCCCTTCCAAAAATTACTTTGGCATGTTGTATAAAGGTTGGATGATCGAGTGGGGTGTCTTAGGGGTCTCACGTATCTATTATTCCATTCGGGAACAGGACATGATCTCTAAGACCGGAGCTGGTGAGTACGCCCTTCAGCATGTCCCGGCTAGATGGCATCGCATCATTCAGGAATCGATACAGTTACGCAGTGGCTCGAAGAGGTCGTTGTATCGCTCTAAACTCCAAAGAAGGAAAGATGCACTAGCTTACATGGATTATCTAATGAAGGAGTGTTTACGTGAGTAAGATTGAAGCGGTTATCTTTGATCTAGATCAGACTTTACTCGATAAGCACGAATCCTTAATTCAGTTCGCAAATCATCAATATGAAGCTTTTTCATTAATGTCCTGCAACGTCGGTAGAGAGCTATTCATTGAGAAGTTTGTGGAGCTGAATCATGCTGTTCGACCAAAAGATGAAGTGTATGAGGAGTTAATCGCCTTTTTCCATATCGAGAGCGCTTTATTTCCTTCTCTGTTAGAAGACTTGGACCGTAACTTTCATGAATTTGTTATTGGATACCCTGGTTTAGTGGATATGCTGCATGCGTTGAAAAAAGAAGACTGCAAAATTGGCATGATTACGAATGGGAGAGCCTTTTATCAGCTGAGCAAAATCAAGTCACTTGGAATTGAAGGTTATTTCGACGATATTATTATTTCTCGTGCAGTAGGATTAAGAAAACCAGATCCTGCAATCTTTCAATTAGCTCTTACTAATCTCGAAGTCTCCGCAGAACGAACGGTATTTGTAGGAGATAACGTTAAGGCAGATATGATGCCGGCAAAACAATTGGGAATGAGAACGATATGGAAAAGTGAGGCTGCTCAAAGTGAATATGCGGATGTGGTCTGTGATAATTTGTTTGAACTGCCAAGCATAATTGCAAAGTTTGCATAATAAAACCGGGATACTAGACGAGTGCCCCGGTTTCGTTGTTTTGTTATTTCGCTGCTAGGAATTTCTCCATTTCAGTACGGTTGGTGCCATCTTCAGAAGGAACCGTATTGGTTACACCCCAATAATCACGTTGGACGGTTTCTTTATTAGGGAAAGCGTATAAGTCCAGATCATGAAGGATACGATGCATGAAGCGCAGGGCGTCCGGGTCATGCTTTTCACGGGCAATATTGGCTAGATCGACTAAAGTATTCATATCTAATTGCAAGCCCTGAACGCTCGATAGCGCCTTACCGATTTCCTCATATTTCTTCGTATTGAATGCTTCTGAGGTTAAGAATTCATTCCATGCATCGTCATTGTCAGATGCGAAATTATCCAGACCTCCTCCAGTAACCTTAAGGTCAAAGGCTGCATGGAATTCTTTTATCGTCGTAATCGCACGGCCTTCTGTTGAGTTTGCCTCAAAATCAACCTGAGGAACATGCAGTGGTTTGTTCGTAACTGCGGTATTTGATTGATCAGCAGCCTCGACTTTATCTCCATCGCCCATCGCTTTCAGAACGAAATTAGCGCCAATTGCCCCAGCACCACATATCAGTACGAAAGCGATAGCCGCTCCAATTAAATTCTCTTTCACTCTCAAAAGGTTAATCCTCCTTAGATGACTGTTAGGAATAGTAAACTTTAGTTTACCAAAATATAATTTCTAAAAGGTTTCTCTTAAATTATTTTAATAATTATTTACTTCGAATATAGGTTTCGTAGAAGATTGCTAGAATAAGACGGTCATGAATGTTTTTCCTTATTTATACAATTGTACGCATTTTTGTTGGGTTGGTTGCGGTGCATAAAAAGAGAAAAGAAAGGACCTCAGCTTCATGCTGAAGTCCTTTCTTACGTTAGTCACTTACTCAGATAGAAATTGGAATGACTTGAAATGGAATTGACTTCCCGGAAGGAAGATAAAGGTGACGGTCTGAGGACCGGTAATACGTTTCAGTGTATATTCGCGCTCGCAATAATCTTCGGAATAAGCGAATTCCAGGAGCTGTTTCGAATCGCCATCGGGACCGCTGAACAGGACATGAATCGTATTGTTGTCGATTGGAGACTGTCCATTAATTACGAGCTTAGTCGCTCCCACATCTCCAAAATCCATATCCTCAAACACCAAGGAAACGTTATTGCCGATATTTTGAATGGAATCGCCAGCCAGTGTGTAGGTATCCCCATAGATCTGATTATTATCCAGTGCATCAAGGCGTTCAAAGGCTTTAATAGCTTTGTAGAATTGGAAACCTTTCAGATGGATCTTGCGATTCAGCACAAAACTCAGGGAAGTAATACCCTTCAATTTCCGTGGCAAACGGTAGGTCTCTTCTTGATAGACATTCCATTTGGTCTCCTTATGATAGGATACTTGGGTGATCAAAGATGCGTTTGGCTCGCCAGGAATACCTTCCCAGATATCCATCAAGAACTGTGCGCTGTCCAAAGAGAAGATCGGTAATGTCAATTCATCCGTACCATAGCTGCCGAAATCAATATTGTCAAAGCAGATCCAGCTCTCGCCATCTCTGCTAGTCGCAACTCCACGTTCATTGCCATTTGTTAGATTGCGGCTTGACTCGCTATGATAACCGGCGGATACAAACTCATACGGATTAATAAAAGCTTGTCCGACGCCGTTAATCCGGAATTCCATTAAGGAATAAAGCCGGGTTTTGTCAGCACCATTCTTCGTCGCACAGCGGATATAGAAATCCCCATCGCTTAAGGCTGTTACGATAGCTTCTTGGCCGTTTGCCTGCAGGCTTGCGATATTTGCATCTACTCCGGCTACATTCGTAACCCGCCATTCGATCTCTTTATAAGTCGCATTGCTAGGGTGAGTAACGACTTGAACCGGAAGGGAGCGGGTATCAGCAGTAAGTTCATTACCTTGCGGGCAGATGATCTCCAGTTTACGAACTGGAATTTCATCTGTCTCCAAAACTTCAACGCCAGCTGCAGAAGACATAGCCGGGTTATAAGCATACAACGAATATTCTGCTGCAGAATCGGTAGTAGCCGTTACAGGAGCAACAGATGTTAGTGTAATCGCGCTGGTCGTTAAGCCGTTGGAGGCTGCACGAACTGTAATTGTTCCGCTCTCCAATGTTGATGCGATAACAGCGAGCAGCTTGCCGCTGAACATCCGGCGGTTATTTCCTTTGTACGAATCATAATCCGTACTGTCTCCATTATCCAACCCTACAAGTCGGCCAGGTCCATCAACCGATACGTGTATCCGATTATTCGCATTATCTACCGGCATACCTTGGTGGTCGAGAGCAGAGATCTCGATGAAGATCAGATCGGAACCATCGGCGGTTACTGTATCTTTATCTGGTGTGAGCTGGATAGCGGCCGCATCTCCGAAAGAGGATTTCACATCGGTTGCAATCGTGTTGCCGGACTCATCGTAGGCAACTGCACGCAGGACACCCTTCGTATAAGGGATTTGCCATTCACCAAGCAGTTTCTGTCCATGAGCATGGTCGATTTCATAGGTACCCATCGACAAATTATTAAAGAACAGCTCAATCTTTGGTGCATTCGAGCATACACGTACATCAATTAATTGACCTTCAGAGAAATCCCAATATGGGAAAATATGAACCATTGGCTTCACTTTATAATTGGTCCATTCCGCTTGATAGATATAGAACGAATCTTTCTTGAACCCAGCGGTATCCAGCTGTCCGAAATAAGAGTTCTTCGTATGGTAAGGGGTTGGCTCACCAATATAATCAAAGCCGGTCCACAGGAATTGTCCCATCGAGAAGGTTGCATCACGGTCTGCAATGATGCAGGCTTCCGTACTTCTTGCCCCCCAGCTGGTGGAGCTGTTGCCAAGCGACGAGCATTGCTCATCATCATCCGCCAAGACGGATTGGGCAAGAGGGAAGTGGTAAATACCGCGGCTTTGTACCGTCGAGCAGGTCTCACTTCCATAAATGAACCAGTCCGGATGTTCTTCATGATGCTGCTGATAATATTTGTCTCCGTAGTTATAACCGGCGAACTTGACCAAATCCGCGCACTTCTGGGCGTTCTCCCATGGCATATAGTTAGAGCCGATGGTGACAACAGCATTGCCCTTTGGATCATGATAGTGGACCTTGTCCCGAAGCTCAATTGTAAGAGCTTGTCCACGTTCATCAGCATGGGTATCGTAGATTTCATTGCCGATACTCCACATCAGCATGCTGGGATGATTACGGTCTCTGCGAACCCAGCTGGCAATATCCTTTTCCCACCAGTCGGCATAAAATCTCGCAAAGTCATACGGTGTTTTCGCCCGTTCCCACATATCGTACGCTTCGGATACGATAAGGACTCCCATCTCATCGGCTAATTCCATTAGCTCTACAGCAGGCATGTTATGAGCAGTTCGAATGGCGTTTACGCCCATTTCTTGAAGAAGGGCAATTTGTCTTCTTAATGCCGTTTTATTCACGGCTGCGCCTAGGCAACCTAAATCATGATGTTGGCAGACACCTTGGAGCTTGACGTGACGGCCATTGAGGAAAAATCCTGTTTCCGTATTAAATTCAAATGTGCGGAAGCCGAAGGTTTGTTGTTCGACATCGATAACGACATCATCGGCAATAAGTTCCGTCTGAAGCTTATAACAATTCGGCTGTTCGATATCCCATAGGAGTGGATCCTGAACCGTCAGGATGCTGCTAAAGGTTACCGTCTGATCAGCTTCTGATTGGACGGAAACTTCAGCTTGGCCAATAATAGATGAGGATGTATCGAAAATACTGTGGCGGAGCTTAAATTCTGCTGCACTAGACTGTTTCGCAAAAACGACCTCGGTATCCACCTCAACGGCCCACGCCTCACCTTTATTGGCAGCGGAAATATAGATTCCATCAGAAGCAAGATGTGTATCAGGAGAGGTGATCAGCCATACGGGACGGTAGATCCCTGCACCAGAATACCAGCGGGAGTTCGGAGACTCATGAATAACCTGGACGTAGATTTCATTGTCACCATTTATTAAATAAGAAGTAATATCGAGTTCAAATGTTGAGTAACCATTTTTCCAGGTACCGGCTTCGCGTCCGTTGACGTAAAGGGTCGAGTTCATGTAAACGCCTTCAAATCGCAGCGAATAACAGAGGTGAGGGTTGATCTCAGTAAGAGTTATGGTTTTGCGATACCAGCCAACACTGTTCTCATACAGATTGTTCGAATCATAGATCAGCCAATCATGTGGGATGGTGATGGGGGACCAAGGAATCTCACCAGCTTTAATCGTATCTATCTCGGTTCCTAGCGGATGCTTGGAGAAATACCAATCATTATTCAGCTTTTGTTTTTGGCTCATGGGATGAACTCCTTTCAATCTATCAATTCTACTTCGATAGTGGCATTGAAGTGCCTTGAAGTGCAATGAAAATACAAAAGAAGTAATATTATTCGAGTATATCATTTAATTATTAAAGTAAAGACCGTAGGAAGTATTGAATTGAATAATGAGATTAAATCCTATAGAATTAAGGCATAAGTCCCATTTTTGTAAAACTATCGGATGAATTCGAGGAAGAGCAGGGGAGCTGAGGAAGATCTCGACAATTCGATCCATCTTATTGTGTGCTAAGTTATCACAGCAGTTCGTAGCAATCTTGACAGAAGAAGGCAAGAAGTGGAACGGAAAGATCGAGAAGGTGGAAGATAAGTTTGTGCAGCTTCGATATGATGACAGCATGCTCATTCATGTACCCATCTGTATGATTGAAGAAGTAACAATGGCATAATAAAGTCGCGGGGCAAGCTGAGTCAGCTTGTCTTTTTTTACATAGTAGTAAGCCGTTATCCTTGTGCATGAATTGTCGGATAGACAGGAACAGCTTTTGCTATTCTATTGATGAGGAAAGGAGGAAGGCAATGAATACGCTGGACAATATGAATAAAGCCTTGAAATATATTGAAGACAATCTGACAGAGGAGATTGATTTCAAAGAAGTAGCGAAGCGGGCGTGCTGCTCTGAATACCATTTTACAAGAATGTTCTCATTCCTTGCCGGAGTAACGTTATCCGAGTATATCCGCCGCCGGCGCTTGACACTCGCAGCCTTTGATCTTATGGATTCGTCATCTACTCGAGTTATTGATATTGCTGTCAAGTATGGTTATTCTTCACCAGATTCATTCACGAAGGCATTCCAAGGCGTACATGGGATCACACCGTCTGAGGCGAGACATAGCGGCCAGTCTCTCAAAGCTTTTCCACGTATGTCCTTTCAATTATCTGTGACAGGGGGAGACGAAATGAATTACCGGATTGAAGAGAAGGAAGCATTTAGTATCGTTGGCATTATGAAGAGGGTTCCGATCGTATTTGAGGGAGTGAATCCAGAGATTGCTGCAATGTGGCAAAGCTTGAATGAGGAACGGATTAATAAGATGAAGTCTTTGTCCAATATTACTCCGAAGGGTCTGTTAAGTGCCTCCGTTCATTTCTCAGAAGGGCGTATGGAGGAAAAAGGGGAGCTGGATCACTATATCGGGGTTGCAACTACTGAAGCTTGTCCGGATGAATTTAGTGAGCTGAAGGTTGCTCCAAGCACCTGGGCTGTATTCGAAGCCGTTGGTCCATTCCCAGCAACGCTTCAGAATATTTGGGGCCGAATCTATTCGGAGTGGTTCCCGTCCTCGAATTATGAAGTGGCCGAGGGTCCAGAAATCTTGTGGAACGAGCATAAGGATATTACATCGCCGACCTATCGGAGCGAGATTTGGATTCCGGTGGCGAAAAGAGCATAGCTGCTTATAATGGAGGGCACCTGTAGAGGGTGCTCTCTTCTTTTCGTAAATAGATAGGTTGAAAATTATTTGGTTAATTTTAACAAGAAGATATGCCATAATAGCCTTATTGAATCTAGGGAGGGAATCATGTGATCAAGCGTTCATTGGAAGAGATCGGAACCATGATCCAAAGAAACGGTGTTACTGCTTCTATTCGTTCTCCTGAACCTATAGGCATCCAAGGCGTCTCCATTGATTCCAGAACCGTAAAGGAAGGCAATTTATTTGTCCCAATCGTAAGAATCGATGATGGACATAACTATGTTCTGAAGGCATTCGAGAACGGAGTAGTCGCTGCGTTATGGCAGGAAGATCATGATCCCATGCCGGAGGGTGTACCGTTAATTATCGTGAATAATACCTTGAAAGCTTTGCAAAATCTTGCTCAAGCCTATCGCGAACAGCTTAGCTGTAAAGTGATTGGCATTACCGGGAGCAATGGTAAAACGACTGTCAAAGATATGACAACATCGATATTAAGTACCAAATATAAAGTTCATAAGACACACGGTAACTTTAATGGCATGTATGGTCTTCCGCTCACTTTATTAGCAGTTGAAGAGGATACCGAGGTCGTAGTTCTCGAGATGGGAATGAGCAATGCTGGCGAGATAAAAAATCTATCCGAAATTTCAAAGCCAGATTATGGTGTTATCACGATGATTGGTGTATCACACTTGTCGAGTCTTGGCTCGAGAGAGGGAATTGCATCAGCTAAGCTGGAAATACTCGAAGGCCTGAATCCTAATGGAGCCATTCTTATAAATGGAGATGAGCCTCTGCTCACCGAAGCACTGCCGAAATTGCAGCTTGCTGAGTCTATTTCGGTTATCCGTTTTGGAGAATCTCATCATAATGATTACTTTCCATTGACCATTAGCCAAAATTCAAACGGTCTTACTTTTACTATGAACGGATATAAGAATGAGTTTTTTGTCCCTTTGCTTGGACGTCATAATATAGTTAATGCGCTTGCTTCCATCGCGTTGGCAGAACGTATGCAAATAAAAGAACAGGATATTCAATCTGGGCTTGCGCACTTAGAGATAACTGGAATGAGGATGGAGAGGATCAGCTCTCCAAGTGGGTTTTTAATAATTAACGATTCGTGGAATGCAAGCCCTGTGTCGATGAAGGCAGCTATTGAAACCGTAGCGAATCTTGAGGGCTATCATCATAAGGTTTTGGTTCTTGGCGATATGATGGAATTAGGAGAACAAGAGCAACAATTTCATGAGGAAATAGCTAACAGTATTGACCCGTCCCACATTCATTCCGTTTTTACCATTGGAAATTTAAGCAGAGCGATTGTTGATACCTTACGTAATAAGGATTTTGAAGGAGAAATAAAACATTTTACTAACAAGGAAGAGCTAGTGTCAGCATGTAACCGCATATTGAGAAATAAGGATGTCATTTTAGTGAAAGGCTCACGGAGCCTGAAGCTTGAGGAGATTTGTGAAGCATTAAATCAGTAATTATTAGGAGGCAGCATGAACAGCGGTTTTTTATTGGATACAGAACACAACAGGCGTAATACGCTCAGGCAAACGAAACGAGCGGCGCTTACCGCCCTGCAGGGATATGAGCTGGAATGGGACTCTATTCATTTCATCCAAGTGTCTGAGCATGTCACTTTCCGAGTTGATTGCGGGAAGTGTGATAAGTACTTACTTCGGATACATGCAGGGAACAAATCAGCTGAAGCAACGCTGTCCGAATTGGAATGGTTAAATCACTTGAGGCGTAAGGAGATTATAGTACCAAATGGGGTCATGAATCGGGAGGGCTCACTCATCACAACCATTCCAGTTGAAGATGGCCAAACTTACTATGGAACCTTGCTGCGCTGGGTTAATGGTGAGCGCCTAGATAAATGGTCACTTACCGATGAGCATATTCAACAGATGGGGATGCTGATGGCAGACCTTCACACAGGGAGTTCTGATTTTGACGCTAGTAGAGAATTTACTCGTCCTCACTGGGGCAGCGACAGCTTTAAACGGGATTGGGAGCATTTGCAGCGGCATCATCATTCCTTTATTACAGATGATGCTTTTCAACTGTACACGATTGCTGCGGCAAAAGTCGCGGATATGCTTGATACCTTTGTAGCAGAGGAACAAGATTATGGTATGATTCATGCGGATTTGCACAGCGGAAATGTTGTGTTTCATAATGGCAAACCGTACGCAATAGATTTCGGAAGATGCGGCTTTGGCTATCATACTTATGACATCGCTCAATCAGTTATGGGGCTTCGACCTCATCAAAGAAAGCTTTTTATAGAAGGCTATGAGAAGGCTCGACTGCTAAGCAGCAAGGCTATTTCGATGCTTGAGTGCTTCTTCATTATGTCGATCATCGAAGCCTACAGTTTCCATGCGGAGAACGAGCTTGAGACGGAAGGCTTAATCGAGGAACAGCCATACGCTAGAGCAATATTGAATGCCTATCTGAACGGTGAACCTTTCTTGTTTCAGGTGCTGAATGAATAATTATGAATGACAGGAAGCCATCTACAAGTAGGGCTTCCTTTTTCATGGTTCAGACAATGTCGGTTGATTACGAGTCAATAAGCTTCAAACTAATGATGCAGCCTATAATTCCTGCTATGAACAAGATTCTCTTCGGATTACGTGGTTCCTTGTAGAAAAGCATGCCAACAATTGCTCCTCCAACTGTACCGATTCCTGTCCATACCGCATATCCGGTGGAGAGGGGGATTGTCTCTAAAGCTTGAAGCAGCAGCTGGAAGCTGATAATGAATGCAGCGATCATCAAGAGGTTGTTTGGCCAGTTGTTCTTCTTTGCGACCTGTTTGATTCCGATAACCCCAACGACCTCCAGTAATCCCGCTATGATCAAAATAGTCCAACTCATTGTTTTCGTCCCCCATCTGATGTTAGCTTCAATCCAATAATGAACACCAGCAGAAGCAAAATAATACCGATTTTGAGCAGTGAGATGTCGCCATTCTCAAAGATAGCTTCAACGGTCACTGTCCCGATGGTCCCGATGCCTGCGAACACCGCATAGGCCGTGCCGATCGGGATGACTTTTGCTGCGCGAATGATGAGATCAAAGCTGACGAGCAAGGAGACAAGGACGATTAAGGAGGGGACCGCTTCATACTTGAAGCCGGATGCCCAGACGATCTCCAAAGCACCGCCAATGGCGATATATAACCAAGCTCGATTTTGAGAGAGTACTTTTTCTTTTTTTAAAGGCTCCTCAGTCATTCCGGGTCACATCCTTCCAAATAATAATCAACAATACGATCAATGTAAGCCATGGTTGCTTGATCAAGGCCAAGAACCTTCTCCGTTTCGCCATCTTCATGACGAATGTAATTCCAATACTTATCAACGAGAGAGTCGTTATCCCCGAACCAGCTTTGCATGATACGGATCAATCTTTCAGCCAATTGCTGCGAAATCTCGGAGTGAGACGGCTCATCAAGATGGTTATGGATATCCAGCAGCAGCTTAACCCACTCTGCATTACGAGGATCATCCGAATCGATGCGTGGGAGCGAAGAAAGGGTCTGCAGCTCATCATCTCTAAAAACTGACTGACGCTGAGTGTATTGGGGCTGCTGATCTGCGGACGGTCTATCTGCTTGCAGAGAATGAATAAATTGCAGCAGCTCAGAAGCGTCGATCTTCCTTCTCAACTCTATGGTATGAAGGGAAACATGCAGCATCCGATCCAGCAGAGCTAGACATAACAGACCCAGCTTATCGTAATATTGCAAGGTTCTTACCGAAATTCCTGCCTGTTTCGCAAGCTCGCCAATTCTGTACATAAGAGGGATGCTCCTTCCCTTGAATTAAGTTATTTGTATTATAAAGCATGACGTATACGTAATAGTCAAGGGTGAGGGTAGTGGTTTCAACTATCGTTTTTGATGAAAATAGTTGTTGCATTTTGTCATATTGGCTTTTATAATAAAAACATCTTAAAATTAAGATAATTAAATTAAAGATAAATACCTGGATGAAGAGGAGGCGGGCCACATGAAAGATTTCGTGTCCGTAGTTACGGAGAGAAGATCTGCAAACAAATTTAATAAAGGTATCGCTATTGAGGATAAAGAACTGAATGAAATCTTTGAACTAGTCAAATACGCACCGTCATCTTTTAATTTGCAGCATGCTCATTATATTGTTGTAAGGGATGAAGAGCTTAAGCAACAGGTTTATGAAGCCGCAAATAAGCAATATAAAATTCAGACCGCTTCTGCAGTCATTCTTGTTCTTGGTCATATGGATGCACACCTAAATGCTGCGGAAATCAACGAGGGATTACTGAACTTAGGAGTCATAAATAAACAGGAATTTGATTTTACTGTTTCTTCGGTTCAGCAATTTTATGAAGAACGTGGGGAAGCCTTCAAACAAGATGAGGCGATTCGTAATGCTAATCTTTCCGCTATGTTATTTATGCTCGCAGCCAAAGAAAAAGGATGGGACAGCAGCCCAATGATAGGCTTTGACTCTGAAGCAATCAAAACACTATTAAACGTCCCGGATCGCTATGTTCCTGCACTGCTTATTGCAATTGGGAAAGAAGATACATCAAGCCGCAGAATACGGGGTTATCGCAAACCGGTTGGTGAGTTTGTTAGCTTTGAACGTTTTTGATTACATAAGTGTGAGGTAGAAAGGGTGAGTAAACAGAAAAGGATGCAGTCCTAATGGGCTCCATCCTTTTTTGTTTGATTTATAAGAGATCGGCACGAAACCTGCTTGCAAGTAAACGGGTAGCTTGAGTTGGATCAATATCGTAGACTAACAGCGCTTCTGCTCCAAGCGGAGCTGCGCACAAGCGTTCACCTGAAGGTGAGATGAGAGCTGATGAGCTTTTTTGATTGTTCAAGGAGTAGTTCACACTGGCAAAATAAATGTTATTTTCCGTGCTTCTGCCTATCATGGCTTGGTTGTAAAACTCAGGATTATCAACATCCCCAGTAAATTGCGGGTGGAAAACAATGCTTGCTCCTCTAATGGCCGCCCATCTTACGGTCTCCGGATATCTCCAGCCTTCATGGCAAATGACAATTCCGAATTTGATCTGTTTGATTTCGAACAGATGGCGGCACTTACCCGCGACATACCCGAAGAAGTCCTCGCCCGGATCTATTTGGTTCTTTGTCTGGTAGCCTAACAGCTCACCTTGCTCATCGATGACGAAGGCGACAAGGTGCAGGCCAAGTTCATCCTGCCATTCCATCGGTAAAATGACTGCGATCCCAGCTTGCCGTGCATGTTCACGGACTTCAGCGATAGCGGATTGTTGGAACTCATGATCATAAGCATCAACCTCGTACCCGACGCCTCTTAAGCCTGGAATAATAGATTCAGGGAAACAGATCAGATCACATTTTTGCTGGGAAGCTTGTTCAATTTGCTGTTTAACTCGAGTTAATCCATC
Organism: Paenibacillus sp. J22R56; assembly: GCF_056269375.1. NCBI lineage: Bacteria > Bacillati > Bacillota > Bacilli > Caryophanales > Paenibacillaceae > Paenibacillus > Paenibacillus sp. J22R56. The sequence goes on from NZ_JBWDNV010000002.1 coordinate 524,165, forward strand.
TTCAGCAGAGTGGGGGAATTGCGTTTGTGCTAATCCAATTCTCATGATTGTCTACCTCTCCTCAGCGAACTTGTCATGTGTAAGTATAGCATGTAAATTTATTGTTTTTATAATCAATTAGATATATAAATAATGTTTAACGTATATTATAATCCAAATATAAAGCGCTTTCATAACTATGTGAAATCTGCAGCTTCCATAAGGCGTTTGCCCCAACTTACATCCTCTATGCAGCGCCTGTCTGTATCCCACATCATGCTAGGCTCCATTCATTCCGATCATCCAACCAGACCCCTCAAATGCTATGCAAATCACACCTTGGAAGGAGGTGGATTCGCACACGATCCATATGCAGTAGAGTATGACAAAGCTAGAATGAATGCAGGGCGGAGGCTGGATTTCGACTGCTTATTTCCCGCTTCCGATCTTATACCGAAAAGAGGCAAAGATAATGGGAATGAACGTAAAAAGGGTGTGGATTAAAACAATAGGCTTAGCCTTATTAGCCTGCTTGATGCTAATGGGGGAAGCTAGTGCATTTGGTCCTTCAACGATGTATACATCACCTTCAACAGATCCTGGGCCAGGAACCTTGTATCCTAGAGCGATCCGACTGCAATACAATGGAACTTCCAACGGTAACATGCTTGCTACCTTTGAGCATTATGTAAATGGAACACCAACATTTCCGATCTACCGCAGTACGGACGGCGGTGTAAGCTGGACTCAGATTTCCCAGGTTTCGGATACGGTAAATGGTTGGGGTATGCGTTATCAGCCATTCTTGTATGAGCTTCCGCAAGCCATTGGCAGTATGCCAGCAGGCACGTTACTGTGTGCGGGTAACTCCATCCCTTCCGATCTATCGCAAACGAAGCTTGATCTATACAAAAGTACGGACAAAGGCTTGACCTGGACATTTGTAAGTTCAATTGCAACTGGCGGGAAAGCAGATCCAAATGGTTCTTACGATCCAGTATGGGAGCCGTTCCTGTTTGTAGCCAACAACAAGCTCATTATGTACTACTCGGATGAGCGCGATGCTGCACATAACCAAAAACTTGTTCACGTCACTTCGACTAACGGTACAACTTGGAGCTCCGCAGTTGAAGACATTGCACTGGCAGATTCGACGAAACGTCCAGGTATGTCTACCGTTGCAAAGCTTGGTAATGGCAATTACATCTTGACCTATGAATACGGCGGATCACCAAACGGCAACTTTGCGGTTTATTACAAAATCTCGTCCAATCCGGAAAACTTCGGAGCTGCTACAGATCCAGGTACTGTACTTAAAACAAGAGACGGTGTTATTCCTTCAAGCTCTCCTTACGTTGTCTGGCTCTCTGGCACTGGACCAAACGGAACAATCGCTGTATCATCCAACTCCAGCACAGATCTCTATTTGAACTCGGAGAACGGTGCTTCAGATACGTGGACGAGAGTAAGTACAGTTGTGCCACAAGGTTACAGCCGTGCCTTATTGCCGATGGCTGATAACCACAACGTGCTTATTTTGACAGGTGGACCACTAGGCAGTGGACATAACTCGGTTAGATACGGCAGCAAAGAGTTAGGTGACGCCGCGCAAATTCACCAGCTGGAATCCAGCCGGTATGCAGGATACTATATGCGCCATTATAATTTCTTGGCTCGAATTGATACGAACCCTTCACCGATCAATGATTCCAAATTCCGAATGGTGCCTGGCCTGGCAGACTCCGGAGGTGTATCCTTCGAATCTGTCAACTTCCCTGGCTATTACTTGAGACATTATAACTATGTGCTTCAAGTGAGCCGTAACGACGGAACAACAACATTTAATCAAGATGCTACGTTTTATCAGACAGCGGGTCTTGCGAATTCGGCACAAGTATCGTTCAGGTCGTATAACTTCCCGACTTACTACATCAGACAATTGAGCTATACCAGCATGCGGATTGATCCGCTTAGTGCGTCAAGTTCGACGACAGATAAACAGGATGCTACGTTTATTATTCATTAAGATAGAGGGCTGCCAGGCGACTGGCAGCTTTTTTAGTGTGAAGGGAATTGAGTAGTGAATCTATCTAAATATGGTAAAATGATAGGGATCTATAAGAAGGTTTACCTGATACCAAATCACTTGGAAGAGGTGTGGAAATGATTGCTTTAGGCTCACTGAGCATTAATGTCATTACTTTATTCGTTGAAGATCTGCAAGCTGCAAAGTCGTTTTATGAACAGGTATTCAGCATTCCAGTCGTTTATGAAGACGACAACTCCGCCGTGTTTGACTTCGCCAACATGAGCATTAATTTGCTTCAGAATTCCGCCGCCCACGAGCTTATTGCTCCTGAGGTAGTCGCAAGCAGAGAGAATGGATCGCGGTTCCAATTCACAATTCGGGTTGATGATGTGGATGCTGTCTGTGCTGAACTCAATGCACGTAGTGTTCCCCTTCTCAACGGTCCTATGGACCGGCCGTGGGGTGTACGCACTGCAAGCTTCACGGATCCAGGCGGACATATTTGGGAGATAGCGCAACAGTTGACTTAATAGTGCTCAGTATTTTTAATGCTTGTAAAAATCCCCGGCCCTCGCCATAAGCGAGAGCCGGGGATTTATCCATTTAACCCTGCTTCAAACGAAGCATCATCGTCCAAAGATCAGAAGATTCATAGCCGAGGCGCCAGGCGGCAACGCCGGCGAGGTCGTATTTTTTAGCAATATTAATTCGTGCTTGTACGCTGCTTGCGGTCTCCGCCCAGAATACATAGGTGAAGCCGTCTTTCACGTATTTGTATTTCGTTTGACCTGGAGTAGCAGGATCGGAGACACCAACTGCGTTCGTATCTGCGATCAGCTTCGGAATGTCGCTCATCAGGACTGCACGGTTGCTGACAAGATTGCCAGAACCGTCGACTTTCCACTCTCGTACATAGAATGGAATACCAAGCATCAGCTTACTGCGAGGTACACCGTAGGTAAGGAATTGCTGAACACCAGCTTCCACCCAAGGCAGGCTCGCAACGGATCCTGCTGTTGATGCTCCGCTCCAATGCTCGTCATACGCCATGATGATAATTGTATCCACGACAGCAGCAAGAGCCGCATGATCATAAGCGGTCAAATGATCCCAGGACACGTCCCCACGCGGAAGATCGATGGATACTTTTAAGCTTTTTGCGTGAGCAGCCTTCGATAGAGCAGTGACAAATGAGGTATATGCCGCTCGATCTGTACCCGCTACTTCTTCGAAATCGATATTAACCCCGTAAACACCTAGTGCAGCAAGCTTTGTCACAAGACTCGAAATAAACTGCTGTTGAGCCTTGGAATCCGCGAGGAAAGCCGTTGTCATCTGCTTATCGAAATCGTTTGAGACAAGGGGCATCACTTGTATGCCATGCGACTCTAAGCTGGTTACCACCGCAGGATCGGATAAATCCGTTAGTGAACCGGCAGCATCTTTGAGCTCGAACCAGGAAGGGGAGTCGATCGACAATCCTTGAGTCTTTGCCGTCTGGTTCAAGATGGTCTCACTGTTGGAAGAACCATTCCAAGCCAGATAGACGAGGCTCTTCGTGTTGCTCCAAAGCTTGCGTCCATCCGCGTTCTGGACATAGCTGTTTGAATATCCTTTCGCATAAGCAACTGCTGAAGCTCTCGAGAAGAATGATTTCAGTTTGGTATCGCCTTGATAGACGGCTAAGTAAGGCACGCTTGTCCACCAAGTTGTTCCGTTATGTTTGACTTCCGAGTTTCCGTAATATTTGGCATATTGCAAAGCGGGATCAAGTGCAACAAAGGATTTAATGGTTTTGCCGCTTTGCAGTACATCGTAGGTGGGCACATTCGAGTGCACAATAAGGCCGGAAACATTATTAACAACGGTGCTGCTAGGAATAGCTGAGGCTGCTTTTATCGCATCGTATAGAAAAGCATACGTTTTTGTCCCCTTAACTTGGACCTTATCTACCTTAATAGAGTAGACGGCATTGCCGCTTCGTATTTTCTTCTCCGTTGCTTCCGTCATATTGTCCCAAATCCAGCTGTTAGAAGACAACTCCATAATATGAGCATTTGTCCAACTCTTTGCTTCCTTTTTTGCCGCATCTAACGTCGTGAAACCCCAATTCGTATTGGTTTTATCACCTTGATAGAGCTGATATTTCGGATAAGACTGATAAATCCAGCCCGGGCTTTCGAGATCCCGGATATGTACGCTTTTCAAATTCTTGGCTGCGGCCAGTGCCTCATTGTACGTGCGATACTCCCATTTCGTGCTGGAAGTGCCGCCTTGATAAATCTTGTACTTGGGCAGATTGTCCCACACCCATACACGGCCCGTAATCGCTTCCACATGACTGTACTCAAAGCTTGAAGCGTAAGCGATCGCCTGCTTATCGGTAGCAAATTCACGCAATGCTCGATCGTTCTGATAGACGCGATACTTGGTCATTGTGCCGGAAACCGGGCTAGCTGCCATGCTGGTTACACAAAGTCCAATGGTTTGGGCAACAAACAGAAGCAGAACTGCCGCCGATAGTTTTTTAAACATGCTGTTCTATCACTCTCCTCTCAAAGTCTACTAAATTAGACGCAATTGAGCCGATTAGGTTGCGATAAAATTTGGCATGTTCTCCAGTGTAAATATTGCCAAGAGTTCGAGCTTGACAGCACTGATGGATAAAAGTAGTGGAAAAGAATAACAATAAGGCCATGAAGGAAAAAGCTGGATGAGGTGATGAGATGGCACAGCTGTACGAGCGGCTGAACCTGAAGGAGCTGCTTGATGGTGATGGCGTTGAGCCATTAGAGCTTGAAAAAAGCTTACGCGAGGTGTGGGGCGTTAATCGATATCTCGGAGGTAATCCCGCTTTGTTTGTTCATTTGGAAAAGCTTATGCGGGGGCTTAATCAAGCAGAGCCTATTCGAGTGCTTGATGTCGCGACTGGGCTTGCAGATCTGCCAATTGCTTTTGTGAAATGGTGTGAGAAAAGAGGTCGGAAAGCGTCTGTTGTTGCAGTCGATAATCATCCACAAATTATAGAACTCGCAGCACGCAGGACAGATGCCTATCCGTCAATTGAGGTGCTAAATGCAGATGGAACAGCTCTTCCCTTCGAGGATAACAGCTTTGATATTGCCTTTTGCAACCTTGCCCTACACCACTTGGACGAAGGATCTGCGGCGAAGCTGCTAGGGGAAATGTCCCGCGTTACCCGTTCAGGCTGGGTAGTGACGGATTTAGAAAGGCATCGGCTTGCTTATTGGGCTGCTAAGCTGCTCGCTAAGTTTGTCTGGAGGAGTCCGGTGACGCGGCATGACGGGCCGCTATCGGTACAGCGCTCCTTCACTCAACAGGAAGCGAAGCTACTGGTCCATCAAGCTGGTGTCAAAGCTACAGTACATAAGCATTTTCCATTCCGCTTGGCAGTTGTTGGTCATGAATAATTATGATGTGATCGTAGTGGGGGCAGGCCCATCCGGAAGCACATTGGCGAAGTTACTTGCGGGTAGTGGTGCTCGCGTCTTAATGCTTGATGCAGAATCCTTCCCGCGTCGCAAACCATGCGGAGAATCGCTTAATCCTGGTGCAGTTGCTGCATTGGGAAGAGTGGCGGGATACACGAATGTGGAACAAGCTCTTGATTTTCCATACAGCCATTTAAACGGATGGCGGGTTGTAAGCGGACGAACAACGCTTGAAGCAGCTTACCCAAAAGGGGTTTTTGGCATAGGCTGCCGTAGAGAAGTAATTGATCAATGGATGGCCCAGCAAGCCACTCGGGCAGGGACGATTTTCGAGCATAGTACGAGAGTTGAACGCTTGATCTGGGAGGGAGAGAGGGTAACGGGTGTTGTTGCCCGTTCTCCTGAAGGCAGACCTCTAACCATACGTGCAGCTATTGTGGCAGGAAGTGATGGTCTTCGATCAGTAGTTGCAAGAAGTGCCAAAGTGAACCGATATGGTTCTCTTCGAAAGGCAGCATTCACCATGCGGCTGAATGGGATGCAAGGTTTAAACGGTAAAGTTGAACTATTTACAGGGCCGCTTGGAAAAGTAATTGGTCTTGCCCCTATTGGTGGTGGACAAGCGAATATGACCGTTGCATTAGATAGTAACCAAGCGTCGGCACTTGCGGGGCGAGAACGTTCTGCCTATGTGCTCCAAGAAGCGAGAGCGATACCGGAGTTATTCGATCGCTTAGTGGAGGCGGAGATTGAGGGAGAAGTATTGGCATGCGGACCATTCGACCGTCCAGTTCTGCCACATTTCATTGAAGGTATGGTTCTGCTCGGTGATGCAGCGGGTTATTATGATCCATTAACCGGGCAGGGGATATATCGGGCACTCAGAAGCTCCGAGCTTGCGGCACCGGCATTACTGCAGTCGCTTCAAAGTGGAAGATCGGAGCCGATCCGGCAATTTGTGGTTGATCGTAACCAGGAATTTGCATTTGGCACCAAGTTGCAGCACTTCATAGAGCGCCTAAACAGGCAGCCGCTCTTATGGAGGTCAGCCTTAAGGTTAGTGGGGGCAGTACCACTCCTTAGGAATAAGCTGGCGGAAGTAATAGGAGATTGTCCGAAGGAGACAGAGCCATGTATACCCGTAATGAAATCACCATAAATTGCGATCAAGAAACGGCATTTCAATATGCTCGGCAGGTGGAAAGATGGCCATTGCTGCTTCCGCATTATCGGGGAGTTCAGTTTGAAGAGGGCAGCAGCGATCAAGGCGGACTGGTGATGATGAAGGCGGTTAGACCGTTTAAACCATTCAGGTGGCCAGTATGGTGGGTCAGTCAGATGGATATCGATCAGCAGCGCCGCACGGTCTTTTACAAGCATGTTCGAGGTGTAACGGCAGGAATGGAAGTGGAATGGCAGATTGAGCCGCAAGGGCAGAAGGATCAGGTGAAAGTCGTTATTATCCACCGTTGGCTGCAGCCGCCATTTGGCCGAAAGCTTGCTTCGGGGATGATTGGCGATTTATTCGTCTATGCCATAGCGGATCGAACGCTGCAAGGACTTAAGAGGCAAATCGAACAGAAAGAAAAACAGGAAGAGGTGAGCTGATATGGCAGAGATAAAGGCGGTTGTGACTGGGATTGGCTGTGTAACGCCTATTGGTATAGGTGTAGAAGCATTATGGATCGGTGTGCAGCGTGGAGAGAGCGCTGTTAAACCGATTGATAGGTTTGTACCGGAAGGGCTCCGCAGCCGGATTGCTGCGCAAATCCCGCATTTTGATGCAACGGCTTTTATGGATAAGAAGCGTGCACATCGGATGGATCGTTATTCGCAGCTGGCGGTTGCAGGAGGCATTATGGCGCTTCGTGATGCAGGACTGGATGCGCAAGATATAGAGTCGGAGCGGGCTGGTGTATATATGGGATCTGCACTTGGAGGGATCGCGTTTGCTGAAGAGCAGTGCAGCCAATATATGCAGGGTGGATTTCGATCAGTTTCACCAACACTTGGTTTCTCGGTATTCGGAGGAGCGGCTTCCTGTAATCTTGCGATGGAATTTGGCTTTACAGGTCCTAATGAGACCAATTCGATGTCCTGCGGCTCTGGGGCAGTTGCGATCGGACGAGCTTTGCAGGCTATTCAGCGAGGGGAAGCCGATGTTGTTATTGCAGGGGGCTCAGAAGCGCCGCTTGCTCCTTTATCGTTTGGTGCATTTGATATGCTGCGTGCCATGTCCACACGTAATGAAGAGCCGTCAAGTGCGAGCCGGCCATTCGATCGGAACCGTGATGGCTTCGTTATGGGTGAAGGTTCGGCCATTCTCGTTATTGAGGCAGAGCATCATGCCCGTGCTCGTGGCGCGCGAATTTATGGAGAGCTTGCTGGATTCGGGTTAACGAATGACGCCCATCATATGAGTGCACCTCTGCCAAGCGGCGCACAGGCGGCAAGGGCGCTGAAGATGGCACTTGCCAGTGCAGATATGTCGCCGGATGATGTCGGGTATGTAAATGCACATGGTTCTTCTACGATGCTGAACGATGTGACGGAATCGAAAGTGATTAGAAGTGTATTTGGCAGCCGGCCTGTTGCCGTTAGTGGTACGAAAGGATTGTACGGTCATCCGCTTGGAGCTTCCGGTGCGATTGAAGCAGCCATTACGCTGCTATCCCTCAGTAACGGCTGGCTTCCGCCAACGACGAATTTACTTGATCCTGATCCGGAAGCGGAAATCGATCTGGTTGCACGGCATGCAAGAGAGGTTCGAGCAGACGCGGCAGTATCTAATTCCTATGGCTTCGGCGGCGTGAACGCCGTGCTTGCGTTCCGCAGAGCATAAATAAAGGGCATCTTCCCAAAAAGGGAGATGCCCTTTCATTTTTACATCACCCGATACTCTGCGCTTCTTCTTTGAAGGTTGTGCCCTTTGCTGTTAACCGATACAGACCATATACAACAGGATTCACTTGTGCCAATCCTGCTTTCACTAAGTCTTTAAGTGACTGATTAACACTGTATAGATTTCCCGAATCTTTGGGAAGACGTTCGCTGAGTTGCACGGGTGACAACCATTCTTTCGTTAAGGTGAGCAACACGGTTTGTTGAGTTGGAGTCAAATTCATTCTTTCTTCCTCCTGCTTTGTTAGGTCATCATTTATAACTATACGTTCTGATTGACGGATAGATTCAAAGTATATTTAAGCTGCTCAAATATGCGGCAATAAAGAATGTGAATCGCTCGGCCTGATCTCGAATATTGTAGGAATAAGGAGAAGGGCTGGTATTACTCAGATCGGAAGGGCGGGATTCAGTATGGAAATATCCGTTTATCGCCCGCAATGCCATGTTAGATTCATAACAGCAGCTGCTTTATTTGATGGGCATGATGCATCAATCAATATTATGAGGCGGATTCTGCAAGCATCCGGTGTCGAGGTTATTCATCTTGGCCATAACCGGTCGGTTCAGGAAGTGACGGGCGCTGCGATTCAAGAGGATGTACAGGGGATTGCGATCAGCTCTTATCAAGGTGGACATATCGAGTATTTAACGTATATGTACGATGTATTAAAGCAGGCAGGAGCCGACCATATTAAAATTTTCGCAGGTGGCGGCGGGGTTATTATTCCTTCAGAGATGGAAGCTTTACACCGTTACGGAATTGCAAAAGTATTCTCCCCGGAAGACGGTCGTATGATGGGGCTGCAAGGTATGATCAATTACATGATTGAGGCAAGTGATCATCCTACGCCAAGACAGGCTGAGCAGGATCTTAAGGGGCTGAAATCAAGAAATTGTGGAGCGATTGCTAGGCTTATATCGGCTGCCGAAGATAAAGCAGCCAATCTGTTTTTGGATCACACGACAACAAATGTTCTGCAACAGCTGCATGAGCAAATTCCTGAGACGCCGGTACTTGGCATTACAGGAACAGGAGGAGCGGGGAAAAGCTCACTCACTGATGAGCTGGTCCGCAGGTATCTTGATTATTTTCCATACCGAACCATTGCCGTTATTTCGATTGATCCTACCAAGAGGAAGTCGGGTGGAGCGTTGCTTGGAGATCGGATTCGGATGAATGCGATCCATGATCCAAGAGCTTATATGCGCAGTATGGCAACTAGAAACTCTCGTTTGGAGATAAGTGACGCCACGAAAGACGCCATTGCTGTCGTCAAACAAGCCGGTTATGACTTTATTATTATCGAAACGAGCGGGATCGGCCAAGGTGGTGCTTCGATCGTGGATCTATGTGATGTATCGATGTATGTGATGACGAGCGAATACGGAGCGTCTACTCAACTCGAAAAGATCGATATGATTGATTACGCCGATATCGTCGTGATTAATAAGTTTGAACGCCGCGGCTCGGAGGATGCACTCCGGGATGTTCGTAAGCAGTTTAGAAGAAGCAGGCGGCGCCTTGAAGGGGTTCCTAACGAGCAGCTTCCTGTATTCGGGACTATTGCAAGCCAATTTAACGATCCCGGTGTGACGATGCTTTTTCATCATGTGATGAAGCTCATTGAGGACAAAGCAGCTGGAGATTGGACGCTAATGCGAAATATCCCTTATGAGCAGGCTGCTAAGAAAAAGGCAATCATTCCTCAAGAGAGAACCGGATATTTGCGGGAAATTATACAAACCGTCCGTTATTATAAAAAATTTACCGAAGAGCAGGTCGCCGTCGTCCGAACGATTGCCCAACTGAAAGGCACGCGCCAACTGATTCACGCCAATCAAGGAAGGCTTCTGACAAATGAAGAGACCGTTCTTTTCGCTGAAAAGTTAGATGCCATGCTGATGGAATGGGAGGATGATCTGCATCTTGACTGCCGGAAGCAATTGTCGGATTGGCCGGATGTCCGCAGGTCCTATCAGCAATACGTGATGGAATCGCTTTCTGGAAGTCTTGTACCGAAGGTCAGCTTACCAAAGTTTCATGAGGCAGGTGAACTGCTTCGCTGGCTGCTGAAGGAGAATTTGCCTGGTAAATTCCCTTATACAGCAGGCGTATTCGCTTTCAAACGAACAGATGAGGACCCAAAACGCCAGTTTGCAGGGGAAGGGACTCCCGAGCGGACGAACCGGCGTTTTCATTATCTATGCCGGAATGATGAAGCGAAGCGTTTATCCACTGCCTTCGATAGTGTGACCTTATATGGGCAGGATCCAAGCGACCGTCTCGATATCTATGGGAGAATCGGGAATAGCGGAGTTAATGTGTGTACGCTGGATGATATGAAAAAACTGTACGAAGGTTTTGATCTATGCCATCCTTCCGTCAGCGTATCCATGACCATTAATGGCCCAGCGCCAATCCTTCTTGCCATGTTTATGAACACGGCTATTGATCAGCAGATTGATATATTTGCAAGTGAGCATGGGCGACAGCCGGATGAGGCGGAGTACGCATCAATCAAGGTGCGAGCGCTGCGTTCTGTTCGAGGGACGGTGCAGGCGGACATTTTGAAGGAGGACCAAGGACAGAATACCTGTATTTTCAGTACCGAATTTTCTCTGAAAATGATGGGCGACATCCAGCAATATTTTATCGATCATAACGTACGCCATTATTATTCGGTCAGCATCAGCGGGTATCACATTGCAGAAGCAGGGGCGAATCCGATTACACAGCTGGCTTTTACGCTGGCGAATGGATTCACGTATGTGGAATATTATTTGGCGCGCGGGATGCACATTGATGACTTTGCACCCAACCTGTCTTTCTTTTTCAGCAATGGCCTTGACCCTGAGTACAGCGTGATGGGACGGGTAGCGCGCCGGATTTGGTCGACTGTCATGAAATACAAGTATGGGGCAAATGAGCGGAGTCAGAAGCTGAAATATCATATACAAACGTCAGGCCGTTCGCTGCATGCGCAAGAGATGGACTTTAACGATATCCGGACGACGCTGCAGGCCTTAATGGCTACTTATGATAATTGCAATTCTCTTCATACAAATGCGTACGATGAAGCCGTTACGACACCTACGGAAAGCTCCGTACGCCGGGCGATGGCGATCCAGCTTATTATTAATCGGGAGTTTGGGCTGGCGAAGAACGAGAATCCACTGCAGGGCTCTTTTATCGTCGAGGAGCTGACTGATCTGATGGAGGAGGCTGTACTCGAGGAGTTTCAGCGAATCCATGATCGTGGAGGGGTACTTGGGGCAATGGAAACGCAATATCAGCGGGGCAAAATCCAAGATGAATCACTATTTTACGAGCAAAAGAAACATACGGGGGAGCTGCCGATTATCGGAGTGAATACGTTCTTGAATCCTGAACCAGGAGAAGAGCGTTACGATATGGAGCTTGCACGTTCCACGGAAGAAGAGAAACAAGCGCAAATTTGTCATTTGCAGGCTTTCCAAATGAAGCATCAGCAGAAATGTGCGGAAGCATTGGACAGTTTGAAGAAGGCAGCCAAATCAGACGGGAATCTGTTCGAGACTTTGATGGAGGTTGTGAAATTCGCGTCTATCGGACAGATTACAAATACTTTATTTGAGGTTGGCGGGCAATATAGAAGGAATATGTAACTCAGGAATAGAAAATATAGGTAAAACAATTCGAATGAGAGGTGAAGACTTGAAACGAATTGTAGTTGGGCTAATGGTCCTCTGCTTACTAATTCTCAGCAGCTGTAGTCTTGGAGAAAGTGGAGAAAACGTCTACTCAGGTATTAATAGTAAAGATATTCCTCAAGTTGCAAAGTCCAAGGAAGTCTATTCGTTTCAGGGGCATAGTGATAACTGGGCTGTGTCGGTGTTTATTTATAAGCTGCCAGGAACTGAACGGTATGATTCTGTGAGCTTCTTAAAGTTTCTAGGGCCTAAACCTTATCCAACAGGAGAAATCAAAACTAATTATGATGGCGGCAGCGGGTTTGTTGGCGGCAGTGGTGCGATTATCACGGAGGATGTATCTGTAAGCGGAATTTATTTCTTGCTCTTAAACGTAACGAAAGCTGTACCTGATAAGAATACGGTCATCAAATTACAGGTTATATGGGACGGACAATCCGACTATTTTGACCTAAAAGCTTAAGCGGAGGTAAATTAATCGTGCTTGTTCTTACCTTTCTACTAACGGTTATGAACTCTATTCTATTATTTATCATTTATCTTAATCTTCCAAAGCGGGATATTACGAAAGAAGCTATTGATCAAGCATGGGCGAATGATCGTATGAAGCGGGAAGAGAAGTAGACAGGTATAGAAAAAGCCTCCAACCCCACTCTTACAGTGGAATTGGAGGCTTCGTCATTTCTAATCTAATCTTCGATGTCCGCCCACATCTCTTCGTCCACATCCAGCTTAATATTGGAGCGGAAGACGCGGCGGTTATACTGCCGGTACATATATTGCTCAATCGCCTCGAGCAGATTTGCTTCGATAATATATTGGCTCCGACCTTTAACCCATACTTCTGCGGTGAAGCCGTACTCTTCATCCCAGGACAGCTGCACCTCCACGTCCGAAGGTTGCACGCCTCTGCGATCTGCCATATGCAGACAAACGGCATTAATAATTTCGTCCGTGTAAATTCTTGTCATTAGTAAGGTCTCCGTGTATCGGGATTATTTTTCTTCTTAAACATTCGGAACAGCGAGATAACAATTCTTACGAGCACGAAGATTGCAAGCAAGTTGATGATCAGACCAAAGAACTGACCCATACCGCCCATGCTGCCCATCATGCCGCCAAACAACATACCTGCGATTCCACCTACGAGCATGCCTTTCATAAAGCTGCCTCCGCCGAAAAAGCCTTTGCTTGCCGTTGTGCCTGTTTTAGATGTTGTTGCACCAGTGTTTGTCTTCGTACCAGAAGTTGATTCTGATGCAGCTGGCTTCTTAGGTGTTGTCGTGTAGCTTTGTTTTGGCGATTTGAATCCGCCGCCTCGTTTTGCAGCATCCGCTTGACCAAGACCAAATGTCAGGAACAAAGCGAAAGCGATCATGACCAGTAACCCTTTTTTCATTGTGTACTTCTCCTCCTGCTTCGATGTGTAGAGTATTCGTTGCTATCATACACATTTACGGCTAATATTAACGGAGGTTTCAAAATTATTTTATACACAATGTTCCAAATCATATATATGAACAGGAGAGAACCCATATGTCTTATCCTTCAGCTTATATCTCCTATTTAGTGGAATTTAATGGTACACGGGATTTTTTTGAATGTCATGAGCTGCTCGAGGAGTACTGGAAAGAGCATCCGGATGATTCTCGGGCATTCATTTGGGTAGGTCTCATTCAACTCGCAGTAGGTCAATATCATGAACGGCGCGGCAATGAAAAAGGTGCGGTCAAGATGTACGAGAAAGCGCTCGAGAAGCTGGATGAACAATCGATTGACGAATTAGGACTTGATGGCAGCGATGTCATAGCCGAATTATTACTTCATTATGGTTATTTATCGCGAGGAGAGCGGACGCCTTATCAGGATATGACGTTAAAAGTGACTGATCCGGATCTAGAACAGCGTTGTATTCAGCTATGTGACACGTTAAATGTGCAGTGGGGGAGTAGCAGCCCAATGGATGAGGAAGCGCTTATCCACCGGCACAAATTACGTGATCGGAGTAGGGTTATAGCAGAGCGGGCCGCGGCAGCAGAAACGAAAAAAAGGAACCGCCCAGTGCAATAAGCGCTGGGTCCGGTTCCTTTTTGTTTTATTTCAAATGTGTGTATCCATCTACGATCAGATCCAAAGCACCTGTATCCGGGTGAATGGCCATTCCGTGAACTGGAATATTTGGTGGCAGAAGCGGGTGGTTACGCACGATGCTTACGCTCTTTTCCACGCTTTCTTTCAAGTTGTCAAAGCCGGTCAGCCAGCGGTTAAGGTCAACGCCGGAGTTGCGAAGAGTATCGATTGTTTGCTGCGGAATGCCGCGTTCCAGCATATGGCCTACTACCGTTTCCGGGTTGATTCCAGTCATACCACACTCGTGGTGCGCAATAATAAAGACTTCGTCTGCCTTGAGCTCATAGAGAGCAACAAGCACGCTTCGCATAATGTTGCCAAAAGGCTGGGTAATGATCGCGCCAGCGTTTTTAATAATTTTTGCATCACCGTTTTTCAAGTTCAACGCTTTTGGCAGCAGCTCGATGAGACGGGTGTCCATACAAGTGACAACTACAATTCTGCGGTCAGGAAATTTATCAGTCAGATACTGCTCATAATCTTTGTTTTCTACAAAAGCCTGGTTGTGAGTTAGAATTTTCTCTAAATTGTTCATTTGGAAAGCCTCCTAAATAAGTTGAATATTAGTTCTTTAAAAAACGTAGGTTCAGCGAGTAAATCTGATTGTCGCTCTTAAGACTGTAAAAACCGCTTGATACATTATAATCAATGCGAAGCTCTGGCTCAAAGAAAACTTCATGCCGAGGTTCATACCAGAACGGGAATGGATCGCCTTGTGCCAGCTTGTCATCCGGGCCGCCTTGCTCGATTAATTGGAGAGCCGGGACACCGCTGACCACACAGCCGCAGCCTTCGGTATCATGCAGCAGCTTGAGCTGCTTGCGGCCATCCTCTATGTAAGGGGTTAAGGCCTCTACAGCAGGAGCAGTAAAAGTAATACGCATCGTATGATCCTCTCTTTCTCTCTACTCTACTAAAGACGAAAAGGTTAAAGTTGATTATACGTTTTGTAATCGGTAAGATCAAGTTATGCTCTGCTGAAAATGAGCAATTCGAAATAGGGAAGGTGGATGGAACTATGACGGTACATAATGAAACAACAACAGCAAAGTTTATGGAAACAATCCGTAAAATTAAAAGCTATGAGGAAGCGCTTGGCCTTCTGTATTGGGATCTTCGGACAGGGGCTCCGCGTAAAGGCATGGATACTCGTTCGGAAGTAATTGGCGTTTTATCCGGGGATATGTTCAAGTTATCGACATCGCCAGAGCTTGGCGAATATTTGAACGAACTGGAGCAGCCTGCTGTGCAGGAGCAGCTCTCCGACATCGAGCGTAAACTCGTCATCGAAACGCGGAAAGACTATGATCGAAGCGTCAAAATTCCTCCTAAGCTCTATCAGGAATATGTCGTGCTCGCTTCGCAAGCGGAATCGAAGTGGGAAGAGGCTAAAGCAAACAATGATTATGCAAGCTTCCAACCGTATCTTGAGAAGGTCATCGATTACACGCAACAGTTCATTGACTTGTGGGGGCCAAAGGCAACCCGCTATGATACATTGCTTGATCAGTACGAGCCAGGCATGACGACGGCAGAGCTGGACCGCGTATTTGGCGGTTTGCGTGAACAGTTGGTTCCACTTGCTTCTGCCATTGCAGCTTCGCCTCATCAGCCGGATACTTCATTCCTGGGGCAAAAATACGCTAAACAAGCACAGAAAGATTTCAGTTTGTTCATTTTGAATCAAATGGGCTACAACTTCGAAGCCGGACGTCTAGACGAGAGTGTTCATCCATTCGCAACAGGTCTCAATCCAGGTGATGTTCGGATTACGACACGTTATCTGGAGGACGATGTAACGAGCGCACTATTCGGCACAATTCATGAAGGCGGACATGCTCTGTATGAGCAGAATCTTATGCCAGAGCTGATCGGAACGACACTCTGCACAGGTACATCGATGGGTATTCATGAATCACAATCGCGTTTCTGGGAAAATGTGATCGGCCGCAGCAAGCCGTTCTGGGAGCAGTATTTCGGCAAGCTGCAGGAGAAATTCCCTGGACAGCTTGATGTGTCCGTCGAAGAGTTTTACCGCGGCATTAACGTTGTTGAGCCATCCCTCATTCGGATTGAAGCGGATGAGCTGACGTACAACCTGCACATTATTATTCGTTATGAGATCGAGAAAATGATCTTTAATGAAGGAGCTAAGGCTGCAGATCTGCCACAGATCTGGAACGACAAGTACAAGGAGTATCTTGGAATCGAACCTCCATCGAATGCCGAAGGCGTGCTGCAGGATGTGCACTGGTCCGGTGGAGCATTTGGCTACTTCCCATCTTACTCGCTTGGCAACATGTATGCGGCTCAAATCGCCGATACAATGGAGCGGGAGCTGGACGGCTTCTGGAATCTGGTAGGCCGTGGCGAGCTGCTTCCGATCAAAGAATGGCTGACAGAGCGGATCTACAAGTTTGGTAAGCTGAAGTCGCCTTCGGAGTTGATCCAAGACGTAACCGGCAAGCCTCTTGATCCTCAGTATCTGGTTACTTACTTGGAGAGGAAATATAAAGATATTTATAAGCTGTAATTTTGCTTGTCTTAAAGGAGCCGCAGGAGAATATTCCTGCGGCTTTTTTTGTTTTTAACGGAGCATTTTGAATGATTCTGTAGAAGCGAGATTATGCTTCCGAAGAAGCTTTCTTTCAGAAAGCTTGAAGCGTTTGCTGTTGTTCCCGGATTCCCTCGATTTATTTATTCAAGGAATTCGGGAACAACGGCAATCGGAAGAACATTCAAAATGCGGAGTGCATAGGCTATTGTACCTTACTTAATTTAAGTATCTACGGGAGGATTAGAGATGAAGAGAAAGCTATGGCTGTCGCTGCTTCTCATTGTGGCGTTGACAACAACGGCTGCATTGGCTGGCTGCGGCAAAGGAAGCTCGGAGAAAACAAAACTGACCATTGGCGAAGTAACACGGTCAGTCTTTTACGCTCCGGAATATGTGGCTCTTGCAAAAGGCTTCTTTGCAGATGAAGGGCTGGACGTGACGCTGACGACAACAGCAGGTGGGGACAAAACAATGACAGCACTGCTGTCCAACTCGATTGATGTTGCACTTGTTGGTTCGGAAACATCTATTTATGTGTATCAGCAAGGCTCGGATGACCCGGTTATTAATTTTGCGCAGGTGACGCAAACCGATGGTACGTTCCTTGTGGCACGTAATGACGCGAATTTTGATTGGAATAACCTAAAAGGTTCAACATTCCTCGGACAGCGTAAAGGTGGAATGCCGCAAATGGCAGGTGAATTTACGCTGAAGAAGCATGGCATTAATCCGCAAGAAGATCTGGAACTAATTCAAAACGTTGATTTCGCGAATATCGCTCCTGCATTTGCTTCTGGTACTGGGGATTATGTTCAGTTGTTCGAACCAACGGCATCCGTATTTGAGAAAGAAGGAACTGGCAAAGTTGTCGCATCATTTGGTGTAGAAAGCGGACATCTGCCTTATACCGTGTTCATGACGAAACAAAGCTATATCAAGAAAAATACAGCTGTGATCCAATCATTTACTGATGCTATTCACCGCGCTCAGCTGTGGGTACAGGAGAATGACGCCGCAACGATAGCTGAAGTTGTTGCGCCTTACTTCGAAAATGTAGATAAAGATATTCTGATCAGTTCAATCGACCGTTACAAACAGCAAGGTTCTTATGCGACCGATCCAATCATTGATGAAGGCGAATGGAATAACCTGCTGGATGTCATGACTTCGGCTGGAGAGCTGAAGGAACGTACAGAGCATGACAAAATTGTTGATAACAGCTTTGCAGAAAAAGCAATTGAAGATGTGGAGAAGTAAGCTGAGGCTTACGGAGTAAAGAGGATGCTTACGAAGTGAGAATTACCACAAAATGGCCCAATTCAGGCCACTTATGTGGTAATTCTTTAATATGATGCTTACGAAGCAAGAATTGAAACATACTGCCGGAATCGGCAGTTAAGTTTCAATTCTTTAAGACAATGCTTACGAAGTAAGAATCACCACAAATTGGCCAAAATCGGGCCACTTATGTGGTAATTCTTTTTAGGAGGGACTACAATGGCTGGCGAAGATTATCGACTCGAGCTTAAGGACGTATCCCATGTTTATGTCAACGAGAAGGGGGCTTCCTTGGCCGTCGAGAAATTAAATTTGACGGTACGGCGCGGCGAGTTCGTCAGCCTCGTCGGTCCTAGCGGCTGCGGCAAAACGACCATTCTTAGCATGCTGGCGGGTTTATTTCCTCCAAGCAGCGGACAGGTGCTTCTTGCTGGGGTGCCTGTCCTTGGTCCGTCAAAGCTGGTTGGCTATATGCTGCAGCAGGATTTTTTGTTTCCATGGCGGACGATTCGAGACAACGCTGCGATAGGACTTGAAATAACCGGCGGTAAGACAGCAGCAGCCTTGAAGGAAGTAGAACGGCTTCTGACCGAGCTGGGATTGCCAGGTTCAGGGACCAAATATCCGCATGAGTTGTCTGGCGGTATGCGGCAGCGCGTTGCCTTGGCGCGTATGCTGGCAACCAATCCGGAGGTTATGCTGCTGGATGAACCATTTTCTGCGCTTGATCTTCATATTAAGCTTCAGCTTGAAGATCTAGTTGATGAAACGCTGACACGTCTAGGCAAAACGGCAGTTCTCGTTACCCATGATCTGGCGGAAGCCGTTGCCATGAGTGATCGAGTGATCGTGCTTGCCGCGAACCCAGGAAGAATCGTGAAGCAGCTTGAAGTACCGGAGGAGATCCGGCAGGTTACCCCGATGGAGGCACGTAAGCTGCCGGGCTTCCAGGATGTTTTTGATCAGCTGTGGGCAGAGCTTAATCGTGTGGAAGGAGGCGGCGGGCATGCCGAATAAATGGCCTAAAAAGAATATTTCGTTATCCGGTATTCAAGAAGATCGCGTAAGTGATATGAAGGAACTTCATACGCAGTATAAGCAGAGGGCAAGACGGCTTTCCGCAGCTGTTGGAACCACTCAAGCAGCGATTTTGCTGCTGTTTGTTGCCTTATGGGAAGCAGCAGGTCGACAAAGATGGATAGACCCGCTGCTGTTCAGTTACCCTACTAAGCTTATTAAGCAGTTGTGGAGCTCCATGGCTGACGGATCCATCTGGCCGCATATCGGGATGACGGTGTCGGAGACGATTATCGGATTTTTACTTGGCACACTGGTAGGAACAGCGATTGCGGCACTGCTATGGTGGTTTCCTTTTCTATCAAGGGTGCTTGATCCTTATCTCGTCGTATTGAACAGTTTACCGAAGGTAGCGCTTGGACCACTGTTTATTGTCAGTCTTGGACCGGGCTTCACTTCAATTGTGGCGGTAACCTTATCGGTGACCGTTATCATTACAACGATCAATATATATAACCGGTTCAGAGAGATAGATGCCGGTTATATAAAGGTTGTCCGCTTGTTTGGTGCGAATAGGGCACAGTTGTTCCGCCTTGTAATTTTGCCAGCGTCCTTTCCTGTGATCATCTCAGCGTTAAAAGTTAACGTAGGCCTTGCCTGGATTGGTGTTATTGTAGGGGAGTTCCTCGTTGCGAAGCTTGGACTCGGTTATTTGATGATTTATGGATTCCAGGTATTTAACTTTACCCTCGTACTATCGACCCTGATCGTAATCGCGGTCGTTGCGACCATTATGTATCAACTTGTGTCGATATTGGAACGGAAGTTGACGTCAGGCTGGCGCGAGCGTTAGGATAAGGTATTAATAAATCCGAACGTGAGGGAATTTAGTGGGTATTCGCATTATCAAAACAGCTCTAGCAGCCATTACAGCCATTTACACGGCTGTATATTTACATTTGGATCCGCCGCTTGGTGCGGGTATTCTTGCTATTCTCGGTGTTGAAGTCAGCCGGATGAAAGGGCTGAAGAGCGCTATTGAGCGTTTCGTGGCTTCTTCACTGGGACTTTTTTTTGCCTCTTTGGTATTTATAATCTTTGGCTTTCATATTTGGGTCGTGGCGTTATTTATCTTAATGACTTTCCCGGTATTAGCACGTTTCAACTTGAAAGATGGAATTGTGACGAGTGCGGTTATCGTTTTCCAGCTGTTTGCTCATGGTGAAGTAACGGTTGATGTGCTTGTAAATGAAGTCTATCTTATGATTGTTGGTCTCGGCTGGGCAACGATCATTAATTTTATTTACATGCCGAAAGATCAACATCTGCTTGAATCGCTCAAAGATTCCGTAGAACGGCTATTTGGTATTGTTTTTACCGAGATGGCTTTAACACTGCGTAATCCTTCCCACATCTGGAACGGAAGTGAGCTGCTTGAAGCTCACAGGATAATAGAAGAAGGTGCGCGGAGAGCGGTTCTGAACAAGGAAAATCGTTTAATTGGCCAGGAGCATTATTGGTCCACATACTTTGAGATGAGACGGCTCCAGCTGGAATCGGTTCAAGGGATGCTTGAGGAGCTTGCGCTGATCTATGAGAAGCTGCCGCAGAACGAACCGCTGGCTGAAATATTGGAGCTGCTCTCTGAAGAGGTCAAATCTGAGGTCTACCGGGGGATTACGGAGCAACGCTTGTCCGATCTTAGGCAGATGTACCGAGAAATGGAGCTCCCGCGAACACGTGATGAATTCGAAGTTCGAGCTGCCATTTTGAAGATGAGGATGGAGCTTGAAAGATATTTGGAGATTGCGAAGAGATTAAAGAAAAGAAATGTCATGTTAGACAAAGCGGAGCCATAAAATAAAGAGGGATAAAATTCGTGGCGGCGCGGGAAAAGAATCAGTCACCCTAGACGAATGACCTGCATACACTTTAATTGAATGATTGTATGGAGGAGGTTAAATCGATGACATTTGCAGATAAACAGCTACAAGGTAGAGAGATTATAACGAAAGCTGTCTGCGGGAAAGGTCGTAAGTTTTCCACTGTCTCTCATACCGTAACACCGCCTCATCATCCGACTAGCATCTTAGGTGCATGGATAATCAACCACCAATATGAAGCGGTCAGATCGGGCGACGGCATTGAGGTAATAGGTACTTACGATATCAATATTTGGTATTCGTACAGCAAAAACTCGCAAACGGACGTAGCAAAAGAATCCGTACATTATGTTGAGCATGTTCCTCTTTCTTATCTGGATCCGAAGCATCGGTCTGCTACAGAAGAAGTATCTTCCGATTGCATCCAAGAGCCAAATTGCATTGAGGCGAACATCTCATCGAGCGGTTCAGGTGTTACGGTTCGTGTTGAACGCGAATTTGCCGTAGAAATGATCGCCGAAACGAAGGTTTGGGTAGCCTGCTTCCCAGGCGGCTACGACGACGGTAAAGAACTTGACTTCGGTCTCGGCGACGGGGACTACGAGGATTTGGATCCGGATTTACTGGACGACGAGCTGTAATCCGGCTTTCCGCTTCTGTACTGTAAGATATGCCGCGAGAGCGGCAAATTCGAGGGCGAAAGCCCTCTTTTTGTTGAATTCGCACAATTTGGGCATTGGTTACGGGAATTTGAATCGAAGCAAAAGAAGGTGGCGGGATGGCTGGAAACCGGCTGAACCGGCTTGATGCAGCAGTCATGACTGACCAAGAGATGCTCCGCAGGTGGCGCCGCGCCGGCCTTTCCCGTGAGCAGCAGGAAGACGAGAGGTTATATCGTGTTGGGATTGCTAATTTGGTTCTCCTTGAGCTGAGAAGGATTAACAGGTTCGGTACTGGAGAGGCGATAGTGCAGGCTCTAGACCGTCCTGCTGAATGGCCGGAAGATGGGATGCTTCGTGGTGTCATCCGCACAGCTATTGCCGGATTATACGCCGTAGGCATTGATATTGGAGAGGCTGATGTTGCACTTGGTACGGACGGACACGCATCGATGAGAGCGGCACGAAAGATGAGGAAGGAACCTCCAGCAATATGGGAAAAGGATAGCTTACCGCAGAATGCTAAGCTTCTTATCGGGGCTGATCCGGAATTTGTGTTGATTCGGCCAGATGGTAAAATCGCACCTGCCTCACGGTATTTGGGTGAAGGCGTTGGCGGTGCCGCGGGCAGCGACGCGATGCTGGTTGGGCGGCGGCTTGTTTATCCCGTCGCCGAGCTTCGGCCTGAGCCAGCCGCCGATGTGGCGGGGCTCGTCGCTAATGTGCGGCGGCTCTTGCTTCGCGCCGCCGAGCTTGTCCGCGACCCGAGCCTCCGCTGGGCCGCAGGTGCCATGCCCGTGCCGGGGCTTGCGCTCGGCGGGCATATCCATCTGAGCGGCGTGCGGCTGACGCCGCGCCTGCTCAGGTTGCTCGACAGCTACGCGGCGATGCCGCTGGCGCTTGTCGAGGATCCTGCCGGACGCGGGCGCCGCCCCCGCTACGGCATCTTGGGCGATTACCGCCTGCAGCCGCATGGCGGTTTCGAGTACCGCACGCTGCCGAGCTGGCTCGTGTCACCGGCAGCGGCCAAAGCCGCCTTCGCGCTTGCGCTTCTTTGTGCGCGCGAGGCGGATGCCTTGCATGACATACCCGCTCTTGATGAGCGGTATGTCGAAGCCTATTACGCCGGCGATCGCATAGAGCTCGCCGGCTGCCTGGATCGTGTCGCCGCCGCTATGTCGGCGACAGACAGCTACGCCGCGCTGGCGCCGTACATCGAGCCTGTGCTCGATGCGGCGAGGCGCGGCGTTACTTGGGATGAGCGGGCTGACATCCGCGTCAAATGGCGTATCCCGCGCCCTGAATAAGCTTCATTTTTTTCAATATTACTTAATAATGCCATGCTTCTTAAGGGCATCAAGCATTTTGCTCGCGCGATGGGTATACGTATGCGAGGCGATGGCCTGGCGTCCGTTTAATCTTACCCGTTCACGTTCTTTTGGATTGGCCAAATAATGCCGGACTAGTCGAAGGGTTTCTTGAGGAGAAGAAGAGAGCGCCGCATCCCGCCCCGATTGTAGAAGCTTTCTCACTCCACTGGTATTACTGGTGAGCAGGAAACCACCCGAGCCTACGATTTCATAGGTTCGCTGAGTGGCCATATCCGTATAATTTTGCAGTCCAAGCATAATCTTCGCAGAGCTGTATACTTGATTAGCATTTTTGTAGGGAATAGGCTTCTTAATCCAGGACTTCGGTAATGATCGTCCCAGGAAAGGCTTCATCAGATGCCAATTACGTCCGTAGAAATCGATCCGGTATCCCGCCTTGATGAGCGGCCGGATCAGGATATCGATCGTTTTGCGCCTGTATAACTTAGGGTAACGCTTTAGAACATCGGGATAGGCATTGGCTACAACAGCAATGTCTGCTTTATATTTGGCTATTGGACGAACCCGCCTGTGAATATTGGAGTGGAAGCCAAAATCCATATAATCACACGGATAGCCTAATTTACGGAAGGTTACAGCGGTCTTGGCGGAAATGGTGAACACATACTCAGGCTTCATTCGTTTCAATAAAGGCAGTGTAAATTCTTCAGTGAAATTAGGGTCCTCAACCGACCAATAGATAATCGGAATTTTGTGTGTATCAGCTAGCTTTCGTATGAGTGTTTGCTTGGCAGGCGTATGATCATAACCCCACCCCACATAAAAAAACAGATCAGGTTTAAACTCATTTATTTGGGTGGTAATGGAGCGTAAGGTAACAGGTCCTGACATGCGAACCTCATGCCCCAAATCCCTCAGGCCATCGGGGAGTCCGTACCGCCATATCCCGCCGCGTTCCAGGAACAGAATTTTCATACTCTCACCGTCCCTTTGCAGATAATCCGATCTCCTTCTTGCCTAAAATACCTTCCTCATAAAGCTTTTGAAGGATAAAGCCAGCCCGAACCGTGTAGGAGTAGGCTGCCGCGGCTTTAACTGCGTTTGCCCGTATACGCTCCCTCAGTTTGGGCTTTGTATTGTAATACGCAATTAATCTGGCGGTTTCTTGTTCAGAAGAAGTGACAAGTAAATCCTGCCCCGGCTTGAACCATTTGCGAACTTCTGGTGTGTCATCGGTGATCAACAACCCGCCCGAAGCCAGAATTTCATAGGTACGCTGAGTAAGGCGGTCTCTCGCATTCTGCGGTCCAAGCACATAATCGACAGAGCTGTATACTTTACTCGCCTCTTTATAGGGCAAATAGCCATGAATACGGTTCGCGGCAATGGGGCTCTTGAAGATCGATTTCATCTCATTCCAGTACCTGCCATACAGATCGGTCTTATAGGCAGAAGAGAGGAAGGGATTAACCAGCCTTCGTAAAGATTGAAACCGATAATTATGCGGACGTGTCTTAAATAAATTCGGATACCCGTTTGCAACAAGAGCTGCGGTCCCTTTGTACTTCTGCAGCGGCTTCATACGCCGGTGTACGCTTGAATCACTTCCGAAATCCAAATGGGCAGCTCGTATGCCTAATTGCTTAAACTTGGAGACAGTCGGCCGGTGTATTGAAAATACAAAGTCCGGCTTTGTCCGTTTAATTAATGGAAGGGATACACGTTTCGTAAAACCTGGATCCTCGGTGGACCAGTAAATATAGGGTACTTTTGCATGCTGAACAAGAGACGCAATACGCTCTTGTTTTTTTGGCTTGTCATTCGAAGGTGTCCAGCTGATCGCAATGATCAGATCCGGTTTAAATTTATCCATTGCTGCATATGTCAGCGTTTGAGGCAGACTGGTCATAACCTCATGTCCCAATTTGCGAAATCCGTTAGGCAGACCATGAATCCACATGGGGTGGTTTTCCAGAAACAAGATGTTAAGCCGATGTTTGCTCATTTCTTCTCCCTCGATTTCGGACCTAGTTACTGGACATTGTATTCATTGACAAAGCTCAGGTATAGGCAGCTTCCCAGCCTGGGAGCGCTTTTTCTGACAATTGCCTGTATAGCTCGGACCATCGCAGGTTGGCGCGCCGCAATCCGCTTGGTATAATAGCATGATGATGTTTATATAGAATCAAATAATGCTATTAACCTGGGAGGGGCAACAGTGGCTGGCTATACCCCGATGATTCAACAATATCTTGCGATTAAGGAACAAGCGAAAGATGCGTTCCTCTTTTTCCGTCTCGGCGATTTTTACGAGATGTTTTTCGATGATGCCATTCATGCATCACGTGAACTTGAAATTACATTAACGGGCAGAGAGGGAGGCGGTACGGAGAAAATTCCGATGTGCGGCGTCCCTTATCATTCTGCAGAGAACTATATTGCAAGGCTTGTGGAAAAAGGCTATAAAGTCGCGGTCTGTGAGCAAGTAGAGGACCCATCCGCAGCCAAAGGCGTTGTACGCCGTGAAATTGTACGAGTAATTACGCCAGGCACGGTGATGGAGACCAAATCACTATCCGATAAATCTAATAATTTTATCGTCTCCGTTGGATCGGTCTCTGCTTCCGCGATGGGGCTGGCTGCTTGTGATTTATCGACTGGCGAGCTGTATGTAACTTCACTTGTGTACAACCTTGATACGCTCATTGATGAGATCAACGTTTACCAGCCGGCAGAAATTGTTGGTGATGAGGCATTACTTACGCAGCTGCGGGAGAATGCGGTCTGGAATCGTCCTGTTCTGCTAACCGCGCGGGAGCCTATGGCAGAGGACAAGCTCATTGAACAATTTGATCGCTCACAGCTCGAAGGTTTGAATGATGCCCGATATCGTGCAGTCAGCCTTTTGACGGGATATCTTGAGGAGACGCAGAAGCGTTCACTTGGCCATGTTCGTACCATACGTACTTATGAACCCAACCAATATATGATTATCGATCACTATACGCGCCGTAACCTGGAGCTTACTGAGACGGTGCGCGACCGGAGCAAAAAAGGCTCACTTTTGTGGCTGCTGGACCGGACGCAAACCTCGATGGGGGCAAGGCTTCTCCGCCGCTGGATCGATAAGCCGCTTCTTAACCGTTCGAAGATTGAAGAGCGTTACGAAGCGGTTGATGCTTTATATCGGAATTTAATTGCAAGGGACGATATTCGTTCTGAGATGAATCATATTTATGATCTTGAGCGTCTAGTTGGACGGGTTGCCTTCGGCAGTGCGAACGGCAGAGATATGAATGCACTTAGAAGCTCCATTCGCCGCACGCCTCAACTGGTGGAGCTTGCAAGGAATGCGGGTTCTGAGCGGCTTCGCCTGCTTGTAGATGGACTTGATGATTGCACGGATCTTGCGGAAATGATCGAGACGGTCATTGTGGACGAGCCGCCTGTATCGATTCGGGAGGGCGGATTAATTCGTGCCGGTTACGATGATTATCTGGACCAGCTTCGTGAAGCAAGCACCAACGGCAAGAAATGGCTGGCTGAGCTTGAGCGTCAGGAGCGGGAAGCAACAGGCATCAAGACGATCAAAATCGGCTTCAATAAGGTATTTGGTTATTTTCTAGAAGTATCTAAGGGTAGTCTGGCGCTGCTGCCAGAAGGCCGTTACGAGCGCAAGCAGACGCTCGCGAACGCTGAACGGTTTGTCACACCGGAGCTGAAGGAGAAGGAACGCCTGATCCTTGAAGCAGAGGACAAAATGGTCGATCTGGAGTATGCACGCTTCATCGAGCTTCGCGATCATCT
The DNA here is from genome assembly GCF_056269375.1 of Paenibacillus sp. J22R56. NCBI lineage: Bacteria > Bacillati > Bacillota > Bacilli > Caryophanales > Paenibacillaceae > Paenibacillus > Paenibacillus sp. J22R56. The sequence continues at coordinate 550,881 of NZ_JBWDNV010000002.1, forward strand.
GGCTTTGCAGCTGCACCGACTGCAGCGTCTGGCAGAAGTAGTTGCTGAGCTTGATGTTTATCAGTCGCTTGCAACAGTTAGTGCAGAGAGAAGATTCACTCGTCCAACCATTACTGATCAGTTTAATTTGGTTATTGAAGAAGGAAGACATCCCGTTGTTGAGGCGATGATGGAAGGTATTCCATTCATCTCTAATTCTACTGCACTTCGTCACGATGAGCAGTCGATGCTGCTGATTACTGGACCAAATATGGCAGGTAAAAGCACCTACATGCGCCAGGTAGCACTGATTTGTATCATGGCGCAGATTGGCTGCTTCGTACCAGCGAAAGCGGCAGAGATTCCGCTCATTGACCGTATCTTCACACGGATTGGCGCAGCAGATGATCTCATTGGCGGTCAAAGTACGTTTATGGTCGAGATGAAGGATATCCAGCTGATGACGGAAAAAGCGACCGAGAACAGTCTTGTTATCATTGATGAACTTGGCCGAGGGACTTCAACAAGTGAAGGCATGTCGATCGCTCAGGCTGTTATTGAATTCGTCCACCATCATATTGGCTGTAAAGCACTTGTCTCGACGCATTTCCATGAGCTGTCGCATCTGGAAGCCACATTACCGAAGCTGGTAAACGCCTGTATGGCCGTTCAGGAAAGCGGCGATCATGTGACGTTCCTGCGTAAGCTGATTCCTGGTGCTGCAAGCACGAGCTACGGGATTTATTGTGCAAGACTGGCGGGTTTGCCTGATTCAATTATCGACCGTGCTTACGTTTTACTGGAGCACTTGGAAGCCGATGCTGAGAACTTGCTGCAAGTTTCAAGTGACAAGAAGCAGCCTGCGTACAAAGTGGCCGAAGCTCAGACCGTTCCAACTTATATAACTGCGTCTGAACCTGAACTAGCAATCAAAGAGACGGCAGCTGCTGTTCAGCTCTCCATCTTTGATGAGCCTGGTGTACCTGCGGTGCATCAGCAGGAGCAAGGACGCCGCAAAGCGTCGCCTAAGGCCGAGCAGCTTGCAGATCAGCTTCGGAAGCTGGATCTGTTTAATATGACGCCGATGCAGGCGATGCAGTGGTTGAATGAAATGAAACAAAAGATAAATGATTAATTGTAAGTGATTGAGGAAGGAGGGATTTGAAGATGGGGAAAATCCAGGTGCTTGATGAACAGCTTGCGAACCAGATCGCGGCGGGTGAAGTCGTGGAGCGTCCGGCATCGGTTATTAAGGAATTGGTGGAAAATGCCATCGATGCGGGGAGCTCCGTCATTGATATTACGATCGAAGAAGGCGGATTATCGTACATTCGGGTAACGGATAATGGCTCGGGCATCGAGCCAGCCGATATGGAAACGGCGTTCCAACGCCATGCGACCAGCAAAATCTCTTCCAGTAGTGATCTGTTCAGAATTGCAAGCCTAGGTTTTCGCGGCGAAGCGCTGCCAAGTATCGCGGCTGTGTCGCGGCTCGAGTGCGTCTCATCAATTGATTCGAGCGGTCTTGCACAGCGCCTTTATATTGAAGGTGGTACGGTAACGGCTAACGAACCAGCCAATGCTCCTCAAGGCACCGATATGTCGGTGCGGGATTTATTTTATAACACACCGGCAAGGCTGAAATATATGAAAGCTATCCAAACGGAGCTTGGTCATATTACCGACTATGTCTACCGTATTGCGCTGGCCCATCCGGGTATTGCCGTGACCTTGAAACATAACGGTTCCGTTCTGCTTCGTACGCTTGGTACTGGAGATCGGCAGCAAGTTATTGCGGCTGTGTATGGAACGAATACGGCGAAGGCGATGCTGAAGGTGGAAGGCGAGACATCCGATTATGATCTGCGCGGTTATATTTCGAAGCCGGAGCTGACTCGGGCGAATCGCAACGGGATGACGGTTATCGTGAACGGACGGTATATCCGCAGTCATGCGGTGAACCAGGCGATCCTGCAGGCCTACCACACGCTTTTGCCGATTAACCGATTCCCAATTGTTGTACTGGAGATTGGTATGCATCCAAGCCTGCTTGATGTTAACGTGCATCCGTCCAAGATGGAGGTTCGATTCAGTAAAGAAACCGAGCTTCGTACGTTAGTAGAGCAAGCGGTGAAGGAGGCCCTTGGGCAAGTTCGTCATATCCCAGGACCTGCAGAGAAGCAGGAACGCGAGAAGCCGTTATTCGTGCAGGATGCGATCTCTTTCCATCGGCCAGATCCAATGAATCAGACTCAACCGTCCGGTCAGGAGCGGTCACCGTTTGCAAGCCCATCCCCTTCATCCGGAGGCGGGTTTAGTCCAAATCGTCAGGCATCTTCTTCCTACTCAAGCGGCAGCAGCTCCTCTTACAGCTCAGCTTTCCCGCAGCCTCCAAAGCGTGATTATGTGCCAAAGGATGCAACGGAACGGCTCTATAAGCCTGCTGAGCAGCGTGAAGTATCGGTGCATGAGGCTGCAGCTCCGTGGGAGCAGGCTGCTCCTGCACTCCAGCAGACGGAAGAGGTATCACAATTACTAAGTAATAATGGAGAGCATCCTTCTGCTAGCGAATCAGAATTAGGGAAACAAGGCCCTACATTCCCAGAGCTGTACTGGATTGGTCAGCTGCACGGCACGTACATTGTGGCGCAAGCAGAAGAGGGATTGTACCTCATCGATCAGCATGCCGCCCATGAACGGATCAATTATGAGTATTATTATCAGAAGTTTGGCAATCCTGAAGCGGCCAGCCAACAGCTGCTTGTTCCATTAACTCTTGAGTTTACTTCAGGAGAATCGGAGCAGCTGCGCGGTATGATTGGATTATTTCAGGAGGCAGGAGTGGAGCTTGAGCCGTTCGGACAGCAGACCTTCCTGGTACGTGCTTATCCGGAATGGTTCCCGCAAGGCGAGGAACAGGCCATTATTGAGGAAATGGCAGAGCTGCTGCTAAGCGAGCGTAAGTCGATTAATATAGCAAAGCTCAGAGAAAAAGCGGCTATTATGTGCTCTTGTAAGGCTTCGATTAAAGCCAATGACCGGAAGACGCGTGAGGAAGGCGAGGTATTGCTTGCTCGTCTTGCCGCGTGTATTCAGCCTTATACCTGTCCTCATGGACGGCCGATAGTAGTCCATATCTCTACTTATCAATTGGAAAAAATGTTTAAACGGGTGATGTCATGATTGTAACAACTTCCGACAAGCCGTATCAGAAGGCGCTAGCTACCGCCAAGCGGCTTGCGGATGAACTATCAGCTCCTTATGTTGTACGAGGCAGACAGACGCTTCGGCAATTAGCGGAGAAGATGGAGAAAATTGAGCTGATTGTGGTAACGGAGAAGGAAGTCCGATTTTACGATGGTCAGACGGAAACACCGTTATATTTTCATCCAAGTATGGCCTTTGTTCGTGTGAAAAGGCTCCGCAAGGGTGAGAGCGATCCTCTTATCGATTTGACGGGCTGTAAGCCCGGAGATCGTGTTATTGACTGTACAGCAGGACTTGCGTCAGATTCACTGGTGTTTTCTTATGCAGTAGGAGAAACGGGAGCCGTAACCGCTATTGAGAGTCAGGCAATCCTCTGTGCAGTTGTACGTGAAGGTTTAGCGGTCTACCAATCCGGCTTACCGGATGTGGATGCGGCGATGCGGCGTATTCAAATGATAAATGTGAATCATGCGCAATATTTGACCGGACTGCCGGACAAGAGCGTAGATATCGTCTATTTCGATCCGATGTTTCGCCAGCCTATTCATGAATCGAGCGCACTTGAGCCGTTGCGGAACCTCGCTAATGACAGTGAGTTAACAGCTGATGCCGTTCGGGAAGCGATAAGAGTTGCTCGTAAGTCGGTTGTAATGAAGGAGCATCGTGACAGCGGAGAATTCGCTCGGCTTGGGTTCGAACGGCGGCATGTGAATACGTCGAAAATAGCTTATGGAGTGATAGAGGTTGCAGGAAGCAGGAACGAATGACCGAAAGCAGCCGCTGCTTGTGCTGGTTGGACCAACAGCTGTAGGGAAAACACAGCTTAGTCTGGATCTGGCCAAAGCTTGGAATGCCGAGATTATTTCCGGTGATTCTATGCAAGTGTACAAGACGATGGATATCGGTACGGCAAAGCTGCCGTTTACCGAGCGGCAAGGGATCATCCATCATCTGATCGATATTAACGAGCCTGAAGAGGCTTATTCCGTTGCTGATTTCCAAGAGCAATGCCGAGAAGCGATTACAGATATTGCGGCGAGAGAGAAGCTTCCTTTTATCGTAGGCGGAACGGGCCTTTATATTGAATCGGTCTGCTATGACTTTGAATTTGACGATAACGGTGCAGATCCTGCATTTCGCGAGGAACAGCAGCTTTACGCGGAAGAAAGTGGAGCAGAGGCACTTCATGCCCGGCTGGCTCTTGTTGACCCCAAATCTGCGGAACGGCTTCACCCAAATGATCAGCGCCGTATTATACGCGCACTCGAGATTTACCACCTCTCAGGTGAGACGATGACGGCTCAGCTCGAGCGACAGAAAAAAGAATCGCCCTACGAATTATGTATACTAGGTCTCAATATGGACAGGGAAGTGCTGTATTCACGGATCGAGCAGCGAATTGATCAAATGCTGGAGGAAGGTTTGGTCGAAGAAGTGAAGGGTCTGCTCGAACGTGGTGTACCTGCGGATGGAGTTGCCATGCAGGGGCTCGGCTACAAAGAAATCGTCATGTATTTACGTGGTGATTGTACGCTTGAAGCGGCTGTTGAGCTGCTAAAAAGAGATACACGGCGCTTTGCTAAGCGCCAGCTTTCCTGGTTCCGCCGCATGAAGGATATCGAGTGGATTGATATGGGGGAAAATTTTCACAACAATTTACTTCGGATTCATGATATAATAGCAGGAAAGTTTCAAGTCAATCTTGAATATACTTCTAATCAATCTTTTTTAGACGGGGGTAACGTCCAATGAACAAATCGATCAATATTCAAGATACTTTCTTGAACCAACTGCGCAAAGACAACATTCCGGTTACGGTTTTCTTAATGAATGGTTTTCAAATCAGGGGCGTTATTAAAGCGTTCGATAACTTCACGATTATCATTGACAGTGAAGGTCGTCAGCAAATGGTGTACAAGCACGCGATCTCGACGTTTACTCCACAGCGTAACGTTTCATTAATGCAAGACAACAGTGCTTCGGAAGCATAGAACGTAATGTTATTTGTGAAACCTTCTATTCACGGATAACGTTTAACTTGATAGCGGAAGGCAAGAACAACCCGCTCCAGCAGGGTTGTTCTTTTCATTCCAGGGTATATTGAAGAATAGAGAAACAGATTTTGGAACAACAGGAGGGAGCCAAATGGCTGAACAACCTAGACGCAGCAAACCTAAGGAGATGAAACGAGGGACGATAAAGAAAAAGAAAAGGATGACGCCTCGTAAATGGTTTTTTGCGTTCTTCTTTACCGTCGTGTTTGCAATCGTCTGTGGCATCATCGGATATTTGTTTATTACTCTGAACGGCGAGCGAATCTTGACTGAGAAGGCGGATAAGCTTGAACTCGGCGAAGCGTCGATTATATATGATATGGACGGGAAAGAGATTACAAAGCTCTATGACGCTAACCAGAATCGCGAGAACGCCGAATATAACGAAATGCCGAAGCTTCTGCTAGATGCTTTCGTAGCAACGGAGGATCAGAGGTTCTATGAGCATTCCGGGATTGACTTCTTCTCCATCGGACGTGCTGTCGTGAAAGACGTTATCGCTAGAAGCAAGGTGGAGGGAGCAAGTACCATCACCCAGCAGCTGGCGAAAAATATATTCCTGACTGCGGACAAAACCTTTTTCCGTAAAGCGACAGAAGCATCCATTGCGGTCGCGCTTGAGAATAAATACTCGAAGCAGGAAATTCTGACGATGTACCTGAACCGAATTCCTTTCGGTAAAGGGATTTATGGCATTAAAGGTGCCGCGGATTTTTATTTCGATACGGACCTGAAGGATTTGAAGATTTGGCAGATAGCGACACTCGCTGGCATGCCGAAGGCGCCTAACCGTTATAATCCAATTAATGATCCAGAATCTTCTATGGCACGCCGGGCTGTCATTTTGAAGCTGATGTATGACCAAAAATTGATTACAGAGCAGGAAATGGAAGAAGCGAAAGCGGTCGTTTATGAGCCGCCAGCTAATCTGGAAGAAAAGAAAAGCGATCCATATAAAGCTTACGTCGATTATGTAATCGAAGAAGCCGTTAAAGTCATTCCGGACATGACGGAGGAAGAGCTGCGGATTGGCGGTTACCGAATCTATACATCGCTTAATCCAACCGCACAGACGGCCGTTGAGAAAGAATTCGCTGATGATGATAACTTCGAGAAGAGTCCAGACGATCAGAAAGCGCAGGGTGCTATGATCATCATGGATCACCGTGACGGAACAATTCAGGCGATGGCTGGTGGACGTGATTATGTCCGTAAAGGCCTTAACCGTGTAGAGGTTCAACGTCAACCGGGTTCTGCGTTCAAGCCGATCGTATCCTATGGTCCGGCGCTTGAATCTGGAGATTATTATCCTTGGACAGTACTTAATCAGGATTCACAAAAATGCTTTGGCGATTATTGTCCGAATGACAGCCATGGTTCAAGTCCAGTGACGATGCAGCAAGCGATTAAGGAATCTCGCAACTTGGCAGCCGTATGGACGTTGAATCAAGTCGGAATCGGCAACGGTATTGCTTTTGCCAAGAAGCTGGGCATGGAGCTGGAGCCGGAAGACCGCAACCTGGCGATTGCGCTTGGCGGCCTTTACAAAGGGGTTACACCTCTGCAGATGGCAGAGGCCTACAGTGTATTTGCCAATGGAGGCAAATCGGTTGACCCGCATACAATTACGAAGATTGAGAACACAGCTAACAAGAAAGTATACACGTACCGTGCTCCACAGGCGAAACAGCTGATGAAGCCGGAAACAGCGTGGTACATGACACAAATGATGCAAACCGTTCTGGAGAAGGGCGGTACAGGTACAGGTGCCCGTATTGACCGTCCTGTAGCAGGTAAGACAGGTACATCACAGCATGGTATTCCTGGCTTTACTTCTAGCGCGAATAGGGATGCTTGGTTCGTCGGTTATACACCGGAATGGACCGCAGCTGTCTGGATGGGCTATGACAAAACCGATAAGCAGCACGTAATTAAGAAGAGCAGTGCGCAATCAGCTGCGATGTTCAGCAAGGTAATGTCTCAGGCGATGAAAGGTGTTCCGAAGTCATCGTTTGTACAGCCTAGCGGCATTAAGCAGGAAGTGAAGGAGCAGGCAGCAGTAACGGGCTTTAAAGCGGAGTTCCTGCCGGATCAATTGAAAGTTCAAATGTCCTGGACTGCTCCCGCAGACAGCGAAGGTGTAACGTACCGGGTATATCGTAAAGACTCATCTGAATCCAAATTCTCGGTATTCGCTGATGCAGTTACACCACAGATGGATGATATGAGCGTATTCCCTGGCATGTCATACCAATATTACGTGGTAGCCTATAATGCGGAAGACGATAAAGAAAGCAAGCCTTCTGAGACGGTTACAATCGAGGTGCCGGAGATAGATGTTGAAATCCCTGAACAGCCAATGGAACCGGATCAGCCGAATGATGGTAACCTGCCAGATATTCCGGATGATGGGACGAATGGCGGAATAACGCCAACCCCTACTCCTGATCCGAATCAGCCGGTTGAATCGGAGACGCCAGATAATGGCGGAGTTGTTTCACCGGATCCTGGCAACGGTGCCGGTAATGGCAATGGCAATGGGAATGGAGAACCAAGTGAAGGTGCTGGGGGATCGGTCGATCCGACTGATCCCGGCACCGGCACAACGGGCAAAGGCACTACCGATAAAATCGAAGCCGGAAGTGCTGGCGGCAAAACGTAAGGAGCTGGACGTTGAAGATGGGCAAGCTCAATAAGATAAGCTGGAGCATCGTCATGACCTTTACAGTCATCGCTGTATTATTGACGGGCTGCGGCTCATCCGGTAATTCGTCTGATAAACCGATGAAGTGGGACAAAATGCCGGAGATGTCAATCAATTTGAATAAGCAGTATTCGGCCAAATTTACAACCAGCAAAGGCGATTTTACTGTTAAGCTATATGCGGCAGAATCACCGGTTACGGTTAACAATTTTGTTTTCCTCGCCAAGAGCGGTTATTATGATGGTCTTACTTTTAACAGCATTATCGAATCCTTTATGATTCAAGGCGGAGATCCAAAGGGGAATGGCACGGGTAATCCGGGGTATTCCATTCCTGATGAATTTGATACAAGTATCAAATTTGAGCCTGGCGTTGTTGCGATGATGAACAGCGGTAAGCCAAATTCGGGCGGCAGTCAATTTTTTATCTGCACTGGTCCTGATGCGGTCAATTTGAATCAAACGCCTACCTATTCGATCTTCGGAAAAGTAGACAGCGGCATGGAAACGGTCATGAATATTGCGAAGACACCTGTCAACGACAAGCATGTACCGAAAGAAAAGGTCATCATCAATTCGATTACGATCTTGGAATCATAAGCTGGATAAGGGATAGAACGAACAATCCGTTCTATCCCTTTTTTTTGTTTTTTGGGCAAAAGAAAGTGGCATACATGCTATTTCACATGGAAAAGTGGGGGATGGCTTGGTTTATTTTGCATGCGTGCTGGAGAAGAGCGTTAAGTTATGGTAAGCTTTTTACAACGCTATCCATCATCATCGAAAGCCAAGCATCAAAGGCTTATCTCAACGGAAAGGTACGTTCCGTATGAAACGAAAATTTTCAGACCGGGCTAACTGGCGTCGCATTATACGCAAAAGTTACAATTGTCTGGTGCTCGACAGTGATGAGTTCAAAGGCCTCGTTACGTTTTACCGGATTCATGAGTTGCGCGAGCCGCTTTGGAAGGAATATAACGGGCGGCGTTTATGTCTGGCAGACCGCGGTTATCTTTGGATGCAGCATTTCCCGCGGGGAGAGCATTTTGTCGTAACGACGATGTTTGACGATAAGGGTCGTGTTGTACAATGGTATATCGATATTTGCAAGACGCAGGGGCTGACGGATCAGCACGTGCCTTGGTTTGATGACTTGTATCTGGATGTGGTCGTTCTGCCAAGCGGAGAAGTATTCCTGCTTGATGAGGATGAACTGGAAGACGCCCTGCGTCAAGGAGAGGTAACCGGGAAAGAAGCGGCACTTGCCCGCAAGACAGCTGGAAGATTGCTTTCGAGTATTCGCAACGGCCGATTCCGGTATTTTACACTCAGCTTGAAGCATCGTAAAAGCTTGACTGAGAGAGAGCTTAGAGAATCATGAAAAGTATTGTTCATACGAGGAGCAAGTCACGCAAACGTCGCGGATTGCTCCTGTTTCGTATCTTTGCAGCATTCGTATGTTTGGGATTATTGTTCTTCGGTTATTTGATATGGCAGATCAACAGCTATGATGAATCCCAGCCGATTGAACAAGCTGATGCGGCGATCGTGTTAGGTGCTTCATTATGGTCAGACAAGCCTAGTCCTGCACTCAAAGAACGGCTTGATTATGCGGACAAGCTTTATAAAGACGGAAAAGTTCAGATGCTTATCCTATCCGGCGGTCTTGATCGTAATGGTTCGAAGCTGACCGAAGCGGAAGGTATGCAGGTTTATTTGATGGCGAAGGGTATTCCAACAGATAAAATGCTTCTGGACAATGCAGCAAGAAGTACATATGAGAATCTGCTGAACAGCAAGGTAATTGCCGCTGATCAACATTTGGATAAGCTCCTTATCGTGACACATGACTATCATGCGCCAAGGGCGATGGAAATAGCTCGTTATCTCGGCTACAAGAATACGCAGGCTGCAGCCTTCCATTCTGAGGTTTTGAACCCATTCCGCAATCAATCACGGGAAGTACTTGCTTACACGAAGTGGAAGGTGGATTCTGTTCTCTTGAAGTTCGGATACCGCTCCCCAGACTCCCTGTAATAAAATCTGTTAATATGACCGATTCCGATAGAATACACTTGTTAGAAGCGGGATATGCCGGGGTTGTTTTCATTGGCATACCCAAGCTAGTGACGGTGCGAAGGATAGGTGATGCGATAGATGAGCGGACATGTCATATCGGGATCGAATAATGGAGCAAGGCCGTCCCGTCAGATCAATGTAGTCCTTAGAAGTCAGGAACCCATTCAAATGGCGGCTTCTGCGCCTGTAGTTGATAATGAGCCGCTGCCAGCCGTTAAGCCGCTCCCTCCCGGGGATCATTTTGCTGATATTCAGAAAGAGCTGGAACCCATGGTAGGGATGGACAATGTGAAAGCTCTTATATATGAAGTCTATGCGCTTTTATATATAACCCGGATGCGTTCGGAAGCGGGCTTGTTTGGCGGATCACATGTCTATCATATGATTTTCAAGGGGAATCCCGGGACCGGCAAAACGACAATTGCCAGAATCGTTGCGAAGCTGTTCCAGAAGATGGGTGTACTTTCCAAAGGTCATCTGATTGAAGTAGAGCGGGCAGATCTGGTCGGAGAATATATCGGGCATACAGCACAGAAAACGCGGGATTTGGTGCGCAAAGCGATTGGCGGCGTTTTATTCGTGGACGAAGCGTACAGCTTGGCGCGCGGCGGAGAGAAGGATTTCGGCAAAGAGGCAATTGATACCCTTGTAAAAGCGATGGAGGATCATCGTAATCAATTTGTCCTCATTTTAGCGGGTTATCCTGCTGAGATCGATCATTTCCTCCTGACCAACCCAGGGCTGCCGTCACGTTTTCCGATTCAAATCGATTTTCCAGACTATAATATTGATCAATTAATTCAAATTTCAGAGCTGATGGCGAAGGATCGAGATTATTATTTGATGCCGCAGTCCATATTTAAACTAAGGCAGCATTTAATCCAAGAGAAGATGAATGACTTGTTCTCGTTCAGCAATGCCCGTTATGTGCGGAATTTGATTGAGAAGGCTATCCGATATCAGGCCGTCAGGCTGCTGAATCAATATTCGAATGGGATTCCGCCGAAGCAGGAGCTGATGACGATTAAACCGGAAGACTTTAAATGGGAAATAAAATAACGCCACTTTAGAAGGAGCAATCATGCGAGATAAAACACATAATACGACAATGAGTATGCTGGAACGTGCCGTGCTGGTCAGTCTGGTTACACCCGATATAAAGCGCAGCATCAGTGATCCGGAGCATTCGCTGGCGGAGCTTGTTGCGCTGGCTGAGACAGCGGGAACTGAAGTACTGACCACCATGACGCAAAATAAAGAAGCAAAAGATACAAAGTGGTTCATCGGTAAAGGCAAAGTGGAAGAGTTAAGAGCAATTGCCGAGGAAATGGGTGCGACTACTGCGATCTTCGACCAGGAATTGTCTGGCGCACAGGTTCGGAATTTGGAGGAAGCTCTAGATTTAAAGATCGTAGACCGTACCCAGCTTATTCTTGATATTTTCGCACAACGGGCTAAGACTCGTGAAGGCATTATTCAAGTTGAGCTGGCGCAGCTCAGCTATTTACTGCCGCGCTTGTCCGGTCATGGCAAGAACCTGTCGCGGCTTGGCGGCGGTATTGGTACAAGAGGCCCGGGTGAATCGAAGCTGGAGACGGACCGGAGGCATATCCGGGGTCGTATCACTGATCTGAAAGCCCAGCTTGATGAGCTTGTTCGTCACCGGAAGCTTCATCGGGAGAGACGTAAGAAGTCTGGTGTTATTCAAGTAGCATTGGTTGGTTACACGAATGCCGGGAAATCAACGATGCTTAGGGAGCTTACTAGTGCAGATGTCTATGTAGAGAACCAATTATTTGCAACGCTTGATCCTACATCTCGAACGCTTGAACTGCCTAATGGCCGAGAAGTTATACTGACGGATACGGTAGGCTTCATTCAGAATTTGCCTCATGACCTTGTTGCTGCATTCCGCGCGACGCTTGAGGAAGTACTGGAAGCAGACCTTGTGCTCCATGTTGTGGACGGCAGCTCACCAATGCGCGATGAGCAAATGGCGGTTGTAGAGAAGATCCTAGGTGATCTTGGAGCAGCGGGTACGCCTAATCTAACGATTTATAATAAGAAAGACCTATGTGAAGAGAATAACGTGGATGTGCCAATTGCAGGTGCAGATACGCTTGTTATCAGCGCTTACGAGGAAGCCGATTTGACGCTGGTACGGAATAAAATTCAAGATAAGTTGACAGGTGATACGGTAACTTTCACCTTACCTGCAGACCGCGGAGATTTGATCGCACTTGCTTATCGAAGTGGGGAAGTAGTAGAAAATGATGTTAGCGAAGATGGCGAATCGTTACGATTGACCGTTCAGGTCAGTCGTCAAGCATATGAATTACACGGATACAAACTACAGCCCTATATAGAATAAGGATTTGGGTTACGATAACAAAGGGAGAGACAGGCTAGAATGATTGACCATCAGGAGCAAGAAAATGAATCAATATGGAATGATCTGGAGCAATTATCGGAAGAAGCGGAACTACTAGCTAGCGAGCAGCTGCGCTTGATTGACCGTATTGCTGAACGTAATCAATGGAAAGTAATCCGAGCGTTTCAGCGGCATCAAGTAAGCGATTTTCACTTCACAGGCTCGACGGGCTATGGATACAATGACCGCGGCCGTGAAGTGCTTGATCTTGTATACGCGGATGTATTTGGTGCCGAAGCGGCACTGGTACGTCCGCATTTCGTGTCGGGCACGCATACAATTGGCTGCGCTCTGTTTGGAGTGCTGCGTCCTGGAGATGAGCTGCTATACATTACAGGGAAGCCGTACGACACCTTACACAAAGTGATCGGCAAGCCAGGAGATGGGACAGGCTCCTTGCAAGACTGGGGAATCCGTTATAACGAAGTGGACTTACAGGAAGACGGCAAGCTGGATTGGAATAGTATAGAAGCCGCAATTAATGAGCATACGAAAGTAATTGGTATTCAGCGCTCAAGAGGGTACAGCTGGAGAGCATCATTTACTGTAGATGAGATTGGCGATATGGTTCAGAGGGTTAAGCAACTCAAGCCTGATGTGCTTGTGTTTGTTGACAACTGTTATGGCGAATTTACCGAACTGCGTGAGCCAACTCAAGTAGGCGTAGATTTAATGGCAGGTTCTCTCATCAAAAATCCCGGTGGCGGTCTTGCAGCAACCGGTGGTTATATCGTTGGAACTGCCGCTGCAGTGGAATCGGCAGCCTTTCGTCTGACTGCGCCGGGCATTGGCGGCGAGGTTGGCGCTATGCTGGACACGCTTCGCGGAATATATCAAGGGTTGTTCCTTGCACCACATCTGGTCGGACAAGCTGTGAAAGGAAGCGTCTTCGCCTCGGCAATGTTTGAACAGCTTGGCTTTGAGACTAAGCCTCATTGGTCCGAGCCTCGCACAGATCTTATTCAAGCGGTTAGATTTGGCGGAGCAGAGCAACTGATAGCGTTTGTACAAGGCATCCAACAGGCGGCTGCGGTTGATGCACATGTCGTACCTGAGCCGTGGGACATGCCAGGATATGAACATCCTGTAATTATGGCGGCGGGAACGTTTATCCAAGGCGGAAGCCTTGAATTATCCGCTGATGCGCCAATACGCGAACCATTTATTGCTTACATGCAAGGTGGCTTGACGTTTGCCCATGCGAAGTTTGGTGTACTTACAGCGTTACGTCGACTCATTAAGAACGGACTTATCGCAATTAAACGTAATTAAACCTAACACAACTTGACACGTTTTTGGTAGGTGGGTTATTATATACGTATAAATGAGCGACTGGAAGGTTGATGTGAAATGGGTGACGATATACGTAGAAACATGGCCTTATTTCCGATCGGTATCGTAATGAAGCTAACGGATCTAACGGCGCGTCAAATTCGTTATTACGAACAGCATGAATTGATTGTACCGGCAAGAACTGCCGGCAACCAGCGTCTGTTCTCTTTTAATGATGTAGAGCGGCTGTTGGAAATTAAAGCATTGATTGAAAAAGGCGTTAACATTGCTGGCATTAAGCAAGTCATGAATCCGGTTTCAAAAGAATCGGACGATGCTACAATCGTAAGTGAGCAATCAGAAGTGAAACGTAAGGAGCTGTCCGATGCGCAGCTGCATCGCTTGCTGAAGCAGCAATTGCTCGAGAAACGTCCTGGCCAAGCATCCCTTATTCAAGGTCAGTTGTCGCGTTTCTTGAACAAGCGTTAATCTAAGTCTTACTAATTTATGAACCAGCAAAAGGAGATGAACGGTGTGAGTTACACGAAAGAGGATATTAAACGCATTGCAGAGGAACAGAACGTTCGATTTATCCGTCTTCAATTTACCGACTTGCTTGGTACAATCAAGAACGTGGAAATTCCAGTAAGCCAGCTCGATAAAGCACTAGACAATAAAATGATGTTTGACGGATCTTCCATCGAAGGTTACGTTCGTATCGAAGAATCTGACATGTACTTATACCCTGATTTGGATACTTGGGTTGTATTCCCTTGGGTTGCACAAGATCGCGTTGCTCGTCTGATCTGTGATATCTATATGCCTGATGGCACACCATTTGCAGGTGACCCGCGTGGTATTCTGAAACGCTCCCTGCTTGAAGCAGAAGAGATGGGCTTTACAGCGATGAACGTAGGTCCAGAACCGGAATTCTTCCTGTTCAAAACCGATGACCGCGGTGAGCCTACAACAGAACTGAACGACCAAGGTGGATATTTCGACCTTGCTCCTATGGATATGGGCGAGAACTGCCGTCGCGAGATCGTACTTACGCTAGAAGAGATGGGCTTCGAGATTGAAGCTTCTCACCATGAGGTAGCTCCAGGTCAGCACGAAATTGACTTTAAATATGCAGATGCTATTAAAGCGGCTGACCAGATTCAAACATTCAAGCTTGTTGTTAAGACGATTGCGAGACAACATGGTCTTCATGCAACCTTTATGCCAAAACCATTGTTTGGCGTGAACGGTTCCGGTATGCACTGTCACCAATCGTTGTTCCAAGGCAGCACAAACATGTTCTATGATGAGAAAGATCGTCTTGGCCTTAGCCAAACTGCACGTTACTACATGGCCGGTATTCTGGAGCATGCACGTGCAATGGCAGCTATTACGAACCCAACGATCAACTCTTACAAACGGATGGTTCCTGGTTATGAGGCACCTTGTTATGTAGCTTGGTCGGCAAGTAACCGTTCGCCGATGATCCGTATCCCGGCATCCCGTGGCCTCAGCACACGAATCGAGGTTCGTAACCCGGATCCAGCTGCTAACCCATACCTGGCACTTGCCGTAATGTTGAAAGCTGGCCTTGACGGCATTAAGAATAAAACTCCGCTTCCGGCACCAGTAGATCGCAACATCTACATTATGACGGAAGAAGAACGTCTGGAATCCGGCGTGCCAAGCCTTCCATCCGATCTGAAGGAAGCTCTCGACGAAATGCTCCGCAGCGACGTTGTCTGCGAAGCACTTGGCGAGCACGCTCTGGCACACTTCTATGAGTTGAAAGAAATCGAGTGGGACATGTATAAGACACAAGTTCATCAATGGGAACGCGATCAGTATCTGACGCTGTACTAGGATTTCTATTTAAATGATAACACCCTCGACATAGCGTCGAGGGTGTTATTTTTTATACAAAGAAGGGGGAGGGTCAGGAAGGATGTTAGCCAGGATCATATAGATAATGAGATTGGCTGGGATAAAAATGAGGAATATAACTCTTACGAACAAAGCGGATAGTTCAAAATAATTGGCAATTCCGCCACATACCCCAGATATCGATCTATTGAATTCTGATTTCATTAATCGCTTCTTCAATCACAGTCACCTCTCGGTCAGGAGATCTTATTCCATCACAGAAATAATACCATATAAAGGTATCTGGGTAATATTACAATTTTCCATTCTAATCCAAATCAAAAAAAGAGGCTGTTCTCACTACCCGAATGAAGCAATCGGATCAGCGGGAACAGCCTCTTTTTGTTAGTCATTAGTGGAAGTCACGGAACAACCCAACCACTTTACCGAGAATCGTTACTGTGTTCAAGCGGATGGGCTCCATTGTGGAGTTCTCCGGTTGAAGGCGAATATGGTCTTTCTCTTTGTAAAAAGTCTTCACAGTCGCTTCGTCATCTTCCGTCATTGCTACAACGATATCACCGTTGTTCGCCGTTTGCTGCTGGCGTACGATGACAAGATCACCGTTATGTATACCAGCTTCAATCATGCTCTCGCCAATGACATTCAAGATAAATACTTGATCATTTCCGACGAAATGAGCGGCTAATGGGAAATAATCTTCAATATTCTCAGTCGCAGTAATCGGCACGCCTGCCGTTACCTTACCGACGATTGGTACTTGTGCTACAGCAGGGAGGATGATACCGTCAACACCGTCTTGATCTAAAATTTCGATCGCCCGGGGTTTAGTAGGATCGCGTCTAATAAGGCCTTTCTTCTCTAACCGATCCAAATGCCCGTGTACGGTGGAGCTTGATGCCAGGCCAACCGCTTCGCCGATTTCGCGAACAGAAGGCGGGTATCCTTTGTCCCGAACCTCATTCTTTATAAATTCAAGAATCGACTGTTGGCGGTTCGAAATCTTAGACACTGAAATCACTCCATTAATATATTTGAAGCAAATTATAACATAGAACCGGAGTTCGTACAAACATAAGTTCCTAAAAACAAAAGTTCGCATTTTTGTTGACTACAAACATTTGTTCGTGTTATTCTAAGAACAGAAGAAAACAGAACAAACGTTCGGGGAGCGATAATAATGATAATGAATCCAGCTTTTTATAAAAGTATCCATAAGGAAGAAGCCGTTAAATCTTTCAAATCGCGAGGCCATATTGTTAAACGACATGCGTTTAAACTTATAGTAAGTGCAGCGGTGTTCGTCCTTCTCTTTACAAGTTTCCTAATGATGCGTACGAACGCATCATCCGATCATATAGAAGCAGCAGCCTTGAATGAGCAGACTGTGGTTGTTACAGCAGGGGATACACTTTGGGGAATTGCAGACCGTTATCTAGATGGTTCCAAGGATATTAGAAAGTACATCTATAAGATCAAAGAACGTAACCAATTAAGTACCGTTGAGCTGAGGCCAGGACAAGTCATAATTATTCCTCAATAACCTATTTATGAAGATGGACAGGGAGTAGCGCACAGGATGTGCGTTTTATTCCCTGTCCATTGTCTATTCTTATATCATTACCTTGACAATTGCTCGCGTAAAAAGTCAAAATAGGTAAGAAGAGATGAGTAATGTACAAAAGAGGTGAAGGCAGTGGAAGAAATCATCGCGCGTATTAATGAATTATCCCGCAAAAATAAAACAGTTGGTTTAACTGAAGAGGAAATTGCTGAACGTGCCGTATTGCGTCAACAATATTTGGATAATTTCAAAAGAAATTTCCGACAACAGTTGGATACGATTGAAATTGTGGACGACGACGAGCAGAAGGGTGTAACCCATTAAGTTGGTCTGGATTTTATATAGTTAGCATGGGCGCCGTTCCATGAACGGCGCCCTGCAATATACACTAGGAGGAATAGGCTTGTCACGTACGTGGGAGCGCAAAGTGCGCAAAAATACGAACCAAATTAATAAAGCGCGTAAAAAGCATGGTGTTTCACAGATTGGTACTACAACATCTGGAAAACCCAAAACGGATCGCTTTACCGGCCGTAACTACATATTTCCAATCGTGCTCGTATTGATGATCGGTATGTATACCTTTATGGTAACGTCTGCTCCTGATTTCGAGCCATCAACGATGTTATGGGTAACGATTGGCTGTTATTTATTCCTGGCATTGATCTTCTTATTGCGCCGTCCGTATATTTCGATTGGTAAGGATTATATCCAAACCCGCAAAATGACAGGTGATAAGCAGCTTCCAGTGTCGAATATTAAGGGGATCAGCGTACAAAAAGGTGCAGTTATCATCATGCAGCATAAAGGTGCCAATTGGGTATTCTCCCGTCTGCTGAACCGTTATCCTACGGATGAAATCAGCGCTAAACTAAAGGATTTTGCTAAAACACACAATTTACCTTTTGAAGAAAAATAGAAGCAGAGTAGGAGAGTTATGCGAATTATGGGGAAGCAAGCCGTTTTATTTGATCTTGATGATACTTTGCTGTGGGATGACCGCAGTGTAAAAGAAGCATTTGAAACAACATGTAAAGCTGGCGCTGAAGCTGCTGGCGTGGATCCTGAACAATTGGAAGAATCCGTGCGCAAAGAAGCGCGTGCGTTGTACGAATCCTATGAAACGTTCCCGTTCACGAAGATGATTGGGATTAATCCTTTCGAAGGACTATGGGCTAACTTCCGCGAAGGAGAGCAAGAGGAGTTCCGTAAGCTTGAGAAGCTTGCACCTGGCTATCGTAAAGAAGCTTGGACTCGCGGCCTGCGTGCGCTTGGTGTAGAGGATGAAGTGCTCGGCGCTAAACTTGCTGAACAATTCCCTGCAGAACGCCGCAGCCGTCCTATCGTTTATGATGAAACCTTCCGTGTGCTTGATGCACTAAAAGGAAAGTACAAGCTGCTCCTGCTGACGAATGGTTCGCCTGATCTGCAGCGTGAGAAGCTGGCAGGTGTTCCTGAGCTTGTTCCTTATTTCGACCACATTATTATTTCTGGAGAATTCGGAGAAGGTAAGCCCGCTGCATCGATCTTCCGTCATGCATTGGAACGCCTTTGCATTGAACCGGAACACGGTATCATGGTTGGCGACAAACTGACGACCGATATTCTCGGAGCTAACACCATTGGTATGACATCGGTTTGGGTGAATCGTCATAGTGCTGTACGCAATGATGACATCATCCCGTCGCATGAAATCGCTCATTTGGAAGAGCTTCTGCTGTTGCTGGAGCAATAATGGACAAGACAAAGCCCCTAGAGCCATCTGATGATGGTGCAAGGGGCTTTTTGATTTCCACAATGGAAATTATAAATTTCTGAAATAATAAAATAAAAATTCTTATTTTACGAATGCAGGGTCTTCGAATGGATGTGCAATCCAGCCTTCTGTTTCGATGAACAGACGTACCGCTACGATTTGGCGATTGTCCATCAATGTGAAGAAGTGAGGGATTCTCTCTGGTACGGAAATAACGTCGCCAGCTTCAAGCTCAACGTCGAAGTAACCAACTTCTTCTGTACCTTTGATAACGAAGATACCTTTACCAGCTGTAATGGCACGTACTTCATCTTCCGTATGTGTGTGTACGGATTCGAATTTTTTCAGCAGTTCATCCAGGTTAGGAGTAGCATCGGACAACGTGATGATGTCCCATGTTTTATAACCGCGACGAGCGGCGAGATCTGTAATCTCATCGTTAAAGGTAGACAAGACTTCAGCCTTCTCTTCATCGGAGAGAATAAACTTCTCTTTCAATTGTGCAGGCAGCTTAGTAGCGTCCCAATGTTCATACAATACTTCTTGATTTTCTAAAAATTCACGAACGTTCTGTTCACCAGAAATACGCTCATTTGTATTGCGAATGCGAATTTCAGCCATTCTCAATCCCTCTTTCCCTATAGAAATTAACTGATAAGCCCAATTATAAAGCAAATGTAGTCAAATGTCGATGGATTGCCTTTTCAGCGAGCGGCTATTCTGTTACACTATTTGTTAATGATTTTCGGAGGAAGGGTGTACGAAATTTGTTGAAACCGACCATGCAAGAATTGATGCAGCAACGCATCCTCATCCTTGACGGAGCGATGGGAACGATGATTCAGCAGGCAGATCTAGTTGCTGATGATTTCGGCGGAGAAGAGCTGGATGGCTGTAATGAAATGCTCGTATTGACACGTCCGGATGTCATATCGATGATCCATGAGAAATATCTGGAGGCTGGAGCAGATATTTTGGAAACGAATACGTTTGGTGCGACAAGCGTCGTACTGGCGGAATATGATATCCCGGAAAAAGCCCGTGAGATTAACCTTGCAGCGGCAAAGCTTGCAAGAGATGCAGCGGATAAATTCTCGACACCTGACCGCCCTCGGTATGTAGCCGGAGCGCTAGGCCCAACAACGAAAACGCTGTCGGTAACAGGCGGTGTTACATTCGATGAGCTCGTTGACAGCTATTATGAACAGACACTTGCGCTCATTGAAGGCAATGTTGATGCCATATTACTTGAAACATCCCAAGACACGCTGAACGTTAAAGCAGGCAGTATTGGTATTCGGAAAGCGTTCGAGGAACTTAAACGTGAGCTTCCGATCATGATTTCCGGTACAATTGAACCAATGGGAACAACCCTTGCGGGGCAATCCATTGAGTCTTTCTATATTTCACTTGAGCACTTGAAGCCAGTCTCGATTGGTCTGAACTGTGCGACTGGACCGGAGTTCATGCGTGACCATATCCGTTCGCTTAGCGAAATAGCAGATTCGGCTGTTAGCTGTTATCCGAATGCAGGTCTGCCGGATGAGAATGGTAATTATCATGAGTCACCTGAGTCTCTTGCGCGAAAAATGTCGGCATTTGCCGAGCAAGGCTGGCTGAATATTGCCGGCGGCTGCTGTGGAACAACTCCAGCACATATTAAAGCGTTGGCTGAGACGATGGCTACATTCGCGCCTCGTACGCAATACGGCACCCATCCTGCGGCTGTATCTGGTATTGATACGGTCTTTATCGAAGAAGACAATCGCCCGATTATGATCGGGGAACGGACGAACATTTCCGGTTCACGTAAATTCAAACGCCTGATTAAAGAAGGCAAGTTTGATGAAGCATCTGAGATCGCCCGCGCACAGGTAAAAGGCGGCGCACATATTATCGATATTAACCTGCAGGATACAGATATCGATGAAGCTTATGCGGTTCATGAGTTTTTACCGCAAGTTGTGAAGAAAATTAAAGTTCCTCTGATGCTCGATTCCACGTACGACCATATTATCGAACTTGGTCTGAAGTACTCGCAGGGTAAAGCCATTATTAACTCGATCAACCTCGAGGACGGCGAATCGAAATTCGAGAAAATCCTTCCGCTTATTCACCAATATGGTGCATCGGTTGTCATGATCCTGATAGACGAACGCGGACAAGCGGTATCCCGCGAAGCGAAGATGGAAGTGGCGGAGCGTTCTTATAATTTGCTCGTTAATAAATACGGTATGAATCCGGAAGATATTATTTTTGACCCGAATATGTTCCCGGTTGGTTCTGGTGACCCGCAGTATATTGGTTCAGCAGTAGAAACCATCGAAGGCATTAAGATGATTAAAGAGAAGTTCCCGAAAGCGAAGACGATTCTTGGCCTAAGTAATATTTCGTTCGGTCTGCCAGATGCCGGCCGCGAAGTGCTGAACTCGGTTTATTTGTACCATTGTACAAAAGCCGGTCTTGACTATGCGATCGTAAATACGGAAAAACTGGAACGGTACGCTTCGATTCCCGAAGAAGAGCGCAAGCTGGCAGAAGACCTTATCTACAACACGACCGATGAGACGCTTGCTGCATTTGTCGCTGCATTCCGTGAGAAGAAAGTTGTGAAGAAAGAGAAAATTTCGAATCTTTCTCTGGAAGAACGTCTTGCTTCCTATATTGTTGAAGGTACAAAAGAAGGGCTTATTCCTGACCTTGATCTTGCGCTTCAGAAATATACGGCGCTGGAAACGATCAACGGACCATTGATGCGCGGGATGGAAGAGGTTGGCCGACTGTTTAATGGCAATGAGCTGATCGTAGCAGAGGTGCTTCAAAGTGCCGAGGTTATGAAAGCATCGGTTGCACATCTCGAGCAGTTCATGGAGAAGAATGAATCTTCCGTGAAAGGCAAGATCATTCTGGCAACGGTAAAAGGCGATGTACATGACATCGGTAAAAACCTGGTCGAAATTATTTTGTCTAACAACGGTTACAAAATTATTAACCTTGGGATCAAGGTACCGCCTGAACAGCTTATTGAAGCTTATCGTAAAGAGAAAGCGGATATTATCGGCCTCTCCGGCTTACTTGTAAAATCTGCTCAACAGATGGTGATAACAGCGCAGGATATGCGTAATGCGGGTATCGATGCTCCAATTATGGTCGGCGGTGCAGCACTTACGCGAAAGTTCACAAAGACAAGAATCGGCCCGGAATACGATGGTCTTACGCTGTATGCGAAAGATGCGATGGACGGTCTTGATATTGCGAACAAACTGATGGACAGCACACATCGCAGCAGAATGGAAGAAGAAATGCGTGCTTATAAGGAATCGGGTATAGATGAAACTGAGGAGAAAAAAGTACAGCCGCAGCTTACTCGCGTAGCTCGTTCCAAGATCTCGGTTGATGCGCCTGTCTTTATCCCGCCGGATACCGACAGACATATCCTTCGTGATGTGCCGATTCCGCATATTATTCCTTACATCAATATGCAGATGCTGCTTGGCCATCATCTTGGTCTTAAAGGCAATGTCGACAACCTGCTGCAAGAAGGCAACGAGAAAGCCGTACAATTAAAAGAAACGGTTGATGCTATCCTGCAGGAAGGCACAACTAGCGGCATCTTGAAGGCGAATGGGATGTACCGGTTCTTCCCGGCTCAATCGACCGGTAATGACATCATTATTTATGATCCACAAGATCATACGAAAGAGATCAAACGTTTCACCTTCCCGCGTCAGCAAGTGGAGCCTTTCCTTTGTCTTGCTGATTATCTGAAGCCAGTTGAGAGCGGCGTAATGGATTATGTAGGTTTCCTCGTCGTTACAGCAGGGCAAGGCATTCGCGAGCTGGCAACAGAGTGGAAGGATCGTGGCGATTATCTGCGTTCACATGCTTTGCAATCAGTTGCGCTTGAAACAGCAGAAGCGATGGCAGAACGTGTCCATCATATGATGCGTGATGTCTGGGGTTACCCGGATCCAAGCACAATGACAATGAAGCAGCGTTTTGGCGCAAGATATCAGGGCATTCGTGTATCCTTTGGTTACCCGGCATGTCCGAACCTTGAGGATCAAGGACCTCTGTTCGAATTAATGAAGCCAGAGGATATCGGTGTTGAGTTGACGGAAGGCTTTATGATGGAGCCTGAAGCATCTGTATCAGCAATGGTATTTGCTCATCCAGAGGCACAGTACTTCAACGTTGAAAAAGTAGAACGATAGATGCAAGCTAAGCCTCCGTAAGTGGGAGCTGGTATATCCAGCTTCCCTGCGGGGGCTTTCATCCTATATTGCGGAGACTATTTGACGCGAGGTGACAGCAGAATGGAAGTTTGGTTTCTGGGAACAGGCGCAGGGCGGCCGATGAAGCATCGTAATGTCACATCCATTGCACTAAAACTGCCGGACCCGGATTGCTCTTTATGGATGTTTGATGCAGGCGAAGGTACCCAGCATCAGCTGATGCGAACGCCGCTTAAGCTCGGGAAGCTCGAAGCCTTATTCGTAACACATTTGCATGGCGATCATACATACGGAATACCCGGATTGCTTAGTACACGGTCATATGTAGGCGGCAACGGTCCGCTTCAACTGTTTGGTCCTCCGGGCATTCGGGAGATGATTGAGACAGCATTAACGTTAAGCAGCACGCATCTTGATTATGAGATTACTTACCATGAAGTAAGCGAAGGGATTATTTTTAAGACGGAGCGGTATACCGTTGAAGCGCTGCCGCTTGAACATCGAGTTCCTTGCTTTGGTTACCGTATTACCGAATGCGAGAGCCCAGGGAAACTAAATGTTGAGATGCTTCAGCAATTAGGAGTTCCGGCAGGTCCGTTATTTGGCCGTATTAAAAAAGGGGAGGACATTACGCTGCCAGACGGTACATTGATTCGTGCTGCTGATGTGGCGAGTACCCCGTTATGCGGCAGGACCATTGCTATTGCTGGGGATACCAAGCCATGCGACAACGCAATGCGGCTGGCTCAAAATGCGGATTTGCTTATCCATGAAGCAACCTTCGCTGCAGGGCAAGAGGAGAAAGCCCATTTATACGGTCACTCCACAACCGTTGAAGCGGCGAGAACAGCACTTGAAGCGAATGCTAAGCGACTAATCATGACCCATTTCAGTACACGATTTGGCGATGATGATATTGCCGCTCTGGAAGAGGAGGCAAGGACAATATTCCCAAATTCCTCGGCTGCGTATGATCTTTATCATACTGAGGTTCCTCGAGCTAAGGGATGAGCATCTCCTTACAAAATCATCATGGTTTGAAAATAATCCGCTAACGGAGCCGTATTATGCTGACCTTAAATCGACGATTGAAGGGATGAGGACAGCATGGATACGGGGAGTCATTTACTGTTTGGTGCAACACTTGGTGGTCTAGCCTTCTTGAATCCGACGGTATCGAGTCAGCCGGAGATTGGGTTCGCACTCCTTGCCGGAACGATCATCGGCAGTCATGCACCAGACTTTGATGTATTTGCAAGGTTAAGAGGGCATGCCGCTTATATCCGCCATCATCGTGGCATTACGCACTCTCTGCCTGCTCCATTCCTATGGGCAGCGAGCATTGGTTTACTTTCTGCATGGTTGCTTGGTGTCATGGAGCATGTTCTGTTGATTATGCTATGGACTTTAGGCGCTGTTTGCTTCCATATCTTCCTCGATCTTTTTAACACATACGGCGTGCAGTGCCTTCGGCCTTTCTCAAGGAAATGGTGGCATCTGGACGCCTTATGTCTATTTGATCCTTATCTGTTCGGAACTCATGCCATAGGTTTAATCATCTGGCTGCTGGGAATATTTCCGCCAGGTCCCATGTTTGCTCTTATCTATGCAGCAACATTTATCTATATAGCAATACGCTTGCGCATAAAGTGGTGGATAAAGCGACGTCTGAAACAACAGTTGGGAATCGCAGCGAGCATTACACTAGTCCCCGGGCTTACGGGTGCAAGCTGGCAGTTTACAGCAGACTGCGGAGATTGTTATCGTGCAGGTAAAATAAATGGCAGACAGATTCACGTAGAATCGACGGTTAAGAAGCATCCTCAAAGCCAGCATTCCCATGTGGTAATGGCAGCAATGGAAGCAGACGCTGTAAAAGCATTTCTAGGCTTCGCAGATCAAGTACATCTTCATGTACATGAGCATCAGAACGGCTTCGAGGTATCCTGGAAAGACGTCCGCTTCTGGCGCGACAATCAAATGGCGTTTGGTGTAGATGTCACGCTGGACCGCGAAATGAACGTGCTTAGGCATCATTTAGGCTGGAGCAAACGATCATGGGAATCACCGCACGTATGAACTTAGAAACGGTCGTGTAATCCTACACGGCCGTTTTTTATGCTGTTTCCTTTCACATATTTAAACAACTTTTGTGATGGTTCACAGGTTAATGGCAAACGGAGTAATTCGAATGATTCTGTAGAAACGTTAGTGTTCGCTTTTGCTCGGAGATTCCTACCTTAGTGGATTAATTGAGAGGAATCCCCGAGCAACGGCGATCGGAAGAACATTCGAATGCGTAGTTTGCTTTAAACCTAAGTTTTATCACAACTCACCGGCAAAATATGTCTTTCCCTTCTCCTCTAGCCAAGCGAACAAATATTCGCTAAACTGTTGGTATCAAGGGGTGACGTCCGATTATGTTCAAGAAGAAAACTTTACCTGAATTAATAGATGAATTACGTTCCAATGAAAATATAGTGAACTGGTACGAGATGCAGCCACAAGAGGCAAAAACAACGCCATTCGACGAGAGTGTGGATCCTCGCATTCGTGCAGCATTACAAAAACGCGGGATATCCGACCTGTACTCCCATCAGGGAACGGCATTCCGTCTCGCTTCCAAAGGGGAGAACATCGTTGCAGTAACACCAACGGCCTCAGGCAAAACGATGTGCTACAACCTGCCTGTTCTGCAGGCGATTGCGAAGGATGATACAAGCCGTGCGTTGTATTTGTTCCCGACCAAAGCACTTGCACAGGACCAGAAAAGTGAGCTCAATGAGATCATCAACGAGATGGGCATCGATATCAAGAGCTACACTTATGACGGTGATACCTCTCCAGCGATTCGTCAGATCGTCCGAAAAGCCGGTCATATCGTCATTACAAATCCGGATATGCTTCATTCGGCTATTTTGCCTCATCATACGAAATGGGTAAGCTTATTTGAAAATTTAAGATATATCGTTATCGATGAACTTCATACGTACCGGGGCGTGTTCGGCAGCCATGTTGCCAATGTTATTCGAAGACTGAAGCGAATCTGCAAGTTTTATGGAAGTAATCCTACTTTCATTTGTACATCTGCCACGATCGCTAATCCGAAGGAACTGGCTGAACAGCTGACTGGCAGCCCTATGCGGCTTATTGATGATAATGGAGCGCCAAGAGGGCGCAAGCATTTTGTATTTTATAATCCGCCAATCGTCAATGTACCGCTAAATATCCGCAAGAGCGCAACGGTTGAGGTTAATCATCTGGCAAGGGAATTCCTCAAGAATAAAATCCAGACGATCGTATTTGCCCGCAGCCGGGTGAGAGTTGAAATCATACTCAGCCATATTCAAGAGCTAGTGAAGAATGAGATCGGTACGAAGTCAATTAGGGGATACCGAGGCGGTTACCTTCCGAAGCAGCGTAGGGAAATCGAGAAAGGTCTGCGTGATGGCGAGATTCTTGGCGTTGTCAGTACAAATGCCCTGGAGCTTGGCGTAGACATCGGGCAGCTGCAGGTTTGCGTGATGACCGGTTATCCGGGCAGCATCGCGAGTACTTGGCAGCAAGCTGGACGTGCAGGGAGAAGGCATGGGGAAGCGTTGATTCTTATGGTAGCCAGCTCTACACCAATCGATCAGTATATTGTGCAAAATCCGGAGTATTTCTTCGACCGAACGCCTGAATCCGCGCGTATTAATCCGGAGAATCTGATCATTTTGGTTGACCATATCCGCTGTGCAGCTTATGAGCTGCCATTCAAGAATACAGAGGAATTTGGTCCAGTGGAAGTAAGCGAGATTCTGGAGTATTTGCAGGAGGAACGTGTACTGCACCGCAATGGAGATACGTTCTATTGGGCGAATCAGGCATTCCCTGCAAGCGAGATTAGCTTACGTTCCGCATCGCAGGAGAATGTCGTTATTGTGGATCAATCCAATGTAGCCGATGTAAGAATTATTGGGGAAATGGACCGGTTCAGCGCGATGACGCTGCTGCATGATGAAGCGATCTATTTGCATGAAGGTGTACAGTTCCAAGTCGAGAAGCTGGACTGGGATCATAAGAAAGCTTATGTGCGTGAAGTGGACGTCGAGTATTACACAGATGCTAATCTGGCAGTGAATCTTAAAGTTCTAGAGATCGATAAGTCTAGAATCTCCGGCCATGGTGCGGTTCATCAAGGTGATGTAGCCGTTACGATGATCCCAACGATATTCAAGAAAATCAAACTAACGACGTTTGAGAATATTGGATCAGGACCGATTCATCTGCCTGAGCAGGAGCTTCATACCCGTGCAACGTGGCTTGAGTTGAAAGATACGGACCCTGAGCTGGGGACGAAGATCCTGGAACAGCTGCTGCTTGGTATCGCAAACGTGATTCAGCATATCGTTCCCATAATGGTTATGTGCGACCGCAGTGACGTCCATGTTACTTCACAGATCAAGGCTGCCCATACAGGGCTGCCAACTATTTTTATTTACGACCATTATCCAGGCGGAATTGGGCTTGCCGACGACGTATACAAACGTTTTGATGAAGTGAAGCAGGCCGCTGCCAATCTAATAAAAAAATGCTCATGCAAGGATGGATGTCCATCATGTATCGGAAACGAAATCGAAGGAATAAACGGGAAGCAGAAAAGCATTCAGCTTTTATCTTATTTATAGATATGACCCAATTTGATGAAATGGAGGGAGCACGATGAGCAGTTTACGTGACCGTATGAACCGGCTTCGCGGGAACAGCGCATCCGCAGCTCCCGCAGTAGAAGCGGTTGAAGATGTCGTAGCAGCAGAACCAACACCTTCTCCGGCTGCTCAAGATCATTTGGAGACCTTATCTGAGGAATGGTCATCCATGGGGGTTAAGCTGCTTCATAACGAAGCGGGCAGCTTCCTGATTCGCCGGCAGAGCTATCCTGCTGCTCATAAGCACGGAATACACGGTCTAGATGAGCTTTCTTCATCTGTTGCGGGACTCGCTGCCTTCCATCAGGAAGAGTCTCCGCTAGAAGCAGAGCAGCTGCTCTACTTGGATCTAGAGACTACAGGACTTGGTGTAGGGACAGGTAATATTCCATTTATGGTAGGTCTGGCTTATTGGTCAGGAACAGAATTGATTGTTGAGCAGGCGGTAATCCGTCATCCCGCGGAGGAGCGGGCAATGCTGTATTATTTGAGCGGAAAGCTTGCAGGATATCGGTACCTGGTTAGTTACAATGGCAAAACCTTCGATTGGCCAGTCATGCAAACCCGGTTTATTATGAATGGCTACAATCGCAGTTTATGGCAGCCTCTCCATTTAGATTTTCTACATCCCTCTCGAAGCATATGGAAAAATACATTAACCTCCTTAAGGCTTAGCCACGTTGAGGAAGAGAGGCTTGGCATTGAGCGGGTGGATGATGTGCCCGGATCATTGGCTCCGCAGCTTTATTTTCAGTTTCTTGCTGATGGTAATCCAGAGCCTCTTAGAGGAGTGTTCGAGCACAATGAAATCGACATGCTGTCTCTCGTCTGTTTGTCTATTCGATTCGGCCATCTGCTTAATGGGACGGAAGGCGGATATCAGCTGCCAATGCCGCAAGAACCGGAAGAGCTCATAAGGACAGGTTTATGGCTGGAGAAGATGGGACATACAGAGCGTGCGGAGCGGATGTTTGAACTTGCTGTTCAGTCCGAGCGTGCTGCCGCATCACCGCTTTCCATGCTGGCTGCCAGAGACAAGAAGGCTGGAAATTGGGAGCGAGCTGTGTTATTGTGGCAGAAGACTGTTATACAATCCGTCCAATATGGCTCTGCTGGCATCAACGCGAGTGTTGAACTAGCTATGTATTATGAACATAAGCTGAAGGATTATGATTCAGCTCTATCATATGTGACAGAAGCACTAGAACAGGCGCTTAGCGATCCCCTTGGACGGCGGGATGCTAAGCGCCGCGCCGAACTTGATAGCCTTCGTAAGCGTAAAGAGCGGCTTCTGCGCAAGACGGGAAGGAAGCTTGCTGAATGAATGAACAACTAGCCTCGATGAAAGGCCTGCTCCTAGATTTGGACGGCACTTTATATCATGGTACTCAGCGAATCGATGGGGCAGATCTGTTAATCAAGCAGCTGCGGGAGTGGAAGCTTCCTTATCGTTTCGTGACGAACAATTCGACCGTTTCCCCGGAAACCGTTGCTGACCGGCTGCGGAAGATGGGGATCGATGCCGAGCCTGATGAGGTGTGTACCTCAGCACAGGCTGCGGCGCAATACATAGCAAACAAGAAGCCTGGCGCATCCGTGCTTGTTATTGGTGAGAGTGGACTGTTAGAAGCGGTTGAAGCAGCTGGGCTTCAGCTTGTTGAAGACCAGCCTGATTTTGTCCTGCAAGGACTCGACCGGCAGCTCTCTTATGAACGATTGACGAGAGCTGTACGTTCGATACATCAAGGTGCCGAATTTGTATTAACGAATCCGGATTTGCTTTTGCCTGGCGAAGGCGGGTTATTCCCGGGTGCAGGCTCGATTGGCGCTATGCTGACGGCGGCTGGAGGGAAGGAACCAACCTTGATCGGCAAACCTTCAAAGATATTGATGGATTACTCGCTGCGTCAGATTGGCCTGCCTGCTGAACAAACTTGGGTTATTGGCGACAATATGGCGACTGATATCGCTGCTGGTCATGCCTCCGGCTGCGGGACACTCCTCGTATTGACCGGATTAACGAATGCGGATAACTTCGAATATTACGCGGAGCGCGCAGGGTGTAAGCCGGATGTCATTTGTGAAGATCTACATAAGCTTCTCTCGTATATTTCGTCCTCGATCGGGATATAAGAGAAGGAAGACAGGAAGGAAGCGAGCTTGAATGCCTGAACTACCAGAAATGGAAAATTACCGATTGCGTTTATCGGAGCTTATTATCGGCTCGCCGATTTTAGGCACAGAGGTTACGCGGGACAAATCGATTAACGTAAGTGCCGATTTATTCGAAACTGAGCTTGCCGGACGGACGATATGGTTCGTCGAGCGTAGAGGCAAGCATCTTTTATTTCACCTCGATAACGGCAAGCGCCTTGTGCTCCATCTGATGCTTGGAGGCACGATTTTTTATGGAACGGATGAAGAACGACCAGACCGTACTGTACAGGTGACTATACGGTTTGCCGCGGGGAATTTATACTTTATCGGCCTTCGATTGGGTTATCTCCATCTCATGTCTGTGAAGGAAGCAGATGCGAAATTGTCAGAGCTTGGACCTGATCCTTTTGATAAAAGATTGACGCTGGACCGCTTTAAAGCTCGCTTTGATAAGAAGAGAGGCTCGATTAAGACAGCTTTAGTCGACCAGCATGTGTTGTCCGGAATTGGCAATTGCTATGCGGACGAGATCGCTTTCTCGGCAAAGATTCTCCCAGATGCAAAAATTCCTTCCTTGACAAGTGATACATGGGAACGACTCTATGAATCGATGCATAGTGTGTTAAAGGAAGCGATTTCAAAGGGCGGCTATATGGAACAGCCATTAACGACAGATGATACATTAACCGGTGGTTTTAACGACCATTGCCAAGTGTATGACCGTGGAGGCGAGCCTTGTTTCGTGTGCGGAACGCCAATCGAGCAGATTGAAATTTCATCACGTAAAGCATTCGTCTGCGGTACTTGTCAGAAGGAACAATAGAACTTATGTATCTCGGCCGTCATCTCAGTATAAAAGAAGGCTACGCTGCCGCTGCCAAAGCCGCCTATATGGGCGGCATTAGTGCTTTTCAGTATTTCCCCAAAAATCCTCGCAGTCTCGGTCTGAAATCATTCGATCGAAGAGATGCTGAGCGTTGTGCGGAACTGTGCAAACAATACGACATCGTTACGATTGCACATTCCCCATATCCAACGAATCTTGCATCTGAACGCGAGGATGTACGCCAAAGAACCGTTGAGTCTTTGCTGAATGACCTGGATATCGCTAACAGCTGCGGCTCAATTGGCGTTGTGGTTCATTTTGGCGTCTATAAAGGGAAAGAACCACTTCTTGGCTATCAGTCCATTATCAAGTCTCTTGACGAAGTGACCACCAGATGGGAAGGCGACGCCAAGCTGCTGATTGAGATTCAATCAGGCGAGCACAGCTTTATGGGAACGACCATAGAGGAACTGGCGCAAATTCGCGGGTTATGTTCGCAGTCAGAGAAGCTGGCCTTTTGCCTCGATACCTGTCATATGTTCGCAAGTGGACTCTGGCATGGGGAAGAAGGTGCCGAGTGGCTGAATAAAGCGGCAACGTTAGGTGTGCTGGATCATGTGGCAGCTATCCACTTTAATGATTCGATGTTTGCTGCAGGAGCTCGCCGGGATCGGCACGCAGCGCTTGGAAGCGGGCATATCGGTGAAGCGGGATTGAAATGGCTTATGACTGTACCGGCGCTTAACAAGGTTCCTTTTATACTGGAAACGCCTTCAGACGAAGACGGCACTTATGTTAGACAATTGAATCTGATGCGCGAATGGGGGACACAATGATGATTCATGTGTATTTGGATGATTACCGCCCATGTCCAAAAGGCTTCGTGCTCGCTCGAAATGTGGAAGAGTGCAAGCTTCTGATCGATTCCGAGTCAATTGATATATTATCTCTTGATTATGATTTGGGCTGGAACGAGCCTACAGGATATGAAGTTGTGCGACATATGGTGGAGTCGGCACGTTACCCGAAGAAGGTATATCTTCATACTTCCAGTACGGCAGGAAGAATGCATATGTATCATATGCTGTCCTCCCATGGGCCAATTGAAATGAAGATAATGAACGGACCTATGCCGGATTCGCTGCTGGATGAGATTGCGGCGAACGGCTAATATAGATTGTTGTTTTGGTGCAGCAACGGAGGGGTGTAGTAGTGAGCCGATGGATTGGTACGGCTAATCAGGGGTATTCCCCTTATGCAATTGAAGAACTTCGGCGGCTGTTAGATAGCGTGAAAGTAACGCCTCTAGCCGCCGGAGAGACTTTTTTATTCGATAGTGAGCTTTCTGCTGAGGAAGTGATCTCAGCAGTTGTGAAGGAACAACCGATTTTCCTGCGGCATTTACAGCCTGTTGACCGGACAATTGAGATCAAAGGCAATGCAGACGATCTGCAGGAGTTGTCGGAGACAGTAAGACGTTCTCAGCTGTTGTTTGAGGACAAGCAGGTAGCCATTCATGTTCGCCGAGTCAATAAGACAGCATTCCCTTATTCAGCATCAGATACGAAGGCCGTGCTGGATGCGGTATTGGAGGAAATCGATGCGACACCGGTTGTTCAACAGCCGGATATTATTATTGCTATTTATGCGGCAGCAAGCGAGCTTTTTGTAGGCTTTGGCAAACCGCAGGACATGCTGTCTGATTGGCCAGGGGGAGCCGTCCGCTTCCAGCGGGAGGATGGCCAAATTTCCAGAGCCAAATTCAAACTGCTTGAGGCAGAACGGGAGTTTGGACTGAATTATGCCACATTCCGCAATGCAGTGGATATTGGGGCTGCGCCAGGCGGCTGGACATCGCTTTTACTCGAGAGGGGATTACGCGTTACAGCCATTGATCCAGGGGACATGCATCCATCCTTGGCAGGTCATCCTGCTCTTACTTATCTCAAGCGTAATGCTTCAGATGTTAAGTTCCAAGCAGGATCATTTGATCTGCTCGTATGCGATATGAGCTGGAGTCCGATGCAGATGTGCCGGTTAGTATTGGATCTGGAGCAAGCCCTTGCTCCGCATGCAACAGCTATCATTACAATAAAACTGATGCATAAGAAGCCTCTGCAGACGATCCGAGAAGTAAAGGAACGTTTCTCAACGGCATTTATTATTAAGCGGGCGAAACAGTTGTTTCATAACCGTGAGGAGATCACTCTCTATCTCGAAAAGAAACAATAGGCGAGCTAAACTGCCCTATGCTGCGATAGTGATATAACGTAATACAGCGGGAAAGCATCCCGGTTTGAAGAGGAATCCATAGCGGATTCTTCGTTCAGGCCGGGATTTTTTGTGGATTAATAAAGAGGAGGATGGTTGGTTGTATGATGGCAGACGGAATCTGGGGATCCGGGACGATTCTGGGGGAACGGTATCGAGTATTAAGTAAGCTTGGCAGTGGGGGTATGGGAGAAGTATATGCGGCTGAAGATATAAGGCTTCAAGGAAAGCTCCGTGCTATTAAAGTAGCTGAATCTGCACATGCATCTGAGGAAGCCAAGATGCTGATGCGGCTTAGCCATCCAAGTCTTCCGCATATTATTGACAGCTTCACCCTTGATGGGCAAGGGACGGAAGCTATTGTGATGGACTATATTCATGGCTTAACCTTAGGGGAGTTATTTAACCGGCAGGGGAGGAAGCTTTCTTTTCGTGATGTGCTGCGTATGGCTATTCCTTTATGTTCGGCATTAGTTTATTTGCATCGCCAGTCACCACCTATCATTCATCGGGATATTAAGCCATCGAATATTATGGTTGAAGATAATGGCCATGTTCGGCTTATTGATTTCGGAATAGCGAAGTCAAGAGTGGCCGTTCAGACCCAAACGACGATGAAGCTTGGTACACCTGGCTTTGCTGCACCAGAGCAGCATATGGGACGAAGTGAAGTGCGTACCGACATTTACGGATTTGGTGCATTACTTTATTACTTACTGAGTGAGGGCAGCTATATTAACCATGCTGCATTCAAGAGGAGCAGCTTTCAGAAGCCGCTGCAGACGGATGTTCCGGGTCAATTTGCAGAGATGCTATGGAGAATGGTTCAGCCGAGTGCAGATGATCGATATGCATTGATGAGTGAAGTGGAGAAAGAGCTTCAGACTTTCGCTTCCTATATGCCTGACGGGGAGAACGTAATAAACTGGATGGATTCAGGTAGGTCAAGCTCCTATGGCAGAAACTGCAATTTTAATCGCCTACTAAAGATTGCAGTCGTTTCATTATCTCCGGGAGCAGGGGCAACCTTCATATCCATTACACTTGCGAAATTGCTTGGAGCTCGAGGGCTGACCTGTACAGCAGCAGAATTTCCTACAGAACGGCCTGAATGGGCAACTCTGTTACGAAGCAATATGAAGGGACGCGGTCAACGAGAAGATAAGTATTACAGCTGGAACGAGCAAGGTGTATGGTGGCATGCGCAGCAGCATCCTTTCCATTTGGCTCAGAGAGATGAGATGGATAAGCTTCAGCTTCGGCAGAAAGGGGGAGAAGCGGAAGTGATTATTACCGATCTTTCTGGAGGAGCCAGCCCCCTTCATAAGGAATGGATGCTTCAATCCGATGTCGTGCTTACTGTTGCAGACCCCTATCCTTCCAGATGGAGGACGGAGCAGCTTAAGGAACTGATGCAAATAAGCAGTCAACTGTCCGCAAATGGAGGCTCGATGTTGTGGATTGCTAATAAAGATACAAGCTTCGCTGGACGGAATGAATGGATGAGTATGCTGCCGGAATACCCTATAGCGGCAGTTCCTCTATTGCCTGCAGCTGATTGGCTTGACACCATGTGGCGAGGTCAATGGGCTACAGATAGGAAAGTTCTTTGCAAACAATTGGAAAAAGCATTCCTGCCATTGATTGAATATGCAGCAAAGGAACTGCAAAAGAAAGCTTTTCATGTCAGCTTTAGGCGCTGACCTTGCTTGCATTTGAAATAAACCTTCTTTATGATGAATACGAGTCCATAAGCATATTTGGAAGCAGGTGAACATCCAGAATGAATGAACGAGTTTTGGTAGTGGAAGACGAGGCGGGCATTTCCCGCGTGTTACAACTTGAGTTAGAACATGAAGGATATACGGTCGGTACAGCAGCCGACGGACGTACAGGATATGAGATGGCTTCAACAGGTGAGTGGGAACTAATTCTGCTTGATGTGATGCTGCCTGAATTAAATGGGATCGAGGTGCTTCGCCGACTGCGTCAAGCGGGCAACCCCGTGCCTGTTATTTTGCTTACGGCAAGAGATACAGTTCCCGATAAGGTAAGTGGCTTCGAGCATGGCGCAAATGATTATATTACGAAGCCATTTGCTATGGAAGAGCTGCTTGCGCGTGTCCGTAACATTTTGCGTATATTCCAGCAGTATCCGAAGGAATCTGAAGGCTCAGATTTGATCAAGGTAGGGGATTTGACGATAGAGCTGCGGACACGTAAGGTGTATCGAAAGGATATTGTTATTGAGCTTACACCACGTGAATTCGAACTTCTTGTCTATTTGGTCGAGAATAAGAATGATGAAAAATCGCGTGAAGATATTTTATCAGAGGTTTGGGGTTACGATTTTATCGGAGAGACGAACCTGGTCGATGTCTATATCCGATATTTGCGTCAAAAGCTGGACAAGGGATACCGTCACAAGCTGATTCATACGGTTCGCGGCGTTGGTTACATGATAAAGGAGCCTGACGCATGACGCTTCGCAAACGATTCACGCTCTTTACGATTTTCTGGCTAATCTTTATTCTTATATTGTTTAATATCTTTGTGTACTTCTACGTCATTAAGATTACGACGGAGAGCGAAGAGCGAGTGATTGGGAATAAGGTAAATCTCATGCTGGAAAATCCGAACATCCAAGACGGCAAAGGGATATTCGACCCTGATCTTTTAAACGAATATTATAATGTGAACGAAATGATACGTATTATTAAGCCTGATGGGAAAATTGTAAATATTACCGGCTCGGATCCTGTTTTATTGAATCTTCCGGCGTCCTTTCAGAGCCATCACGATACGGGTATGATCAAAAAGGGCAGCGAGCGGATTATGTATATGCGCGTTCCTATTTATGATGGGGCTAATCTCGTTGCCATGCTTGAGATCAACCGTGTTCTGAACGAGCTTGATGATTATCTGCAAATCTTGGTTGCTGCATTGTCCGTTACAAGTGCGGGTGCTGTTCTATTTGCTATATTCGGAACGTATTGGTTCACCTCTCGGCTTACTTCGCCGATGCAGCAGATGATCAATACGATGCGGGAAATCGACCGAAGCGGAAAGCTGCGCAAGATCGAGCCGTCAAGTCATGAAGAATCAGCAGAGCTGCAGCAGCTTGTACGTGCGTTTAACCAGATGATAGACAGGCTGGACCGTACTTTTGCGAGACAAAAGCAGTTTGTCGCCGATGCTTCCCATGAACTGAAAACTCCGCTTACCGTTATTAGCAGTTATGCGGGTATGTTGAAGCGCTGGGGACGTGATGATGAGAATATCCGTGATGAAGCGATTGAAGCGATCGATAAAGAAGCAAACCGTTTGCAGAACTTGACGAAGTCCATGCTTATGCTGGCTGAAGCTGAGCAGGAGGATTGGCTGAATCAAGAGATGTTTGACGTTGTTCAAGTTGTGGACGAGCTTGCAGTTATGCTGCAGCAGACTTTCCAGCGTCCAATTCGAGTGAAAGCAATGTCCCGTTCTGTTCGCTTGTATGGAGATAAGGATAAGATCCGGCAGCTGCTTGTTATATTGCTCGATAATGCCATTAAATACAGTAAAGATCCGATTGATGTTACGGTCAGCTTGATCAGAAACATCGTTAAGATCGAGGTCAAAGATAAAGGGATCGGCATACCGGAGAATGAAATTCCACATATGTTCGAGCGCTTCTACCGGGTAGATGGTGCAAGAAGCCGCGCGACAGGTGGTGTTGGTCTAGGCCTGTCGATTGCCAAACGTATTGTTGACCTGCATGAAGGCAAGATTGATGTATTTAGCCTGCCGGATCTCGGGACGACCATTTCGATTCAGTTCAAACAAAGAAAGTAAAGGAATTAGTACAAGCTTACGAAGTAAGAATTGCCCGCCAAAAGCAGCGGAAATTCTTTTAAAGGGGAGAGGTCTGTTGAAATACCGTGTTGCCTCTGTACAATATCATCTGGAAGATATCTCATCGTTTGACCAATTTGCTGCACAAGTTACTCATTATGTCCGGAATGCCTCGGAATATGGGACACAGATTATTCTGTTCCCGGAGTTTCTGACGACACAGTTATTATCGATCGGCGATGAAAACGGGAAGGCTCTGCCTATCGACCGTTTACCTGAGTATACAGAGCAGTATGAAGGATTGTTCCGCAAGTTGTCCAAAGAATATGACATGTACATTGTAGGCGGCACACATGTTGTGGATGCCGGTAATGGCAAACGCCAGAACACGGCTCACTTATTCCATCCGGATGGGAAAATTGATCGTCAAGCCAAAATTCATCTTACCCCAACGGAAGTAACCGAGTGGAACATGACACCTGGTGACGGACTTCAAGTGTTTGACACTCCATTTGGCACGATAGCCATGTTGACTTGCTACGACATTGAGTTTCCGGAAATCGTCCGTATGGCGCGTGCCAAAGGGGCGGACGTTATTTTCTGTCCATCCTGTACGGATGATCGTCATGGATTCTACCGCGTACGTTATTGCTGTCATGCAAGAACCGTTGAGAATCAAATCTATATCGTAACGACAGGAACAGTCGGTTCGCTGCGCAAAGTTGATTTCATGCGTGCCAACTATGGTCAAGCAGCGGTAATTACACCTAATGATATTCCATTCCCGCCAGCAGGCATTTTGAGCGAAGGTGTCATTAATGACGATATGCTTATTGTAGCGGACCTGGATCTCCAGCTGCTGGAGGACGTTCGTGCTGCAGGATCGGTGACGACCTGGAGAGACCGTCGGACCGATCTCTATACGGACTGGACATAATTATGCGCAAGCAATTGTTCGTTATTCATGATGGCGTGCCAACCGAAGCTATTATTCGCACTTATACTTCACAAGATTTTAAAGCCTTAATTGATGTTCAGAGTGAAAGCTTCCCGCCTCCCTACCCGGAGGAGCTTTGGTGGAACGAAGAACAGCTGACCGAACATATTACCCGCTTTCCTGAAGGGGCATTATGCTGTGAAATCGGAGGGAAAGTGATCGGGTCCATGACCGGGCTTATTGTAGATATGTCTCATTATCACGAAGCGCATAGCTGGGAGCAAATTACGGACAGCGGCTATATCCTTAATCAC
This sequence comes from Paenibacillus sp. J22R56, assembly GCF_056269375.1. Lineage (NCBI taxonomy): Bacteria > Bacillati > Bacillota > Bacilli > Caryophanales > Paenibacillaceae > Paenibacillus > Paenibacillus sp. J22R56. Next base: position 589,075 of record NZ_JBWDNV010000002.1, read on the forward strand.
AATCCAGACGGTGATACCCTGTACGTTGCCGATATTTGTGTCATCCCCGCCTATCGGAAGGCCGGTATTGGCAAATGGCTTCTACAGTCCATGTATGAAACAGTTGTTCATCTTGGCCTTAAGCGGCTTCTCGGAGCCGGTCGTATGCCCGGTTATCATCTTCACGCTGCTGAAGAGACACCTGAGCAATACTTGGAGAAAGTGATGAAGGGCATCTATAAGGACCCTGTGATTACCTTCCTTCTCCGCTGCGGCAGAACTCCTGTAGGAATCGCTGCCGATTATCTGGACGACGAAGAATCCTGTAACTACGCTGCGCTAATGGAATGGCGCAATCCGTTTTTGCAGGTTTAAAGACTAATATTATATTTCGAGCTTTGGTGCGGAGAGAAAACCTGGAGTCTTCAGAGCGATAGCGCCCGCCTTTGTTTTTGAATGTAAACCACTGGAATTTTTAATCCAAACATTCAAAAACAACAGCGGCTGAAGGCCCAGGCTTTCTCATAGTACCCATCTGCTCTACATAGATTGGAGTGTTTGTTAATGCCATTACAGTATTACCGCATTAATTCCATCAACGATCCATACTTCGCATCACTTCACGCGCTGCTCAAACGGATCTTCCCACCTGAAGAAGTGTTGGCATACGAACTGTGGAAAGAGCCTCTCGAAGACGCAGGCATTCATGTCTACGTAGCCATTGAGAACGGTGAAGTAGTCGGCTCCACAGAGTACCGCTATTATCCAGAGCTTCGTGTAGCGATGACCGACTTTACTATTATCGGCGAGCCAAACAAAGGGATCGGCCGTTTCCTGATGCGGGGACGTGAGAAGGATCTTGCTCGATTGGCACAAGAGTCAGGTACATCCCCAATCGGCATGTTCGCAGAAATCTATAACCCCTATGAAAGTGGAGAGCATGAATTCGGCGGAGTAACACCGATGAATCCGTTTGTACGCCGTGAAGTGTTATCGCACATTGGATATAAAATGATCAATATCCCTTACGTGCACCCGTCCTGGGAGCTTACAGGAGAGGCAGTGGAAGGGCTTAATCTATGCTTCCTGCCTGCAGATGAAGAGTTAGCTGTCATTCCAGCAGCGCTAGTCGTTCAGTTCTTAGAAGGCTACTACTCTGCACTTCCTAATAAGCCACAAGAATGGCTCGATATGATCGAAGGGCTGCGCGGCAAGGAGCAGATCGAGCTGCTGCCGATATGATGAAGATAATTTTCCGAGGAACAGGGGATGCGATGGGTGTCCCTCGTGTTTATTGCGAATGCGAGGTATGCACTGAAGCGAGAACTAGCGGCGTCAATCGCCGCTATCGTTCCCTTGTACAGCTTGAAGATGCTGATTTTGGTACCATGATGATTGACTGCGGGCCGGACTGGCGAACACAGATGGAGGCAGCTGGCCTTCATTTTGTGAATCGGATTCTTGTGACACATGCACATTTCGACCATATCGGGGGTCTTCCTGAGTGGGCGGATGCTTGCCGATGGCTAGGGGTAAAAGGTGAAGCTTATGCTCCTGAAGAAGTTATTGCGGAAATTATGCAGCGTTTTCCTTGGCTGGATCGTAATATTCGCTTTATTGCGATCGATACACCTTGTGATTTTGGCAGCTGGCGTGTCTCAACATGGAAAGTGAATCATGGCAAGAACGGTTTTGCTTATGCTTTTCGATTTGATCATCAAGAGTCAGGTGAAGCATGGGCTTATTGTTCCGACTCAATTGGGTTAACAGAGGAGCAGCAGAAGCCGCTTTACGGGCTGGATCTGCTTGTGCTTGGTACAAGTTTTTATAAAGAAAACTTCGCTTATGAGTCACGATCCGTCTACGATGTGACGGAGGCTCTTGCATTGCTTCCGATTTGGAAGCCAAAAAGAACCTTATTCACGCATATGTCTCATGATATCGATCTGAGGCGAACATACCCGTTGCCTGAGCATGCGGAATTTACTTATACAGGTTTGGAAGTTTCTGTAGGGAAATGAATTGACAAATCGTAAGCCTTTAGCGTACATTGTGATTATAGCTAAGAAAATTAGCTACTTAATTGATTGTGTGATTTCGGAAGGGGAAATTTTAATGTTTGCTGGTGTTCTTAACTTCTAATTGGATAGATCGGTTTTGTTTGTTCGTCTGATTGGCTTGCAGATGCAATTTTTTGTCATCATGCATGTCTTCTATTGTGACGTCTCTAGACAAAGACCGATGCCAAGAGTTAAGAACATGAGGATTTCCACCTGAAGATATTCGGCTGGCTATCACCGTGCTCTTGCAGCACGGTTTTTTTGTGCTTCAAAGGGCTTTGAACGGGATTGGTCTAGGCCAAATCGATAACAGGAACGGAACGCTTCTTGCGTTCTGTTCCTGTTTTTTTTATACCCAAAAACGATTAAAGGAGCATCTAAACACATGAATGAAGCTGTATTTCAAAGACTGGAATATGACAAATTGAAGGATAAAATGATCGGTTATACGGTATCACCAGCAGGTCAATCATTGGCTGAGCGACATGTACCAAGCACGAACCGGAAGCAAATTAGAGCTTGGCTGAATGAAACAGAAGAGGCAGCTGCCTTGCTCACAACTGGTGCGAGTGTACCCCTTTCCGCCATGGAGGGCATTGATCCTTTTCTGTCCCTGCTTGGTAAGGGCCGAATCTACACCGAATCGGAGCTGGATCAGCTGTTAGCATGGCTCGTATCGATTGCCCAAATGAAGCGTTACATGGATAATAAGCGAATGATTGCACCTACGATTGCCGCCTACGCCGATTCGATGAATGATTGTCCTCGGCTGAAGCAGGAGCTCGACCGCTGTATTCGGTATGGAAGTCTTACGGATCAGGCAAGTGCTGATCTTGGCACGATTCGCCGTCATCTGATCGCAGTGGAAGATAAAATTCATAAGAAGCTGGAAGCTTCGCTTTCCAAGTACAAGTCGGCACTGCAAGATCCGATTATAAGTAGAAGAAGAGGCAGGTCAGTTATTGCGGTCAAGCGAGAACATCGGAAGTTCGTTCCAGGCACGGTGTGGGATGAGTCATCAAGTGGTCAGACGCTGTTTATTGAGCCGATTGATGTTGCAGAATTGCAGCAGGAATGGCAAGAATGGAAGGCAGAAGAGGAAAGGGAAAGAACGATAATTTTATCACGGCTGTCAGATGAAGCTGAACTGTATAAGCTGGATTTGTTCCAGAATCGGGAGGCTATGGCATCTTTTGATTTCATGCTAGCTAGAGGTAAATTGTCACTTTCCTATAATGGTCAGCCTGTGACATTAAGCGATGAGCCTATAATTAAGCTGGTAGAGGCTCGCCATCCATTGTTGGGGCAACAAGCGGAGCCCATCCATGTAGAGCTTGGCGTTCGTTGGAAACAGCTCATTATTACAGGGCCAAACACAGGAGGTAAGACGGTAGCCCTCAAAACAATCGGACTGCTCGCGCTGCTTGTCCAATCCGGCTTACTTGTCCCGGCTTCCCCGGACAGCCGATTTGGAGTGTTCCGGCATATTATGGCCGATGTAGGCGACGGACAAAGCCTTGAGCAGTCGTTGTCTACGTTCTCTTCACACATTGCCGTTCTGAAAGAAATGCTTCATTCAGCAGATGAACAGACAATTATACTTCTCGATGAATTGGCAGCTGGGACTGATCCCGGCGAGGGAATCGCCTTGTCGATCGCGGTGCTGGAGGAGCTGCTGCAACGTAAAGCACTAACTGCGGCGACTACCCATTTTAACGAGATTAAGAAGTTTGCAGCAAGTACTGCCGGCTGTATGAATGCGAGAATGGCTTTTGACGCGGAGACGTTACGACCTCTCTATCGTCTTGAAGTAGGGGAAGCGGGAGAAAGCCATGCTTTCGCAATTGCCAGACGTTTTGGACTTCCAGAGCATGTGATGAAACGGGCAGAGAAGCTGGCAGAAGGTCGAACAGTGATCCGTTTGGAAACATCTTTGTCCGGGTATGAGGAGAAGACAGTGGGAGTGGTAGTAGAAGAAGCTGTCGATACTATGAAGGATTCAGTTGAACAAAAAGAAAAGTCCCCAGCGCATGTTTTCCTCAAAGGTGATGCGGTGTGGATTTATCCGCTTCGACGCGCGGGAATTGTCTTCCAGCCGGCAGATGATCGGGGCGAAGTAATTGTTCAGGTGCAGGGTAAAAAAATGGGCTTTAACCGCAAACGATTAAAGCCTTATATCAGCAAGGAAAAACTGTATCCTGGATCTGATTATGATATGGATATTGTGTTCGATACCAAAGACAATCGAAAAAAACGGAAGCTTATTGGTCGGAAGTATGTAGAAGGTTTGACGATTGAGACCAAGCCGGATGTGACTGAGAGTTAGGCAGCTTCTGTATTACAAGTTAGTCTTTGCTCTGAATAACGAGCAGGATACCAGTATGGACGGTTAAGGTACCAACGGGATCTGCAAGTATATTGCTGATCCCCAAGGACTGACCGATCTGCAGCGTTGCCTCATGCAGCGGATAGGCGAACCCATGGAGTGTAATACCGGTAACCTGTTCAGATAAGGGTAGCAGTGAAATATGGCTGTAATCACTTTGTTGAAATTCAGTTGTTCCAGTCTCAGCTAAGGTAATCGTATTATGCTCGTCAGTAATAGATGCTTTAATCCCTTTTTCCAATGCCAGCTTGAGCAGATGCACATTCGCAAGGGAATGATCGAATCGGCTCCCCAGCGCTCCGAGCATAACAACCTCAGAAGGGGACTGGTCCAGAGCATGGCGGAATGCAAGTTCTGTATCGGTATAATCCTTATCGATCGGATCATAGGCAAGCGTCTCCCGACTGTTTGACCGGATAAGCTCAAATTGCTCTGGAGTAACCGAATCGAAGTCGCCAAGCGCCAGATCCGGCGTAAATCCATGCTGCACGAGGAATAAAGCGCCGCGGTCTGCGCCAATTAATGTATCTCCGGAGTGGATCAATGGAAGCGTCCAGCTACCCAATTGACCGCCAGTACAGATGATGATGCGATTATTCATTCTTACTCTTCCTTTCGAACTTCAGGTGTTGAAGCCAGTATAATGCGAAAGTTATGTGTAAAACAATTGTCAAACCGAATAAGCGCGGCTAAAATGATGAAGGACAGTACCGACAGGATCGCGTTAGAGTACGCGGCTGGGCGGTCATCATGGAAGCGGAGGAGTAGGGAGCTTGGACATCTTTGGCGTTTTCAGTATTATTGGAACGGTCGCATTTGCAGTCAGCGGTGCGATCGTTGCTATGGAGGAAGAATACGATATTTTGGGGGTATTCGTGCTAGGTCTTGTGACAGCGTTTGGCGGCGGTGTTATAAGAAACTTGCTGATTGGCCGGCCGGTTACGACCTTATGGAATCAAGGTAACTTGCTGGAAATCGCTGTGATCGCCATGACGGTAGCTTTTCTGCTGCCAGTATCATGGATTCACAAGTGGAGGAAAAGCGAGTCATTCTTTGATGCTATCGGATTGTCAGCATTTGCGATTCAAGGCGCTTTGTATGCGACCGAGATGAATCACCCGATCAGTGCTGTACTCGTTGCGGCTATGTTAACAGGTATCGGAGGAGGCATCATTCGCGATGTATTGGCAGGTCGGAAGCCACTTGTGCTCAAGGATGAGATTTATGCGGTATGGGCGATGCTCGCAGGCCTAGCAGTAGGCGAAGGCTGGTTCCATACAACGTTTGAACTCTTGGTCTTGTTCGTTATTGTTATCGTGTTCAGAATGCTGTCGGTATACTACAAATGGAGACTGCCTCGTAGGTCGCTTAAACAGAAGGGAGGAGGCATCATATGAGAAAAGTACGCGTAGTGTTCGTTTGTCTAGGCAACATTTGCCGCTCGCCGATGGCAGAAGCCGTATTCCGCAGTCTGGTGGAGAAAGCTGGTCTTGTGGATGTGATCGAGATTGATTCTGCTGGTACAGGTGATTGGCATATCGGCAAACCGCCTCATGAAGGAACCCGCAAGCAGCTCGACCTTCACGGCATTTCTTATACGGGCATGAAAGCAAGACAATTTACAGCCAAAGATGAAGGTTTTGATTACATCATCTGCATGGATACGAAGAATGAGGCCGATGTTCGTCGTATTATCGGAAGCGCAGCAGATTCAGCAAAAATCATTAAGTTTATGGACATGCTCCCACAACATGCCGAAGACGACGTTCCAGACCCGTATTATACAGGCAATTTCGACTATGTCTATGAACTAGTCGTCGAAGGAAGCGAGAAGCTTCTAGAACGAATCGTTAATGACCTAAAGTAAAATGAAGTAATTGAATTTAATCGTAAAAAAGCTCGGTCGGGTAAATACCTGTCCGAGCTTTTTCACGCTTTATGGCAAAAAAAAGGGGTGTCTCATCATGTATGATGGTACACCCTCATTCTTACGTTATTCCACTTCGATAAAATGCATCAAGCCATCAGGCAGTTCCTTTTGCCAGAAGCCCCATTGATGCCCGCCGTCTTTTTCAAAATAAGTCAGCGTAGCCCCTCTTTCTTCAAGGATGGAGCGGGCCGTACGGTTGATGTCGAGGAAGTCGAAGATACCGTGACCGGTATCATAGGCTGTCTCCCCAAAGCCGGCGATCATATACATCTCTAACCAAGATAGGTCCTTTTGAGCTTCCATAATTTCACGAGAACGGTCATAATAAGCACCGGATAGCGACAATATGCGAGTGAACAGCTCAGGATACGTCAAAGCGAGGTGGAAAGAGATTGTCCCGCCGAGGGAGTCGCCAGCAAGCAAGCGATGCTCAGGTGAAGTGCGGACCGGATATTTACCTTCTATAAAAGGAATAAGTTCTTCGCCGAAGAAACGGACATACGCTTCATGTCGGTTGCCATCAGGCGAATATTCAGCTGTTCTATACGTCTTGTCGACATCAACGCCAACTATAATGAATGGTTCTATGCCCTCATCGAGAATAATGCGGTTCGCCGTTGTTGCAATCCGCCCAAAGTTGAAGAAGTCTTCACCATCTTGGCAATAGACGACAGGATAGCTGAGCACTTCGTTATAACCTGGCGGTAAATAGATACGCAAACTGCGTTCGCCTTCTGGTAAGTAGCTGCTTTTTACAATTTCTTTCACCACGGTGCGTTTTAGGTAACGTTGATCAGTCATATGTGAATCCCCCTGAATGGAATGGTTAGCTTGTGGGTAAACAATAGTAAGGTAATGAGAATCTGCCCGTACCCAGTCATCATCTGGTTTTGAACCCTGATTGTATTATGCTGTTATACAGAAAAAACAAATCTGTTACATATACAATTCATTGGTGAAATCGGCCAGATTAGCGAAAAAACAACGGTTTTTTTGTTTTTTTCTTTGACCATCTTTGGTAAACAGGTGTATTATGATTCTATAACAGAGAGCTCCGATTTTCAAATATTAATGATCGAGGTGAGCGTTCAAAATGAGCAAAGTGCTTAACAAACTGCCATATGAAGTTCAAACGGAACCTGTAAAACCATTATCCGTGTTGTCGCTCGACGGCGACGTAGTTAACCCGGAATATATGCCGGATCTGACTGACGACCAATTAAAAGAATTAATGTACCGCATGGTATTTACGCGCACTTGGGATGAGCGTGCCGTTAACCTTGGCCGCCAAGGCCGTCTAGGCTTCTATGCTCCGGTATCTGGACAAGAAGCTTCGATGATCGGCAGCGAATATGCGATTAATAAAGATGATTTCATTTGCCCAGGCTACCGGGATATCCCGCAGCTTGTATGGCATGGTCTTCCTATGTATCAAGCCTTCCTTTATTCCCGTGGTCATCAACATGGCGGCCAAATTCCAGCTGATGTACATGTGCTTATGCCACAAATCATTATCGGCGCACAAGTGCTTCATGCAGCAGGCGTAGCAATGGCATTCAAGAAACGCGGCGAGAAACGTGTAGCGATTACTTATACAGGTGATGGCGGTTCCTCTGAAGGCGACTTCTACGAATCTATGAACTTTGCTGGAGTATTCAAGCTTCCAGTTATTTATGTCGTACAAAACAACCGTTATGCCATCACAACGCCGTATGAGAAACAAACAGCAGCTTTGTCTGTTGCTCATAAATCGGTTGCTGCCGGTATTAAAGGTGTTCAAATTGACGGTATGGACGTTCTTGCTGTTATTAAAGCAGTATCTGAAGCGGCTGAACGCGGCCGTAACGGTGAAGGTGCAACATTGATCGAGATGTTGACTTACCGTTTCCGTCCGCACTCCCTGTCTGATGATGCGACGAAATACCGTACGAAAGATGAAGAAGCGGAATGGGGCCTTAAGGATCCTCTTATTCGTTTCGGCAAGTTCTTGGAGAAGAAAGGCCTTTGGACAGAAGAAGATACAGCTCGCGTGAAAGAAGAAGCGAAAGCGGCTGTTAACGAGAACATCAAGAAAGCAGAAGCAACTGAGAAAATGACAGTTGGCGGCTTGATTGATTCTATGTTCGAAAAAACGCCTCAGCATCTCGAAGAGCAAAAGGCTGATTTTCAATAATACCCTTGCCTGACGATGGGATTTTGCACGAGCAAAAATGAAGGAGGATCTGACGATCATGGCTCAAATGAATATGTTGGAAGCAATCCGCGACGCTATGCGTGTGGAGCTTAAACGTGATGAGAACGTACTTATCTTCGGTGAGGACGTTGGTAAAGTCGGCGGTGTATTCCGCGTAACAGAAGGTTTGCAAGAAGAATTCGGCGAGGAGCGCGTATTCGATACGCCACTAGCTGAGTCCGCTATCGGCGGTTTGGCAGTTGGTATGGGTATCCAAGGTTTCCGTCCAGTTGCTGAAATTCAGTTCGTTGGTTTCATCTATGAAGCAATGGACCAAATGTTTATTCAAGCGGCGCGTATGCGTTACCGTTCCGGAGGCCGTTACAACTCGCCAATCGTATTCCGTACGCCATTTGGCGGCGGCGTTAAAGCAGCAGAACTTCACACGGACTCCCTGGAAGGTCTTGCAGTTCAAACACCAGGTATCAAAGTTGTTATTCCATCCAACCCGTACGATGCAAAAGGTCTTATGATCGCTGCAATCCGCGATAATGACCCTGTATTCTTCATGGAGCACCTGAACTTGTACCGTGCTTTCCGTGCTGAAGTACCAGAAGGCGAGTACACAGTTGAGATCGGTAAAGCAAACGTAGTTCGTGAAGGTTCGGACGTAACAATCATTGCTTACGGCATGATGGTTCACACAGCTGTGAAAGCAGCGGACGAGCTTGAGAAAAACGGTATTAAAGCGGAAGTTATTGACCTTCGCTCCTTGGTGCCGCTCGATATCGACACTATCGTTGCTTCGATCAAAAAAACAAACCGCGCAATCGTTGTTCAAGAAGCACAAAAAACTTCCGGCGTAGCAGCAGAAGTTATTGCTCAAATCAACGAAAAAGCGATCCTGCACTTGGAAGCTCCTGTACTTCGCGTTGCTGGTCCGGATACGGTATATCCGTTCGCACAAATCGAAGATACTTGGCTGCCAACACCAGCTCGTATCGTAGATGCGGTTAATAAAGTCCTGAACTTTTAATGTTATTCATCCTCATGGATGATGGATATAAATTGCCCGCTTAATAGCGGGCAAAGTCGTCATTAGGCGACAATAGATGTGAATGCTTACGAGGTAAGAATCACCGCAAAGAGCACGGCAATTCTTTAAGCACATGCTTACGAGGTAAGAATTATCACAACCGGCTTTAACAAGCCTGTTGTGCGACAATTCTTTTTAGGAGGATACAACAGTGGCGAAATTTGAATACAAATTTCCAGAGCTTGGCGAAGGCTTGCACGAAGGCGAAATCGTAAAAGTGCATATTAAAGTCGGCGACAAAGTAACGGATGACGATATCATCATGGAAGTACAGAACGATAAGGCAGTTGTAGAAGTTCCTTGTCCTGTAAATGGTGTTGTTACGGAAGTACGCATGAAGGACGGCCAAGTATGCCATGTCGGCGAAGTTGTAGCGATTATTGATGCAGAAGGCGATATTCCTGAGCAAGATACTCCTGCAGCAACTGAAGCTCCAGCTCCAGCGGCAGCGGCTCCTGCAGCACCAGCTGCTCAAGCAGCGGCACCAACTGCAGCTCCTGCTGTACCAGCAGAAGCACCGAAAGCAACAGGCGGCCAAGTACTGGCTACACCTAGCGTTCGTAAATTTGCCCGTGAACAAGGCGTTGATCTGACGACGGTTGCCGGCACTGGCAAAAACGGCCGTATCACGCGTGAAGATGTAACTAACGGCGGAGCAGCAGCTCCGGCAGTGATTGAAGCTCCAGCAGCTGAAGCAGCAGCACAAGCATCTGATGTACCTGCAGCAGCTAAACCTGCAGCAGCGGCAACTGACGCATACCGTCCAGAAGAGCGCGTACCATTCAAAGGTATCCGTAAAGCGATCGCTAACGCGATGGTTAAATCGGTATATACTGCTCCACACGTTACAATCATGGACGAAGTGGATGTTACAGAACTGGTTGCTCTTCGTACGAAATACAAACCATACGCAGAGAAAAAAGGTTCCAAGCTGACTTACCTGCCATTCATCGTGAAGGCACTTGTTGCGGCATGCCGCCAGTTCCCAATCATGAACGCTACGCTTGACGAAGCTAGTCAAGAAATCGTCTACAAGAAGTTCTACAACATCGGTATCGCGACAGATACAGACAACGGCTTGATCGTTCCTGTTATCGAGGACGCTGACCGTAAAAATATCTTCATGGTTGCAGACAAAATCCGTGACCTGGCTGTTAAAGGCCGCGAAGGCAAATTGTCCGCTGCTGAGCTTAAAGGCAGCACAATCACAATCTCCAACATCGGTTCCGCTGGCGGTATGTTCTTTACACCAGTAATCAACTTCCCTGAAGTTGCAATCCTGGGTACTGGCCGTATCTCTGAGAAACCGGTTGTTCGCAACGGCGAAATCGTGGCAGCACCTGTAATGGCACTGTCGCTGAGCTTCGACCACCGTCTCATCGACGGCGCAACAGCTCAAAACTTTATGAACTACATTAAACAACTTCTGGGTCAACCAGAATTATTCATCATGGAGGTGTAACTACAATGGTAGTAGGAGATCCGTCTTTAGATATTGATACTCTAGTCATCGGTGCAGGTCCTGGCGGTTATGTTGCCGCAATCCGCGCAGCACAACTTGGTCAAAACGTTCTGGTTGTTGAGAAAGAAAATGTGGGCGGCGTTTGTTTGAACGTTGGCTGTATTCCTTCCAAAGCGCTTATCTCGGCATCACATCAATATGAATCCATCAGCCATGCATCGGCGTTCGGCATTACTGCTGGCGACGTGAAGGTGGAATGGAACAAAGTACAGGAGTTCAAGAACGGTATCGTTAAAAAACTTACCGGCGGTGTTGCATCGCTTCTGAAAGCGAACAAAGTGCAATATTTCAACGGTGAAGTTATGTTCATTAACGAGAACGAAGCACGTGTCTTCAACGATCAAGAAGCACCGCGCTACCGTTTCAAAAACTGCATTATCGCAACTGGTTCCCGTCCAATCGAGCTGAAAGCATTCCCGTTCAGCGGCCGTATCGTTTCGTCGACTGGTGCATTGTCCCTGCCTGAGATTCCGAAAAGCATCATCGTTATCGGTGGCGGCTACATCGGTATCGAGCTTGGTCAAATGTACTCCAAATTCGGTACAAAAGTAACAATCATCGAAGGCGGCGACGCAATTCTGCCAGGCTTCGATAAAGATATGGGTTCGATCGTTGCTAAGAAACTTAAAGGCACTAACGTTGATATCGTTACTGGCGCAATGGCTCAAGGCGCTGAGCAAACAGATAAAGACGTTACACTGACTTATAAAGTTGGCGACAAAGAAGAGAAAGTAACAGCAGACTACCTGCTCGTTACAGTTGGACGTCGTCCTAACACAGACGGAGACCTTGGTCTTGAACTGGCTAACGTTAAAGTTGGCGAGCGTGGTCTGGTTGAAGTTGACGCACAATGCCGTACAAGTAACCCGCATATCTATGCAATCGGCGACATCATCGCTGGTCCTGCACTTGCTCACAAAGCAATGTACGAAGGCCGCATTGCAGCAGAAGCAATCTCTGGTCTGCCAAGCGTTATCGATTACAAATGTGTGCCTGCAGTATGCTTCTCCGATCCGGAATGTGCAGCAGTTGGTCTTTCCGAGAAAGAAGCAAAAGACAAAGGCTACAAAACAAAAGTGGGCAAATTCCCATTTGCAATCAACGGCCGTGCAATGTCGCTTAACGCGACTGAAGGCTTCGTGAAACTCGTTTCCGATGCTGAGACTGGTCTTGTTCTGGGCGCACAAATCATCGGTCTTGAAGCTTCCAACATGATTGCTGAGCTTGCTCTTGCAATCGAAATGGGTGCTACACTCGAAGATATCGCTCTGACTATCCATGCGCATCCTACACTGGGCGAGATCGTTCTTGACGCAGCGGAAGTAGCGCTTGGACACCCGATCCACACAGTAGCTAAATAATAGCTCCTCTAGTTGATATTTAATCGAAGAGGCCCCGCAGCTTGAACAGCATGCGGGCCTCTTTTTGCATATTATAACTGTACATAGCGTAAGGAGCGGTTGTTTATGGAAAAGCCGGCTAGTGCATCCAGAACGGTAATGACGCAGATCATTTTCCCGCTGGATACGAATCATCATGAGACGATGTTTGGCGGCAAAGTAATGGAGTATATGGATAAAGCAGCCGCTATTGCAGCGATGCGCCATGCTCGAATGCAGGTTGTTACAGCTTCGACGGACAGTATCGATTTTGTCGCTCCGATTAAAGTTGGCGAAGTCATTGAGGTGGAAGCATTCGTTAGTTGGACGAATGACAGCTCAATGGAAGTATGTGTTACCGTCCAATCCGAGAATTTGTATACGGCACAGCGAACGACGACGGTAACAGCTTTTTTCACCTTTGTAGCCTTGAATGATAAGGGCAGGCCAACCAAGGTGCCGAAGGTGTATCCGGAGTCAGAAGGAGAAATCCATTTATTTGCAACGGCTCCCGAACGATATGAATTACGAATGAAGAGAAAACGGGAAAGACAACACGCGGCGAAAATGTTAAAATAGTTAAATAGTTTTGTTCCCTTGTAGATCGAAATTCAAGGAGTTGAAAGAAACCGTGACTGTTCAATCGACAGAAGTCGAATATTTGGAATTACTGCGTTATGTATTAGCTAATGGTGTGAAGAAAGAGGATCGTACCGGTACGGGAACGATCTCGACCTTTGGCTATCAGATGCGTTTTGACTTGAATAAAGGTTTTCCGCTTTTGACGACAAAGCGTGTGCCTTTTAAATTAATCGTAAGTGAATTGCTATGGTTTATAAAAGGGGATACGAACATTCGATATCTTCTGCAGCATAACAATCACATTTGGGATGAATGGGCGTTCAAGAGGTGGGTGGAGAGCACCGATTACAATGGTCCTGATATGACCAATTTCGGCTTACGCTCACAGACGGATGATAGTTTTAATGGCCTTTACAAAGAGCAGATGGAGAAGTTTATCCAGCTTGTGCTGACAGACGATGAGTTTGCAGCCAAATACGGTGAACTTGGCAATGTATATGGCAAGCAGTGGCGGGAGTGGCGTACGACGCAAGGGGAAACGATTGATCAGCTTAAAGATGTAATCGCAACGATCAAGAAGAACCCTGACTCGAGACGATTAATTGTATCGGCATGGAATCCGGAAGATGTACCTTCGATGGCGCTGCCTCCATGTCATACGATGTTCCAGTTCTATGTTATCAACGGTAAGTTAAGCTGTCAGCTTTATCAGCGCAGTGGAGATATTTTCCTCGGTATACCATTTAACATTGCCAGCTATGCCTTGCTTACTCATTTGGTGGCGCAGGAATGCGGGCTGGAAGCAGGAGAGTTTATTCATACGCTTGGGGATGCTCATATTTATATGAATCACTTGGATCAAATTGATATTCAATTACAGCGGGACATGCGTGACCTGCCAGTCCTTGCGATCAATCCAGATGTGAAATCGATCTTCGACGTTGAGGTAGAAGATATCACGATTGAGAACTACCAGCCACATCCAACCATTAAGGCTCCTGTAGCCGTATAAGAAAGCAGGGTCGCATTATGTCGATTACGATGATTGCAGCCATGGATCGCAGCCGTACGATCGGAATCGGGAATAAGCTGCCTTGGCGCTTACCTGCTGAGATGGCGTTCTTTACCCGTCATACAACAGGCAAAACGGTCGTTATGGGTCGTAAAACCTTTGAATCGCTGCCGAAACCGCTGAAAGACCGCGTCAATGTCGTTATTTCCAGACAATCGGAATACGCCAAAGAAGGCTGTGAAGTCGTTCATTCGGTGCAGGAAGCGATTGACCGCTATGGGGAAGGCGAATTGATGGTTATAGGCGGTGCGGATATTTATAAACAGTTTCTCCCCTATGCGAACAAACTGCTGCTCACGGAAGTTGATACCGAAATTGAAGGCGGAGACGCTTTCTTTCCCGAGTTCTCATCCGATGAGTGGGAGCGGGTAGATGCTGAGCAAGTTGAACGAGACGAACGGAACGCCTTTTCTTTTACCTTCCAAACTTTTACTCGTCAAAAGTCGTAAGGAAGCAAAAATAAAGAAATGACGAACGATATGTCATAAAGTGCAAATGATTGTGCGGATAATCCATTAACGACAGAAGACAACAATGATAGGCTTTTTTAATATAATATTCGCGTGTTTAATGAAGTTTTTTGTTGAAATATTTAAAGATACCCGATATAGTTTTAAGAGAATAATATATAGCTTTTCGGGAATATTGGATGGAGGAAATTCGCACATGTCTACACCTACAGGTTTTATGCAGTATCAACGTGAATTGCCGGCCGATCGTGATCCGCTTGAGCGGATTAAGGATTGGAATGAATTTCATAAACATTTGTCGGATGAGCAGCTGCGTACGCAAGGCGCTCGCTGTATGGATTGCGGAACTCCTTATTGCCATACTGGCATGGAACTTGCAGGCTCGGCATCCGGCTGCCCGGTTAATAACTTGATTCCAGAATGGAATAACTTGATTTATCGGGGATTGTGGCGTGAAGCACTTGACCGTTTGCACAAAACGAATAACTTTCCAGAATTTACTGGCCGTGTTTGTCCTGCTCCTTGTGAAGGATCTTGTACAGTTGGCCTGATCGGTGATCCGGTAACAATCAAGACGATCGAAAATGAGATTATCGAGCGCGGCTTTGCAGAAGGATGGGTTGTTGCTCAACCTCCTAAAGTCCGCACAGGTAAAAAAGTAGCCGTAGTTGGCTCTGGTCCTGCAGGTCTTGCAGCAGCAGCTCAATTGAACAAAGCAGGCCATAAAGTAACTGTATACGAACGTGCTGACCGCTTAGGCGGACTTCTCACTTACGGTATTCCTACAATGAAGCTTGAGAAGCATGTTGTAGATCGCCGCGTGAACATCATGAGAGAAGAAGGAATTGAGTTCGTAACAAGTACTGAGATCGGCAAAGATATTTCAAGAGACGAGCTTCTGAAGGAATTCGACGCTGTCATTATGTGCGGCGGCGCAACGAAAGCTCGCGACGTTGAGATGGAAGGCCGCAGCTTGAACGGTATCCACCTTGCGATGGATTATCTGAATGGAACCATTAAGAGCTACCTGGATTCGAACCTCGAAGATGGCAACTACATCTCGGCTAAAGATAAAGATGTTATCGTTATCGGCGGCGGCGACACTGGTACAGACTGCGTGGCAACGGCACTGCGTCACGGATGTAAATCGGTTACACAATTTGGTACGGTTGCGAAAGCACCACTGGAACGTGATATCGTGAACAACCCTTGGCCGCAATTCCCTAATGTTTACACGCTTGATTATGCACAAGAGGAAGCAAAAGCCCTTTACGGTGAAGATCCTCGTGCATTCTCCGTACTGACGAAGAAATTTGTTGGCGACGAGAATGGCAACCTGAAAGAGCTGCACACGGTACAAATCGAGCGTACAGTTGATGAAGAAACTGGCCGCAGAATTTATAAAGACATCCCAGGCACAGAAAAAGTATGGCCGGCTGATCTTGTCTTTATCGCGGTAGGCTTTGAAGGTCCAGACAGCTCGCTGATCGATTCGTTTGGTCTTGAGCAAGACCGTCGTACGAATGTGAAAGCAACTTACGGCAAATACAAAACAAACGTTGATAAAGTATTCGCAGCAGGCGATATGCGCCGCGGACAAAGCCTTGTTGTATGGGCAATCAACGAAGGACGCGAGGCAGCTCGCGAAGTGGATAAATATTTGATGGGATCGTCGATGCTGCCTTAAGCAGGAAGTTAATGACGATAACTATCTTTAACAGGAAGCGCCTACGGGCGCTTTTCTTGTCGATTACGGATATAAGCATTTGCTTACGAAGCAAGAATGGCTAACCATTCTTTTTTAGGAGGACAGTTGATGATTAAATATGGATTAGATCGTGTAACAGAACTGCGTTTCGAAACGTTTAAGGCTGAGATAGAGCGGAGAGACCATCAGTGGGTTGATATTACCCTTCGATTCGTGGTAACGGATGAGACACCTATTCCCGAAGATCTAATTGATTTTAGCGGACTAGTTATTTGTACGTTAGGTGGCGCAATCGCGCAAATCGTCCCTCAGGATGAAGATATCGATTGCGAGTATCAATTTACGACTTTCGAAAAAGAACAAATTCGTACCTTTATCGAGAGTGATGAAATCCAGCAGCGTATTAGAAATCTATCCTCCCCGTTGTAAGGAAACTTGTGGTAAAATCGGTTTGAGATGACGTAAAGGGGAGAATTCGTCATGCCGGCCGATCAAGCAGAAGCTTTTGTGTTAACCCCGACCGATGTACGCAAAATCAGACAATACGTTCAGCATAAATATGCGGCTATGCCGCAAGATAAGCGGGCAGAGATTGTAGCAGATGCTGTCAGCCGCATTATCCATAAGCAGCTTCCTTCCTTCGAGGAAGCGATTAAACATGAGGTTACAGCGAGACTGATTCGGACAACCGTGTTGGAGAAGCAAATGCCGGTCCGAGCGGATGATATCTTTGAAGCTTGCTTATCCCTTGATATGACGGATGCCAAAGTAGTTACGCCGCTTCATCAATGGGTAGAGGAGCAGACTGGTGCCGAGCTGACTTGGGACTTGTTTCATATTCAATTGGACAAGCTGGTGCAGCATCGACAGCCTGCCATACAAGGCGCATGGGAGCAGTTGAAGGAATGGATGAGGTCTGAGCATCTTATAGAGGTGAAGATGAATCCGCCGGTTGCTGAGTTGGCAGAGGTAGTTCCTCTGCCTGTACAGAATGTTGGCAGGAAGTTTGTTAAGCCGTATAAGTCGAAGCAAACCTTGACTTATCTTCTTTTATCTTTATTACTGGTTTGTGCATCCCTGCTATATGGGTGGTCATTATTGAAACCATCTCCTAACAAGCTCCAGCCACCTGTAAATTTGCAATCCTTCGAAAAAGCCAAGCCGGTGGTAAAGAATAACGAATTACCGGAAGAGCTTCGTTATGCAGATGTGGACAAGGTCAGTCTTGTTGATTTTTTAAACAGCAGAGATTCGTTATTAGCTGAGCAGCCTTATTTGGATGCCATTATTGATGCCGCTAGAACATTTGATATACATCCCCTCTTTTTATTCGCGATTACCGGTCAGGAGCAGGCTTTTGTGCCGAAGTCGAATAAACAGGCGAAGAAGATCGCCAATAATCCGTTCAATGTTTTTTATAGCTGGAAAGACTACAATACGACCATTCGAGACTCAGCACGGATCGCTTCAGAGACTGTCTTGAAATGGAGCAGGAATCGGCCGGAGGGCAAGGACCCGATTGCATGGATCAACCGCAAATATGCAGAGGATCAGCATTGGGCCGATGGCGTGAGTAAAATTTTTGCAACGATGAAAAGCAAAGTGGAACGAACAAGCTAGAGTTAGAGAGGCGATTTGTTGAAGACATTAATTATTGCGGAAAAGCCGGATATGGGACGGACGATAGCTGCGGTTGTTGAACCAAAGGCATCTAATAAGCGGACGTACTTGGAAGGTGACCGTTTTATTATTACATGGGCGATCGGTCATCTGGTTACTTTAGCGGAGCCTGACCAATATGATGCCCGCTATAAAAAGTGGAATGATCAGGACTTGCCAATCATCCCGCAAACATTCAAGCTGTGGCCAAATGCCCGGACAAAGGATCAATTAAAGACGATCGGTGAGCTTGCGAAGCGATGCGGCCGTCTCGTTAATGCCTGCGATGCTGGGCGAGAGGGACAGCTTATTTTTCATCTGATTAGACAATATTTGAAGCTTCCTCAGCCGACAGACCGTCTCTGGATCTCTGATTTGACGCCTGAGACGATTCGGAAGGGGTTTGATACCCTTCGAAGTGATGAAGAGTACGCACCACTGACGAGGGCAGCACGGGCGCGCAGTGAGGCAGATTGGCTGATTGGGATGAATGCTTCGCGTGCGTTTACAATCCGTCATAAAGCTCTGCTGTCTGTTGGCCGAGTACAGACACCTGTACTTGCGCTGCTGTATGACCGCCATAAGGAGATTGCTGCTTTCCAGTCAGATATGTATTATGTGGTGAAAGCTTCCTTCGATCAGAGTGGATTTGGTTACTCCGGTATATGGCAGGGTGATCGGTTAACAGATAAAGCAAAGGCGGAGGCATTAGCAGCCAAGACTCAAGGCAAGCCTGGCATCATTAAAGATTATCAGACAGCGGAGAGCAAAGAGTATCCGTTCCGTCTTCATGATCTTACGCTACTGCAGCGGGAAGCCAATGGCCGTTATGGTTATTCGGCGAAAAAGACGCTTGATATTGCGCAGGCTTTGTACGAGAAGCATAAAGCAATCACTTATCCGCGTACGAACTCCAACTACGTGACGGAAGAAAATTTGCCTGTTATGCAGAAGGTGCTTTCGATGCTGCAAGGCAACGATACGTACAGGGAGCTTGCGAATGGTGCAGACCGCAGCCGGGTGCATAAAGGCAATAAGGCCGTGTGTAATCCGGCAAAGGTCGAGGATCACCATGCGATTATGCCAACGCCAAAACGGCCTTCGGGACTTAACCCGGAAGAGCAGAACATCTATGACATGATTGTTAGACGTTTCTTGTCGCAATATTACCCGCCGGCAGTTTATAAGAACCATACGGTATTAACAGAAGTAGAAGGCGAAACCTTCCGTACGAAAGCGAAGGAATTGCTGGATATTGGCTGGAAGGTTGTTCAGCAGGATCAAGCACAAACGGCGAAGAAGACAAGCAAGCGTAAAGGCAGCGAGAAGGACGAAGCTGAGGCTGATGAAGAAGAACTGCTAATGGATAGGCCATTCTCTATTGAGCCGAGCCAAGGTGTACGCTGTGTGAAGTCGGAAGCGCTCGAGAAAACAACTCAGCCGCCGAAAGCCTATACTGAGGGGACTTTGCTTAAAGCGATGGAAAGTGCGGGCAAGTCGATGGAAGATGACGAGCTTCGTGAAGCGATGAAGGATACCGGCTTAGGGACGCCTGCTACACGTGCAGCAACGATCGAGCGTTTGAAGCAGGTTGGTTATGTTGGACTAACCGGCAAGAAGCTGGAGATTTCCTCAAAAGGCTGCGCTGCGATTGAATTGATCCGAGGAGCGGGCGTAGATTTGCTGGCATCACCGGAGATGACAGGCCGGTGGGAGCAGCGGCTCCATCAAATTTCACGTGGTGAAGCATCTGATGATCAATTTATAATGAAAGTGAAGCAATTTGCTGCTATGATCGTCGATAAGGTGCGTCAGCAGCGTCCGGCAGCCCCAGGTACGTTCGAAGAGCGGGAAAGCGGCGGTAAACGCGGGACGGCTGCTGCTGGTGCGAAGAAAGGCAGCCGTACGACTAAGGCAGCCAGCGGCAGTAGAGAACGTTCTACAGCAGCTTCTGCCTCATCCTCGTCTAGGTCTTCATCATCTGGTACACGGACAGCAGCAGCTTCCTCCAGCAAGCAAAGCGCAGCAAGTCCATCATCGACACGAGAACCGATAGCAGCTTGTCCAAGAGCCGGCTGCCATGGTCATATCATTGAAGGTAAACGTGGTTTTGGCTGCAGCGCGTTCCGGGATGGCTGTACCTTTGTTATCTGGAAGGAGCAGCAAGGGAAGACGATATCGATCACGATGATTAAATCCCTGCTGGAAAAAGGGGCGACAAGTCAACTGACCTTCAAACGTCCAGATGGCAGCAGCACCAAGAGCAAGTTCGTGCTTATGGACAGGGATAAAGGAACGTTAACCGTCCAGTAGATCAGTAGGTGCATGCAATAGGAGGAACGTTATGATAATGAGAAAGCTTGCTCGAATAGCTGGAGGCACGATTATCGTAGCAGTCATTCTGTTATTTGTTCTACTATGCTTAGGTGGGATTCTTTTCTTTTCCGGGGTTTGGTACGAAGCATCGTTTATGTGAGAAAAACTCCTATCGTAGTACTTCGAGGAAGAACGACCGCGTTTAAGCGGAAGTTTTTATCGCCAATCGGAATGATTTCTTAGTAAAAAAGGAGTAAAGCAGCTAAGGCCGCTTTACTCCTTTTCTTTGTTACCCACGATTAATGTAGTCATGGATTGCAGGAGGGACCTCCAGCAGGTTATTCAAGGTGAAGAAAGCGCCTTTTGGCTCTACTTCGATATTGATCACATTATATTGCCATTCCGATTCTGCCATCATATGGATGGCGTGAATGCCAGCAGTTAAGGCCGGAACAACATCCGTGCGGATGGAGTTGCCAATCATCCAGGTTAAGCCGCGGTCGTAACCGCCTTGAGCCAAAATTTGCTCCAGTGCCTCGCTGTTCTTGTGGCGGCGGATATATACCCGATTATCGAAGTAGCGTTCCAGATGCATACGTTCAATCTTACGGCGCTGGATCGTCAGCTCACCACCGGTATAAAGATGGAGGATATGACCATCTCCAGCTAGCTTATCAAGCGTAGATTCCATATTGGGATAAGGCTCAGTCTCATGCTCGTATACGCTAAGACCAAGCTTCCACAAGAAGTCCTGCTCCGTGGAGGAACGCTTGCGGCCGGTCAGGTCACTGTAGTAGTTATATGTATCGATAAAAGACTGCGGGAAATGCTCGCTCTTAAATCCGAGCACAGCTACACCCGCAATATCAATTTCTGTCTGTTTATTACGCACGGCTTCGGCACTAACGCCTTCGTAACCGGCAAACCATGTCGTCATCGCATCAACAAACTGCTCGATAACGAAATAGAAATATTTATTACAATGGATTAGAGTGTCATCCAGGTCAAAAAATAGATTTTGCTTCATATAAAGCACGGCTCCTTTGGTGAAGTTCATCGTATGAACAATCTACCTCATTAGAAGCCCTACGTCAACGAAGGGGCAAATGGGATGTTTATTTCAGGTGAATTATGCTAATCATTCTCATAAAGAGCAGGGAGGTGATGAGCATGCCGTTTAATAAAGCTGATAAAACGCAGAACCGCCAAAACCACTCCAGCAGCAAGTCTGAAGCTATTGGCCTGAAGCTGAACAAAGTTGCAAACCGCCCCCCAAGCTTGAATGGAATTAATAAACAACTGCCGTAAATAAGGCAAACGGAATGCAGGATGCCACTTAAGGTCATCTTGCATTCCGTATTACATCATTGTATTTAAGCATATTAAGCATATTTCATCTGAGCATTGGTCAATTTATTCTTAATAAAGGCGATACGACGCCGAACATAAAAGTCCATGCTGTCTCCCTTCAAATCATTTGGCGAAATCACCTCCTCTGCATGATTATCGATAATCTTTAATGTTCCGTCCGTATAAAATTTAAACGTTAAGTCCCGGCGCGGCCATCCTTTCTCTAAATAACGAAAGTTTTCGCAGCTCTTATTCATGGTGATTCAGCCTCCTTCAAATGATTATGGGATGATGGATATCAAGAACACTTGTTCTGTTTTTATTATAGCAAACATTTGTTCGCGTGGAAACTATTTTTTGTTTCTCGTAAACTAGATTTATAGAGTTGCGAAGCGTTTACAAAAAGGGGCATGGACTAATGTTGAAAATAATGAATCTGACACAGCAAATTCCCGGCGGGCCTACCATTCTGAAGAACATCAGCTTTGAAGTATTGCCCGGCCAATTCATTGCGATAAAAGGGGCTAGCGGGAGCGGGAAGTCGATGCTGCTCAAATGTCTGGCACTGCAGCAAAAGTGGACTAGTGGAAATTACTTTTTCGAAGGGGAAGATATATTCAAGTCGGGCCTTTCAGGAAAGCTGAAGATCCGCCGGGCAGTCGCTTATTTGGAAGAGAAGCCTGCGCTCCATCAGAATAAGACAGGCCTTAAGAACGTCAGCATCGGGGCGGTTACTCAAACACCGGCATGGCGCAGATGGACAGGGATGCTGCGTAGTGATGATTATATGGGTGCAATGGATACGATTGAAAAGTTAGGCTTGATCGATAAAGCACATCAGAAAGCTAGCACAATGAGCGGCGGCGAACGCCAGCGTATTGCCATTGCCCGAGCATTGGTGCATGGCGCAAAGGTTATTGCGGCAGATGAGCCAGTAGCCGGCCTGGATCCGCATACAGCTGACCGGGTGTTGTCTGACCTGAAGAGACTTAGCCAGGAGCAGGGAGTTACCGTTATTGCCGTGCTCGATCAAGGGGATTGGGCGGAGCGGTTTGCCGACCGGATCATTGGCTTGAATAATGGTGAGCTTGTTCTTGATGTAAAAGGCAGAAGATTGACTGAACGGGAGAAAATGCTGCTGTGAGCAATATCGAGCTTAGACTGATTAAGGAAGACGAACTGGAAGAAGCGCTGCATCTCGAGCAGCGTTGTTATGTACCGGATGCTGCCGCTACGCGGGAAGGGTTCCGTTATCGCTTTGATCATTACCCGGGATATTTCTGGTCGGCATGGTTGGGAGATAAGCTGCTTGGCATTACGAACGGCATTCGTACTTCGGCGTGGTCCTGCGGCGATGAAATGAAGGGCGACCAGCAGGATGATGAACAAGGGAATAACTTCTGCATCCTGACCGTTGCAGTAGCGGATGAAGCAAGACGGCAGGGGATTGGAGCCATGCTTTTGAACAAGCTGGTTAAGGAATGTGATGAGGCAGAACATGACGTCATTATTCTCATGTGCGAGCCTCATCTTATCCGATTCTATGAGCAAGCGGGTTTTACGTATATTGGAGTATCTTCATCATCACATGGCGGTATAGAGTGGCATGAAATGAGACGTACCCTGCATATAATGGAGCATCTGACCAAATAGGTAGGTGTCTTCGAAATGGCATTTCAGTCTCCAGTTATTGTCCAATCGGCAAGAGCGGCTTCCCCCAAAGCGGAGCTATGGATTCCTTATGTAAGCGGCGGTCCGAATGATGATGCGATCAAGCGAATCAATGAATCCATTCGAAAAGCGGCTCAACAGCTGGTAGACGAGCAGGGCTCGCTGGACGATCCCCGGGCTGAAATGACCGGGTATTACGAAGTGAAGACCAACGAGAGAGATATTCTCAGCCTATCATTATTTAATTACACCTATTCGGGGGGCACGCATGGATTAACGCTGCAGGTATCGCTCACTTTTCGTGTATCGACTGGACACGCCTACAGTCTTCCGCAGTTGTTCAAACCGGGGAGTGCCTACATTCACCGGATATCCGAGATCGTCGATAAGCAGATTAAGGATCGGGACATCAGTACTCTGGAACCGTTCCAATCGATTCGGCCAGATCAGGATTATTATATTGCGGACCGTTCGATCGTCATTTATTTTTCGTTGTACGAATTGACACCTTATGCTTATGGTTTTCCGTATTTTCCGATTTCGGCCTATGATCTTCAGGATATCGTGAGTGAGAATGGGCCATTAGGTGTTATGGTACCAAACAACTAAAGCAGAGACGGCAATGGACATGCTAGGGGAGTTGCCAGAAGGAGCTGATCCGAATGGCCAAAAAGAAATGGCTTGGCTTAATCGTACATCTTGTGCTGGGCGCTTTGTTTCCCTACGTACTCATTGGCGGTATTGTACTACTCTATGGATTTATGGCACCATCAACCGGATCCCAAAAGGCATATGGTTTAGTTATAGTTTCGGTCTACATCTTACTCCTCATCGGGATTAATGTTTGGACACTTAGAAGATTGGATTTTCAGGCGAGATGGCGATGGTTGATCATTCATACTTTGGCCTGGGCGGCGGCTGTTGTTACATCATTCGCAATGCTGCGATTCTCGGAATTATAAAAGCCCGGCTGCTTGCCGGCATGGAGGGCTGTCCTTATGGGCAGCCCTCTTCTTGTTGCTTGACATGACCGATCTTTCTCCCTCATACATTATCGTAGTAGGGAGGGGTTCCATGATGGCCGCCGTTTGGATTGGTCTCTTGCTGTTTGCTATTGTTTGTGTCTGTGCCTTGATGATTACGGCAAGGGCACAGAATAGTATTCGTGCTTCGAAGCACATTAGTATGATTGCTTATGGCGAATATGCCCAGTCACAGCAGGATAAGCATGACCTTAATTTATTTGGGCTCGCCCAGCAGCTGCGGAGGCGGTTAGGCGCCGCCGCGTCATTTGGCCTTTCATTTCAATCCATGGGCTTCATTGGAGCCATATTTCTGTTAGCTGGTCCTGCTCTGAAGCAGGGGGGACCCTCAGTCGTCAGCCTTGGATTACCGATCCTTGCGTTGTTTGGTCTTCTCGTTAGTGCTTCACTTGCGGAGTTGTCATCAGCCGTACCGACTGCTGGTGGTGTCTATCATTGGTCGTCAGCGCTTGGAACAAGGCGGTGGGGCTGGTATGCCGGATGGTTCCATCTCGCCGGACATCTTGCAATCATGACGGTTATGAATGGGGCATGTGCATATATATTGGATAAAATGCTGGCTGTATGGCTCGACTATTCTTCCTCGTGGCTATCAATTGGATTGCTTCTAATCGGGATTACTGCCCTTCAAGCTGTGGTGAACCATTGGGGAACAGGCCGTCTCGGCTCTATGCTGGAAGCAGGGATATTGCTGCAGGCTACGATTCTTGCAGCCATTATTGGCGGGATCTATATTACTTTCGGGCAAGGCGTGTATTCGCCTGAGCTGCTATATTCCTTTCAAAAATCCACGCTGGACGGTCATGTAACGCCGTGGGCTTTTATCACTGGTGTATTTGTACTGCAGAAGCTGTTTCTGGGGATGGATGGAGCCGCCCAGGCGTCTGAGGAAATTAGGGATCCAAGAGTTCGTGTTCCGTGGGCGATCTATTTATCATCGGTGTACACGATGATTGGAGGATTCGTTCTCTTGATGTGCCTTACGCTAGTTCTTCCGGCGATCGTGGGAACTACCTTATTCAGCAGTAGTGACAACCTGTTCGCGGCTGCTGCGCTCGATGGCTGGCAGGGCAATTCACTTATTGTTCTGGTTATTGCTGCTGCATTATGGGGGAGTGGGAACAGCGAGATGCTTGTGTGCTCGCGGGCTGTCTTCTGTTTGGCAAGAGATCAGGCACTGCCATACAGTAGAGTGTTATCTCAAGTAACTAGGAAACTTCAGACACCTTTACCAGCCATACTAGTTGTTTCTGTTTTATCCGTTATTTTGTTTGGAGTAGGGAGACTGGTCGATGGGGGAGAGGTGGGTATCTCCAGCTTACTTGGATTAGGAGTATTATGCTTGCAGCTGGCCTATGCGATTCCAATTGGGATTAAGTTGAGATTGCATGGAAGGCATCGCTTGCTGGAGGATGCTCCCTGGCATTTAGGTGTATACAGTTCGTTCGTCAATTGTACGGCATTTGTGTGGCTGATCGTCTCTGGAGTACTGTCTGTCTTTGCGCTTGGGATATGGGGAGCGGTTGGAACGGGGGTGCTGCTTGTGCTGATCATGGTCATGGATCGGAAATACCGGAAGCAGCATCTGGCGAAACTTCAAAGCCGGTTAAAGCGGCCAAGAGGCGAAATCATCCGAATTGAGCGAAAATTCCATATTCACTGAAAACTTTGGGAAATGAGGAAATATTGCGCCTGTTATTTCCCGGGGAAGCGCATAAAACTACACAAACAAAACGTTTTCGACATTACAGGCTCGAATGCTACAAAAGGTGTCGAAGAGTAGTCTTGAAAGACTAGTTATTCATGGCTGAAAAGACTGGTTTTATAGGTGTTTTAGGCTGATTAATGGCATTAATAATAGACAGGCAAAAGATGTTTTTGCCATCTTCTCCCTAATAAGATTATAATAGTGGAAGAGTAGATTAGGACAGGAGGCTAAGAGAAGCAAATGTCTTGGGAAATAAAGAACAGCCGTATTGTATCTCTAAACGTCGGAATTCCTGTAGAGGCCATGTATGGAGCAAAGCCTATACAGACCGGCATATTCAAGTCGGCATCGAATGACAAACATTATTTAAGCACTACCGGATTGTCCAGTGACGGGCAGGCAGATCTTGTTCATCACGGCGGGCCGGACAAAGCGGTTTGCGTCTATTTCGAGCGTCATTTTCCCTATTGGGAAGAGTGGCTGGGAAATAAACTGAGCTATGGTGCTTTCGGAGAGAACTGGACACTATCGGAATGGTCAGAGCAGGATTTATGTATTGGAGACGTCCTTCAGGCAGGGAATGTTGTCGTGCAAGTCAGCCAGCCTAGACAGCCATGCTTCAAGCTTGGCATTCGTCATGAGCGGCCTGAGCTGACAGCCCATGTTCAGCAGACAGGATTTACAGGCTTTTATTTCCGAGTGCTGCAAGAAGGAGAAATTGGTGCAGGCGAAGACCTCAAGTTGGTTAAGCGGCATCCTGCAGCGATCTCTCTGGCGGAAGCTAATCGCGTCATGTATGAAGGAAAGACTGACCTCGAGGGCATGACTGCTTTGCTTGCGGTAGATGAGCTGTCAGACAGTTGGAAGCAAACGTTAAAGAGCCGTGTGGAGCGGCTGCAGCAAATGTAAGGAGGAAGCACGGTTTGAAAGAGTACGAAATCGCTGCACTGATTGAGCAGTACCGACTCGATTCCGATTGGATGATTGTGCCGGGAGACAGCGGGATGAACAACACAACAAGAATGATCAAGGCAGGCGATGAACGTTACGTGCTTCGCATCTACAACAATCATCGGAATAGGGATATTGTTAAGCTGGAGCATCATGTGTTATATGCTCTTCACGAGCAGGAGCTTGGATTTCAAATCCCAGTTCCCGTGTTGAATCAGTCGGGTGAGACAATTTCCCAATGTGAAGATGGGGCACTTGCAGCCATGTATCAATATATTCCGGGAGAACGGCCGAAAGCTGTTCACAAACCACATATTCAATCGCTTGGTCAAATCGCTGCTAGATTGTCTAAAGCTCTTGGGAAACTATCGATTCAGCAAGCTCCTATTTATGACCCGTATTACTTAATTGAAGAGACTTACTCTTCCCTTATCCAAGATGAACTTCCCATGATTATTCAGTCATCTGAGAAGTTTGTAAATCTGGCGGACAAAGCTGCTGTAATCATGAATCAATTAAAAGGTCTTTCCGTCAAAATGAGAGAATTGCGAGGATTACCACATCAATGGATTCACGGGGATCTAAATTTCAGCAATACAGTTGCTGACCGCGATTCCATTATTGGTGTTCTGGATTTTGAATTTTGCACGATTGATGTAAGACCAATGGAGCTGGTTGTTGCTCTCATCGACTTTTTCAAAGGTGAGGATTCAGAAATTTGGGAGTCGATTCAGCTATTCTGTGAAGGGTATGGCCCAGAAGGCAGTCTGACACAGGAAGAGTTGGAAGCGTTACCGCTTCTCATTAAGCTTCGTGTGCTGGATGTGTTTCTCCACTTCACGAACCGCTTCAAGGAAGGGCTCGATGAGGCAGACATTCTAGCAGGCTTCATCGATCAGACATACCGGATTTGCGAATGGGTAGACAGTAATGAGAAACAGCTGCTCGAGCTGTTTCAAAGTAGGCTTATGTAGGGCAGATCAAGTCAGGCATAGTTCGTTAATGTTGCTAATTGTAGAGAGGATGAGTCGATATGAACGTCGCAGAATCACTTGGATATGGCAGCCAGGAACGATTGTTAATTATTAATGCAGATGATTTTGGGTTATGTCCATCCACGAATAAAGCAATTGAGCAGCTGCTTCAAGAGAATGTGGTAAGTTCGGCAACGATTATGATGCCTTGCAAGTCCTCTAAGGAAGCGGCTCTTTGGAGCGCCAAGCATCCGGGGTACGATGTCGGCATTCATTTTACTTTCACGAGTGAGTGGGATGCTTACCGGTGGGGGCCAGTGAATAAAGGCAGTGATACGCAGTCGCTTATTACTAGTGACGGCTATTTCCCGAAAGATTGTAAAACCTTTGAAATGCAAGCTGATCCGCGGCAGGTAAAAGACGAAATGATTGCTCAGATCGAGGCCGCTCTTGCTCTTGGGATAAAGCCTACTCATGCTGATAATCACATGGGAAGCTTGTATGGACTTGAAACAGGCAGACATTTTCTGAAAGAAGTGTTTGAAGTGTGTGCGGCATATGGCTTGCCTTTCCGGCTGCCTCGTAAGGTTGCTGCAGCTAATGAACAGATGGTCCCGCAAGAGCTTGTGGAACAGGCAAGGCAGCTTGGCTTATTAGCACATGCGATGGGCGTTGTCGTCCTTGACTATTTGCTCGGATTACCTTTCCCGCTAAAACCAGGTGAGACGTATCAGTCCGTCAAAGCGGATCTCAAGCAGCTGCTTCACCATCTTCAGCCGGGTGTTACGGAACTGTTATTCCATCCATCGCTCGTGACTGACGAGCTGCTTGCTTTCCATGGTCAACCTGAGAAGCGGGGAATGGAGTTTCAATTGTTCCGAGACCCGGAAATCCAGCAGACGCTTAAAGCGGAAGGGATTCGGGTTATTCATTGGAGAGATCTTCAGCAATTGCAGAAGACAATTTACGGTAGAGCGTAATAGCAACTGGAGCCATTCGATAACGAAAAAGGAGTCTTGTACATGTCATTCCAATCGATCAACCAATTAGCAGAAAAGCTGAATACGAATATTGGCCGGGTTATTGTCGGCAAAGATAATGTCACTGAGCTGTTGTTTATCGCATTAATTACTTCTGGTCATGTCCTGCTCGAAGACGTTCCTGGCACGGGAAAAACCCTGCTCGCCAAATCACTCGCACAATCGCTCAAGCTTCAGTTCCGCAGGGTACAATTTACGCCGGATTTGCTGCCTTCCGACCTTAGCGGTATTCAATATTATAATCAGAAAGATGGCGGCTTCGAGTTTCGTCCGGGGCCGCTCTTCACTAATCTGCTGCTTGCCGATGAGATCAACCGGGCGACACCACGTACGCAATCGAGTCTCCTCGAATGTATGGAGGAGCGCCAGATCAGTGTGGATGGTGAGACCAAACGATTGGACAAGCCATTTATGGTTATTGCTACTCAAAACCCTGTGGAGCATCAAGGGACCTTTCCATTGCCGGAAGCTCAATTGGACCGCTTCTTATTTAAAATCCAGATGGGTTACCCCACAACGGAAGAAGCGCTTCAAATTCTTAAACGGTTTAATAATGCCGATCCGCTGGGCCAGCTTGAGCCGGTAGCGACAGCAGCAGATATTGCAGAGGCACAGCGTCGTTACGCGGAGGTTCGTGTATCCGATGAAGTGCTGCAATATCTCTTGCAATTAATTGAACGTACTCGTTCCAGAGAAGATGTTAATATCGGTGTCAGTCCGCGTGGCAGTCAAGCTTTACTGAGAGCATCACAGGTGCATGCAATCTTGCGAGGCCGGGATTACGTCACGCCGGATGATGTGAAAGCAATGGCAAAGCCGGTTCTTGCACATCGATTGTCTCTTAAAGGGATGCACAGATCTCATAAGCAGGCGGAAGTCATCATTGAAGATATTATCCGGCAAACCGCAGTACCTGCGGAAGCTGGGATCGCCTCCCGATAGTGGTGAGCGGATGATTATATTCTGGGTCGCATTCGCAGCTATTCTTGTGTTTTTCCTGCAGGCAAAATTATTTCACCGATATGGTCTAAAGCAAATTGGCTATGAACGGAAATTTCAAAAGAGGGTCAGTTACCGCGGTGAAACCATTGAGCTAGTCGAGCAGCTAACGAATGCCAAATGGCTGCCTGTCCCATGGATGAGGGTAGAATCACAATTATCGTCGGACTTATTATTCCATCGTCAAGATAATCTCGAAGTGAGCAGCGGTACGCTGTCTCAAAATCATAAAAGCTTCTTTACCTTAATGCCAAATACTAAGATTACAAGAAGACATCGCATTGTTTGTACGAAGCGCGGCTGGTACAAACTGCAATCGGTTACAATGACAGCCGGCGATCTCCTCGGCTTTATTCATCAAACAAAGCAGATTGCTTTAAATGGAGAGCTTATCGTTTATCCTACACCTGCTGATGTACCCGTTCATGAGCTTCCATCACATAGCTGGCAAGGGGAATTATCCGTCAGGAGATGGATTGTCGAGGATCCGTTTGTGGTGATGGGAACACGGGATTATCGTTCCGGTGATACGCATAAGATGGTGAATTGGAAAGCGACGGCTAGAGCAGGCAAGCTGCAGGTGCATCAATATGATTATACCGCTGATCGCAAGCTTATGATTTATTTGAACGTGGAAGACAATGAGAACATGTGGCGAACTGTTAATGATGAAGAACTAATCGAACATGGAATTGAATGGGCAGCTGGAGCTGCTCAATCGGTTATTCAAAGCGGGATGGAAGCGGGCTTCTGCACGAACATGCCGATTATCGGTGAGTTTGGCAGCACACTCATCGAACCGCGCAGCGGCGGCGGACATTTGTCTGAAATATTCGAAGCGATGGCGAAGCTGGAGCTGCTCCGGACAGAGCCGTTTATCGATCTGCTGACTCGGGAAGCAGATAGCGGATATGCGCAGCGTGATGTTCTGGTGATCTCAACCTTCTGGAACGATCAGCTGGAATATCAAGCTGACAGACTGCGGCGTAATGGCAATGCAGTTGTTCATTGGACCCTTACCGAACAGCCTAAAGCAGAGCAGCAGGAAGGTGAAGCGGGATGAACCAATCCAATTCGCATAATCTGATAGGGCTGCGACTGCTTCAAGGAAGTATAGAGACATTATTCTACTTGCCGCTTCTATTTATTGCCGCTTTCTATGCTTCAACCAGCAGCTTTATGGTTTCATGGCTGCTTACGCTTCCAATCGTATATACGTTAGGAGCGTTATGGATTCGCAAAGTGAAAGTAAATCGCAGGATTTACCGTTTGCTTATTGCCATCCTGCTCGGTGCGGGGCAGACGATACTATTATTGGCTGTATTAATAGCATTTAATGCTGAGCTTCCAGGTATAATGGTTCTTATACTAGGCCTGTTAGGAGCTTTCATTTCTACTAATGGGATGAGAGCAGCTACAAAAGGCTGGTATGTAGCATTCCCGAATACGCTTATGTTTGTAAGTGTCATATTGTACGTGATTCTAACGATCGCAGCTCATCTACGTGAGCAGCTTGAGCCGTATTTTACCTTCCTGACCATATGCGGGATTGCAGCACTCGTTCTTTTACTTTATATCATTAATGAAAGACTACTTACGTACGAGACTCATTCTGGCGGAGCAATCCAATCTGCTACGACCAAAGTATTCAAACGACAAAACAGGTTTATGCTTAGCATCGTAGCTGTATTATTGCTCATTGCAGGGTTGTTCCGTCAGCTCCAGAGCTCCATCGAAGCATTCTTTCACGTTGTCATGAATCGGATCATGGATTGGTTGAACAGATCAGAAGAACCAGTCCAGGAGCCACCTGCAGATACACCACTTCCAGAGCAAAGTATTATGCCTCCGGTTGAAGCTAATCATCCTCCACAATGGTTGATATGGCTGGAGCATCTTGCTAAATACATCGGCATAACTTTGTTGATCATTGGCCTCGCGGTCCTCTTATTCTTTGTTGGGCGAAAGCTTTATCAGCTCATCAACAAAGCATTGGGCCGGATATGGGAGCGTGCAAGTGATAGGAAGGACAGTGCTGAAGGGTATACCGATGAGGTGGAAAGTCTCGTGTCACAGTCCAAATGGACTGACAGATTCCTTAAACCTGGCAAGAAGAAAGAAGCCCGCTGGGAGGAACTGCGTACTACGGGAGATAAGGTTCGTTATCTGTACCGTTGGTTCGTTGCTGGTGCGACGGGGAAGGGATACTCGTTTAAGCCGCATTTTACCGTTAAAGAAACGGGCTCAGATATTCTTGCTTGGCGTAATAAGCCTCAGACCAATGCAGATGTTGAGCAGCTGACTCGCTTATATGACGAAGTACGGTACGGGGGACAGGAGCCAAACGAAGAACTCGTCCAATCCCTGAGAAAGAGACTGGACGAGCAAAGGAAGTAACTTATTTAAGCGATGCGATATATTGGGCGATCTTTGTACCATGAAAGCGTCCGGATTCAATGAAAATTTCATTCGCTTCATGCTTGGAGGCGACGACACCAGCCAGAAACAGGCCAGGGACGTTCGTCTCCATTGTTGTTTCATCAAAGTAAGGGAAGCCTTCTTCCTCAATCTTCACGCCTGAGCTTGTCAGGAAATCACGGTCAGGATGGAAGCCTGTAAGGGCAAGTACAAAATCATTGGCTACAGAATGACGGCCTTCCGGATTTTCTACGATAACATGATGACTGTCGATTTCAACGACACGAGAATTAAATAGCATACGAATGATACCGTTGTTAACTTTACCTTCGAAGCCTGGTCTTACCCAAGGCTTAATACTCCGTGAGTAGTCGGCCCCACGATAAATAACGGTAACCTTTGCACCAACACGTTCAAGCTCAAGTGCAGCGTCAATGGCTGAGTTGCTTCCACCGATGATCGCAACCTCCATGCCGGTATAGGGATGAGCTTCACGGAAGAAATGCGTCACCTTATCCATCTGCTCGCCAGGGATGCCGAGATAATTCGGATGATCGAAATACCCGGTTGCGACAACGACGTAACGCGCTTCATATTGCTTCTCTACGCCGTATCGATCAGTGCTTGTTAGATGGAATTGGCCGTCTTCCTGGCGTTCAACCCGAAGTACAGTCTCATATGCATTTACGCGAACATTGTTGCGCAGCGCTGCCGTCCGATAGTAATTGATCGCTTCGAGGCGGGATGGTTTATCATTTGGGGTTGTGAAGGGGATAT
The DNA here is from genome assembly GCF_056269375.1 of Paenibacillus sp. J22R56. Taxonomy (NCBI): domain Bacteria; kingdom Bacillati; phylum Bacillota; class Bacilli; order Caryophanales; family Paenibacillaceae; genus Paenibacillus; species Paenibacillus sp. J22R56. The sequence goes on from NZ_JBWDNV010000002.1 coordinate 622,338, forward strand.
CCCCGATTTCCAGCTTTTCCGGTGTGCTGAAGAAATGCATATAAGTAGGATACATAGAGATAGAATGGGCAATATTACTCTTCTCAATAATAACGGGATGAAGTCCGATCCGTTCAAGCTCGATAGCAGCAGCGAGGCCGCATGGTCCTGCTCCGATAATGATTGCTTCTTCTTTTATCATGCGTGGAGCCTCCTCAATGATAATTTCAAATATAGCGCTGTTGAGCTATATTTAATTACTCATAATTCGTAAACATAGTAACGTTCATTGTACCGCTACCTGCGGATTTAATGCAAATTTGGCGAATGGCTATCTTGTACAGGGTTTGGAATATTGTATAATAATGTGGAACCGTGGTTAGCAGAAGGAGGGGTCAAACATGCGACGGCGATTTGTTATAGAAGCAGTAATGGTTGCAACGTATGGACATCTTCTCATTCCGAGCCGTCCAGTTGATTACGTCGTGCCTTATTCATCGATACTTGAGCTTTACGATATGAGAGACGGGGCGGAACCCGTCATGGATGACTTGGATGACGATGCGCATGTGAAAAGTAAAATTGGGGAGCTCATTACCTTTTTCGAAGATCCTTTGAATCGAAAAAAAATCGAGCGCTCGATGCAGGTGCCGTGGAAAGAAAGCTCTCCGCTCATTTTGAATGATATGATTCATTTCACGATTGTGCATGCTGTAGATAACGCACATTATGGAGAATATTTCGATCCAATCGAGACAGAGCTGCTTCTGACAAGTTCGAAGCTGCAAATCCCGCTCTTGTCTGACCAATTCGAGTTTCAAGATAAGCTGCTGGAAGCAAGAGTCCCTGTCCAGATCTATGATATCGAAGACTTCGAGTTTGCGGTGGAAGAAGGCATTTCCATGACGGACGCAAGTCAATTGGGCGATTTGTAAAATAGATAGCGATTCGACAAAATCAGCTATTGCGTTAGTAAGAGTTGGTCTGTTACGATACGAACAGATTATATGAAAAATATTCCGAAGGAAAGAGGTGTCCGGCATGTGGAATCAACAACAACAGGCAATGATTGTTTATGTTCGTTCTTCCAAGCATGCCGTACAGGCCGCCTTCGCGATACGACCACGTTAAGCGGGTAACTTCTGCTTATTGCTGTTCGATCGGTACGAGGATCTCGAGCCTAGTTACGGCTCGAGGTCTTTTTTTGTTCTTTTTTAAGCAGAGAGGGGAGGCAGAAACACAAGTGAAAGTACTATTGCGTGTATTAGCTTATGTAAGACCAAGCGCGAAATGGGCGGCTGTAGCGATCGTTATTATGATTTTCGCCACGATGTTTGACCTGGTAGCGCCATGGATATTACGGGAAATCTTCGATGAAGGTATTAAGAAGAGCAATGTATCTGTCATTATGTGGCTGACATTACTCCTAGTTGGGGTTCAGGTGCTCAAAAGTGCAGGGATGTTCCTGCAAGGTTACTCCCAAGAGCTCGTTGGGCAAAACGTAGTGCTTAAGCTTAGGGAGCAGATGTATGCACAGCTGCAGCGGTTATCTTTCTCCTATTATGACAAAGCGCAAACTGGGCAGTTAATGTCACGTATGACTGGTGATATCGATGCGGTCAAGAACTTTGTTGGTTTTGGTGCGATGGGGCTGCTGACAGGATTATTAACCTTTGTTGGTACGATGATCTTTATGTTATGGATGAACTGGCAGGTAACACTGATCAGCACGGTGACGATTCCGCTTATTCTGCTTGTATTGTGGTGGTTCAGTAACAAGGTAGGTCCGGCATGGTCCAGTATTCGGGAACAGACCGGACGACTGACGACTACGCTGCAGGAAAATATTGCAGGCATCCGTGTTGTGAAATCGTTCGCAACGGAAGAAGCCGAGCAGAAGAAATTTGCTGAACGGAACAAGCAAAACTTTGATACCAATATGGAACGTGCAAAGCTGGAAGCGAAAGCCTTCCCTTTAATGGGCTTGTTCGGCGGCCTGACATTCGTCCTGATGATCTGGCTGGGAGCCGTCTATGTCGCTCGCGGTGAGATGACACTTGGTACATTCATGGCATTCCAATGGTATACATGGGGTATTATTTGGCCGCTCAATATGCTCGGCTGGCAGATCAATATTATGCAGCAGGCGATTAAGGCGGCACCACGCGTATTCGAAGTGCTGGATACCCCTTGCGATATTGTATCGCCAGAGGCTGGTGTAACGACAGACAACATGCGCGGGAAGGTATCCTTCCAAGACGTGTCTTTTTACTTTAATGATCAAGATCCCACAAAGGATAATCCAATACTTAACGAGATTAACTTCGAAGTTAAGCAAGGTGAAGTTATCGCCGTATTGGGAGCAACCGGTTCGGGTAAAAGCAGCTTGATCGCCTTGCTCTCGCGATTCTATGAAGTGTCGTCAGGCCGGGTGTTGATCGACGGTGTAGATGTAAGGGAATATGAGCTCGACGGCTTGCGCCGCAGTGTCGGCATCGTGCCGCAGGAGACCTTCTTGTTCTCCGCATCGATCCGAGACAACATTGCATACGGGTATCCGGATGCCACAATGGAGCAAATCGAGCATGCGGCAAGAAAAGCACAAATTCATGATTTTATCGTAACGATGCCTCATGGCTACGATACTTTAATTGGTGAGCGTGGCGTTGGACTATCCGGTGGACAAAGACAACGTGTTGCACTGGCTCGGGCGATCTTAATGAATCCGCCGATTCTGGTACTAGATGAAGCAACCGCAAGTGTTGATACCGCGACGGAGTCTGCCATACATGAAGCGCTGCTCGAAGTTATGAAGGGCAGAACAACCTTTATTATCGCACAGCGGTTATCTTCCATTCAGCATGCTGACCGTATCCTTGTTCTGGAGCAAGGGCAGCTAATCGAGCAAGGTACACATAAGGAATTAAGCGAGCGGAACGGATTCTTCCGCCAATTATTCGAGCGTCAGAAGCTTGCAGCCGGACGTTAAGGGACAGGAGGGGAATACATGAGTCAAGTGGAATGGGATGACGACAACGAGATTGAGGAGAAACCGTTTAATCTCGTCTATATGCGAAGGCTGCTTGGATATTTGAAGCCATATCGGAGGCTGCTCAGCATCATTATCGGCGTTGTCCTGATTAATATGATCTTAAGCCTTGCGGAGCCATTGCTGCTTGGGTATTTGATCGATGAAGGCATTACAAAAGGTGATTTTACAGCTATCCATCTATTTGGTATATCCTTGCTTGGTATCAAGCTGGTCGGCTGGGCCTGCGGCTGGGCGCATACGAAATATATTAACTTTACAGGCCAACGTATCTTGTTCGATCTGCGCCAGCAGCTGTTTAATCATTTGCAAAAGCTGTCATTCCGATTCTTCGACGGACGTCCAGCTGGTAAGATCATGTCTCGTATCACGAATGATACGAATGCGATCGGCGAGCTTATTAACGGCGGTCTGATCACCACAGTTATGGAAGTTACGCATCTGGTAGGGATCGTTGCAATCTTGCTTTGGATGGATTGGAAGCTGGCCTTGTTATCCTTTATTATGATGCCGCTGCTGTATCTGATTGTGAATCGGCTACGTCCTCGGATTGAAGGAGCATGGACTCGTTCACGTAAGACGATGTCAGCGATTAACGGGCATCTAAATGAGACGATTCAAGGTATTCGTGTTGTGCAAGCGTTCTCTCGCGGGCAAAAGAACAGTATGCGCTTCGAAGGAATCAACCTCCGCAACAAGCAGGCTTTTATGCGGGCCATTATGCTTGAATCTACCGTATACCCGCTCGTTGAATTGGTCGGGATGATTGGTACGTGTATCGTGATCTGGTTTGGAGCGCAACAAGTGATGGATAACGCGCTGACAATTGGTTTCGTCATGGCGTTCATCAACTACTTATGGCGTTTCTGGGGACCACTTAGCGCATTGTCCAAGGTATACAGTCAAGTACTCTCGGCAATGGCTTCTGCAGAGCGGATCTTCGAAATTCTGGATACCGAACCAGAGGTGACAGACGCGGCAGACGCTCGCCGTCTACCAGCGATTCGTGGTGAAGTGGCATTCGAGAATGTATCATTCCGGTACGAAGACACGAAGCCGGATGTGCTTCATGGGGTAAGCTTCACCGTCCGTCCAGGACAACGAGTGGCATTAGTTGGTCCAACCGGAGCGGGGAAAAGTACAATCGTCAATCTGTTAATGCGATTCTATGACTCAACCGGCGGTAAGGTGAAAATCGACGGGTTAGATGTGAAAGACGTTACGCTGGAATCCTTGCGGAGACAGATGGGTATCGTGCTCCAAGACTCGTTTATTTTCTCCGGGACTATTGAGGAAAATTTACGTTACGGCAATGACGGGGCAACAAGGGAGCAAATGCTGCAGGCAGCTGAAAGTGTAAGGCTCGATCGGGTTGTTGCTCATATGAATGAAGGATATGAGACCGAGGTGGAGGAACGTGGTTCGAAGCTGTCGGTCGGTCAGCGGCAATTACTTGCCTTCGGCAGGGTGCTCTTGTCAGATCCACGAATTCTTATTCTGGATGAAGCCACTTCAAGTGTCGATACAGAAACGGAGCAGCACATTCAAGAAGCTCTTGAGACTCTGCTAAATGGCAGAACCGCCTTTATTATCGCGCACCGTCTGTCGACAGTACGCGATGCGGATCTGATCCTAGTTGTAGAGGATGGACGAATTACTGAGCAGGGCTCGCATAATGAATTAATGAGACATGGCGGTATCTATGCAAAGCTTGTGAATACGCAGCTTAACATGCAAGAAGCGGTATTATCACAGGTGCAGGCTTAATTGGCATTCGCTGCTTCGCTTGCTTGCTTGATCCGGTCGATCGCTTCAGCCATTGTTTTATCTGTAAGGTGGGCATAGATTTGGGTCGTCTCGGGAGAGGCGTGCCCAAGCTGCTCCTGCGTCATATAAATATCGTTACGCAAGTAATAATCGGTTGCAAAAGAATGGCGAAGCTTATGTACACTTAAGTAAGGTTTGCCGAATCGTTTCGCATATTTGATCACCATTTCCTGAATGGCACGTTTCGTCATTCGAGAGCCTTCTTTTTTGCCATTCGCTATGGCAAGGAAGAGGGCTTTTTCGCGTTTTGGCGCTTTGTAATGAGAATCACGCATTTGCAGATAAGCGGTAAGTGCTTCTACGGCTTCCTGACGGAAATAGACAGGTGTCTTGAAGGTATCATCGTTCTTACCTTTGCGATATACGTAGGCGAGCTTTTTTTTCACATCAATATCATCTGCGTTCAGATTCACAACCTCCGATACCCGGAGACCGGAATGCAGAATTAAGCTGATAATACAGCAGTCCCTCGTCTGATTCAGCTTGTAAGAATAAAGGGCTTGTTTATTAGAAGCAATATCTTTCTCATAGTCAGCATGGATATAAGCGAGGAACTCGGATATTTCCTCTTCCTGCAGTAGTTTTCCCTCTAGTTTCGCAGCTGTATCCTTTGGCTTATGAGTCCGCTTAATCGAGACTTTGGCCATCACGTTCCGCTTCAGAAGTGGGTAGAACTCTTCATCCTCCGCAATCTGACTCAAATAATGAAAGAGCGATCGAAGAGAGGATAGTTTGCGCGTAATTGTTGTTCTTGTATTGTTGTGGTTTGGATTGGTCGCAAGAAACATCCTGAAGCTGTCTATGCTGTCCATATGCAGCCTCTCCAGCTCAATAAGTTGAACATCCTTCACTTTGACCGCGTCAGATAATCCCTCTCCAATAAGCCACCCCATAAACGTCTCGTAATCTCTTACATACTCCAGCAAAGAAGAGGGAGACAAGTCCGGAAGCTTAAAGTTAATAAATTTCTCCACATACCAGGGCATCAATGGAACCCGGCGGTCAAGCTCCTGCCGATCCTTGATTTTGATCACATTCAATGCTGTTCACCTCGCTATCTTTCTTCCTATATTGTACCAATTCAATCGAAACGGAACAATGCAGGTAATAGGAAAGCACGGAAAAAGTTAGCTTAGCAAATAAATGTAATTAATGTATTCGGGTTACTATTCCTAATTATCTATGGTAAACTCGTTTGAAACCAGCCGTTACACATCAAAATAATTCCAATTAATGATTTCATACAATTATTAATAAAATGAGAGGAGCATTAATATTGATTAATAATCAAATTTATAAATATAGTATTACCATTATTCTAGCATTTATTATGACGGTAGGGCTTCCGCTTCAAGCGGCTCAAGCCGCCGCTCCAGCTACATTAAGCTATGGCAACTATGGGGAAGACGTACCGGATTTGCAGTTCCGTCTGAAGACGCTTGGTTATTTCGATAACACAGCGATCACGACGTTTTATGGCAAAATGACAGAAGAAGCTGTTCGTAACTTCCAAGCGGATTACGGATTGAAGCCAGATGGGGTTACAGGCAAGAAAACATGGACGGAATTGAAGAAAGCATCCGTAAACCAGGAAGAGCTTGATTTGCTGGCACGGATTATTTATGCGGAAGCACGTGGTGAGTCGTATAAAGGCCAAGTGGCTGTTGCCGCGGTTGTGCTTAATCGTCTTGCATCTGACCAGTTCCCGAAAACATTAAAAGGTGTTATCGAACAATCTGGAGCTTTCACAGCAGTTGATGATGGACAGTATTACATGAAGCCTAATTCAACAGCCTATAAGGCAGCATTAGAAGCGCTTGAGGGCAATGATCCAACACAAGGAGCGCTGTATTACTTCAATCCGAAGACGGCTACTTCGAAGTGGATTTGGTCGCGTAAGCAAACCGTTCAGATCGGCAATCATATCTTTGCGGTGTAAGTAGACAAATGTGGGGCTTTGTATGAAGGATGCCCTAGCTCGGCTTGGTTTATGTGTAAAATAAAGCACATTGCCGCTCATGGAGTGGTAATGTGCTTTTTGTTATTGTATTTCCTATTATTCACCGCTTTGTTATACTAAAAATTAAATCATTTAAACAAATTATAAAAGGTGATCATATGGAATCGAAACGTATTGCAGCAGAAAAAGCGGTTGAGCTTGTGAAGGAAGGCATGAAGATTGGACTTGGAACGGGATCGACCGCTTATTGGGCAATCCAAGCGATTGGCCGTTTAGTGAAAGAAGAAGGGCTTGGCATACAGGCCGTTGCTACTTCTGTACAATCGGAGCAGCTTGCGAAGGAATGGGGCATCCCGATGATGCCTTTTGCAGAAGTGGACATGCTGGATCTGACGATCGATGGCGCAGATGAGGTGGATGCTGAGCTTAACTTGATCAAAGGCGGAGGCGGCGCTCTGCTGCGTGAGAAGATTGTTGCGGCTGCCAGTAAGCAGCTGATTATTATCGTCGATGAGAGCAAGGACGTTAAGCAGCTCGGCAAATTTCCGCTCCCAGTCGAAATTGTGCCGTTCGCTTATGAGCTGACAGTCAAGAAATTACAGCAATTGGGCTGTGAGCTGAAGCTTCGTATTAACGGTGAAGAGTTATTTGTAACGGACAACGGTAATTACATTGCCGACTGTGAATTTGGTGAGATTAAAGACCCTGCAGCACTGCATGATGATCTGAATCGAATTCCAGGTGTCGTGGATAATGGACTATTTATTGATATGGCTAGTCTTGTCATTATAGGTTCCGCAGATGGAGAGATACGGAGCAAAACCCGCCAATAAGATGGGAGGGTACGATTGATGAGCACAAAGATTGCAATTATAACGGATATTCACGGTAATTGGCCTGCGTTAAGAGCTGCTCTTCATGAAATTGATTCTTTGCATGAGGTCCAGCATATTTATTGTTTGGGGGATATGATCGGTATTGGTCCGAATACGAACGAGGTGCTGCAAGCCTTGTTCTCTAGGGAGGATATGTCCTATGTGTCCGGAAATCATGACGAGGCTGTGCTTGCTCTGATCAAGGGGGAAGCTTACCCGGAAAGTCATTTTCATTCCAAGCGGCATCATGAGTGGATCGCGGAAAGAATGGACAAGTCATTTGTTCCGCTGCTGGATGGGCTGCCTCGCTTGATCAGAACAGCTGAAGAAGGACAAAGTCAGCTGTTCACGCATTATCATATCGATCGCGATAAGTTTAAAGATCCCATCAGTACCGATCCTTTCAGCCCAATCGTTGAACCAAGTTTGCGAAATCTAGAACTGCTCTTTGACGGCTGTCAGGAACAGTTAATAGCGTTCGGCCATCATCATCCCGTTCATTATTTCCGAAGCGATAAACAAGTGTTTGTGAACCCAGGTTCTTTGGGATGTAATGATAAATCAACCGCAAGGTATGCGATTATAACCATTAGCAATCAGGGGATTGAAGTACAACTGAGGGAAGCAGAATATGATAATTCCGCATTTTTGGCATCGTATGCCAAACTCGATGTCCCGGAGCGGGAGTTTATATTACGAATCTTTCATGGGAATCAAGTTCGGTAGAGTATAGGGGTCGATGGTGGTACTTGGATTGGATTTTTATGGTCGGGGATGCTGTTTGGGGGACCTTACTCCGTCCGAGCTTGATAGGCTGTTTAATCTTTTGGTTGTGTGGAATAGTTTTGATCTTAATAGAAATAAAAGAAACGTGAAGTCTGCTGTTTTCCTGAGTATCTTTTTTTGTTTAGTAAAATTTGCATGACAAAACAGAAATAATTCGTTATGATGAGCAAGCAAATTGAATACGAGATAAGTTTCAGGTGCCAATAATAGCATTCGTCTGATCGATGATGCTATTGGATTGGTTAAAAGGGAAGTGGGTGCAAATCCCACGCGGTCCCGCCGCTGTAAGAGACGAGTCTATGCAAATATCCACTGGGTAACCGGGAAGGGTGCATAGGCGATGACGCTTGAGCCAGAATACCTGCCTGAATCTTTTTACACCACAATTCTACGAGCGATAGGAGGGTGTTCATTGTGCATGCTTATTTTGACATGTTTACATGATGGAACCCTTCAACTTTATTGAGTTGAAGGGTTTTTTGCATGTATTTCTATTGTCAGGTGTGAAGATAGAGAGAGGGAGTTTTCAATGAGAAAGAATAGAATTGTAATTTGGATGCTTGTTGCGGCATTGATGTTATCCGTATTTGCAACTCCGCTGCGTGTAAGCTATGCCGATCCAGCAGATAACCCAGAAGATTACGTCACGCTGGATGTAGAGAAGTTGACACTGGCGCAGGATACAACAGCTCCTACTATTACAGTGACTGGTCTGACGAACAATCAGGTTGTTACTGAGCAGCAGCTTGCCTTTACTTTGGATGTTACGGATAACGCTCCACAGACGATTGTTCCGGAAGTTACTCTGAATGGTAATCCGCTGCAGCCTGCAGCAGGTGACCAATATACAGCTGACCTTGTGTCAGGTGTAAATACGATTGTCATTAAAGCTAGCGACAATTCTGGTAATCAAGCTTCTCGAACTTATACCGTTTCCTATAAAACAAGTGCGGCCGCTACGATTGAGCAATTTATGGACCGTAATTTGGCTTATATATTGTCCAACGTCACCGAACCGATCTTCGGAACACTGAACGGCGAATGGACTGTTTTGACGTTAGCACGTGGTAATTATCTAGTTCCAGACGGTTATTACGACAGTTATTACAACAAGGTTGTATCGGCCGTACAAGATAAACAAAACGTACTTGATACTAGTAAATATACCGAGCACTCCAGAGTTATTCTTGCCTTGACTTCCATTGCCAAGGATGTGACGGATGTAGGTGGTTATAACCAATTAGAAAAGCTTGCTGATTTCAATAAGGTTATCGTGCAAGGAATTAACGGTCCAACCTTCGCTCTCTTGGCATTGGATAGCCATGATTATGAGATTCCTGTCATTGAAGGTGTAGCGGTTCAATCAACGAGAGAAAATCTGATTCAATATATGCTGGACAAAGAAGTGAAGAAAGACACTGAAAATGCAGGTGGTTGGGGCTTTGGCAATTTTGTTGATGTGGACCTGACCTCGATGGCGCTTCAAGCATTGGCACCTTATTACACCACCAATCCTGATGTCAAATCGGCGGCTGACCGTGCGGTTGCTTGGCTCTCCAAGTCACAAAGCAGCACTGACGGCGGCTATTCCTCGAGCGAAAGTATCGCTCAGGCTATTGTTGCGCTTAGCGCATTGGGGATAGATGCTAATACAGATCCACGTTTTGTGAAAAATGGAAATTCGCTTATTGATGCCTTCCTGTTATATGCCTTGCCCGATGGAGGCTTCAGACATACAAAGACAGGCGGCGTCAATGGGATGGCGACCGATCAAGGCACCTATGCCCTGGTCGCATATGATCGCTTCCTGAAACAACAGCATTCGCTGTATGACATGACGGATGTAACTCTTACAACTGATCCTGGCCAGCCTGAAAATCCAGGCGATCTGACTTTGCCTGCTGGTGATTCACCACAAGTAGTAGTTCCTAGTGATTCCACGGATTACCGTATACCAGTTACAGCTGTCGACAGCGGCAAACAAATCGGTATTACCATTCCTAGTGATAAAACATCTGAGATCAAGTTAAGCCTACCACTCAATACGACGCTTCCACAGATTGAAGCGGTAAAAGGAAATGCGTCGTTATTGATTCCACAAGGCGCACAAGTAACAGCCGGAGATTCGGGCAGCATTCATTTATTTACTACATTAAATACATCCGATTCAGCACTGCAGAATCAGATCAAAACGATAGTCTCGAATGGCAAACAGCTGGCTCAAGTATCACTTGCCTTCTCGATGGGCGGCAGTGCCCGTGTTCAATTCAATCAGTTCGTTACACTGACATTCAAAGGAATGAGCGGAAAAAATGCCGCCTACATCGAAGGTGGCGTAGCAACAAAGGTCACCCAATATGCCAGCGATGCATTAGGCCTCGCCAGCGGTAAAAGCGAATACGCGTACAATAACGGTTCTGATCTTGTTGTTAAGACAAATCATTTTACGGACTATGTTGCTTTCGCTGAAAGCACAACTGTTGTGGATGGAGGAGGCAGCAATCCTCCGCCGACAGCAACGAAATACGTCACGTTATCCGTTGATAAATTGACGATCAGCAAAGGGTATACCGTTCCAAGTACGAAGATTGAGCTGCGTACTGGTGATAACGCATGGAGCGTACTCAAACGGATTTTGGACAGCAAGGGTATTTCATACGATTACACCTTTACTCCTAAATATAACAGTGTCTATGTACAGTCCATTGCTGGTGACGGGGAATTTGATCACGGTGAAGGCAGCGGCTGGATGTACAACGTGAATGGAGTTTATCCGGACTTTGGCTCCAGCCTATATGAACTTAAAGACGGAGATAAGCTTCAATGGCGTTATACAACGGATCTTGGTCTCGACCTAGGTGTTGAACCGGGAGACTGGGAGACGCCAGATGAAGATGGCGGTAACAACAGTGAAGGTAACGGAAATACGGATGGCGATGGTGAAACAGGAGGAACTGGAGGTGCCGTTACTCCACCTGTTGCGAATGACTTAGAGAAGCTCTACTCAGATGCTCCCCAAATCTCGGATTGGGCGAAACGGGAGATTAAACGGGCATCGGAAAAAGGCTTCGTACAAGGAAGCAGCGGCAAGTTCTATCCGCAGGCTTCGGTTACAAGAGCTGAATTTGCCAAAATGCTAGTGTCGATCCTCATTCTTCCGACGACAGCGCTTGGGGCTGATTTCACAGATGTCACGACTAAAGACTGGTATTATTCCTATGTGAATGCCGTTGCGCAAGCCGGCTATATGAGCGGTTATGACAAGCATTTCAACCCGAATGTAAGCATCACCCGTGAAGAGATGGCATCGACAATTGTCCGTGCGTTAGGCATCAAAGCTTCACAATCAAATATGACGATTAAAGACTTACAGAATGCATCCGTCTGGGCGCAAACGGATATCGCAACCATCGTAGAAAGTGGCTTGATGACGGGAGCAAATGGCAAGTTTGATCCACATGAGAAGGTAACTCGCGAGATGGCTGCTGTTGTGGCTATGCGTTCGTATGACTACAAACAATCCGGTAATGGCAGTAATACGCCGGTTGACGCGAAACAGCTTGAAGTACAAGCGAAGATCAAGACGACAGCTGCGTTCCTGCAGCAAGCGGTAACCGACCCTGTCATTGCGAGTGTTGGAGGGGAGTGGACGGTATTAGGCTTGGCGCGTTCGGGCCTTCCAGTACCGGATTCCTATTATTCCAAGTATTCCTCGAATGTCGAGCAAACCTTGAAAGAGAAGGAAGGAAAGCTTCATTCTGTAAAGTATACCGAATATGACCGTGTCATTCTAGCTCTGACGGCTATCGGCAAAGACATCCACAATGTTGCTGGCTTTGACTTATTGAAACCTCTAGCTGATTACGAGACAGTAATCAAGCAAGGCATTAATGGTCCGATCTTTACGCTTGTTGCAATGGACAGTAAGGGCTATTCCATCCCAACCGATAGCAGCGTGAAGACTCAGACGACTAAGGAGTTGCTGATCGATTTTATCCTAAACCGTGAGATTGCAAGCGGCGGCTGGGCGCTTGGAGAAAACCCTGATGAAGCGGATGCGGATATAACGGCGATGGTCCTTCAGGCATTCGCACCGTATTATTCAACTGATACGAAGGTAGAAGCTGCCGTTGACCGCGGACTTGACTGGCTCTCGAAAGCTCAGCAAGCGGATGGAGGTTATGCAAGCGGTGGTGCAGCTAATTCAGAAAGTGCAGCTCAAGTTGTTGTTGCTCTAACGGCACTCGGCTTGGATCCACAGACCGATGACCGTTTTGTAAAAAATGGTCATTCGCTTCTGGATGCATTGCTCAGCTATGCGGCAGTTGGCGGCGGATTTTACCATGTAAAGTCTGGAAATGCGAGTAATGGGGGAGCGCAGCCAGGTGAAGTGGATTTAATGGCAACTGATCAGGCCTTTTATGCGCTGGTCGCTTATGACCGCTTCAAGAGCGGAAATACCCGACTTTATGACATGTCAGACGTACAATAAGCTTGATCTCAGCAAGGGCATTCATATGCCCTTGCTTCGTTATTTTCTTCAATGAAAGGTGGAAATAGGTTGACGAAGAAAAAATGGCTTTCCGCCTTGCTCATTATCGGGATTTTGGCGGTTGCTTACTTCTGGGGAGGGGATTATGCGAAAAACCCTTCTTCCGATTCTACTGGTGTAATTGCTTCAAAGGAAGAATCGCTCATCACTTCGACTCCGATCGAAAGTGCTGATCCGGAGTCGGATTCTGAAGGTACACCAACCGTAAAAGAAACTTCGGAGGCAACAGCAACTCCGAATGAGCAGCAAACCGGAAACAAAGAGGAACCAGCAAATACCAAGCAAGACAGCCATACAGGTAAAGATCCTGTTAAGTCCAACGATGAGCCTAAAGCTTCAGCTTCGCCTTCTTCCACGAACACCCCGGCTGACAGCGAGACTGGAGCCGTGAAGGAGCAAGATCCGACTTCAACAGCGAAGCCTCCAGCAGCTTCATCAGATGAGAACAAGGATAAATATCAGACGGATCCTGTGCCCTCAGGTAAACCTAAGCCTGTTGAACCGCAGGACACCGTTATCGATAAGAAGAAAACATTAACCATTACTTTATCCGTATCGGCGGCAACCATTCTGAACAATTTGGACAGCTTCAACAAAGATAAGCTAGAGGTACTGCCGAAGGATGGCGTCATTTATAAAGCGCAGAAGGTTACCTTTTATGAAGGGGAATCGGTCTTTGATGTGCTGCTACGGGAAATGAAAAAGAACAAGATACATATGGAGTTTGAGATGACGCCTATCTATAACAGCAACTATATAGAAGGCATTAATAATATTTACGAATTTGACTGTGGGGAGCTTAGCGGTTGGATGTATAAAGTGAATGGCTGGTTCCCGAACTACGGAGCAAGTCGGTATGCTTTGAAGGATGGAGATGTAGTGGAGTGGGTATACACGTGCGATCTGGGGCGTGACGTAGGCGGTTATGTGGCTGGAGCGGGTGGCAATTCATGAACAGCGGCTTCGCGACCTTTCATCCATTTGTGAATCTGGTTTATTTTATCGCCGTGCTGCTGTTTGGAATGTGGTTCATGCATCCAGTCTTTCAAGCAATCGCACTAATTAGTGCTATCCTGTATGCCATTGTTCTTCGGGGAAGAGCAGCAGTGAAATTTCAATTGTTCTATATGCTGCCACTATTGCTTGTAATGGCGTTAATTAATCCAGCTTTTAATCACGAAGGTGTTACGATACTGTTCTACCTGAAGAACGGAAATCCGATCACATTAGAATCCATTCAATACGGGATCGCTTCTGCATGTATGTTCGTTACAGTCATTATCTGGTTCTCGTGTTATAACGCGGTGATGACCTCCGATAAGTTTATTTATTTGTTTGGCAGAGTCATACCGGTCTTATCGCTTATTTTCTCAATGGTGCTTCGGTTTGTTCCAAGATACCAGAATCAAATAAAGCGGATTTCATTCGCACAAAGAAGCATCGGCCAAGATATGAGCCAAGGAAACTTTCTGCGCAAAGCAAAGAACGGTCTAACAATTTTATCGATCATGACGACCTGGGCGCTCGAGAATGCAATCGAAACAGCAGATTCCATGAAATCCAGAGGCTACGGGCTGCCGGGAAGAACAAGCTATTCCCTATACCGGTTCGATAATCGGGATAAAGGGTTTCTGATTATTATGTTCATTCTTATCGCTGTTGTCTTGTCAGGACAGGTGAAAGGCGAGAATACGATGCGATTTTTTCCTTCTTTGAAAGTGGCAGAGGTTACTCCATTTAGTATCCTCGTCTACATCGCTTACTCTGGTCTATGTATGCTGCCGGTTACTTATCATATTTTGGAGGCAATAAAGTGGAAATCTATCACATCCAGGATGTAAGCTTCACGTTCCCGATGACGGAGAAGAAAGCGCTTGAAGGCATCAATCTTTCTATTCAAGGCGGAGAGTTTATTACGATAGGTGGAAAATCCGGTAGTGGCAAAAGCACGCTGCTTCGCCAACTGAAGCCTATTTTGTCCCCGCATGGCACAAGGGAAGGTGCACTAACCTATCGTGGAAGACCGTTCGAAGACGTCGACCAGCGAACACAAGCTTCGGATATTGGCTTTGTCCTGCAAAATCCAGATAACGGAATTGTAACGGATAAGGTATGGCATGAGCTGGCTTTTGGACTCGAAAGCTTAGGTCTTGATCAACAAACCATTCGGCTTCGTGTAGCAGAGATGGCAAGCTTCTTTGGGATTCAGACCTGGTTCCATAAGTCAGTAACGGAGCTGTCTGGAGGACAAAAGCAGCTACTCAATCTGGCTTCGATTATGGCGATGCACCCATCCGTACTTCTGCTTGATGAGCCTACCTCCCAGCTTGATCCGATTGCTGCAGCCGATTTTATTGAGACGCTTCGAAAAATCAATCAAGAGCTGGGTACAACCATTATTTTGACCGAGCATCGGCTGGAAGAAGTACTGCCGGTATCCGATAGATTCATCGTTATGGATGAAGGTCGGGTTATCGTCGACGATACTCCAAGGGAAGCTGGAGAAGCCTTATGGCGTATGGGTCATCCGATGTTTACAGCGATGCCTTCGTCCATGCAAATCTATGCTGGAATAACGAAGGACACTCAATTTCCAGTTACGGTAAAAGAGGGGCGTCAGTGGCTGGACCGGTACTTGGAAGACAAATCGTATGTTCAAGAAGAGGTTACGTTGCATCCTCAAACTTTGAATAATACCAATCGGCTGATTGCTCTGAGGTTTAAGGATGTATGGTTCAAGTATGAGAAGAACGGGGTTAACATCATTAAAGACCTGTCATTCGAAGTAGCCGAAGGCCAATTGTACTGCTTGGTTGGTGGAAATGGGACGGGCAAGACAACGGCATTATCGCTAGCTGGTGGTCTTTATCATCCATACCGGGGGAAAGTGTTGCTCGGCGGGAAAAACATTGCATCCATCAAAGGAAAAGAGTTGTTCACAAACAATATTGCCTATCTCCCGCAAAATCCACAGCACCTATTCGTCAAGAAGACCGTCGAACAGGATTTATATGAAGTCTTATCTCGATCGTCAATGTCAAAGGAAGAGAAGGCTAGGAAGATTACCGCAATGGTAGAGTTTCTAGAGCTGGAGCCGCTTTTTTCTATGCATCCATATGATCTGAGCGGGGGAGAGCAGCAGAGAGCGGCGCTTGCAAAGGTGCTTCTTCTGGAGCCGCGTATTCTCCTGCTAGATGAGCCTACTAAAGGGCTCGACAGCTTCTTCAAAGCAAAGCTTGCTTCTTATTTGAAACAGCTGAATGCAAACGGCGTTACCATTCTTATGGTGTCACATGATATTGAGTTTTGTGCAAAATACGGGGATGTGTGTGCATTGTTCTTCAATGGGAGCATTACGACAAGTGGTGCGGCGAAGCCGTTTTTTGCCGGTAATCATTTCTATACAACTGCGGCTAATCGAATGGCACGTCATGTGTGGCGTGAGGGCGTAACGGTGGAGGATGTGATTGCGTTATGCAAGAACACCAGGTAAATAGCATAAACGGATGGAGGAATAAGCGGACCCTAATATCTGCGATCCTCATTCTGCTCGTTATTCCGGCCACTATTATGTTTGGCGTATTTGCTCTTGATGACCGGAAGTATTATTTCATCAGCTTGCTCATCATTCTGTATACGATGCTGCCCTTTGCTTTGGTGTTTGAGAGGAGAAAGCCGCAAGCTCGCGAGCTGATTGTAATTGCTGTACTAACGGCTATTGCCGTTGCTGGACGTGCTGCCTTCTTTATGCTCCCACAGTTTAAACCTGTTGTAGCAATTGTTATTATTGCAGGAGTTAGCTTTGGTCCGGAGGCAGGTTTTCTGGTTGGTGCGACTACGGGGTTCGTCTCTAATTTCTTTTTCGGACAAGGTCCGTGGACGCCTTGGCAAATGTTCTGTTTTGGCATTATTGGATTTCTAGCAGGAATTCTGTTTAGACGTGGATGGCTAAAAACCAATAAGCTGGCTTTATGTACGTTTGGGGGGTTGGCGACTTTTTTCATCTATGGGGGCATCATCAATATCGGTTCATTACTAATGTTCGCACCTGTACTAACGAGAGAAGCTTTAATCGCTACTTATGCCTCTGGCTTCTGGTTTGATATGGTTCATGCCGTGGCAACCGTGATTTTCCTCTATTTTCTCTCTCGGCCGATGATCGAGAAGCTGGACCGGATTAAAGCGAAATATGGATTATATGAATCTAAATGATGTAAAAACCACTCATTACGAGTGGTTTTTTTGTATGGATAGACAAGCTGGGTGTATGGTGAGGAGCACTTGGAAATGTTGACAATGGAAACTGATTTAATTAATATCTAATTAGATACTAGTTAAAATAGTTGGAGGGGACATTAAATGTCGGAACAAGTTACAAACGAATGGTCCAAAAACGAGAAGTTGAAGAACGCCGTCCTGCGGAATTTTTTCAACGAGCAAGGCAGTATAAAGCAGCTTCCATCCCAGTTAAAAAAAAGGTTAATTGTACTCGAGCATCTTGCCAACCAGCTTAATGCCAACATTAAGTACACTGAGAAAGAAATAAACGAATTCATTAGGCCTTTCAATGAAGACTTCGCTACGATACGCAGGGAACTTTTTATACACAAATTTGTAAACCGAAATAATGATATATACGATGTAAACGAACCTGGAGAATGGCGGGATTGGAAAACTCTCAAGTAGCTGCGTGTTCTACTGGATTAATATGGTATTATGGATTGGAGATGACGATTGGGTAGGAGGATTACATGAGTATCATTTTTATTATTGCGTTCGTTGTCATTACTTTAGGCATAATTAGTATTGATGGAAAGTTGAAAAAGCGTTTAGATAATGACGAACGTATCATTGAACGGCTTGAAATAATAATTAATAATCAAAAAGATAAGGAAAAGATGGAGTGAAATAGCTCCATCGTTTTTCTATTGGATTAGTCTTAAGGAGTAATCATGATTAAAATAAATACTTTAGAAACAAAACCCTCAAGTAGATCTGATTTTAAACCAATTGATGAATCGGAGAAAAACACAAAATTTGCTGATTTAATTGTTGATGGGAAATCACTTTGTAACATGTTCATAGAGTATGACATGGTCCCTTCTCTAGGCTGGATGAGTGATGAGACTCAAAGAGAAATGATAGATTATTTTTTACTTAGAAAACGGCATGAAACGATGTGGTATAGATATCCCATAATGGTATGCTCGTGTTGCGGAGATAAAGAATGTGGATTTATCTCAGTTAAAATTGATAGGGAAAGTGATATTATTATTTGGAAAGACTTTTACCTAGAGCCTGATCAGAAAAAAATGAATATTGGGCCATTTTATTTTAAGTGGGATAACTATAAAAAGATCATTAATAGTACCTTTGGAACTGCAGGAATTCAATAATTTGTAATTCAAGGCGAAAGGAATATTTGGATTGAATATTGTAAAAGAATTGAGTGCCTATGGTACTTTCATTCGTTTTGAACTAGGGCTCGCAAATTTGAAGGATGAGGTTTATCGCCGTGAAAGTCTTCGTCGCGCGTATGCTATTTATCGTTCCATTTTCTCTGCTGAGGATGATGTGATTTTTATTCATCGGACTTACTATGGAATAGACGAAAAACGATTCAGTAAAATACGATTAAAGCGTTTTTTTATTACGCGTTTGAAAAATGTGCGATCGTGCACTTGGCCTTATGAGTTTGATGAATCGGATGAGGAGTTCTGCACGAAAGAATGGTCAGTTGAAGTTATAGCAAGAGAAATCCGTATGCCATATGTACTTGAATGTATTGTAAATGATGACTTTATGCGTAAACCGAATTCCGGCGGCCGGGTTTATCTATATAACAAAACAAAAGGCATATTATTTCACATGTATGACGATCGTGGTTGTGATGTTTTTAGTGCCGACAAAGACTCTCTATTACCTTTTTACCATTTACACCGAAAATGGATCCTGGATTATAATCGTTATCAAATTGACCATTTATTTGGTGAAGGACTTGCCGGTATTATTGAAACAGACGATGAACGAAAGGTTCGATCTGAACTTAACGATAAAAAAGTCACTGATTCAAGAATTATTCTTAGGCAAAACAATACTTGTCATATAACACATCATTTTGAGATCCCGTATGTAAACGCCGATAAGTTTGAAAAAGAGATCTCGTTTACAGCGTTTGTGACTCGGCGTATTTCCATAATAAATGACATGGTCACTTTTTTAGCTGCCAAAACGGAGGCCCTAGCTCTAATTGGTTACCAAACACATCTGATGAGTATGTACGGTAAAAAATATGGTACCTATCTAGGTTGGAGCTATGAAAGGCTCCCAGAATCATTTTAGTTACAACTCATGCTTGAAATTAACAAGGAGTAGATTGCTGCGGCAGCTACTCCTTTCTTTATTCAACTAAACTAGTCGCAGTCATAAATAGAGGATATACTGTTAATATATGGAGGTGTTTACGTCGAAAAAGCTCATTCTATTAATCGGAATAAGTATTATAGTCATTCTTTCTGCTGGTTTGTATATTGGTCAACAGTATTTATTTAATCCTATTTTATTTAAAAAAGATGATGTTGTTATTCATGATTGGTCTGATTATCGCTATCCTCTCGTCATGGAAATTTCAAATGTAGATGAAGGCTGGACATCAACGTCCATATCAAATAGGAAAGATATTAAACTTGTCTACAATGAGTTGCGTTCAGCGAAAATAGTAACAGCTAATACAGATGAAACGTCATTTGGCACTCATTTTGCGATTACCATTAAGAGTTCCGGATCCAAAGGCCATATTATCGATCAATTCGATGGTTATATGGATGGATTTGCACGCATTAATAGTGGGAGAAAGATTGAAGTAACAAAAGAACTACGTAAATACATAGAGGATTCCTTTAATTCCAATGAGAATGTAATGAAAGATTCTAGCAAAAAGTTATCCGTTGAGGAAGCGGAAAAACTTATAGCAGCAAGTCAAAATATCGCTCAGTCGAGGGATAAGAACGCTGAGATTAAAGAAATTACTTCCGCTGATATTTGGGATAAAACAAATGTTCAGATGTTTAGGATTGCTGAGGAAACTTTTTTGATAGAAAATCAAAAAGTTATTCATATTGGTAATGGCTTTGGTGGGAATGGGGTTACCAGTGCCGTGCCTTACGATGTCAATAAGGATGGAATAACGGATATTATTTATGCCTACTCATTTGGTTCGGGTATGCATAGATCTCTGATTTCTTGGATGGATTTAAAGAGTTTTGAAGAGCATATGGTTGAAGATAAGCCCAAGAAAACAGAGTTTAGATTGTATGATTTGATATTAAAAAACGAGAAGGATACAACCGTGGTTTATCAAGTCATGAATCCAAGTGAAATCGTAAATACGTATCCTACTGAACAGGAGATTAGTCAAATGTCATTAGAAAAAGATGGGGTTCTGATTTGGGAAAACAACGAATTGTATATGGGGGAAATGGAGAGTTACTCGGCACCGTCACGTTGAATGTATGTATGCAGGCGGCAAACATATCGGACAAAAATTGCTGCAATATATTGAGGATTACTGCCGGCGTTAGTTACTTATATCTATTGGATAAAAAATAAGCCTGTTCCTTTGGAACGGGCTTATTTTATATTTGTAAGTCCATATGAATGAGTCTATTTGCCAATTTCAGTTTTGAATAGGGAACCAATGTTTAAAACTTACAAATTCAATTTAAATTCTCCATGGTTTGTTTGCCGCAAAGCAGATAACATTCTATTGTAAGCGCTGTACTTTAGCCGAGACAGCCAAATTTTAAGGGGGATGTTACATATGCGGAATAGTAAATTTCTGCTCCTGTCTTTCATTCTGATTCTGCTATTTGCTTCAGCATGCAGTAGCAACGGTAGCAGTAACAAGAATAACAGCACAGGAGTTAACAGTACGCCTTCACCTTCGGAATCGGCGGCCAACGAGGCAGCTCCTGAAGCGACTGAGGAGGAGAGCGGAACCCCTGAGATGGATTTCGATATGGGCGGGAAAACGATTAAATGGGTTTCCTGGTATGATGAGTCCATTAAGGAAGATAATCCGGACAACATTCAGCGTAAGCAGAATCTAGATGAACTCATGAAAAAGCATAATTTCAAGATTGAATATGTCACGGTCGATTATGCGGAATACGCGAGTAAGGTTACGGCGTCCCTCCTAGCAGGAGAGCCTATCGGTGAAATCATTCGCATGGCTAGGCCTTGGATGATCCCATCGCTTGCAAAGCAGGATCTGTTCCACCCCGTAGATGAATATACAAAAAATGATAAGGTCTTTATTCAGCAATATACTAACGATTATTCGCAATATGAAGGAAGAGGTTACGGATTCCGCTCTGGAATTAACGGTGCAGCATCAGGAATTTTCTATAACCGTACTCTGATGAATAAATTAGGCATGAAACCGCTTCAGGATTATGTGAATGATAACGACTGGAACTGGGATACTTTCATCCAGGCAGCCAAAGAAGCAAACAAAGATACGGACAATAACGGCAAGCTGGATACATGGGGTCTAAGTACCGCTTCTATTTTGGTACAGGCATTGGCTTCTAATGACGCCAATCTAGTTGCTGGTGATAAACAGAATCTGGAGGATCCTAAAACAAAGGAAACCTTAGAATTTATAGCTAAGCTAGCAACGGAGAATATTGCAAGACCAACTGAAGGCGGAGATTGGACAGAACCTGGGCAATTCTTCCGTCAAGGCAATACTTTGATGTACGCGGGCAGTGATTATGAGATGGATTCCTTCAAAAAGGATATGCCAGATTTGGACATCGGCTTCGTTCCATTTCCCAAAGGGCCAGAGGCTTTGGAATATTATTCTCATCTGACGATTCCGAACTACTTGACCATACCAAAAGTGGTCGATCATCCAGAACAACTGGTCTATATCTACGAGAAAATTAATGATATCGATTCGATTTATGATTATCCGAAGCAAGCATCACTGGAAACATTATTCAGCAACGAGGATGATATCAATAATGCCAAGACAGCAGGGGAGATTATTAATAGAGTAGATGGTACGGATGGTTACCCCAACATGCCCTATTATGAATTAGTTGGAGAAATTCTGGACGGTGTATCGGTATCAACCGTAATTGACAAGTACAAAGTACCATTTCAATCATCTATTGATGAGGTATGGAAGAAATAATGAACGTTTAAAACGACAAAAAAAGCAGGTCCCCTTTACAGATAATGGGGACCTGCATTACTGGTAGTTCTCAAGTACAAAGTTCATTTTCTTGGCATTAGACGGAGAATATCCCTTCAACTCCTTGAATATCTTGCTGAAATAATAGATATCAAGAATTCCGCAGCGCTCTGCGGCTTCCTTTACGGTGAAATCACCGGAAGACAGCATCATCTCTGCATTATTAATCCGGATGCGATTGACATATTCCTTAAACGACAGTCCGGTATTTTGCTTGAATAACTTGCCAAAGTAGACGGGATGAAGCCCTAACCCTCCCGCCAGATCATTAATAGCAATATTTTCAGAATAATGCTCCGTTATATAGGTTGTTAGCTTCTTGATCCGAGGATCAATAGTGTTAGGAATATTTCGGTAAAAATTGCACAATAGACGGTGGAGGATTAATTCAAATATTGCGCGTGCTTGAATTTGATAATAGGGCTGCTTATTCATCCATACATGATTAAATTCATGCAAATAGCTTAGAATTTCTTTCGTGACGGCTCTTTTTGTTAATCCCCTGAAGGGGAGCTGAACATGATTATGAGGATCTGCCCAATAGAAATTAAAGGGATAGGAATGCATTGGAGATTCATTGAATGTATGAGCCTCTCGGATGCTTCCCCCGGGCACATAGATGAGATCTCCTGCCTCAGCGGTGAATTTCTCTCCGTCTATGTAATAATTAGACTTTCCCTCGACAACAAAGGTAAGATCATGGAAACTAATTCTTGATTTTTGAATGGTCCAATTCGGAAAACATCTTCTGTTAACAAACAAAAAGATATTGGGAACAAGATAGGGATGATATTCTAGTTCCATCCTGGTTCGCCTCCTATGCAGATGAAGTAAGCATACTGTCTACAATGAAAGGGAGATCATGTATGATAACGCTAACAGGTTTTGCTGATGAAATATCAACTGATTTGGAAAAACAGCTAAATGTTCTCGAATCGGAACAAATTTGTCATCTTGAGCTTAGAGGAGTATGGGGTAAAAACATTTTGCAGCTTACGGATGAGGAAGCCTTTAAAGTAAAAGCAATATTGCAGGAGAGGGGATTTAAAGTATCATCTATCGGCTCTCCTATTGGAAAAATCAACATAACGGATAGTTTTGAGCCGCATTACGAAGAGGCTAAGAAGGCAATTCGGCTGGCTGCTTTTTTTAATGCCCCATACATCCGTATTTTTTCTTTCTATATTCCTGCAGGTGAACATGTCCACTATCGATCGGAAGTGATTTCCCGTATGCAGAGTCTTGTACAACTGGCGGAGAGAGCGGGCATCGTACTGCTGCATGAGAATGAAAGCCATATTTATGGAGATACCGGAGAACGCTGCCGTGACCTGTTGGAATCCATTGCTTCATCTAATTTGAAAGCAGCGTTTGATCCGGCTAACTTTGTGCAGTGCAAGGTAATGCCCGTATCTGAGGCATATCCGTTATTGGATGAATATATTACTTATATTCATATTAAAGATGCTAAACTGAAGAACGGTTCCGTTGTCCCATCGGGTGAAGGGGACGGACAGATAAAGCAGCTTCTTCAGGTGCTGGATCACAAAGGCTACCATGGGTTCATGTCATTGGAGCCGCATTTGCAAGCCAGTGGTAAGTTTGCCGGATTTAACAGAGCAGAATTATTCATTGTTGCAACAAGAGCGATCAAGCAATTATTAAATGAACAGAATATAGCTTGGTCATAATGTTATAAAACAACAGGTAATCTGCGATAGGATG
The DNA here is from genome assembly GCF_056269375.1 of Paenibacillus sp. J22R56. Lineage (NCBI taxonomy): Bacteria > Bacillati > Bacillota > Bacilli > Caryophanales > Paenibacillaceae > Paenibacillus > Paenibacillus sp. J22R56. The sequence goes on from NZ_JBWDNV010000002.1 coordinate 646,350, forward strand.
TTTTGTTTTATTTCTATTATGATATGGTTGCAGTTATAAGATTTCAACATTTTCAGGAAAACCCTATAATTGCTGAGGTGAAAAAGCTATAATTCCGCAGGTGAATGGCTCATTCTAACCCAGGCTATTGATGTTGTTGTGTTCGGAGTCTGGAAGAAAAAGGGTGAAAACTTACTTAAAATTAAAAACAGCGAACGCTTCGTAAAGCGCATCGCTGTTTTTGTGTTACACTTCGATATTGGCAGCAATGCTGTCCTCTCGGCCGTACTCACGGATGAGTGCTGCTACCTCTTGGTGGTGCGGGTTCGGGCCATATGCTTCAAGCGCTGTTTGGTCTTCAAATCTGACACGTAGCACGAGTTGGTAGCCTTTGTTGTTGTCAGAGAAATTAATACCTGCGTTTACTTCTACTACACCAGTCAAGTGTTGTTTCAATGCTTTAAAACGCGCAACGATTTCCTCCAATTGTGTGAGGGTTGTTTGCTCGCCGAATTTTACTAAAATAGTGCGATCGATCATATAAAGTCCTCTCCTTCCCCAAAAATTTATAGCCTTTAGCAATATAGCATGAAAAGTGAAAGCTTTTCCAGTTCATTGTACGAACATCTGTTAGGAACGGCCTAATCTTGAAAAACAGAATAACCATTCGTTTGTTGTTATCGATATAGATTTATTTCAATCTTTTTGGTATAACTGGGCATATGATTTCACTATGTATTGAGCGGAGAATTCAGCATGAGTATGTGGAGTGGGGTAGTCGTAGGATTGTCAATCGCAGCACCTGTAGGGCCAATTGGCGTGTTGTGTATGAAGAGAACGATTAATCAAGGCAGGCGGTATGGCTTCCTATCGGGGCTTGGAGCTGCTTCAGCAGATGCCGTATATGGTCTGATAGCTGCGATTGGATTTACAGCTTTAACGAACTTGCTAGTGGAACAGCAGATGTGGATCCGCTTGATAGGCGGGTTATTCCTTTGTTATTTAGGGTATCAATCGGTAAAGGCATTGCCGAAGACCAGTCAGGAGATTCCGTTAAACAGCGGTTTGCTTCGAGCTTATTTAACGACATTTTTCCTAACCCTAACGAATCCGATGACCATTCTATCGTTTGTAGCTATTTTTGCAGGAATCCAGCACTCGGCGGAAGCGACAACGGGAGACTCGCTGCTGCTTGTCCTTGGCATTTTCTGTGGCTCCTTGCTGTGGTGGCTGCTGCTTGCTGTTGTGATAGGGTCGATCAGACAAGCTTTAAATCAGACGATAATGAGATGGATTAATATTTTGTCCGGTATAGTTCTGTTGTTATTCGGAGTGTGGTCAATTGTGACTGCATTGGAAGTGTAGGAACTCATTGACAGTGGATATATTTTCCGATAATATCGTTATTAGGTATATAATATTAATTTAATTTAAATTAGTAAGTAAATAACGATGTGGGGGACTTATCATGGCTAATTCCAAATGGGCAGTAGACTTTACACACAGCAGTGTAGATTTCACAATCAAGCATATGATGATTGCTAAGGTAAAAGGCACGTTCCACAAATTCGAAGCTGATATTGATGCCGATCCAGCGGATCTGACTACGGCAAACATTAGCTTCAGTATCGATCTTAGCAGCATTGATACCCGTAATGCAGACCGTGATAATCATCTTCGTACGGGTGACTTTTTCGATATTGCACAATTCCCTGCATTGACCTTCAAATCAACGAATATCGTAAAGACCGATGATGATGAATATGATGTAACAGGCGAAGTGAGTTTACATGGCGTTACGCGCCCTGAGACTTTCTCAGTAACCTTTGAAGGTGCGGGCAAAGATCCTTGGGGCAATGAGAAAGCCGGCTTCAGCGGTAAAGGCTCTATCAAACGCAGCGATTACGGCCTGACATATAATGCAGCACTGGAAACAGGCGGCGTATTGATTGGTGACGAAGTGAAAATTTCGATCGAAATCGAAGTCGGAAAACAAGCATAATTTTGAATAAATGACAAGAGGATTCACCTCATATAGAGGTGAATCTTTTCTTTATTTAAGGCGTAAGCGTTACCTATTATGAGCGGTGCTGCCGTTTACGTTTTTCCTGCGAAGATCCTTTGACTTAGGCGCCTTTAAAGTGATATATTTAGCGGAGTTTGTTTTTACGTGTTAAGGAAAGGGATGCAAAACGAGTGACCACAAGCGAAGACATCACGAAACCGAAATTAATACCTACAAAAATTTTAAAATGTAAAAATCCTGACTGTAAAGCATGGATCAGGGACGAAATGGCAGCGGGAGATGCATTATGCCCGATGTGCAAAGGTCCTATGGCCCGAAGCATGAAACACTTGCCGGCTCTACAAAAGAAAGCAAAGCCAAAGCCGCGTAAACCAAAATCGGATTTTTAAGCTTTCAACTATGGGGGAAAAGCCGGACGGCTGCGTACGAGACGCAGCCGTTTGTGCGTTATGGAGGAACGATTAGTGAGTAGTCATTATCCATTTGAGTTTGATCCAAAGCTGCCGTTCATTCAGCAGGCAAGTGATTGGATTGCGGACGTCTTTTATGAACAATTGCCTGAAGCGGGATTCGAGGTTCGCGATGAACAGATCTATATGGCGTTCCAGCTCGAGAGAGCCTATGCCGAGAAACAGACGATCTTCGCAGAGGCTGGCGTTGGCACGGGGAAAACACTTGCTTATTTGCTGTATGCTATCAGCTATGCCCGTTATACAAGAAAACCGGCCATAATTGCCTGTGCCGATGAGTCACTCATTGAGCAGCTTGTGAAGCCCGAAGGGGATATCGCGAAGCTTGCTCGTTATTTGGATTTTACGATTGATGCAAGGCTTGGAAAATCACCTGATCAATATATTTGTTTAAATAAATTGGATGATGCGAGAGCTGCTTTTGATGATGATGTTGAAGCTTTTGATGAAATATTCCGTGGGCTTCCGTCTTTCGTTCATGCCCCGGTAACGATGCAAAGCTTCCATCCTTACGGCAACCGCAAACAATATCCGGAGTTAAATGATGGGCAATGGGCCAAGCTAGGTTGGGATGTATTCCAGGATTGTCTCGTCTGCAGCAGAAGACATCGCTGCGGTCAGACATTGTCGCGTGATCATTATCGCAAAGCGGCCGATCTCATTATTTGTTCGCATGATTTCTATATGGAGCATGTGTGGACGTATGAAGCACGCAAACGTGAGGGACAGCTTCCATTGTTGCCTGAACATAGTTCGGTTGTCTTTGACGAAGGACATCTGCTCGAGACGGCTGCTCAGAAGGCTTTGACTTATAAGCTGAACCATGGAGTGTTCGAGAGTATCATTACTCGACTTCTGCAGGACGAGATCCGGGAATCTCTTGCGCTGGCAGTTGAAGAAGCCATTGTACAAAGTGATCATTTATTCGCACTAATTGCTCGCCAGAGTAAGGCCGTACCGGCATCTAACCGCAAGGAAGTACTCTGGAATGATGAGTTAGTTCGCGAAGTGAATCGTCTGCAGGACATACTTAGCTCGATCGAAGAGGAGCTTGTCTTTGAGAGTGGTCTGTTCACGATCGATGATTATCAGCTTAAGATTGTTGAAGAGCATATCGAAATGATTCAATTCGCTTTATCCTTGTTCAAGAGAGATGAGAAACCGATCAGCTGGGCCTCAGAGGACAAAGATGGTTTCACACTTGTTATCATGCCGAGATGGGTGAAGGAAGTGTTGAAGGAGCAGGTCTTTGCAAAGAAAATGCCAATCGTCTTCTCATCGGCTACCTTATCCGTCGGCGGTGCATTTGATTATATCAAGGACAGCCTAGGGATTGATCAGGCTATGTCGTTCTCTGTTCCATCTCCGTATGAATACGAAGAGCAGATGAAGGTCTTGATGCCAAATGAGTCTGAAGCCGAGATGACATGGGCGGAGAAGATGAGTACAGCAACGAAGCTGCTGGAGCAAAAGGGCGGACGTACCTTGTTCCTATTCCCATCGATGGAGGAGCTGGTGAAATTCCGCGAGCAAGCGTCTGAGCTTGGTTTAACGAATGGCTACCGTATCTTATTCGAGGGTTCTGCTGAGATCAGCCATCTGATCGCAGAATTCCAGAACGACGAGACCAGCGTACTATGCGCGGTTACCTTATGGGAGGGACTGGATATTCCAGGTCCATCTTTGTCACAAGTGATCATGTGGTCGCTGCCATTCCCTCCGAATGATCCGGTCTTCCAAGCTAGACGCAGTGATGCTGCGAATCCATTCGCAGATGTGGACATGCCATACATGCTGCTGCGCTTAAGACAGGGCATAGGCCGACTCATAAGAGCGCGTGAAGATCGTGGCTCGATTGTTATTTTCGGACATGAGCTGAAGGATGAAGTCGTGCGTACGCAGGTGCTGAGTGTATTGCCAGCAGGTGTTTCAATCGAGGATGTCAATCAAATTTAACATTAAAGTGACCAAGAAGAGCCTAGTGCTGTTCTTGGTTTTTTTTGTATCTACTCGAGAGTATATCCGTATTGGGAGTTATTTGGTAAAATGTAGGGGTAAAAACAATTTAGTACGAGGTGTATATGTGCACAGTACATATAAGAAGAATGGGAACGCGTATCGGTATTTAACGGATCATGAAGAAGAAAGGACGATATACATGGTTCAATTGGAAAGAGTTTCTGCTGACCATACTGATTTTCAAGAATTAATAACGCTGCTGGATAAAGATCTATGGAGCAGATATCCAGATACACAGCAGTTTTTTGATGTACATAATAAGGTCAGTCTTGATGCAAAAGCGGTTGTTGCTTATGTAGATGGAATGCCTGTAGGATGCGGCTGTTATCGGGAGATGAGAGACGAACAAACCGTTGAGATCAAGCGGATGTTTGTGAGAGAAACAGCAAGGGGCAAGGGCATAGCTCAATCCATTGTTAGAGAGCTTGAAAAGTGGGCGGTAGAGGAAGGAAAGCAACAGGCATTGCTAGAAACGGGGACTAATCAGCCTGAAGCCATATCGCTGTATAAGAAATTAGGGTATGTACAAATCGCCAACTATGAGCCTTATATTGGCAGTGAAGAAAGTGTGTGTATGGGAAAAGATCTTATTGTTTAATGTCCCCAAGAGAGGAGTAACATCTAATGAGTATCCAGTTATCAGCAACTCTAGCCCAATTTGTGTTTGTAGGAATTCCACTCATCATTCTGGTCACGTACTTCGTTAGAAAAAGGAAGAAGCTGAAGGGTGTAACGCTATGCTTATCACTTACATATCCAATACTCAGAGCCAAGAACAACCTGTTCTTGGCTTCTTTTTTTATTTTCCATTACCTGAACTGCTCAATAAACTTCGTGGCTGCACTGGACAGCGGCATATTCCGCATATTCATCATACCTATGTGAGAAGGAGGGAGCGGGATGTCCAAGTGAATCTCGAACAGGGAGCCTTCCGCAAGCTCCTTCGCTATAAAATCACGCGTTACATACGAAATGCCAAGGCCTCTTCGTGCAAATTCGATCAGCAGATCGACGCTTCCGACCTCAATCTCCGGTTTGATCATATATCCATAATGATTAAAAATCTCTGTTATGGCCATCCGAGCCCGGCTGTTGCGGGAGAACAGGATAATGGGATATTGCAGAAGCGTGCTGAGCGACAGCACTTTATCTTTCAAGTCACTGTATACAGCCCCCGCGACAAAACAGTCCTGAAGCTGGATGCTTTCTTTTACTTCAAGCTGCGGATCGACGATTGGCATACGAACGACCCCTAGATCTATTTTGCCCTCTTTCAGGAAAGTAATTACTTCTGGCGTAGTGCCATGATTTAGATGGAGCTTAATTCCGGGATATTTCTTGATGAAATCCTCAAGATAAGGCAGCAGATAATGCTTGAACAAGGAGTCACTCCCTCCAATTCGAAGCTCACCATTGTCCAAATTTTTAAGGGCGATCATTTTTTCCTCAGCGGAATTGATCAGAATATGAGATTGCTCGATATAGGAGTACAAAATGGTCCCTTCCTGAGTAAGGGAGACGCCTTTGGAGGTCCGATAAAACAGCGTCAGTCCAAAGCTTTCCTCGAGTTGTTTAATGGCATGACTAACACTTGGCTGAGTGAGGTACAGCATCTTGGCAGCCTGAGTCAAGCTTCCTGTTTTGGCTGCCCAATAGAACACTTTGTATAGTTCATAGTTATTGGTCATAGACGTGGTCGATAGCTCCTGTAAAATATATTAATTACTTGTATAGCTCCTAAACGTATTATAGTGGAATTACAGAAAAAAAACAGAACTTTTCGTTCTGCTGGAGGGAGAAGAAACGATGGAACCCGTAACGTATGTGTTATTTGGTGCAACTGGCGACTTAGCTAAACGAAAAATATATCCTGCATTATACAATTTATTCGTTGATGGAAAGCTTCCGGATTCTTTTTCTCTAATAGGTCTTGGAAGAAGAGACTGGTCGGATGAGTATTTCCAGACTAGTGTGGAGCAATCGCTCCGGAATTTCTCTAGACGTGAACTTGTAAATCCGGAACTTGTACAATCATTTATCAGTAAATTCCGCTACTCGGTTCTTGATATCGGCCGTACAGAAGACTATAAGAAATTGCTCGGAATTATTGAAGAACGCGAGAGCACGCTGGGGCTTACGCCAAACCGTCTCTTTTATTTATCGGTAGGTCCAGAATATTTCACAACGATTGCTTCAAATATTGCCGAGAGTGGACTTGGTTCCACAGCAGGCTGGAAACGCCTCGTTATTGAAAAACCATTTGGCCACGATTTGCAGTCAGCTCGGGAATTGAATGAGCAGCTTAGCAAATCGTTCACTGAAGACGAAATATTCCGAATTGATCATTATCTTGGTAAACCAATGGTTCAGAATCTTGAAGTGTTGGAAAGTGCGAACCCGATCATTCAAGCTCTGTGGAGCAATCGATATATAGCTAATGTACAAATTACAGCAAGTGAGACCGTCGGCGTTGAAGAACGGGCGGGCTACTACGATCATGTTGGTGCTGTGAGAGACATGTTCCAGAATCACATGCTTCAAATGCTTATGATGCTCGCGATTCACCTGCCTCATAACAGCAACGCTCAAGAAGTACGGAAGCACAAGAAACAAGTCATGGAGGCACTCATTCCTTTATCGCCATCGGATGTGCGTGCGAATGTCATTCGCGCTCAATACGCAGAAGGTTCCCTTGGAGGCAATCCGGTGAAAGGATATCGTGCTGAGCCGGGTATTGCAGCTACCTCTATGAATGACACTTACATCGCGGCTAAGATTCAAATTGATGATTTCTTCTGGCGGGGAGTACCGTTCTATATCCGGACCGGGAAACGAATGAAGGAGAAATCAACTCGCATTGTGGTGGAATTCAAGGAAGCTTTAAACCAAGCCTCCTCAGTCATTAACGGCGGAGCACCAAATCTTCTTCATATTGAGATCAGCCCGAACGAAGGGATTATGCTGCAGCTCAATACGAAGGAGAACGGCGAGCTGAAGCCAGTTCAAATCCAGCTGCATGAAAGCAGCAAGGAGATCCCGGAAGCTTATGAAAACCTGATTTATGATGCGCTTGTGGGCAACCCTACGTTCTTCGCGCATTGGGATGAGGTGGAACTCGCTTGGGCTTGGGTGCAGCCGATCCTGGATGCTTTCCAGAATAACCAGGTTCCGCTTCACTCCTATGAAGCAGGTTCTAATGGTCCAGCTGAAGCTGATGCTTTATTAGCAGAGGATGGCTTCCATTGGTGGTTTGATACGAAGGATGAATCGAAGGAAAAGCAACAAACGAAACGGAAGGATGAAGAATATGCTTACTAAATTGGACATTGATCAACTATCCGTCGATACGATCCGTACTTTATCGATCGACGCGATTAACGCTGCAAACTCCGGTCACCCTGGTCTCCCGATGGGAGCGGCACCGATGGCTTACGCACTGTGGGGCAAATTGCTCTCCCACAATCCAGCGAATGCCAAATGGTTCAACCGCGACCGGTTTGTATTATCTGCAGGTCACGGTTCGGCCTTGCTTTACAGCCTTCTGCACTTGTCGGGCTACCAAGTATCTATTGATGACTTGAAGCAATTCCGTAAGCTGAACAGCAAGACGCCGGGACATCCGGAATTTGGTCACACAGATGGCGTTGATGCAACAACTGGACCGCTTGGTCAAGGGATTGCGAATGCGGTTGGTATGGCGATGGCGGAAGCTCACTTGGCTGCGAAATATAACCAGGAAGGTTTCCCGGTTGTTGACCATTATACGTATGCGCTTGTTGGAGACGGATGCTTGATGGAAGGGATCTCTTACGAGGCCATGTCTATGGCTGGACACATGAAGCTTGGCAAATTAGTTGTTCTGTATGATTCGAACGATATTTCGCTCGATGGTGATCTTAACTTGTCCTTCGGTGAGAATGTACGGAAGAGAACAGAATCTGCACAATGGGAATACTTACGTGTAGAAGATGGCAATGATCTTGCTGCGATTACGGAAGCAATCTCCAAAGCGAAGCAAAACCAATCCCAACCTACACTCATCGAGGTTCGTACGATCATTGGTTACGGCAGCAAGGGAGCAGGCACGCACAAGGTGCATGGCAATCCACTTGGCAAGGAAGAAGCGATCGCTACGAAAGCCGTTTATGGCTGGCAGTATGAAGAAGAGTTCACTGTTCCTGAAGAGGTAAAAGCTCATTTTGCACAGTTGAAACAAAATGGCAGCGAGAAAGAAGCAGCATGGAATGACCTGGTTGCTTCGTTCAAAGCACAATATCCTTCGCAAGGCAGTGAATTCGAGAAGGTGTTGGATGGTTCATTAACCCTTGAAGCAGCAGACATTCTTACCTTTGATACTTCGAAGCAAATCTCGACTCGTGTAGCAAGTGGTGAAGCGATTAATCATTTTGTGAAAATTGATCCTTCCATCTTCGGAGGTAGTGCCGATCTCTCTCACTCGACGATGACGGATATCCGTGGAGAAGGCAAATTCGCCGTTGATTCCTATGCAGGACGTAACGTTTACTTTGGAGTTCGTGAGCATGCAATGGGTGCTGCCGGCAACGGTATGGCACTGCATGGCGGTGTAAAACCTTTCGTCAGCACGTTCTTCGTATTCAGCGATTACTTACGTCCGTCGATTCGTCTTGCTGCCCTGCAAAAGCTTCCTGTCATTTACGTCTTCACACATGACTCCATTGCAGTAGGCGAAGATGGACCTACCCATGAGCCAGTTGAGCAGCTTGCTGCTTTGCGTACGATTCCTGGACTTACTGTCATTCGACCATCTGACGCTAATGAAACAGCAAGTGCTTGGGCTTATGCTCTGCAACAGCAGAATGGTCCTGTAGCTTTGGTGTTGAGCAGACAAAATCTTCCGATCTACGAAGAAACAAAGGCTAACGTTGAGTCCGTTGCAAAAGGCGCCTATGTCTTGACGGAAACAAACAGCCAGCCGGATGTCATTCTGATTGGTACAGGCTCTGAGGTCTCACTCGCTGTAAACGCGAAAAAAGAACTCGAGCAAGAGAATATTTCCGTTCGTGTCGTTGCAATGCCAAGCCGAGAGCTGTTCGACCGTCAGTCGGAAGAATACAAGCAAAGCGTGCTTCCTGATGCAGTAACGAACCGAATTGCGATTGAAGCGGGTATTTCGTTAGGCTGGGAACGCTACACAGGTAAACAAGGCAAAGTGTTATCGGTTGAAACCTTTGGTGCTTCGGGTTCAAGTGCAGATGTACTGGAATACTTTGGATTCACAACGAAAAACGTAGTAAGCTTGGCAAAAGAATTCAACTAATAATATTAATTGGAGGTTGTTCATATGAAATTTTTCATCGATACAGCAAACTTGGAAGATATTAAAAAAGCTTATAAAGTCGGCGTTTTGTCCGGTGTTACAACAAACCCTTCGCTCGTAGCAAAAGAAGGCGTGAAATTCGAAGATCGTATTGAAGAAATTTTGCTTGCAGTACCAGAAGTAGAATCGGTATCTGCAGAAGTAACACCTGACGCTTTGACAGCAGAAGAGATGATTGCGCAAGCGGATGAATTGATCAAGATCAACAACTACGATAAAAACATTACAATTAAACTGCCAATGACACTGGCTGGACTGGAAGCTTGCCGTTACTTGACACAAAAAGGCGTGAAAACAAACGTAACGCTGATCTTCACTGTTAACCAAGCACTTCTGGCTGCCCGTGCTGGCGCAACTTATGTATCGCCATTCCTTGGACGTCTTGATGATATTTCGGAAGACGGCGTTCAATTGGTAGCGAAAGTTGCTGAACTGTTCCGCGTTCATAACCTGGATGCTCAAATTATCGCGGCATCTGTTCGTCACCCGGACCATGTTACTCGCGTAGCAATGGCAGGAGCACATATCGCAACGATTCCATTCTCGGTTATCGAGCAAATCTCCAAACATCCATTGACGGATCAAGGTATGGAGAAATTCGCAGCTGACTGGAAGAAAACAACACAATTGTAATCCTTACGACATGTAAAAAAACACGCCGATCATATGATCGGCGTATTTTTATATTCTAAGCTATTAATCCACAATGACTTCTTTATTCGGATTATGTAAATATTCAAACATCAGCTGTACCTGCTCCAAGGTATTTCGTTCAACGGATAGCTCAGGCAGTTCGTCTAATCCGAAAAACCCAACAGCACTGGTTTCAACACCAGCTAATGCCTCGCCGCCTATGATCTCGCAAAGAATAAACATTTTATAGACATGGTAAGGGCTTGGCGGGTGGTTGTGAAACTTCTTGTCCAGTACGGCTAGTAAACGAACCGCAGCTGTATCGAAACCGGATTCTTCTTGCGTTTCTTTGACCGCAATCTCTTTCGGAGAGTATCCGATATCGCTCCAACCGCCTGGCATCGACCAAGCGCCGTCCACTTTTTCCCGAACAAGAAGGATCTTATTATCTTGAAAGACAACCGCACGAATATCGACCTTTGGGGTTGTGTATCCATTATCACTTGCGAAGGCAAGGGATATTTTATCATGGCTTATGGAAGTATACTCAGCCAATATTTCAATACTCATCTGCCGTAACGCTTCATAACGTTCAATATCATATACATCTGTCGCATACGTCAGCCCCGTCTGTGCCATTGCTTGCATCTGTTTGGCCCAATCTAACCATTTGAGTTCCATACTGGATATTCCTTCTTTCATCCTGGACTTTAAGTAATTGTAAAAGGGATTAACGAGCTTCTCGTATATTTATATAATAAGGGAAAAGATAGAGAGGAACAAATCATCTGAAGACTCTTTTAGAAGTACTTATCGTATCTTTTAAACTAGGATGCACATCCTTTGGCGGTCCAATTGCACATCTAGGCTACTTCCATAATGAATATATCAAGCGACGGCGTTGGTTAGATGAACAAAGTTATGCTGATTTGGTCGCACTTGCCCAGTTTCTTCCTGGTCCTGCAAGCAGCCAAGTCGGGATAGGTATCGGCTTGCTTCGTGCCGGTTGGCTAGGGGGAGTGGTAGCCTGGATTGGATTTACACTGCCGTCAGTCATTCTATTGCTGTTCTTTGCATTATTCATGCAAGGCTTTGATCTAGGAACTTCCGGCTGGATTCATGGATTGAAGATCGTAGCGGTTGCTATTGTTGCACAAGCTGTACTTAGTATGGGGCAAAAGCTTACGCCTGACCGTAATCGAGTGACAATTGCGATACTTGTAGCAGCAGTCACGTTGTTGTGGCAGACAGCCGTGAGTCAACTGTTCGTTCTCGTCGTAGGAGGGGGAATCGGATATTTCTGGTATCGGCAGAAATCTGGAGCAACCATCCATTCGTTAACGGTTCCTATAAGCAGACGTGCTGGTGCTGCTTGTTTAAGCCTGTTTTTTATTTTACTTGTTGGCTTGCCAATTCTGCGCCACAGTTATGAGGCTGATTGGCTAGCGTTAAGCGAAAGCTTCTATCGGTCGGGATCGCTGGTGTTTGGCGGAGGGCATGTTGTATTACCGCTGTTGGAAAGAGAAGTCGTGCCAACTGGCTGGATCAGTAAAGCCGATTTCTTAACAGGTTACGGTGCGGCGCAGGCTGTGCCCGGCCCTCTATTTACGATAGCAGCCTATCTTGGTGCTATGATTAACGGGGTGAAAGGTGCGATATTGGCAATCGTTGCGATATTTTTGCCAGCATTCCTGCTCATGGCCGGTACGCTGCCTTATTGGAATACGCTAAGGCAACATGAGAGATTACAAGGAGCTCTAATTGGTGTTAATGCGGCAGTTGTTGGCATTTTATTAGCAGCGCTCTATAATCCTCTGTGGTTGAGTGCAATTAATTCATCAAGGGATTTCGTACTGGGCTTATTACTATTCGGCATGCTTGTGTATTGGAAATTACCGCCTTGGATCGTTGTGTTGGTTGGGGCAGCAGGCGGGGAATTATTGACTCTCCTATAAACGAAAAAGGCGTGGAAATGTTCGCATTTCTTACGCCTTTTTCGTTTATGGGATAGAGCTTAATCATGTGTGATTTCATGACTCTCAAGCTCACCCTTCTTATTGAAATAGAGTCGCAGTAAACTGTCATCTACTCCTAAACCTGCACGTCCTAAGTAGTATACAAACTGAGGGGATGGTTCATCAAGCTTTTGCTCGGGTTCTCCTAGTAAATCAATAATCTCTGTATTCGTCATTCCATCTAGTTCATATTTATTAATCAGATTATGCACCATGTTATTTCTTTTCTCAGGTTCCTTTGACCAGGTTTCCTTATCAAACCGAGCACTACATGAACAGAGAATGAGCAGCAAAAGGAAGGATAATAGTAACTTCTTCATTTAGTCGACCTTTCTGAGAGCTCAGCGGCATAAGCCTTTAACTGGTCTCTTGATTTAATAACTTTGTTGGTTTGAGATGATCTTCCTCCTTGTACAGACACCTATCTAAAAGTATATCACCTATAATATGTAATTTCTTGTTGAGATTAAGTTTTCGGTGCATGGGACCAAGAGATGTGATAATCTTGTATTTACTGGAAATTACATGAAATTGATGGAGAGAGGAAGAGTATATGGGTAGGAAAAGAATAACCATATTGGCTGTTGTATCGTTGTTTTTAATCGTCTATGTAAGTTATGGTTTTTGGATTGCGAAGGATGTTAAATCTATTCTGACCGTTGGGATGCAGCCAGATAGCAGTTACGAGAAGTATATGAGTGATCAGGCTTATAACCGACTAAATCCGCTGCGCAATCATATGACAGCTTCATCTTATACCTATAAACCTGAGGATCACAGTGTAGGCCCTGTATTCCTGTTCCACTTCTTCTTTGTTGCAAAATCGTCGACCAAGCAAAGCTTTGAGTTTCATGATGCTTCTCCTACCTTCGGCGGAACAGAAGTTGTAAAGATGACAACGAAGCTTAAACATGGCAGATGGTATGCAACGAAGGTGTACATCGCAGCTTAATTGTTAATCGGAGAGGAAGGGAATCCGTATGAAAATGAGAGGCAGGATGGCAATCTTTCTTGGAATCGGATTTGTTTTATCGGCATTCTTATGCTTGTACCTTGTGCAAGTGGATAAGAACAATCATTATGTCAGTCCACTGATGACATTGACGTTAGTCTTGTTTTGGTTCGCACTAGGTAATGGAATGGTTTATTTGGTGAGGAAGCGAAGGAATAGAGTTTAATATGCAGGAAGGAGAATGTGCTTATGAGCAGCTTGGACATCATCAAAGACAGCTGGAACGAATGGTCAGATACCTGGTATCTGAAATATCGAACAGAGGAAGCGATAGCGAAGATTATAGCATCACCTGCGTCTGCTTTTCATCCTACGACTTATGCCATGATTAACCCCGATTTAATTGGTAAACGTGTGTTGGTTCCTTCAAGTGGAGATAACCATGCTGTCTTTGCCTTTCATCTGATGGGGGCAAAAGTCACCTCCTGCGACATAGCAGAGAAGCAATTAGTAAACGCTTCAAATATTGCAAAGAAACATGGCTGGGATATTGAGTTTCTATGTGAGGATACGATGCAATTGTCTCAGGTGAAAAGCGATGAATATGATTTCGTTTATACATCAAATGGCGTTCATGTATGGATTAATGACTTAGCTTCTATGTACAGCAATATTTATAGAGTGTTGAAGAACAATGGGACATATCTCATGTATGATATTCATCCATTCATGCGGCCATTTGGGATTAAGGCGAAAGAAGCAATTACTGTCCAGAAGCCGTATGATCAAACGGGTCCATTTGGAGACGTTCCTACCTTCAAATGGCGTGTACAGGATATTATGAATGCAATGATAGCTTCTAATTTAAATATCAAGCATATAGAAGAAATGTATGCTGAAAATGGTTGGTTCTGGGTGGATGAATCAACGGATGAAGGAAAGCTTTTGACCGAAGAAGAGGTTGCAAGCTACACCGATTGGCGTATCAATCCTTCGGCTGCTATCCCACAATGGTTGTCAATCAAGGCAGTGAAATAGAGACTAATACAAGTCGCATTAGAAAGGTTCTAGTGCGACTTTGTTTTGATGAAAAGGAGGATTTATATGTTTAATGTTTTTGAAGTTGCGGATACATTAGTGGAGCACATTAAATCCAACTTTCCAGAAGAGATTGCGATTATCGGTTATTACGGTTCTTATGCACAAGGAACGGCGACAGAGCGGTCGGACCTGGATTTCTTTTTCATTCCTGCAAGTTCAGATGGTTATCGCCACAGTGTGCAATTTATCGTGGATAACATCTGCTTTGACTTTTGGCCGATTAGCTGGGAGCGGGCTGAAAAGATGGCTGCCTTTGAAGAATTAAATGTGTCCATTATTGCAGATTGCAAATTATTATACGTTCGTTCGGACGAAGACCGGAATCGCTTCATGAAATTGCGAGAGCAAATCGCAGCCGCGCCATCGCAAGGAATGGCATTTCTTAATAAAGCTGAAGCCCAACTGAAAGATGCTTGTGTCCATCTGAGTAACATGATGAGGGTTCATACCGAGGACAAGTTAACTCAATTCCGTCATGAAGCAAGGGAGATACTTGTTTGCGTGCTGAACAGTGTTTCCTTAATCAATCGGACTTATTTTACAAAAGGCTGGGGTAAGAATACGCAGCAAATGAGAGAGTTTGTACATAAACCGGATCAGCTCGAGGAGTTGATGCAGACCATTATGCAATCTGGTTCATGTACTGTAATCGTTGAATCCTGCGAACAGTTAATTCAGAACACTTCGAGATTGTTGACTCAGCAGAAGGAATCATATGTCGATGGTCCCAACTATTCGGATCGAATGAAGGGCTTTTACGAAGAGATCAAAGGGATATTCGATAAAGTATTAACGGCTTGTGAAAGGAACGATTACACTTCAGCCTATTTTTGGGGAATAGGTGTGCAGGCAGAGATAGCACGTACTCTCTATTTTTCGGAAAAGGGATATTGGCCAATTTCTATTTATTCAGACTTAGAATATATGGATGTTTATAAAAAGTTGGGATTTCCTGACCTAGCCGCACTTCTTGATCCTAGTGACTTACAACCACTCTTCGAAGCTGTAGAACGTTTGGATACCTTGCTAGAGGAGCATCTAAGACAGCATGGTGTTGCTATTAATCGATTCCGAGATGTAGCAGAATTTAAACAGTATCTCAATTCATTCATCGTGTAGAGGAGTATGAGACTATGCTCAAATCACTGTTTGGAGTTTTGCCAACGGATAAACGTATTGCAGGAATTCATAGCATACCTGTTACAGATGAGGGATCAATCGTTATGGTTTGGGATAAATACGAGAAGAACCTGACAACGGTTGGAGGCAGACTGGAGAGTGGGGAGAAGCTTGATGAAGCACTTGACCGCGAGACAGTTGAAGAAGCGGGACTGCTGCTAGAGGCGGAGCGGTTTCCTATTGCCGCATGGTATTGGGAGAGCACAGATACGTATACCGTATTTGTAATCGCGAAGGTGAAACGGTATGTAGAGATGCCGGAAGGCTTCGAGACGACGGGCAGAGTGACGATGAATATCGAAACGGCTCAGCAGCTGGTTTATAAGCTCGAAGGCGAAGGGCTGCGGACAGAACTGCTAGAGATTGTAGAGCATGAGCTTAGAAGTGAATGGAAGTAAATCATAAGAAAAAATAGAAATAAGCAGGAGGTCACATGATTAATAACTATATTTGGGCAGGCAAGAAAGTTAGGCTGCGGCCGGTACAGCCTTCAGACTGGGACAAGTTTCATTATAATGATATGGATTCAGAAAATGCCAGACTATGTGATGAGATACATTTTCCGCGATCAGAAGAAGGGACGAGACAGTGGGCGGAGCATCAAGCTGCGAATACCTATGATGGGGATAATGTTTTCCTCGCAATCGAGACATTAGACGGCACTCACATTGGAAGTATATGTACAAATAACTGTAATCCGAGACACGGGACGTTCAAATACGGAGTATCCATCTTCCGTGAGCATTGGCGTAATGGCTATGCCACCGATGCGGTCATGATCATACTGAAATATTACTTTGAAGAATTACGATATCACAAAGTTAATGCTCATGTTTATGCTTTTAACGATGGATCTATTGCTCTACAGGAGCATCTTGGCTTTGTCCAGGAAGGCAAACTTCGGAACATGATTTATACGATGGGTAAGCAGCATGATGAATATATTTATGGCCTCACAAAGCTTGAATATGAGAAGTTAAAGTAATGGTTAATAAAGGTAAAGGCCGAAGGCTTGTAGAAGATATAGAGGCAGCTTAAATTTGTAATTCGAAGGAGATAGGTCATGAGCTTAAAGATTGAGCCTTTGGATTTGCATCAAGCGGATATATCAGGATCGAAATGGCAGGAAGTTAAGGCGGAGGAGCTCGATATTGATAATGTCAGCTTGGCCAAGACGAGAATTAATAACGTAAACATGCATGCAATGAATTTGAATAATGTAAATATGAGTGAGATTACAATCTCGGATGCGAATTTGACAGGTGTCAGCATTAAAAGCGCTAACTTAAGCCACGCCGTTATTAACTATGTTAATCTATTTGGAACAGAATTTCATAATGTTATTCTTCCAATGGAAGGGGATAGACTTCACAAACCTGACGGGCAATATAAGCCAATAAGTTTCCATAATTGCATTTTACCTTATACTCAATTCAATGGTTGTGATCTGTCCAATGTGGAGTTAACAGACTGTGACATCACGGGCCTTAGAATCAATGGGATCTTAATTTCTGACTTAATCAAAGAGAAATAAAAGGAGGAACTTATGAGCGAACAGGTGATTGCGCAGAAAGAAAAATCTAGAATTACTTTGGGAAAAGCGATCCAAGTTCGCCTAGTGTCTGACCTTGAAAGATCACAGGAGTATTACCGTGACTGCCTTGGATTTTCAGTGGACGGTTGGGGCCATGCCGAGCGTGATGAAGTGTGCTTTATTCTTCAGCAAGCAGTATCGTTGGACGATGTTAGGCCAAATGCTAATTCAGCTAGACGTACGAATTATCCAACAGAATGGGAAGGTCCAGATCGTGGCTGGGATACCTTCCTGCATATCGGATGGGATGAAATAGATATGCTAGTCGATGAAATACGCGCAAAAGGCGCTGTTATCGGACCTGAAGATTTCGAAGGGTCACATGGCGGCTGGGAATTCAAGAATGTTCATATCCTTGATCCTGATGGCTACAATATTGTTCTTGGCGCGATGCGTAAAGTAAACAACGATTAGCTCAAACTAAAGGAGAAAAGTGATGAATCCCATTTCCAATAAAATTAATGGAGTCTTTATTCCCGTCAGCGACATTGAAAATGCCCGGGATTGGTATTCTGACATTTTAGGCCTGCCGGCAAATGGTGAATTGTTTTTTGGTCACATCTATGTTTTGCCAATGGAAGGACCCGATATTGTATTGGACAGCAAGATTTACTCTCCGGAGAATGTATATACGGTGCCAGCTTTTCAATTTCATACGGATGATATTGATAAGGCCTATGCCTATATGAAAACGAAGAATGTAGAATTAGTTACAGGAATTGAAAATGGTCATTGGTTTAATTTTAAAGATCCTGATGGCAATCTGCTAATGGTTTGCAAGTAGGGTATTTGAAATAAATCTGGCTGCTATTTGCAGCCAGATTTATTTATTACGTGATGTAATAGGGGAGAAGAAATGAATAGGTTTTACATTGCTTCCAGTTTCAAAAATATAGAGCAGGTCCGTTTAGTTGCTAAAAGGCTGCAAACTTTAGGTTTTATATTGACCTATGATTGGACCTTAAACTCTGAAATCGATTCACTATCCCAACTCCGTGATTTCGGAAAGGATGAGGTGAGTGCTATAGCCGATGCAGATATCGTAATAGTTTTGATGCCTGCAGGCAAAGGAAGTCACGTAGAATTGGGACTTGCCTTAGGATATAGAAAGAAAATCTATCTGTATTCGCCAACAGAGGAAGTTAATGATCTAATCACGACAAGTACCTTTTATCAATTGGAAGAAGTCATTCAATGTATTGGCACAATAGAGGACTTAATAGAAACGGTCACAAAAAAGCAGGAGGCTACTTGCACGGAGATTAAGCAACTTGTACCGATCCTTCGTATATTTGATGAGGGAAAGGCGAAAGAGTTTTACTTGGACTTTCTTGGGTTTACGCTGGATTGGGAGAATCGATTCGAACCGGGCACGCCGTTGTATATGCAGATCTCCAAAGGTCATGTAAGGCTGCATTTAAGTGAGCATTATGGCGATTCTAGTCCTGGTACAACTATACGGATCGAAATGACGGGAATTAGTGAGCTGCATAAGGAACTGATGGAAAAGAAATATAAATACGCAAGACCTGGTCTCGAGAAGACACCATGGGAGAGTGTAGAGTGCAAAATTAATGATCCATTTGGTAATCGGATATTGTTTTGTGAATTCTAATGAAATAAAGAAATACCTATGAAAGAAAGCCGCCCCAGATGGGACGGCTTTCTTTCGTTTATTGTTTTTCCACCGTTATACTGCCATTATCGGCGGTTAGCTTAACGACTGTTTTACCTTCTCCAATAACAGTATCCTCTTTATACTTGTCGAAGAGATTAACTCTTCCGTTGTCTACATGAGTGAGAAAGGATACGTCAGTTGGTTTGGTCTCGGTTTGTATTAAAATTCTTCCATTGTCTGTTTCAAGCGTGATATTCTGATTAATTTCTTTCGTCAGCACTGTAATGGTACCGTTATTTGTATTCCCATTCAGCACTCCTGTTACATGGTCCAGTGTAATTCTTCCGTTATCAGCTCTGACTTGTACCGTTTGTGATGCCGTATCTGTTAATTCAATATGTCCATTATCTGTTGTTGCCTGTATTGAATTGACAGCAAGCTTCTGAGCCGAGAAATAGCCATTATTATTAACGATTGTTAACTCGTTGTATTGCTTTTCTGGCAGATAAATCTTAAGGTTTAACCTGTACTCATGAAAATTTAAGTTATACCATTTGTTTTGATCGTCATCCAAACTGATAAACAAGGTTGAGTCTACTACATTTGCAGTGAGTTTCGGTGATAAGTTCGCTGTTGTTTTACCGCTCAATTGAATGTCAACATTCGGATCGGCAGTTGGCAATATCTCAATACGGGAATTGTCTGAGTTAATTGTTACGCCTGAGTTGTCTGAATTAATATGGATGGCTTTAACTTGAGAGCCATTAATGGTCTTATGTTCGGAGACCTCTTTAAATTCATTAGCAGATTGGTAAGTGATCAGGCTTCCAACAAGGCCAATTACCAATAATGCTGCGGCGATAGCAGATAGTTTTTTCTTATTAGTCATGTTTCAACCCGCCTTTTACTAAAGAAACATTATATTTCAGATAACTAATCGATGCATTTTTCGCAAGCTTAGTAACGTACAGCATCCCCATCCCAAGGAAGATGCCTAAGCCGCAGGTGGCAAGGGAGAAGAAGAGATCAAATAGTAAAAACGTGCTTGGATGCACTACCGCATTAACGATGACAAGAAGAGGAGAGACTCCTAGTGCCAAGGCGGCAGCCCATCCGGCAACGATGACTCCAGCGACTCCAACTGCAGGACCAAGTACAATAACGAGGTTGAAGAAGCTTAGTCCAATGACAGCCCAAGTTGCCCGAATAATGCTGCCAGCAGACGAGCTTACTGTCGCTCGTTTTACATGATAGTTGGCAAGCAGCTCTTTGGCGATCTGGGAAGGTGAACCTAGTGCATTTGCAATTTCTTCTTCTGATTTCCCTGCCTCTATTGCGAACATAAAATGTTCCTCGTAATCGTGTAGAACATCCGCACGCTCAGCTGCGGGAATTCCTTTCAACTCGTGCTCCAATTGCTGTAAAAATATATGTTTATTCATTGTTCACACCTTCCTTTATCAATTGATTCACGCCACTGGCAAACTCATTCCATTCGGTAATAAGCTCATATAGATAGGTTCTTCCTTTGTCTGTAAGCCTATAGTATTTTCGCGATGGACCTTCTGTGGACTCTTGCAGATAAGTGGTGAAATATTCCTCATTCGTTAAACGGCGGAGGATGGGATAGATGGAGCCTTCGGAGATTTCAATCTGACTGGATATTTTTTGGACTAACTCGTATCCATAGCGGTCTTTCTTGTCTAGCATAACAAGTACACACAGCTCTAGAACTCCTTTTTTAAATTGAACATTCAAATCGTAAGCACCTCGTTTGGTTATTGGCTTTAGTACTATATATTGAACAGTACCTGTTTATGAATATTGATTCGTTGAATACAATATACCATCCAGTACTATTTATTGCAAGGTACCGTGTGATAAATGGGCAAATATGTATGACATAGTCCATGCCCGGTTAACTTCATGTCATATTCCCCCTTATTTCCTGCATACGAATAGTGAGTTGATGTATAGCACTGGGAAAGGGGACTTGGGCGCAAATGGACTGGATAAATGATCAGATTATTCGATTGGCACAATCTTCGCTGCCTCATGGTGCGGAGCTTGTCATGATGGATCATCCTTCGAATGAATATGCCATCTATCCGCAGGATTTGAGCGGAGATGGCGTTCCAGAGCTCACGGTTATCTATCGCTGGGAAAATGAGCTTTATGTTCACATTTTACAATACCGTCATATTGGTTGGATGATTGCGGCAGCGGCAAAAGGGGAAGGTTATGGCGTTGCAGAGCTGACAGCAGCTCCCGTTACAACTCGGATGGTTAATAATCTTATTATTAATTGGCGTACCGGGGAAGAGCAGACAAAAAGAGCCGTCTATGAATGGAGTCCACTTGGCTTCCGTAATGTTGTACCTGACGATCAAGAACTGGAGACAAGGGCAATATCGCTTTATCCGGGATCGGAGAAAACAACCAGCGGAACAAAATGGGGATACATTAATGGAATTGGGACGATGGCTATTCCTGTCCGTTTTAACTACGCGGAGGATTTCCAGACAAATGGGCTTGCCATTGTACAAGTGGATAATGGAAGCGGGTTAATTAATACGACTGGGGCATATTTTGTTAGGCCGAAATACAGCTATATTGCTCCTTTCTCAGAAGGAAGAGCAGTTGTGATCGACGAGAAGGGTCATTATCGACTAATGAATGATTCAGGTGATATTCTCACGAGCAAAGATTACTCCTATATGGCCGATATACATGACGGCAGAGCAATGGTCAACAACCAGCAGGCAGATGGTAAAACGATGTACGGTTATATTGACCGTTCTGGTAAAGAAGTGATTCCACTTCGTTATGAGGATGCCAGCGACTTTGCTAACCACCGCGCTATCGTGAAGGTAAAAGATAATCAATATGCCTTGATTCGTCATGACGGGTCGACTGAGGCGGAATATCATTTTCCATTCGTTGGGGTGCTTGGAGATGGATTATTGCCTTTCCAGCAGACGGTTAATGGGAAATACGGATATATCAATGAGAAGGGCAATGTGCGGATTCAACCGGCATATTCCACCGCTTTTCCTTTCCAGAACGGGCGTGCGATTGTGAATAACGCGGCTGATTTTGGCTCGGAATACGGCTTGATTGATACGAGAGGTAATGTCGTTATTCAAACCATCTACAACGATATTCAAGCTTTAGGCCAGCAGCGTTACGCAGTTGGAAAAGCGATCGACCCGGACCAGCCGTTCCTCGGATCGATGTATGCGATATTTGATGCGGACGGTAAACGGCTGACTGAGTTTGTTTATATGAATGTCATGGAATACAAGAGAGGACTCGCTTCTGCCAGTAACGGTAAAACAACCTTCTTCATTAATACAAGCGGTAACCCTGCTCCTGGCTATCCACAATTTGAGGGAAGCGGCACGCTAAAGCTGGAGGATGATCTCATACAGGTCAATATTGACCAACGTATTAAATACGCGGCTCGTAATGGGCGCATTGTATGGGAACCTAACACGGTGATTCCGCTTCGTCTTCCTTATTACGTGAGGGAGCATAAGTATAAACCAAACAAGGATTATGTCGTCTATTATCCTGCGGTTGAAGGAATTCCTGATCATGCCGCGCAGGAACGGGTGAACGAAACACTTAAAGTGCTGTCCCAAGTGAAGCCGATTCCAGGAGATGAGCAGCTTGGTTATACGTATTCGGGAGATTTTGACGTCACCTTCTTCAAGAAGAACCTGCTTGAAATCGAGATGACAGGATACAATTATCCTGCCGGGGCAGCGCATGGCATGCCAACTCAGGTGTATTCACATATCAATGTCTCGAATGGTGCGATGTATGCCTTGAAGGACTTGTTTAAGCCGGGCAGTAATTATGTAAAAGTACTCAGTGATATTGTAGGCGAACAAATTAAAACAGATCCACAGTATGACTATGTTTTCCCGGATACGTATAAGGGGATAAAGCCGGATCAGCCGTTCTTCGTTACGCAGGATGCGCTGCATTTGTATTTTCAGCCTTATGATATTGGCCCTTACGCTGCGGGATTCCCGACGTTTAAGATACCGTTCGAAGAGATTAAGAGCATCATTGATGAGCGGGGCGACTTCTGGCGAGCGTTCCACCCTTAATAGGCTTGAATGAGGGCTAGTGTGACCCATAACAAATGATACAAGTTCACGAATAAGTACAGCAGGAATAAAACGACAGCTGAGAAATGCATCCATTGACGGCTTTTCAATTGAGGAAAGAGCAGGAGAAAGAGAAGCGGCAGGATCAGCTTAATGCCATAATAAGCAGTGAAATGCCAATCATAAAGCCAAGAAACGAATGGATTCATCTCGGTAATGAGATTTAATCGAATACCAATATCGGTAAAGACAGCGTCGGTAAGGCTGAAAAAGAAGAGCCACATGAGCATGGCACGCATCGGCAGCCGATGGATGACAGACATTCCAACACATCCCGTTCTTGTAAATAATGTTATATAGCAATGATACATTTTGTATCTGATCAAAGCAAGCAAGCGCATGGAGATTCCCTTCCTATAGGGGATTTCGATGCGCTGTTTTTCATTTTGGCGCTGACTAAGTTGTGCTGGTATAATAAGGTGGTAAAAGAAATGTATTAGACACTACTCGGATGGAGCTGAGAAACGTGCAAAGCTCGCCATTATCTTCCTTTCATCCATCGCTTGCGGAATGGTTCGGAGCTAAATTTGGGGATCCGACCGATGTGCAAAAACAAGCATGGAAAGCGATTGCAGCAGGCGAAAATACGCTGATTGCCGCTCCAACGGGGTCGGGCAAAACATTGGCGGCTGTCCTTCCATGCCTTGATGCGATCGCACGAATAAAAGCACAGAAGCATGAGGCCGGAGTTCGGCTTATTTATATTACGCCACTGAAAGCATTAAACAACGATATTCACGATCATCTGGTTGCCTTTATCGAGCAGATCGACAAGCATGCGGCTTCATCGGATAGCAGCTGGCCAGGTCTTCGCAGCGGGGTCCGAACAGGGGATACGACTAACTCAGTTCGATCCACTATGTATCGGAAGCCGCCGGATATTCTGGTCACGACGCCGGAGTCACTCTATATTCTGCTGACCTCCGAGAAGGGAAGGCAGATGCTGAATACGGTCTCCTTCGCCATCATTGATGAGATTCATGATCTGGCAGCAGATAAAAGAGGATCTCATCTTTCTTTATCACTGGAACGGCTGGAGTTATGGTGCGGCCGGCGTATACAACGGATCGGCGTATCGGCAACGCAAAAGCCATTGGAGCGGGTAGCGCGGTTTCTAGGCGGCTGGCAGGAAGCGCCTGCTGGCGCTGAGGAGCAAACAGCAGAACAAGGAGACTTAGAGCTGTTCCGTCATCCGCTTGGGTACCATCCGCGTCCGGTGACAATTGTGGAGAGCCATATGGTTAAAAAGCTTGAAGTCACTTTAACGATGCCTGATCAATCGCAGCCCATGCAGACTCGTGATGCGGTCTGGCTGCCGATTCTGGACAGGCTCTTTGCGCTGATGACCGATTGCCGTTCGGTCATTATCTTCGTCAACAGCCGCCGCCTGTGTGAGCGGCTATGCCTTCGGCTGAACGACCATGCCGGCTATGAGATGGCGAGGTCGCATCATGGCAGCATTGCGAAGGAGCGCAGGCTGGAGGTCGAGCGGATGCTGAAGGCAGGCGAGCTTCGCTGCATCGTGGCCACCTCCTCGCTGGAGCTTGGCATCGATGTTGGGCATATCGAGCTGGTTATTCAGCTCGATTCGCCGATTGAAGCCGCATCCGGCATTCAGCGGATCGGCAGGGCAGGGCATGCCGTCGGCAGCGCCAGCCGCGGCGCCCTTGTTGCCCGGCAGCGAGGCGTGCTGCCGGAAATGGCTGTGCTCGGCAAGCAAATTGCCGAGCGTGACATTGAGCCGATCCGGATCCCAAGGGATCGGCTTGATGTCCTATCGCAGCAGACGATTTCTATCGTCGCTGCGGAGGACATGGCCGTGGGCGATCTGCATCGGCTGATCGCCCGTAGTGACAGCTACCGCAGCTTCCCGATTGGGCGGCTGCGCGGTATGCTCCAGGTGCTGGCGGGCTTTTACCCCTTTGCCAGGCCGCGGCTGGATTGGAACCGCGATACGGATACGCTCGTGAAGCGGAAGAACACGATGATTGGCGCGCTTACTGGCGCAGGAACGATACCCTCCAGCTCGGCTTATCCGGTACATCATGTGGATAGCCGCGTCCATCTTGGGGAGCTGGATGAAGAGTTCGTTCAAGAGAGCCGGGTTGGCGATGTGTTCCAGCTTGGCATGAACGGCTGGATGATACGCCGGATTGATAAGGATCGGGTGTACGTATCTGAGGCGGGTAATCGCTTTAGCGAGATACCGTTTTGGCGTAATGAAGGACTTGGACGTTCCTATTCCCTTGGGAAGAAGGTTGGAGCGTTTATTGCTGAGATCGAGCGGCGTTTGCTTCAAGGGGAAGATGACAAGCTTCTGGCTTGGATCACCGAGAACTACCAGATGGATGACTACACTGGTGAGCAGCTGTTGTCCCTTATTCGTTCCCAGCAAGCTATCTGTGATCTGCCGACGGATAAGCGGATTGTGATCGAGACTTACCGGGATCTCATGAACCAGACCCATGTTATTATGCATAATCCGTTTGGCAGGAGACTTAATCGAACGTGGCTGCTCGCTATCGAGCGGCAATTCGAGCTGCTTCTTCCATACCGGCTGTACGGCAATGCGAAGGATAACGGCATTGAGTTCGTCCTGCCAGAATGGGATTCCTCCTGGCTGCAGACGATCTGGCAGGTTACTCCTTCTAATGTAGAGGCACTGTTGACTGAAGCGATTACCGGGTCACCGCTGCTAGCCATTGCATTCCGGCATATTGCAGAGACTTCGCTGCTGTTATCACGCAGCTTCGGAAGGACGCCTCTGTGGCAGAAAAGACTGCGGAGTGAAGAGCTGCTTCGTGAAGCACTTCCGTATGCTGAGCATTTCCCTTATTTGACGGAAGCGATGAAGGAATGTCTGCATGATTATTTGTCGCTTGAGGATCTTCGCTCGCTATTAACTTCTATTCAAAATGATGAGATAGAAGTTGTGGTTAAGGAGACGGAATATCCTTCGCCGATGGCAACGCAGTTTCTTGCTGATTATGTAAATATGCGGATCTATGAAGGTGATGGACTTGATCCCGCCATTCAGATGCAGCTTATGAATGTAAGCAAGGATTTGGCTGGCCGATTGTTTGGTGAAATGCGTAACTCTATTCCTCAGCAAGTGCTGGAAGCAGAGCGGCAAAGACTGTCGGAGCCGGAGCTTGAGGTGCGCGAAGCTCGAGATGTCGTAAGCCTGCTGAAACGACGTGGTGATTTGGCCGCGGATGAGCTTATTCAATTGGCTGGAACAGAAGCTTTGCAATGGGCGGAGCAGCTTCAGCGAGATGGTGAACTTATAAGCTACTTGCCCTCTGAGGATATGCCTCAGGAGGAGCAGCGGTGGATTTGCAGGGACGAGCAGGAGATCTATTCGAGCTTCCCTGCTACCGATGAAGCTTCGGCTTTCATTATTCGCCGGTTTGCTGACAATCGAATCTCATTTACCGAAATGGAGCTGTGTGAACGGTATCCAAAGCTGACGCTTGCAGAGGCGAGAAGGCTCGTCGATAAGCTGCGAGAAGAAGGCAGCTTGGAGCAGGCGCCATTCGCTGCTTCTCCTGAGGAGCGGATCTGGTCGAGCCGCCGCGCTGCAGAGCGTATGATCCGCTTGTCCATAGGCGAAGCACGCAAGCAGGTGCAGCCTGCATCGCCTATAAGATGGTGCGTTCAGATTGCCCTTCGCCAGCATGCTCTGCAGGGGGCTCAGCTTCGCGGAAGCGAGGGATTAAGGCTTGTGATCGAGCGGCTTCAGGGGATTTATTTGCCGTTATCCCATTGGGAATCCATTATTTTCCCTTCTCGTGTCGCGGATTACAGGAAGGAAGAACTGGATTTGCTCTGCGCAGCTGGTGAGGTGTTGTGGCTTGGCAAAAAGCAGCCGGAGGAGAAGGAGGGAAAGGTCGCTTTCTTCCTTACAGGCAGCCGTTCGATCTATGAACCCTATTTGGCAGAAAGTAGTGAGAAAACGTCTTCACATCCCGAACTGCTGGACATGCTGCAGCGCAGCGGGGCCAGCTTCTTGACACGCCTTGCAAGGGAAACAGGACAACTTCCTACTGAATTGTTATCAAGCTTGCTTGATCTGGCTTGGGAGGGGCAGGCATCCAATGACCAATTTGCGCCGCTTCGATTGTTAACCTTGAAGAAAGGCAAGGATTGGGCTAAGACAGGCTCAGGTCTAGGAAGATGGTATCGGGCCGCAAGCTTGATCGAAGATTTGCCGCTGCAAGAGGTTCCTGCTCCCGGGAATCACAATGCAGATCCACCGGAAATGTACTGGATTCGTCACTTACTGGATACGTACGGAATCGTTACCAAAGAGCTCGCTTCATCGGTTACTCCGTACAGCTGGGATCGCCTCCAGCCCGTACTGCGCAGACTGGAGGAGTGGGGGACACTGACCCGGGGCTTATTTATCGAAGGTGCGGTTACGATGCAGTTTACAACACCGGATATGGCCGATGCTATTCGCAAGCCGCTTCCTGCAGGAGCTAGCAGCAATACGGCTCTCACCTTGCTCTCGGCTGTTGATCCAGCGAATCCGTTTGGCCTCATGATGGAATGGCCGGAGTGTCAAGGCTGTACGTTTGCACGCAAACCGGGACATTTTCTTATTATTCGCGGAGATCAGTGGCTATATTGGATTGAAAACAACGGGAAACGAATCCATTCCATACAGCCGAACGATTCGGACGCCCTCCCTGCTGCAGATGAGTTGAAGTTCATCTTTAAAACACTGCTGCACAGACAGCATCTCACTAAGATAGTGGTTGAACAATGGAACGGCGAAGCCGTTACATTAACCCAAGAAGGTGCGCTGCTGAAGGAAATAGGAGCGGAAAGTGATAAAAAGTCTCTGGTCCTATGGCAAAGTCAATTGAAATAGAAGCAGTCGAACTAGTCAGACGAAAGGGGATCTTCACGTGCGGCATATGATGAAATATGTCAAAAAATACGGACTGCTGTTCATCGTTTCCGTATTGTTAGTCAGCATCGAAGCGCTTGGTGATTTGCTGCAGCCGACCATGATGTCCCATATCGTGGACGAAGGTGTAGCTAATAAACAGATGGATACGGTGCTGCGATTTGGCGGCTGGATGCTGCTTATAACACTTGGAGGCGCGCTTGCGGCCTCTGGCCGCAATATCGTTTCAAGTATCGTGTCCCAGCGTTTTGGTGCGGAGCTGCGCCAAGATTTATTCGAGAAAATACAAGGGCTCAGCTTTGAAAGTGTGGATCGTTATGACCGCGCTTCACTCGTAACAAGACTGACGAATGATGTGACGCAAGTGCAGAACTTCGTCAACGGCATGATGCGTATTTTCGTCAAAGCACCTATGCTCTGTATCGGAGGGTTTGTTATGGCCTTCCGCTTAAATCCTTATTTGTCCATTGTTCTAATGATTGTTATTCCAATTGTCGGTTTAATGATTGTGCTGAATATGAAGGTTGGACTGCCATTATTTCTTAAGGTACAGAACGCTCTTGACCGGCTTAACGGTGTAATGCGCGAATATTTGTCAGGCGTAAGGGTGGTCAAAGCGTTTAATCGGTTTGATCTGGAAATCGGCAAATTTAATGGCATCAACAAACAATATGAATCCCGTGCGATATCCGCTCAGCGGGTGATGGCGGTATTCAGCCCAGGCGTAACGCTGACGATGAATATCGGGATTGTGGCGGTTATCTGGCTGGGAGGCATTCGAGTCAATAGTGGTCACACGCAAGTGGGACATATTATCGCGTTCGTTAACTATATGACACAAATCTTATTCTCGCTGACGACAATGACGATGATCTTCAACATGTTTGTACGGGCAAAGGCATCGACAGGCCGTATCGTAGAAGTGCTTGCTGAAGTTAATACGATGGAAAATCATTCGACGCCAACGCCAACGCCAATGCAGTCAATGCAGTCAAAGCAGTCAAAGCAAGGTAAAGGAGCTATTGAATTTGACAATGTCAGCTTTTCTTATGAAGGGCCGGATGGAGAGCCTGTTCTCAAATCCATTAGTTTTACCTGCCAGTCTGGTGAGACATTAGCCATCATTGGTTCAACAGGTTCAGGTAAAAGCACATTGGTGAACTTGATTCCGCGTTTTTATGATGTTACGGAAGGCTCTGTGAAAATAAACGGCATTAGCATTCGCGATTTGGACACGCATGAGCTTAGGGAGAAGATTGGGATCGTACCGCAAAAGTCTATTTTGTTCACAGGTCCCGTCATCGATAATCTCCGAATTGGTAAACAAGATGCTTCCGTAGATGAGGTAGTTGAAGCGGCCAAAATGGCTTCCGCACATTCCTTCATTTCTGAATTGCCAGAGCAGTACAATACGTTGATCGGCCAAGGCGGCGTAAACTTCTCAGGCGGACAGAAGCAGAGGATCTCGATAGCGAGAGCCCTTATTCGTAAGCCGGAGATTCTCATTTTGGACGATTGTACAAGTGCACTGGACAGCGCAACAGAGGCATCTATCAAACGTGCGATTAATGAATACGCCAAAGATGTCACTTGTCTATTGATCGCTCAGCGGATCTCGTCTGTGAAGGATGCCAATACCATCCTTGTTATGGATGACGGAGAGATTGTAGGCATGGGAAGCCACGACAGTCTGCTGCAGACCTGTCATGTCTACCAAGAAATTTATCGCTCTCAAATCGGCAAGGAGGTGGACAATCATGCCTCAGCCTAATTCAAATCCAGCAGGTAATGGCGGCGGAGCTCCACGTCAGGAAGTAAACGTCCCACCGATGGCTGGACGGCCAGGCGGGCCAGGTGGTCCTGGGTTCGGAGGACGCGGAGGACCTAAGCAAAAACCAAAAAATTTCAAAGGCACCTTGTTTCGGCTATGGGGTTATCTAAGCGGCGAACGCAAACAGCTGGGTATCGTATTTGGTTTCATCCTTATTGATTCGGCTATTATGCTATTAGGTCCATATCTGATTGGTGTAGCGGTTAATGCAATGGTAGGTGGAGATAACGCAGTTGATTTCAAGCTGCTGCATATCGTTCTCATCGCATTGGCAGCCGCTTATGTGGCAGATGCTTCCTTGTCCTTCCTGCAAGGATGGATGATGGCAGGCATCTCCCAGCGGATTGTTAGTCGGCTTCGCCAAACCTTATTCCAGAAGCTGCAGCGACTGCCGCTTGTCTATTTTGACACCCGAAGGCATGGGGAACTGATGAGCCGGCTGTCCAATGACATCGATAACGTCAGTACTTCCGTCTCACAGACAGCTGCGCAGCTCATGAGCGGTTCTATCGCGTTACTTGGCTCACTCATTATGATGCTTGTGCTTAGTCCGCTGCTGACGCTTGCCAGCCTGATAACGGTGCCTCTCGTATTTTTACTCGCTAAGACGATTACGAAACGTACGAGTGCGTTATTTAAGAACCAACAGGCTCAGCTTGGCCGGCTGAATGGTCAAATTGAAGAGACCATTACGGGGTTTCAGGTCGTAAAAGCATTTAACTATGAGGAGCCGTCCATTGCAGATTTCCGCAAGGATAATGATGAGCTGTGCAAAGTAAGTACGAAGGCTCAAATCTGGTCGGGCTTTATGATGCCGCTGCTCAGCGTAATTAGTAATATCGGATTTGCTGCGGTGGCGATCGTAGGTGGTGTAATGGCGGTAAAAGGAATGATTACGGTTGGTGTTATTGCCAGCTTCCTCAGTTACTCCCGCCAATTTGTCCGCCCTATGATGGACCTGGCGAATACTTATAACGTTCTGCAGTCGGGGATCGCAGGGGCTGAACGGGTATTTGAAGTATTGGATGAGAAAGAGGAAGTCGAAGATCGCCCTCATGCAGTCGAGTTAACCAATCCGAAGGGTGAAGTTGTTTTCGAGAATGTTCAGTTTGGTTATCGCAGTGATGTGCAAATCCTGAAAGGGATCAGCTTCAAAGCAGAGGCTGGCAGCAGCACAGCTCTCGTTGGACCAACAGGAGCGGGGAAAACGACGGTCATCAACATGCTCAGCCGTTTTTATGATGTGACGGGAGGACGTATCTTGATTGATGGCCGTGATATCCGGGATTATACAAGAGATAGTCTTCGCCGAAGCTTCGGAATTGTGCTGCAGGATACGTATTTATTTTCAGGCACAGTGAAAGAGAACTTGAAGTACGGCAATCCGAATGCAACAGATGAGGAAGTCCGCAGAGCAGCACGCACGGCGGGAGCAGAAGGCTTCATTCGCCGCTTGCCGCAGCAATACGATACACCTCTGACGGAAAATGGGGGGAATCTAAGCCAAGGACAGCGTCAACTGCTCGCCATCGCAAGAGCGATCCTGGCGGAGCCGTCGATCCTGATTCTGGATGAAGCAACAAGCAGTATCGATACCCGTACAGAGCTTCGGATTCAGGCAGCTATGCTGCAAATGATGGAAGGGCGTACAAGCTTCATTATTGCGCACAGACTGTCCACGATTCAGAATGCCGACACGATTCTTGTCATCGACAAGGGAACCATTGCAGAGCAGGGTTCGCATCATGAATTGATGGAGAAGGAAGGCATTTATTATGGTATGCACCGGAATTTAACGGTATAGGAGAAGAGCAGGACCAACTTAGTTGGAGTGGTCCTGTTCTTTTTTTTGCTATCCTATCACTCTACCGTCATTATTCTATCATTTGTGATCTCTAGTAGAAGTTGATATACTAGACAAATGCTAAACTTCCACTTGTTGGTAGATAAAGGATAGAGCATGGGAGGCTTGTAAGTAATGAATCAATGGGGAATCAAATCAGCAGCTGCGCTGCTGGCGCTAGCTTTGCTGACGAGTAATTTGACGACAGACCAGGCCAATGCCGCAGCTGCTGCAACAACGGCTTCAACCGTTCCAGCAAAAACGACGATTCTATTAGATGATATTGAACTGCCTTTTGACACACCACCTATTATTGTAAAAGGTGTTACCTTTGTACCGTTCCGTACGATTGGTGAGGCACTTGGCCTTCAAAAGGTCGTATGGAGTGATGCTACTCAGACGGTAACTGCAGAAGGTACAAAGCAAGGGAAAGCTATTAAGCTCTCGATGAAAATCGGCAGCAGCACAGCGGTTGTTAACGGCACTAATGTTAAGCTGCCAGCAGCACCTATGATGAAGAACAATCGTGTTCTCATTCCTTTAAGCTTTTTCAGTACGCAATTTGGCGCACAGGTAGGCTGGAGCCAAGCCACCAATACTGTAACGATTAAATCGCCGCAAAAGGCGATCCATCTTCGTACTTTCTATGCTTTATCATCATTTGCAGAACGGGATCTGGTGGATTCCGCTAACTCCGTTGCATTTGGCTGGAGCCGTATTGACCGGGATGGTAATTTCACGCTTGAGGGTTCTGAATATCGCGTGCCGCAGGCAAGCGGGGATGTTACGCCTCAGTCGCTGGTCAGTGATGCATCATCCAAATCGATTAAGCCTTACTTAATGGTGTATTCGCTTGATGGGCAAAATGAATTAACGAATATGATGAGTAACGAGACGCTGCGTACAAATTCCATCAATGGGATTACGAAAGCAATCGCCGATTATGGTTTTGGCGGAGTCGTATTGGACTTCGAAGGGTTAGGTTTTCAACTCGACAAGGTTGAGCAGCAGAAGCTTCTGAATGCCTATGCGAAGCAGTTGAAGGATGCTTTACCTCAAGGTACAGCTTTATCGCTTGTCGTTCATGCACCTAACAGCGCGTACCAAGGGTATGATTACAAGACGCTTGCTTCCATTGCTGATGATCTTATTCTAATGGCGTACAAATATAATCCATCTGGTACAGGTCCTCAGGTGCCAGAGCCTAATAACAAGGTTAATGATGCGATTCAGCAAGCTTTGAAGGCCGGTGTGCCTAAATCCAAGCTGCTGCTTGGTATCGATCTGAGAGCCGAAACACCTCAGTCTATTGATGATAAGCTTGGTCTGGTGAAACGTTATCAGTTAAAAGGTGCAGCACTTTGGCGCTTAGGCTTGTTCCGCCAATACTCTCCGGATCTAATTACAGCAATCAATAAGTCAGTTATTAAACAATAGTTTTATTGTAATCAGCGGTAGAATTGGACGAAGTTCCGACTCTACCGCTGTTTTTTTGGATAAGCCCGAACCCTATTCTGTCCTCCTCATATTAATAGAGTAGAAGAGTTGATAGGGGGGATTCCATGTTAGAAGCAGTCAAAAAGGCTCATGGTCTAGTTGTTGTGCTTAAAACCGTTTCTGGTGAAGAGATCGTTGGCAAAGTTGTTAAAGTAAAAAATGGCGTCGTTGTGCTTAAATTATTTAAAGCAACGATCTATGTTGCTATTAACAAAATTATTGCCGTAGTAATTCGTTAATAGAGCAGACAAAAAAACCGCGTATTACTCGCGGTTTTTTTGTCTGCTTAACAACCCGGATAAGGCAAGATGTCATTAATATCATTAAAGCTGTAGTGGAATGTAGCGAACTGCGTAGCATACATATATTGCATGATATAGACCTCTCCGCCTTGCACCGAACAGATGACACCGGATACGCCTTGCCCGTTGCGAAGAGAGATCCCGACAGGGCGGCCGATCATCATCATTGCTTTTTGCTGGATGGGCATTTGACCTGGCATTAACATTCCAATCAACCTCCTGATTGACTTTGATGGTATAATGTTGGATAGACTGTCAGCATCGTGAAGAATGGAGCTTTGAAGGATGAAGAAATTTAAGAAGTTTTATATCGAAATTACGAGTATCTGTAATTTATCTTGTTCTTTCTGCCCGCCGACGGAGCGCGCGAAAGGTTTCATTAGCGTAGAGGATTTTACAAAACGATTAGAGCAAATTAAGCCGCATACGGACTATATATATTTTCATCTGAAGGGCGAACCGCTGCTTCATCCGAAGATTGACCAGCTCCTCGATATTAGCCATGAACATGGCTTTAAGGTGAATATTACGACGAACGGAACATTGCTTCAGAAAAATAAACATAAGCTTTTGTCGAAGCCAGCCCTACGTCAGATGAATTTCTCCCTTCATAGCTTTGACGGACACGAAGGGTCGACAGATAAAGAAGGATATATTGGCGGAGTGTTATCCTTCGTCCGCGAAGCGATGGATCAGACAAACATGATCGCTTCATTCCGTCTCTGGAATTTATCCCAAGATAATATGACGAATGCAGAGAAGCAGCGGAATCGTGAGATATTAGAAATGATTGAGAAGGAATTTGAGCTCGATTATTTCATCGAAGAGAAGGTTGTTCCAGGCAGCGGGGTCAAAATCGCCGATCGTGTCTACTTGAATCAGGACTATGAGTTCGAATGGCCGGATCTTAGAGCGAAAGAGGATGACGGCAAAGGCTTCTGTTACGGGCTTCGTAATCAGGCTGGAATTCTAATCGACGGGACAGTAGTACCATGTTGCCTGGACGGAGAAGGCGTCATTAATTTGGGCAATATAAATGATCAGCATTTCTCAGATATTGTTGAAGGTGAGCGCGCGAACAATCTGGTAGACGGCTTCTCAAGACGAGAAGCCGTTGAAGAGCTTTGCCGCAAGTGTGGGTACCGCCAGAGATTCGGCAAATAAGAGAACATACGGACAGCCGTGAACGTTATACGTTTACGGCTGTTTTTCTTTTAACACAATGCAAATAGAATTGTAAAATCAAGTACGATACATGGCGTTAAAGATGGGAAACAGTAAGCAATTACAAAACCAAATAGATTCGTTACCGGGAAGAATAGGTAGACATCGTTAAACGTAAAAGCTAACGTCCATCGGTTGTAGCAAAAGCCAGGCAAAGCTCGATCATTGGGATTCCTTGGCCCCATAGAACCAAATTGTGCAAGCTGAAGCCCTTGTGAAAGCGATTGCGGGCGCTGTTGAATGAATGATTGCAGCATGGAAGGATTGCTTTTCAGCATATTGTACAGATTAACCATATCTTGTGGTGGTCTTGCCCCTGGACGTGGATGCTGGACTAATATATTTTGCAGATTGGTTCCTTGTAATTGGGGTGGAACGCCGCCTCCGGATGGTGGCATTGTACCGGGCTGCATAGGAGGGAATGGGGGAAGACCTCCTCCTCCGCCGCCAGGAATACCAGGAGTGAATGGCGGTAAACCGCCAGGTCCAAGAAGGCCGCCTGGACCGCCTGGAACCCCTGGCAATGGAAGGCCTGGCTGGAAGCCGCGGACCGAAGCTTTTTTGGGTGAAGTCTTACGTTTCATGAACCGAATGCACCCTCTCGTCATCATACTTCTTCATCCTATGAAGGTATTTGCCTAAGAGTGATTAGTCCATTAATTCTTTGAAGTAACGTCTTGCACGTTGAGCGGAGTAGATGGCAGGAACACCGGAACAGAGGTAACCAATGGCGCATCCGATTAGCATATACAGCCAGCCATAGCCATGCAGGCCAAACAGCTCGATACCAAGAATGAAGCTTGCAAGTGGTGTGTTAGTAGCCCCGCTGAAGACGGAGATCAGACCGATTCCAGCTAACAATGGGACAGACACAGAGAGCAGCTTCGCTAAGGCGCTGCCAAGCGTGGAGCCAATGATGAATAGTGGAGTGACTTCTCCGCCTTGAAAGCCCGTTCCAAGGGTAAGCGAGGTAAAGATAGTCTTCCAAAGGAAAGCAAACGGTGAAGAAGCCTCCTCGAAGGAGTGTTCTAACAGCGGTAAGCCAAGTCCCAAGTAGTCACGGGATCCGATGATATAGACAAGCGCAATAACAATTAGGCCGCCAACAAAGCTTTTTATCATCGGATTAGGCAGTTTCTTGGCGAACCAGGCTTTCAGACGATGCGTTAGGGTCACAAATAAGAGGGCAGCTAGTCCAAAGAGGACAGATGCGATTACCATTTTGAGCAGCAACATAGCGCTTAGAGCCGGGACATGGCCAATCGAGTAATGATGGTGATGAACACCCCAAGCTAAAGTCGTAAAGTGGCCAACATAACTTGCCAGAAAAATTGGCAGGATCGATTCGAGGGAAATAGCGCCAAGAGCAGCTACTTCTAGGGCAAATATTGCTCCGGCAGCAGGTGTTCCGAAGACTGAGCCAAAGCCGCTGCTTATTCCGCATAGCAGGATGATCTTGCGTTCGGCTGTGCTAAGATGGAATCTTTTGCTTACCAGCTCCGCCAAGCTGCCGCCCATTTGAACGGCGGTTCCTTCCCGCCCTGCCGAGCCGCTGAACAAATGCGTAAAGATAGTCCCAAAGAGGACGAGTGGCGCCATCCGAAATGGGACTGCCGTTTCACCGCCATAAATGCGATCGAGCAGCAAATTGTTTCCTTTTGCTGCGTCTTTGCCATATTGAAGATAAAGCCAGCTTACAAGCGCTCCGCCCAAAGGTAAGAGCCATAGGAGCCAAGTATGAGACAGTGAAGTTGATGTAGCCCATTCGAGAGTGATAAGGAATAAGGCGGATGCCGAGCCCGTACATATTCCAACGATAATGGCGAGTGCTAGTCGTTTGACGTTTATTTTCAGAAAGCTTGCCATGAATGATGAATCTCCTTACTAAAGGAAATATAGCCGAGAACAAGTATTTACTTACTATCGTACATTTTGAAAATAACGTCAATAAGCAGAAGAAATGTTACACTAGAGGAAGAGAACTGGACTGGATGATAAGGATAAAGGAGTCTTCATGAACCATGTTGTTTACAACCTTAGACCAACTGGATAATCAGCTGTGGCCGCTTGCCAAGGAGTTGTATCACCGTTCCTTCCCGAAGGATGGGCGCAAGCCGGATCCGATTATAACCGGGATGTTTACGAGAATGGCTTGTTATCTTCATACTCTGACAGATGGTGGTACTGTGGAGGCGATGGCGTTATCCGGGTTAACTGGCGGCGGGAGAATCCTGCTCATTGATTATATCGCTGTCTCTGAAAGCAGACGAGGAGAAGGAATTGGTTCTCAGCTCATTGAAGCGATTACGGATTGGGCTCATAATGAAAAACAGCTCGATGGGCTTCTTATTGAAGTTGAGTCCGAGCGAACACCAGTGAATGAGCAGCGTATCCGGTTCTGGGAACGGAATGGGTTCACCATTACTGATTATGAGCATCCTTACATTTGGGTGCCTGAGCCATATCGCGCGATGTACAAACAGCTGAATCAAGAGAGTGGCTGGCTTGGAGACGGAAGCGGTAAAAAGCTATTCCGGTACATAACCGCTTTTCATGAAAAAGCGTATTCTAAAAAATGAGTCATTCAAATAAAGGAGGACATTCAGATGGATACCAAATTAAATACAACGTTAAATC
The DNA here is from genome assembly GCF_056269375.1 of Paenibacillus sp. J22R56. Classification (NCBI taxonomy): domain Bacteria; kingdom Bacillati; phylum Bacillota; class Bacilli; order Caryophanales; family Paenibacillaceae; genus Paenibacillus; species Paenibacillus sp. J22R56. The sequence continues at coordinate 683,722 of NZ_JBWDNV010000002.1, forward strand.
GGAAATATATTATAGGGCTGCTGGATGAATTGCTTCGAATCCCAAGCCCAAGCGGCTACTGTATGGCTATTATGAAGCGCCTCGAAGAAGAAGCACAGAAGTTTGGTTATACGATGGAACGAACACCAAAGGGCAATGGCATCATTACCATTCCCGGAAGCGGTCCATCAACGGAAGCCATTGCATACACCGCCCATGTTGATACCCTTGGTGCTATGGTTCGTTCGATTAAGCCCAATGGAATGCTGCGTATTACACCAATCGGCGGATATAACATGCATACCGTCGAAGGCGAGTATTGTCTTGTACATACAAGAGATGGACGTCAATATGAGGGGACGGTCCTGTCGACGAAAACCTCTGTCCATGTCTACCCGGATGCTAGAGAGTGGAAACGGGAAGAAGCCAATATGGAGATCCGGATTGATGAATTAACATCCAGCAAAGAAGAGACGGAGCGGCTGGGCATTGCCCCAGGGGATATTGTATCATGGGATCCACGGGTTCGGATTTTGCTGAACGGCTGGGTGAAATCTCGTCATCTCGATGACAAAGCTAGTGTCGCGGCTTTATTTGGTCTTCTGGAATGGCTGAAGCGTACTGGCAAACAACCGGAGCGAACAGTCAAGCTGATCATTTCAACATATGAGGAAGTTGGTCACGGTAATTCGTATGTGCCTGAGGATGTTACGGAGCTTATTGCGGTTGATATGGGCACCATAGGTGACGATTTGTCCACGACTGAAAGGGATGTCTCGATCTGTGCGAAGGATTCATCTGGCCCCTATGATTATGAAATGACATCAAAACTGATTGAACTTGCTAAGCAGCATCAGCTTCGTTATGCAGTAGATATTTATCCGCAATATGGCTCTGATGCTTCTGCTGCGCTGCGGGGAGGAAGTAATATTCGCGCGGCACTCATTGGTCCAGGTGTGCATGCGTCCCATGCGATGGAACGGACACATACGGAGGCCATCATAAATACGGCAGCCTTGCTACTCGCATATTTGGGACTCTCTGTATCCTAAATTATGATTTATTACTTTTTTGCGCTGCTGACGGCCGCGGTCATTCTGCTTGCGAATAATCCCCGGAGCGAGATGAACCGATGGGCGGCCTTTTTCTTAAGTTCAGCTGCGATTGGCGGATTGACAGATGTATTGATTGACCAAGGTTATAAAGAGCTGGCGAATATCGAGCAGCTGCTAAATCATACGTTAACGCCTTACGGCATTCTGATCTTTAGCTTCGTTTACTCGGAGCTCGTGAAGAACAGCAGGACCAGACTATATCTTAAGCTGGCCCTACTGCTTTTGCCTATATGGATGATGCTGACCACTCCTTTACAGCCAGAGATCATGGTGAATTTCAGGTTCCTGCTGGGCTGGGCTGCACCTTATTACATTACCTCATGTTTGCTGCTGGTCATTTCTCTATGGAAAGAGACGAACCGCCGCAAACGTCGAAACCGGTTTATTGCCACCATTATTATTGTGCCAACTATTCTTGCGGCGCTCTTGTTCATTAATGTAGCTGCTGTTCTTACGCCGGATATTGATGCTTTCCGATACGTCTCTTTGTTTATTATTTATTCACTTTCTGTCGCACTCATTTGCACATTCATTTATGGTGTACTTGGCGTAAAGCTGCGTTTTGAGAAGGATCCACTCGAAGGTACGATGAAGGCAGTCAGTTCAGGAGCAGTTCAGCTTAACCATTCCATTAAGAATGAAATAGGCAAAATCGCCATTAGCTCAGATAACTTAAAGAGAGAGCTGAGTGCTCAACTGCCTGGCACGGGAACGTTATCGCATCTTGAAATCATTGAAGCTGCATCCGAGCATATGCTGGGCATGGTGAACCGGATTCACAGCCAAATGAAAGATATTATCCTTGTAGAAAAGCCTGTTAGACTCGATCAACTGGTCGACAATTGTCTTCGTCTGAATCAAGGGCTGCTCGATCGGAAAGGCATCCAGATTCAAACCATTTATAACGGTGAGCCTGTTGTAAAATGTGATTCCGTACATTTATCGGAAGCAATCAGCAATGTGTTGACCAATGCGGTGGAAGCGATGTATGAAGGCGGGAAGCTGACCATTGAATTAGTACAGGTGAAGAAAATAGTCCAGCTCTCGATACAGGATAATGGCAAAGGGATACCTGCACAGCAATTGGAGCGAGTATTTGAGCCGTTCTTCAGTACGAAGAACCGTGCAGATAACTTTGGGCTTGGACTATCTTACGTATATAACGTCATGAGGAAGAGCGGCGGTTCTGTAGAAGTGATTAGCAAAGTGAATGAAGGAACTACCGTTGTCTTTCATTTTGCAGGTAACAGGAGGATCAAGGGATGACAGTAATCAAAATTTTTCTTGTCGAGGATGATCCAGACTGGATTAAAGCGATGACGGCTTATCTGAACAGCGAACCAGACCTTGAAGTTGTAGGTGCTGCGACTTCCTCTCATGAAGCAATTGAGAAAGCGAGGCAGCTCGAGTTTGATGTGGTCCTGCTGGACATCCAATTGACGGATTATAACGAGGAAGGCATCTATACCGCCATTGAATTGAATGACATTCATCCTGCGAGAATCATTATGTTAACCTCAATGAAAGATGAATCCATCATTATGCAGGCCTTTACAGCGGGAGCCGTTAACTATGTGGAGAAGTCCAACTATAAGGATTTGCCCCATGCCATCCGAAGTGCTCACCAGCATCCTCGTGCAATGGACGCCTTGTTAAAGGATTACGCCAGGCTGAAGCGGGAAGAGCAGCTCAAGGCGCTTACCTCAGCCGAACGCGAAGTGTTCGAGTTAATTGAACAGGGTTATACGCAGCCTCAGATGGAGAAGAAGCTGTACAAGACGGAAAGCACACTCAAAAACCAGGTGAACAAAATGCTGAAGAAGCTTGGCGTAACCAGCAGGAAGCAAGCGGTGGAAAAGGTCCGACGCAGAGGATTGCTTCCGCCAAAGTGATATGAGCTTAGAAATGAATGATATTAATAAACCAGAGAAAAGCGATGCAGGAATTTTTCTTGCATCGCTTTTCTCTGGTTTTAAATGTATCTTTATTTCTTTTTTTCAGTTACTTAAAAAATTATGCTTCCGAAGTAGCTTTCTTTCAGAAAGCTTGTAGAGTTCTAAAAAACTTAGAACTGCCCCGTCTCGCCTCCTCGCACTAGAATGAAAGGGAAAGGAGCGAACAAACAATGAAAAGAAAACCGATTTATGTGGAACTAAAAATGAAGACGGATATGGACCAAATCTGGGCTTGTACACAAAAGGCTGAACTTCATCAGCAATGGGATTTAAGATTTTCAAGTATTACTTATCTGCCCCGCAAGTCAGAGGAAAGTCCACAATCCTTTCGATATCAAACACGTATTGGCTTTGGACTTCATATTAGCGGAAACGGACTGACTAGGTCATCAATTAATGAAGCAACAGGCGTTCGAGTCTCGACGCTTGCGTTTGGTTCTGATCAGCCAATCTCCTTAATCCGGCATGGAGCGGGTTATTGGCAGTATCGTCCGAATCCGCAGGATGACTCTATATCGTTTATTACCAAATACAACTATGAGACAAGGTTTGGCGTGCTTGGTCAATGGTTTGATCGAATCTTGTTCCGTCCGATGTTCGGATGGGCGACCGCATGGAGCTTTGATGCGCTGCGGCTCTGGCTGGAAAATAAAATTCCACCAGCTGTTAGCATACAGCGAGCAATCATTCATTACTTGAGTGTAATCTTGCTTTGCTTCCTCTGGTTATACGAAGGTATCGTGCCGAAATGGATGTACCCAGGTGCGGGTGAGCTCGGCGTGATGCAGAGTATTGGAGTGTTCGCAGGCTATGAGCCGGTACTATTGAAATGGCTCGGAGCATCTGAGATTATATTGGCCCTCTCCCTTGTAGGTTTTCATCGTAAGCGTTCCATCTTTAACTTACAGATCGGTTTGTTGCTTGGACTAGCCACAGGTGCATTTGCTGGTTCTCCATCCTTGCTTGCACAGCCTTTTAACCCGGTAGTCTTAAGTGTTGGAATGATTGGTCTTTGCATCATTGCTCATTTAACTATACGTGATTTGCCAAGAGCGGGACATTGTATTCGGACTATGCCAACAAAACCTAAGGGGGAACAAGAACAATGACCAGATCGATCTACGAACAAGCTTTGGGCTCACAATTTGATAAGCTTCATCCCCGGATCCAGGAGCGTTTTGGATTTAGCAGTAAAGATCAGGCAGCTTCTATCGGGCAAGGTGTCATGGAGAGAATCTGGTTTGCGAAATGGGCGGTTTTGCCGCTTGCCTTAGGTGCATCACGTCATATCATGTTTCCGCAAGGCGGGAGCCATATTCCATTCACCATTGAGAACTATGCCTACCAAGATAAGTTCGGCCGAGAGACGGTAACCTGGATCCGCAAGTTTCAATTCAAACGGACAATCCGTCATTTCGATGCAACGATGATCTACAGCGAGGAGAGACGGCAGATTGTAGATTATCTAGGTAATAAGCAGCATCTGGCTGTGGACCTGGACATCACAGCAGCCAGCAATGGAGGAATCCGAATCCGGTCGGGTGATCAGCGATTTTATGAAGGAATCCTTCAATTTACTTTTCCACCGCAATTAACGGGAATCGCTGAGGTTGTGGAGTGGTATGATGATGAGCTGGGGAAATTCCGCATCAGCGTCCATGTTTCAAATCCTATGTTTGGGAGTGTTTTCCATTATGAAGGAAGCTTTGAAGCACAATTGATTTCACTAAGCCATATTCCACTTGACGCCATGCCTCTTAGACAAGAAAAAAGAGAATAATTATTTAATTTGCAAAAAACGACATTTTTTATAGTTCAAATAGAGGAGAAAATGACTAGATGTCGAATAAAACAAGGATTAAAGCTTCATGTATTCATGAGAAATAGAGGTTGAAGCATGCATAATTCGGTGTTTTTCAAGAGTGTCATTAACTCAAACTCGCTATTTGATTCAATGGGGCTTCTTGGCCAATATTTAAAAGATACGATCGGCTGCGAGCAAATTTGTTTATTTCTAATGGAAGATTCACAGCGCCAGGAGCCTGCAGCGTATTCGTATAATATGCTGCAGTTTGATATAAATCAGCTTCAGCAGATAGCTGTTCAGGCTGATTTTTTTGAGCGTGTACCGGATGGAAGGCCTCTTAGCGAAGACGACAAGTTAGACGAAGCCTGTTTGAAGGAAACGTCATTCCACACGATATATCCCTTCCATATTAATCGCAATTCAACGAATGGTACTCTCCTGCTTTGTTTTCAGTCACAACGATCGTTAACATCTGAAGAGCTTCAAATTTGCCGAATTATCAAATTACATATGGATCAGCTCGTCGACAAGATTTATTTCCGTAAGCAATTTTTGAGACAGCAATCCTACGAAAGCTTGTTTAATACCCTGCGGATGAAAGACAGCTTTACAGTGGACCATTGCTATAACGTCGCCTTTTATTCTTCTTTGTTAGGGGAAAAGGTTGGTCTAAGCTCTAATGATCTCGAGCTGCTGAAGCTGGCTGCTTTATTGCATGATATCGGAAAGCTGGCTATTCCCGATCATATTCTTATGAAGCCGGGACGTTTGACCGATGAGGAGTTTGATGTGATTCGTCAGCATCCTGCTATTGGTTATGAATTATTAAAGGATCTGCCTGAAGTACATGACATTCTTCCAATTGTCAGATGGCATCATGAACGAATAGACGGGAAAGGTTATCCCGATGGCCTAAAGGGGGATGAAATTCCGTTTCTTGTCCGGATTGTCAGCTTAGCGGATGCTTTCGACGCTATGACCTCTACCCGTGTATACCGCAGTTCCCTGCATGTGAAAGAAGTAAGGAAACAGTTGGTGACGAATGCCAATACTCAATTTGACGAACAACTCGTCCACCAGTTTCTTGACATCATCGATGAGCAGATGACGATGAGGACCTTAATCAATGGTGAATAAATCGGAGGGAAACATGTCATTGCGTGAAAAAATTCTCATCGTTGACGATGAACCGCATAATGTACAAATTCTTCGTATATTTTTGAACTCTCTAAACTACAGCATACATACGGCAGAAAACGGCACAGACGCACTTGCGATATATGATGAGGTTCGTCCCGATCTCGTGTTACTAGACGTGATGATGCCAGATATGTCGGGCTTTGATGTTTACAAGCAATGGATGAGACGGGAGGGCTTTGATACCCCAATCATCTTCTTGTCTGCCAATGTACAGAAGAAGGATATTCTTCAAGGCCTGCAGCTTGGAGCTTTCGATTATTTAACGAAGCCATATGATCTTGACCTTCTTGAGATGAAGGTGAACTTTGCTATAGAGCAGAAACAAAAGCTTGATCGGCTGATGACTGCAAAAGCAAAGTTGTCCGAGAGAGCGAATACGGATGCTTTAACAGGACTATATAATCGGATGTATCTAAATGAAGTGCTTCTTGAGTCTTCCTCTCGGTTAAACGATTTCCAGGCTATGCTCATGATCGATATGGATAATTTCAAGTCGATTAATGATACTTTTGGACATCTCGTAGGCGATCAGGTGCTTAGAGCAATCGCATCCATTATTCAGAAGGCGATAACACCAGAAAGTGATCTTGCATTCCGGTTTGGCGGAGATGAGTTTCTGGTCCTGCTGCAACAAGAAGAAGGTGCAGAAGAAATGGCACATGAGATTATTCGCACGGTGAATGAGCTGGCTATCGGCTCTCTGGTTGAACAGGGAGCGAATGCATCGGTCAGCATCGGAATAACGAAGAAAGTGAATAAGCATTCTTTTGAACATATGATAGGTTTTGCCGATCAAGCTTTGCTGCAATCCAAACAAGGTGGTAAAAATCAAATCACGATCTATTAAACGGACAGATAGGTGGATAATTTATGATGGAATTAAAGAGCTTCAAAAAATTGTTTCTGATGACGAAAGTAATCAATTCACAATTTGAGCTTTCTGACATTCTTCAAGTGTTCGTAGATGCGATTGCCAGCGAAATTACCCAAGCAGACTTGGTCGGATTTTTCCTGAAACAGCCCGACGGAACCTTTACTGGTTACAAAGGAAATAAGATGTCCATTGATATTACAGAGCTCTTGATCGACCCGCAGAAGGATGCTTTTGTCCGAGATATTCTGGAAAGAAGAGCTAGTGAATACATCGGAGATACAAGTATTGATGAGCGGATTGATGATGATAAGAAGCTGCTTATGAAGATTCAATCCATTCTTGGTATACCGGTTATTGTGAATGATTCAATCTTTGGCGTTGTATTTGTTCATGATTTCGGTAAGCCGATGAATTTGACGCGTGAGCAGATTGAAGTAACGGAAGCGTTCGTTAATATGGTCAGTGTAGCTATTCATAATATTCAGATGTTCGAAAATACGAAAAATCTCGTTGATAAGCAGCAGCTGCTGCTGGATGCGACAAAAGCATTGTCCAAATCATTGTCTGTCCGTGAAGTATTAAAGACCTGCTTCCATTATATGAAACGGGCAACAGGCTCCGACGAGGTTGGTATTCACCTCTACAACGAGAAGGATCGTACAATTGAGCCTTATCATATTTCCTCTGTCAGCGTAACGGAAGAGGAATGGAAGAATCGACATCGCGAAGAAATCAAACTTAGTATCGATAAAGACAAGCTGTTCTACGAGGTTGTAACGGAGAAAAAAGCGGTAGCTATCTCTGATGTCTATGCGGATCCGCGTCCGGACCACCGGGCTTGTGAGATGTTTAACATCATGAGTCTGCTTATCATCCCATTGGTAGCGAAGGATCGCGTATTTGGTGATGTTGTCATCCCGACTATGAGCGTATGCCGTGAGTATGAGCAGGGCGAGATTGAATTTTGCCAATCCATAGCCGATGTGACTGCGACAGCACTTGCGAATGCCATCCATACAGAGAATCTCGATTATTCTGTTAATGTTCGGTCTATGGAGCTGCAGCAGGCGAATTTTAAGCTGGAGGGTCTTGTGAAAGAGCTGGAATATTTGAATGAGCTGAAGAGCGATTTTATTGCAACGCTATCCCATGAGCTTCGAACACCTATTACGGCGGTAAAAGGCACGGTTGATATTTTGCGTAAAGAAGTACTAGGCAAACTGAATGACTCCCAGCTGGATTTGCTTGAAACGGCAGGGAAATCAATCGAACGCCTGCTTAATCAGGTAAATGAGCTGCTTGATTTCGCGAAGATGGAGAATGGCAAATTCGAACTCAGCTATTCGGAATTTGATTTCGAAGAATTGATTCGTGAAGCTACCCATATTGTGGACTCTCTCATTAATAAGAAGAAGCTGGAGCTTGCTGTAGAGATTCATGCTGGCGGGGATAAGACCATGCGTGCTGACCGTGAGAGGATCCTGCAAATTTTGCTGAATCTACTCTCAAACTCCATAAAATTTACGCCGCAGTGGGGTAAGATCACGATAAAAGCGTATATGGAAGACAACGGCATGACGATCGAGGTTGGCGATAGCGGTATTGGTATACCAATTGAGAAGCAGAAAAATATTTTCACAAAATTCTATCAAGTCAATAATCAAATTAATGGAACAGGGCTTGGCTTAGCTATTTCCAAACAGCTGATTGAAATGCATGGAGGTAAAATATCGTTTGAATCCTCCGAAGGGGAAGGCTCTGTATTCAAAATTACGGTTAATAAATAAGTGATGAGAGAAAAAGGAGAGTAAGATGAGAGCAATCGAAGCTGGATTAAGATTTTTGGTAAATCAAGGGGTCAAATATATTTTCGGAGTCCCGGCGGGCTCTATTAATGCACTGTATGATTGCTTGCATGAACTTCCAGAATTAACATCCATTGTAGCTAAGCATGAGTCAAGTTCAGGTTATATGGCAGCAGCCTATACAAGAATTACAGGTATTCCTTCCGTTTGCGTTGGTTCCAGTGGTCCTGGAGCAACAAATCTGGTAACACCTGCTGCTAATGCATGGCGCGAGAAGCTTCCGGTTATTTTCCTTACAGGTGCTATCCCTACGACAAAATTCGGTAAGGGCGGCGGTCAGGAATTACATGCTGATCCAATCTTCGCTTCCATAACTAAACTAAGCAAGACCGTAACTAATCCAGAAGACTTGCCTCGTGTAATAGCTGAAGCGTATAATACGGCAATTAGTGGAATACCTGGTCCGGTACATATTACGATTCCGATTAATATGCAAATGACAGACATCGGTACTCCTGAAGTGTTATCGGTATCGGCGGTTCAACCCGTTTCACCGGCTCAGGAAGACGTTGAAGCAGCAGCTGATGCAATTGCCCAAGCAGGCCGCCGTGGGGTGTTATTGCTTGGTCATGGCGCCAAGGAGTTTAAAGATACGATGCTGCGATTTGCAGAGCTTACTGGATGGCATGTGGCAACAACGCCACGGGGCAAAGGCGCTTTCCCGGAAAATCATCCGCTTGCACTTGGTGTATATGGTCTGGCGAGTAATGATACTGCCGTTGAATATTTGCGTGGCGATCAGCATGACTTATTAATGATTGTTGGCTCAGCCCTAGGGGAATCAGCGACAAGCAGTTGGGATGAGCGTCTGGTTGACGGCAAACAGCTGATCCACATTGATCACGACAAGCGTGAGCTTGGCAAAAACTTCGAGACGGACTATCCCGTTCATGGCGATATTGAGCTCGTTGTCTGGCAATTGCTTGACAGATTGACTATGGGCATGGGCGAAGAAGGTCTCCAAGAGATTTCTTTGGCATACAAGGAAGCTGCAGCAGCTTCTGTAGAGACTGAGCCGGCTTCAGAGGATTGGAATACTCGGACGGCAATCCGGCAGCTTAATCTTATCGCTCCGGATAATGCCCGTTATTATGTAGATATCGGCGAATTCATGACATACTCGATTCAGAATCTCGTTATCCGTGAAAATCAAGCCTTTGATATCAACATCAACTTTGGCGGGATGGGATCTGGTATCGGCGGTGCTTTAGGTGCGCAGCTTGCAGAGCCTGAACGTCCAACGATTTGTATTACAGGTGACGGCTGCTTCTTTATGCATGGACTCGAAGTATTAACAGCGAAAGAATATCATTTGCCGATTGTGTTTGTTGTTATTAATAATGCACGGCTTGGTATGGTATATCATGGGCATATGATGCAGTACAAACGCTGCTTGGACGATTTCTCACAGCAGAGGACAAGCATTGCAGATGTCGCTAAAGCGCTTGGCATTCGGTACACACAGGCCAATTCGCTGGAGGAGCTTCAGCCTGAACTGGCGAAGTCGTGGTTTGATCAATCGCAAGGGCCAATCGTTATTGAGGTTAATGTCGAGGGGAACGAAATTCCTCCGATGGGCGAGCGGGTTAAGTTTTTACAAGGTGCTACGTATTAAATAGGATGAAGCTGTTCCAAGAAATTGGAGCAGCTTTTTTTATTTTCCAGTCCCTGCGTTTAACTGCAAACCGCATAAAAAGGGAAATGACGTGAAACGTTAAGGGCAACGGAAGGGAGGCTTTTGGCAAATGAGAAGGAAAGAGATATCATCTTTTTATTTCTATATGCTGCATGGCTTACTTATTGCCGTCGTCCTGATCCTTATCCTGACTTTCGCGGAACATCCGGCTGTTGCAGGACAACGGTTCACGAAACCTGCGTCCATTATCGCTCATCGCGGCGCATCTGGGTATGCACCTGAACACACGATTGCCGCGTACCGCAGTGCAATTGACTCCGGGGCGGATTATATCGAGATAGATCTTCAACAGACGAAGGATGGCGAGATCATCGCCATGCATGATGATAGCGTCAATCGTACGACAAATGCAAATGGCAAAGTAGCCGCAATGACCCTTGCTGACATCCAGCAGCTTGATGCAGGCTCTTGGTTCAATAAGCATCATCCGATGTATGCCAGGGATGAGTTTACGAGGCAGCAAGTTCCATCATTACGAGATATATTTACTACTTTTGGCCACGACACACGTTATATTCTTGAGATCAAAGATACAGAATTTAACCCGGGAATTGAGGAAAGGCTGCTTCTTCTAATTGAGCAATTCCGCCTTGAAGACCATGTCATTATCCAGTCGTTTAATTCCAAAAGCTTGAAGAAAATTCATCAATTAAACGATCATATCGTGCTGTACCAACTGATGTGGTATAACACTCCTGCCCGAATCAGCAGTGCTTCGCTTCACAAAATTAAAAAATATGCAAAAGGGATCAGTCCGAATTTTCCAAAGATTAATGCCGCCTATGTTAAAAAAGTTCAAAAATCCGGCCTGCGGATTTACCCGTACACGGTTAATTATCAACTGAACATGGATCGTGCTTTGAATTGGGGAGTAGATGGCATCTTTACCGATTACCCGGACCGATTCCGTGAAGTTCTGCAAAAGAACAGCAGCTTTGTTTATTTGCTTCGTCATACTCTTGCCCAGTGGTTGAACAACTAGCGGCGAGAACGAAATTTAAGCGAGCGCCGAATAAGCATTGGCAGAGCCATGCTGCCGGCGCTTGCGGTTATCATCGAATGGAAGGGAATGACGAGCGCGTAATAAGCAGCTGTACTGATAATGATGTCAATCAGGATGAATTTTTTCACTTCTGCGATCGGTATAACGACTACAATAATATTCTGTTTATTCCCCATCAAAGCTCCTCCAACCATAGTAATCTCTAATTCTCATCCTATTTCAGCCCCACTTTGTCCCATTCGTTTAAACTCCGTTTAAATTCGGAGGGTATGATGATCCCAGTTAAACGAACGAGTGAGGTGCTGAATGTGAAGCAAAATAGTAAAACACTTGTCCTGATCGGCTTGCTGCTTGGCCTTATTTTTGCTGAGATGGATGAGACGGTCGTATCAACCGCTATGCCTACGATCATTAAGGAGCTGCACGGCTTATCATTATACGGCTGGGTTGCTGGCGTGTATATGCTCACCATGACGATTGCGATGCCAATCCTGGGAAGACTTGCGGATGTATTTGGGCGAAAAAAAGTCTACATGAGCTGTATGGCTCTATTCTGTCTAGGTTCCATCATTTGCGGCTCGGCTGACTCGATGGCACAGCTTCTTATCGGCAGAGGAGTTCAAGGCATTGGAGCAGGTGGTTTGATGCCAATCGCTCTGGTTATTATAGGAGAAACCTTCCCACTTGAGCAGCGTGCGAAGGTGCAAAGCCTTATTGGTCCTATGATGATACTCCCACAGCTGATCGGACCTACAATTGGTGGTTATTTTGTCGATAATTTGAATTGGCACTGGTTATTCCTGATCAATATTCCGGTAGCTGTTGTTGCTGTAGCTTTCCTGTTCAAAGGGCTGCATGAGTCTAGAGGGGAAGAGAAACACACGATTGACTGGGCTGGCGCTGGCACACTTGTTGCTGCATTGCTATCGTTCCTGCTTGCCCCCGTATTGATCGACAATCAGGGACTGAGCTGGACTTCACCTATTATTATCGGTCTGTTAGTCTTGTCGGCATTATTAATTACCTTATTCATTCGGATTGAATCCAAAGCGAAGGAGCCAATCATTCCGCTTCATCTGTTCCGTAACCGGAATGTTGTTGTCTTATCGCTTATCGTATTTACTCTTATGTTGGGCTTAATGGGCGGAATTTCGACCTTCCCGTTCTTTGCGCAAAATGTAATGGGCCTGACACCAACGGCAGCTGGTTATCTGATGTTCGCCTTTATGGCTGGAGCTATCCCATCGAGTATTCTTATCGGATTCTTAGTTACTCGAGTTGCTTATCGTAATCTGTTTATTATTTGTTTCATACTGCCGTTAGTAGGAATCTACCTGCTTTCTCAGATCGCTGTAAGTACAACCGTTCTCTACATCATTATTGCTTTCTTTATTATGGGTCTTGGCATGGGGGCACTGTTCGGCAGTGATAACCTGATCGTGCAGGAGTCCGTAGCGAAGGAGCATAGCGGGGTAGCGCTTGGTACGGTGCAGTTGTTCCAGTCACTTGGAGCTACAGTTGGACTTAGTGTACTTGGCAGTGTCCTGGCGAAAAATATTAAAGATGGTGTAAATGACTTATCAAGTGGTATTGATCCGCAAACGGTAGATACCATTCAAACAGGCGGCATACCTGCTGGTTTGTCGTCAGATCTGGTGTTAAAGATCCAAATGGTATTTGCTAATGCCTTTGACCATATCTTTGTTATTGCCTTGGGGTTTGCAGTGGTGTCATTTGTCCTCTGCTGGTTCTTGAAGAAGGAAGTGCTCACAAAGCGTGAGGAAGTAGAAGAAGAGGTAGCTGCCTAGAATGCTTTGAATAACACGATACGAAACGGTCATCTTATTCTCCGATAAGATGGCCGTTTTTTGTGCTGTTGTTACATAATGGCATTCAATCCAGGGCACATTGTAAGTATTGAAAAGCTGGAGGAACTATCAACATGAGCGAGACTACTTTATTCCGTGAACCCAAAAACCGGAAGCTGCTAATAAGCGCCGGATTCAGCTGGCTGTTTGATGCCATGGATGTGGGGCTGGTCTCGTTTATCGCAGCAGCGCTAAGCGTAGACTGGAACCTGAGCGCACAGCAGATCGGACTGCTCGCTGCAATTAATTCTACGGGGATGGCATTTGGCGCAGCTGTATCCGGATCACTCGCCGATCGATATGGCCGAAAAGCTGTTTTACTGTGGACATTGCTTTTGTTTTCCGTGGCAAGCGGGTTGTCCGCACTTGCCCCCAATCTACTCGTACTAAGCATTCTGCGCTTTATTGCCGGGTTTGGATTAGGTGGAGAGCTTCCGGTTGCTTCTACGCTGGTATCGGAATCGGTACCGGAGAAAGTAAGAGGAAAGGCGATTGTCCTTCTGGAAAGTTTCTGGGCAGGTGGCTGGATATTAGCAGCATTAATCTCCTACTTCTTTATTCCGCACTATGGCTGGCGAATGGCGCTTGTTATTGGCGCTGTACCAGCGATATATGCTTTGTTTCTAAGAAGAGCGATCGAGGATTCGCCGCGTTATAAGGAGCAGGCAGGGAAGAAGAAGCTGACCTTTAGTGAACGTATGGCATCGATCTGGTCTGCTAGATATCAACGGGCGACGATTACGCTCTGGATCTTATGGTTTACGGTTGTGTTCTCTTATTATGGGATGTTTCTGTGGTTACCTACCGTGATGGTTATGAAAGGATATACGCTGGTTAAAAGCTTTCAATATGTATTGATCATTACACTAGCACAGCTTCCGGGTTACTTTACTGCCGCCTATCTGATCGAGAAGGTAGGGCGGAAAGGGGTATTAGCCGTCTATCTGCTTATGACTGCCATCTGTGCCATTTGGTTTGGCAATGCTACTACAGCCGGGATGCTGCTGACTGCAGGCATCTTCTTGTCATTCTTTAACCTTGGGGCATGGGGAGCGATGTATGCTTATACACCTGAGTTGTACCCAACAAGCATTCGCTCTACTGGGGTTGGCTTTGCCGCAGCTTTCGGGCGGATTGGCGGAATTATTGGTCCCTATCTGGTTGGGTTGCTGATTGATAAAGGTACATCGATAACCTACGTGTTTGTCGTGTTCTTTATTGCGATTGTGATAGGCGCACTAACGATCTTATTGTTCGGAGTGGAAACCAAGGGAACGGATCCGGACCGCGCATAGTAAGCAGGAAGGAGGGGGAGTTATGACAACAGGTGAATTCGCGCCTCTCTTGCAGGCAAATGTGGAGAGAATGAAGCTAATCATGGGTTACAGCTCGGATTTTATCGTTCGTGAATTGGTCATTTCGAACAATCGGAAGACTGCGATTTTTTATTTAGATGGTATGGTTGACAAGAATGAACTTCAGAATGGTGTTATAACCGCTTTGCTTGATCGAACACCGCTGGATTCAGTTAATCTCAATGTTTTGCGAGAGCATGTCTTGGTTGCTGGAGAGGTGAGCCCGATTCGCACGGTTGAAACTGCCTTGGAGCAGATCTTCTCCGGCAGTTTATTGATTATGCTGGATGGGGATCCGGAAGGACTGGCCGTTGCGATGCCGGGCTGGGAAGATCGTTCAATTACAGAATCGAAGACTCAAGCCGTTGTGCGTGGACCGCAAGATTCCTTCACAGAGACGTTGCGCACCAATACGACATTAGTTCGACGCCGCGTGAAAGACAAGAGAATAAGGCTGATCACGCTTAAAGTCGGCAAAATGACGAAAACGGATGTGGCCGTCATGTATATGGATGGCTTGGCTAATGCTAAGCTGGTTCGCCAGCTTATCGGCCGTTTGCAAGCTTCCAAGCAGGACCGTGTGCTCGAAGGCGAGTACCTGGAAGAAATTTTGCATGAAAAGAAGCAGCGGACAATCTTCCCGACGATCTACAATACAGACCGGCCGGATACGATAGCTGCCGGCATCATGGAAGGGAAGGTTGCGCTGTTCGTCGACGGTACCCCGTTTGTTATACTGACTCCCGCATTATTCATCGATTTTATTCAATCGGCCGAGGATTATTATCAACAGCCTCTGTACAGCATTTTGATTCGGTTGCTTCGATATGTATCACTTGCCATATGTTTACTTGTGCCGTCCGCTTATATCGCACTTACCACGTTCCATCAGGATATGCTGCCGACACAGCTGCTTCTCAGTCTTGCGGCTCAGCGGGAGGGCGTACCTCTGCCGGCTTTTATTGAAGCATTGCTGATGGAGGGAACGTTCGAAATCTTACGAGAAGCGGGCATTCGAATGCCGCGAACGATTGGACAAGCCGTATCCATTGTTGGAACGATTGTAATTGGCCAGGCTGCTGTAGAAGCAAGCATTGTATCGGCCGCAATGGTGATTATTGTAGCGATTACGGCCATAGCCAGCTTTGTCATTCCAGCTTATTCGATGTCAATTCCGATTCGGATCATCCGCTTTTTGTTTATGGCCTTGTCGGCTTCGTTTGGCATTTACGGGCTAACGATCGGCATCATTATACTTGTCGTACATCTTAGCCATCTGCAGTCTTTTGGCATTCCTTATTTAAGTCCAGCAGCACCGTTTCATGCGAGCAATCAGAACGATGCCATTTTCCGTATGCCGTACTGGAGGTCTACGAAAGGACAAACGAAGCAGGATAAGTCATCATGAATGCCTTCACACGGATCGGAGCTGTAATAACGGCCATGCTGATTATGGTTATGTTCTTATCGGGCTGCTGGAATCGGCGGGAACTGAATGCCATCTCCGTTGTGCTTGCTATGGGTATAGATTGGGTGGACAACCAATATGAAATAACAGTCCAAGTATCTGATCCGTCACAGATGTCGGTAAATCGATCTACCGGCCAGCGTTCGCCAGCTATTATTTTCTCGGAGCATGCTCCAACGATCTTTGAAGCGCTTCGCAAAATTACGACGAAAGCTTCCAGAAGAATGTATCTGTCGCATATGCGAATCGTCATTATCAATGAAGAGGTTGCAAAGAGGGGAATTCATACTCCACTCGACTTTTTGTTTCGGGATCATGAGGTCCGCCCGGATTTTTACATGGCGATTGCGAAAGGCTGTTCAGCGAAGGATATTCTTGCTTTTGTTACGCCAATGGAAGTGCTGCCTGCAATGGATCTGTATAAGTCGCTTAAAGTGTCTGAGCATGCTTGGGCCCCTACTTCGGCCGTTAACGTTGTTAATATGATGCAAAAGATGACAAAGGATGGCATTGATCCCGTGCTGACAGGCATTACTATTATTGGCAATCGAAAAAAAGGGATGAAGATGGATAATGTCAAGCAGCCAACTTCTTTGGCAGAGTACAAATATACCGGGATCGGCGTTCTGCTAAATGATCGGATAGTTGGATGGCTTAATGAATCGAATAGCAAGAGCTACAGCTATATTACGAACAATGTGCATAATACCGTGGGCCATATCCCTTGTCCAGACTCGAAGGGGAATTTTGTGATAGAAGTATACAAATCAAAGGCCAAGATAACTCCTTCTATTCAGAACGGGAAACCATTCATTAAGGTTGAATTGCGGAGCGAGGCAAACATTGGAGAGTATCACTGCCAGGCTGAGCTAGCAGATGAACAAGTATTTTACCAGTTGCAGGAAGCGGTAAGAGAAGATCAGAAGAAATCGCTTGAAGATAGCATTGCTTATGTCCAGCAGAGATTTGGAGCGGACATCTTTGGGTTTGGGGAATATTTCCACGAGAAATATCCAAGACAATGGCAAGCGTGGAAGACGGAATGGCCGGAAGTGTTTAAGAATGAGCTGAAGGTTGAGGTTATCGTTAAGAGCGAGCTGCACAAGACCGGTAAAATAATCAATACCATTCACAAGCAGCCATAATAATGAGAGGGGCAGTACGGGTGGTGAACATGATTATTTTGCTGCTATTCCTGATGGGGGCTTATTTGCAATATCGTGCCTTGCTGAAGCGGCGGGCTATCCGTGACATAGCCATCAGCTCTTGTTTTCTGGCTGTTGGCGTATCGCTTGTCTTGCTGAAGCAGTTCGAGGTGAAATTGCCCAGCCCGATGATGGGAATCGATATGATGTTCAAGCCTATTGAGACATTTGTATCCAGGCTGCTTAGCTAGACTAAAGTCATAGAAGGGAGGCATGGCATACATGAATTCCGAGAAGCTTACGAGCCGGCAGATGACGATGTGGTTTATCTTATATCAGCTGGGCAGCGCATTTCTGGTTTTGCCATCCAATCTCGCCTCTATTGCTAAACAAGATGCCTGGATTTCCTTGTTCCTTGTTCTAGTAATTCAATTGCTGATGATTATGGTCTATACAAGAATTGTGAAGCACCTTAATGGTGTTCCGTTTGAGCAGTATATACAGACTCTGTTCGGCAAATGGTTCGGTAAGCTGTTCTTGCTGTTGTTTACTCTAATGTTTCCTTTCCTGATCATGAGCCTTTCCCTGCGAGATCTGGGTGAATATATTACTACGGTCATTATGCCGGAAACTCCGATGGAAGCTATATTTGTCATGATGCTTGGGGCTGTGATTTACGTCGTATACTGCGGTGTTACAAGCATTGGTCGTGCGGCTGAGGTTTTATTTTTCCTCGTGATGGCTCTGCTTGTTTTAGGCTACCTATCATTAATTCCGACGGCAAAGGTTTCTAATTTGCTGCCGGTATTCGAGTTTGGCTGGAAACCGATTGTGCATGCCTCGTTTACTAACATCGCTTTCCCATACATCGAGAGTGTATTGTTCCTCTATTTCACTACTCAGCCGGAGAAATGGAGGAACATCGTTATGAAGAGCTCGCTGTTTTCAGGCGCCTTATTTATGTATGTAACACTGATCGTAATTGCGGTTCTTAGTCAGGGCGTAGTATCAACCTTAACTTTTTCGAGTTATTTTGTCGTACGGACCATAAGCTTCAGCGATTTCTTCGAACGGTTTGAAGTTGCAGTGTCTGTTGTTTGGTTTATTGCGATTTTTTTCCGACTGTCTTTGCTGATGTACGTAAGTGCAAAGGGGCTCGCTGCGGTATTCCAATTGGTGAATTATCGCTCGTTATTAATACCGCTGGGGTTGATGGCGTATGTAATTGCGGGAGTATTATGGCCAAACACGGCTGTAATACTTACAAGCTACCGTATTTGGCCGTATTATGCGATGATCTTTGGGATCATCTGTCCAATCCTGATTTGGATTGCGGGGCAGATCAAGCGGAGTGTGTCCAATTAATTAGCTGCTGCGATGGATTTCAGCTTATCCCATTCTTCGGTATGACAGCGCAATTGCTCTAATACAGCATCCATTCTGCGGATTAGCACAGCTCTTTCTTCAGCATCCATCTCCTGCAAGGATAAAGCAGCTTCATTCGGTAAAGGAGTGAAAGCAGGCAGGGCTGCCAGCAGTTGATTCAATTTCCTATCCATGGCCTCGTAAGGGCTTACTGGTGTAGAAATGGTTTCTTCCGAAACTGCCGGAATCTCGATTGTGGACTCACTTTTGCTTGCTTTCTCACCTTTTGGAGGCTTTGGTTCCGCAGGTTTAGCTTTTTCAGCCTTATTACTCTGTTGGATTGACCAGGTTTCAAGCAATCCAGGACCAGATTTGTATAACAGCTTGTCCTTGGTGGAGGCCGAAATATCTTTGTCCTTGAAAAGCTTAGCGATCTTCTTCACATCACTTGGCGGCATTTCATCCTTGGCCATTATTAACGCCAGCGGATCACGATGCTCCATCGGTAAATCCTTAAGCGGCAGTAATTGATCTTCGGTCAAACGATCCTTGCGAATTTCTGTACCGCCAATAATTAGCTTGCGAACGGCATTGCTGAATTTCAGAAGCTCACATTTATTTTTTATGTAGGATTCCGGTTTACCGAATTTACTTGCCAGAAATTTGACTGAGCGGTTAAACTTCGGATCTGTCATCAGCTTATTAAAGGCTTCAGCTTCCTCAATTGGAGAAAAGCCCTGCCGAGTGAGATTTTCCGCGATTTGCTCCATATAAATATCCTGCTCATCGGTCATGCTCGTCACAATGCAAGGAATAGCTGGCAGGTCAAGGCGTTTGCATGCTTTATATCGACGGTTGCCATAAATGATCTTATAACGTCCGCCTTCAATGGTTCTTACTTTGATGGGAGAGAGAAGACCGATTTCTTCAATATTGCGCATCAGCTCTACAAGTGCTTCTTCGTCGAACTGATAACGCGGCTGGTCCGTATCCTCGTCAATCATGGCTAGGGGAATTTGTACAATGTCCATAACTTGTCTCCTATTCTTCTGTTCTATCTTTCTATTATACCGTAAATATTGCTCCTGTTGCTTTAAAGCTTTAAACTGTTCATTGAAGGGAGCGATGTTCAGATGAAAGTATTGTTTATCGGAGGTACTGGCTTAATCAGCCAGGCGGTATCGAAGCTTGCTGCTGAGAAAGGTATTAAGCTCTATTTGTTTAACCGTGGTAATCGGGAAGCTCTAGTCCCGGAAAGTGCAGAGATTATCGTAGGAGATATCCGCGATAAGGAATCTGCTGCAGCAGCACTAAACGGTTATGAGTTTGATGTTGTTGTCGACTGGATCGCTTTCACACCGGAACATGTACAGACTGATATTGAACTATTCCGGGGACGTACGAAGCAATATATCTTTATCAGTTCTGCATCTGCCTACCAGAAGCCGCTGAAGCATTATATCATAACCGAGCAGGCTACGCCGCTTGAAAATCCATACTGGCAATATTCACGAGATAAAATCGCCTGTGAAGAGCTGCTGATGAAAGAGTATGCGAATGCCGGCTTCCCGGCAACCATTGTCCGCCCTTCGTTTACATACGGCGATACAATGATCCCTGCCTCGCTGAACAGCTGGCCTCATCCATGGTCACTTGTTGCGCGTATGCGTAAAGGGCTGCCAATTATCGTTCATGGAGACGGCCAATCGTTATGGACAATGACGCATAACAGCGATTTTGCAAAAGGTTTTGTAGGCATGCTTGGCCAGCAGTCTGCGATTGGTGAAGCTTATCATATCACTTCAGATGAAGTGCTTACTTGGGACCAGATCTATGATGCGATTGGTGCTGCTGCCGGCGTAAAGCCTAATCTTGTACATATTTCGTCCGAATTCCTTATCTCGTATGATCCAGAGCTTGTTGGAGGATTACTGGGTGACAAAGCCGTCAGCGCTGTGTTCGACAACAGCAAGATCAAGCAGCTGGTACCAGAGTTTGTGGCTACTGTACCTTTTGCAGAAGGCATCAAGCGGACGATTGAATGGTTCGAAGCACACCCGGAGTGTTGTACGGAAGATGAAGAGTGGAATAAGCAAATGGACAATATCATTGCTGCGCACTCATCCGGTTTTAAGAAAGATTAGATAAAAAAGAGGCCGTACGGGACTTAATCTCGTACGGTTTTATTTTTGTTATTAATTTGAATAATTGTTTAGAATGGTTAAAGCCAAACGGAGCGATTCAAATGATTCTGGAGAAGCGTTAGCCGAAGCTTCCGAAGTAGCTTTCTTACAGAAAGCTTTAAGCGTCCGCCTTTGCTCGAGGATTCCGACCACTTCTAACTTGTTCAAGGAATACTCGAGCAACAGCGGTTGGAAGAACATTTGAATGCGTAGTTTATTATTTAACCTTATAAAAATTATTAAAATTAGGCATTGACCGTGTCCGATAGACTTCTGCCCCATATTTTAATGATAGTAGGGGAAGAGGGGGATCGCCTTTGTATAATGAAGCCCTTGTGGAAGTTTCTAGTAACAGCAAGCAAGGCATGAATCAAGTGGCCATAAGTCGAAGTCTTATGAATAAATGGGGATTAATTGCCTCTACAACGATAAAAGTGAATATTGGGCATCTTGCGATACAAGCGAATGTGATCCCGATTAATAGTAATACGCCAAAAATCGTGTTATCCAAGGCGCATAAAGCTAAGCTAGCTATTCCGAAACCATGCAAGCTATATGCTTACTATAATCAAAAATCTATTCGACTCGGGCCGGTCGTTGGCGTAGTTGTCAGCAGCCCGAAATTTGAAGAGGTCAGCAATCATTTTCTGCAGTCCCATACATCAGGACGTCCAATGCTGCTCTATAAGTTCAGGCCGCAGGATATTAAGTGGAGGAGTCGGAAGGTTAGCGGAAGCTTCCTGCAGCGGTCTGGTAAAGGAATGCGGTGGCATAAGGCAACCGCTCCATTCCCGAACGTCATCTACAACCAAATTATCTCTAAAAAATTCTATAGTATGCCGTTGTATAAACGGTTCTTCGAGTATGTCTACCATACGCGAAGTACCATCTTTAATCATAAATACTTCAATAAGGACGACATGTATACGTTTATATCAAATGATCCAGAATTGAAAGCACATTTGCCGCTCTTGCATATCTCTCCGTCCATTCATCAAATCGAGGAACTATTAAAAAACTCAACCTCCGTCTTCCTCAAACCACTTAAAGGAAGCGGTGGCCAGGGCATATATAAAATCAGCCGAAGATCAAGCTCACGTCCATACTATTGCGAAGCCATATTTGGTAAGACGAAGGTCAGTAAGCCATATTCCTCCCTGACGCAATTGATTCGCAATCATATTCCGAAGCTGTCGTCCTACTTGGTCCAACAAGGTGTGGAGCTGAAGCGTTACGGAGAAGATTTCTTTGATTTGCGCGTCCAGCTTAATAAGAATGGCCAGAACGAATGGGTGGTTGCAGCCATCGGGGCTAATATCAATCATCCCAGCAAAATTACGACTCATGGCGGCTGGATTAAGACAGGGGCTTATGTATTAAATGAAGTATTCAGGCAGAGAGCAGGCGTTATCGAGGATAAAATAAAAAAGGTATCGAAACGTATCGGGTATGTGCTGGAAAAAGGATATGGGCATGAGCTCGGTGATCTAGGCATTGATCTTGGCGTTGATCAGGATGGACGTGTATGGATTTTTGAAGCGAATAGCGCTCCGGGCCGACACATATTCAAGCATGAGCTTCTTAAGCCGCTTCACCGAAAATCCGATCATCTTATGATGGACTATTGCCAGTATCTGTTCAAGAAGCAGAACGATAAGTTCTTTCCAAGCATGAGTAGTACACGCTCGGCAAAGCTTCGGAAGCTGAAATGAATTTATATTAAGGCTAAACAGCAAACTACGAATTCGAATGTTCTTCCGATCGCCATTGCTCGGGGATTCCTGTGAATTAACCAAGAAGGTTGGAATCCCGAGCAAAAGCGAACGCTTTAAGCTTTCTGAAAGAAAGCTACATCGTAAGCATAATCTTCGCTTCTCCAGAATCATTCGAATTGCTCCGTCTGCCATTACCCTCTTTATTTTGAGGCGAGGTTGAGTTCCCCTTATGCTAAATCTACTGAGAAATCAGTAAGAGATGAAAAAAGCAAAAAAGCGATGCAGGGAGCATCGCTTTTTTGCTTTTGTGCTTAAGCTCTGATGTAAGATAAAGCAATTCGTTTCACCCGCTCGAGGCCTTCCCACATATCGCCGGGGCCATCGTAGATCAGTACGAAAGCTCCGTTAAATCCGACTGCAGAGACGGCATCCAGACATTTGCGGAGCTCCGTTTCATCCGGGTAGCCGTTCTCATCATATTGAGGCTTCACATGAATGGATACGCTTAATGGTGTTGTGAGTGCAAGCTCCTCATATTTATGAGCGCCATGGAAGTTTCCGAAGTCTGTAATGGTCGAGGCATGCTCACCCCAGGCATCAAACAACTTTTTGCAGCTCGCTCCGGTTGAAGTCAGTGACTTGAAATTTTCTGTTACAACCTTAACTCCAACTGTTCGTCCATAAGCAGACAGCTCTGACAGTCTTGAGGCTGATGCCAAGATTGCCTCGTCATCCGTCGGCAATGCTTCACCAGCTACTACTCGGATTTGCTTGGCACCGCAAAGGGAAGCGATATCAATCCATTCTCGAATTAGCGACAGATCGGCGGTTACACGGCGATCATTTGATGAAGTGATATCACCATAGTCCAGCAGCAGGGTGTCGAAGGACAAGCCAGCTGATTCGAAAGCTTGTTTGACTTCCGCCAAGTATGCCGGTTCCGTTGAAGGGAAGTGGAAGTGGCATACTTCAACTGCCTGATAACCACGCCTTGCCGCTTCTGCTGGGAGCTCAAGCAGCGTGTGAATCAATGGCTGTTCCTGAACAGAAGTGTTGTGCTCGCCCGTTTCTTCATTCCAAATAGTCCAGCGAAGTGGACCTAATTTCCGGTGAAGGCTCCAAGTACTTAATGATAAATAAGACATATGTAATCCCACCTTATCTAAAGATCTCCTTGCCATTATACACCAGAAGACTTACAAAACCTTTAAACATTTTTAGATTGATTAATACTCAAATTTGAGTATAATAGGCGAAGGGTATTCAAATTTGAGTACGGCTAATTGATAAAAGAAGGGAAGTTCTTATGGACGCGAAAAAAAGTAGTGTCAAATTAGTTATTGCGGGCTTGCTGCTTGGTCTGTTCATGTCGGCATTAGATCAGACGATCGTTTCGACCGCTATGACCAAGATTATTGAGAAGCTTGGCGGGATGGATAAATTCGTATGGGTTTATTCCGCTTATATGATCGCGATGGTGGTGGCAACACCAATCTTCGGTAAACTATCCGATATGTACGGACGCAAACGTTTCTTCATCTCAGGTTTAATTTTCTTCCTCATTGGTTCAATCCTGTGTGGTACAGCTACAGATATGAATCAGCTCATTATTTACCGTGCGATCCAAGGTATCGGCGGCGGTGCTATTATGCCAATCGTATTTACGATTATCTTTGATCTGTTCCCAGCGGAGAAACGTGGCAAAATGATGGGTCTGTTTGGTGCCGTATTTGGTATTTCCAGCGTATTTGGCCCAATAATGGGCGGTGCCATTACGGATAATATCAGCTGGCGCTGGATTTTCTACATTAATGTACCGATCGGCATCTTGTCGTTGATCTTCATAATGAGAGGTTATCAGGAATCGAAAAATCACCGAAAGCAAGTCATTGACTGGGCTGGTGCTATTCTTCTGATGGCCGCCGTTCTGCTTCTGATGTTTGGCCTTGAGCTTGGTGGTACAGATGGCTGGGCTTGGGATTCGGCTAAAACGATCTCTCTGCTTGCCGGAGCAGGTATTCTTGCCATCGTGTTCCTCTTTGTTGAGAAAGCGGCCAAAGATCCGATTATTCCGCTTCACTTATTCAAGAAACAGCTGTTCACAAGCAGTATGATGATAAGCATGCTCTATGGCGGCATAATGCTTGCCGTTGCTACTTATATTCCACTGTTCATGCAAGGCGTATTCCATTTGTCCGCGACAAGCACAAGTACGGTTCTTACGCCGATGATGCTTGGTGTTGTAGTCAGCGCACAGGTTGGCGGCCGGATTGCAAATAAATTCCGGTTCCGTGATGTGATGATCGTATCGTCCATCATTCTTATGGTGGGAACCTACCTGCTTGGCTATGTGATGGACACATCGTCCAGCCGCGGTTTGATTACCGTGTTTATGGTCATTGTTGGTCTCGGAATTGGTGTATCCTTCTCCTTGCTAAATATCTCGACGTTGAATTCCGTTCCACCGCAATATAAAGGATCGGCGTCTTCGCTTATTACCTTCTTCCGTACCATTGGTTCTGCTCTCGGCATTACCGTATTTGGTACCATGCAGAAGTCGCATTTCCAAAATTCACTGCAAGATGTACCAAATATGAACCCTGATATGGCTGCTCAAATTAAAGGCGGTCAGGCATTGCTTGATCCAACCGTACAAGCGAAAATGGGTCTGCCAGCAGATTTTATCAACGTATTGATCGGCAATTTGTCCGATTCTATCCTGTTTATTTTCCAATGGAACGTCTTGCTGCCAATTTTAGCTTTCGTATTCGCGATTCTTATGGGCCGTTCGCGTCTCGAATTATCGCCAACACCAAAGGCAGCACCTTCCAGTGATGAGGCTGGCAAGCCGAAACCATCCTACTCAGGGAGATAAGGGATGATGTCAATGAAGCTGTTAATTCTTGGGCTTCTGATGGAAAAAGACAGACATCCCTACGATATCAGACAAACCATCAAGCAGCGGAACTGGAATGAAAGCTTCAGGCTGCGGGATGGCTCCTTGTATTATGCGGTTGATCAACTGCGTGATAAGCAATTGATTGAAGCAGCGGAGATCGTAACGGTGCCGGGTGACAATCGCCCGGATAAGACGATTTACCGCATTACGGAGAGAGGGAGAGCTGCCTTCCATAAGCTGCTGTACGATCAGTTCAGCGAGGTATCTTATCCTCAGCATCCGGTATTTTTATCCTTGCCCTTCGTGCGTCATGGAGAGCAAGAGCAAGTTGTAGAGCTGTTGGTGAAGCAGCTGGACGCTTGCGAGAACCGCATTAAACGAATGGAAGCCGTCCTTGCTTTCAAAGGCGATATCCTTCCAAGAGGATCTGTTATGATGATCCGGGGAATCATGAAGTTTGGTGAGACGGAGAAGGAATGGCTGCTTGAATTAATTGATGAAGCAAAGAGCGGTCAACTGCTGCAAGGTACAACATGGACTCCGGAGCAGATCGAGGAGTATCTTCGAATCCACAGCAAACCGCACAAGTCGGAAGAATAATACAATTAAGGCTAGTGAACCGCACAGTTGTGCGGTTCTTTTGTTTTTCTTTTGTTTTTATTTACCTTATTTGCTCGTATAGGGTCATATTGGCGTAGCTTTTTCGGGTAAGTTACTGATCAAACGATTAGAATGGACGGCATTTGTCGATAATCCTCTTTTTCAGCCAAATTCCAACTCTTTTGTCCGACAAAGAAACAAGAAACCCGCACAGGATATTTGACACGTTTTTCAATTCCTCCTATGTACAATCTAACCTATACCGAAACACAGGTATGTCTGATTTACAAAACGATGGAAGAGGTGTAACGATGCATACAAAACTAAATCGTCAAGTGCTTGTTTATGTACTTTGTATAGCTTTGTTCATGACCTTAGGCACGCGTTTTCTACCTTCAAATAAAGTCTCAGCTGATGTGACAGACAACTTATCGGCAAGTCTTCTGACAATTACGGACGGCAATATTATCATTGGTGAGACCTTGCAGCTGTTCTCACCGCAATTACCGGAAACAACGGATTTGGTTCAGCCAGCCCTGCAAGAAGAAGTGTCGGAGCCTATTACGAATTCCTCCCTCGAAATACATAGCGCGATCGCGCCGCCCTCTGTGCAAGAACCATCGATTCATACATATGAAGTAACCGCGTTTTATCTCAATGTCCGCGAACAGCCGGATGCAAACTCCAATATTATCGAAGTACTTAAGCAAGGTGATACGATCGAGGTTGGTCAAACATTAGATAATGGATGGCTTGCGTTGAAGGATAAAGGCTTTGTCCATGGGCGTTATGCGGAAAAGATGGAAGAGAGTGGGGCCGTAGCCACTGTGGCTGCAGCAGCACCGGAAGTATTAGCGAAAGCGAATACAATAGTGGCAGAATTGCCGCTTAACGATACGTTAAAGATTAAACCGTCACAGACTCCAGAGCCGTCTGATCCAGAGAAACCAACATCCACCGTTGAGTCAGATTCCGGATTGACGGAAGAGCATATCGCCAAGTTATTTGAGAAAACAGCTCTTGCAGACCACGGATTAGAGAAAGCCGTTCTCGACATTGAACAGGAATACGGCATTAACGCGTACTTCACTATAGCGGTTATGAAGCTGGAGAGCGGTAACGGGAAGAGCATACTCGCGAAGAAGAAAAATAATCTGTTTGGTCTTAATGCAATCGACAGTGACAAATATAACAGGGCATTTTCCTTCAAGACGAAGGGAGATAGTGTCCGCAAGTTTGGACAGCTGCTGGCCAAAAACTATGTAGACAAAGGATTTACAACGATAGATAAGATAGCAAGAAAATATTGCCCGGCAAATCCCAAGTGGGCAAGTCTTGTGATGAATATTATGAAGAAGGATTACAAGAAGTTATAAGAACAACTTGCTGGGAGAGAGGAACCTTTTGGCCCATGATTCAATAAGTTATATAGTCAAATGACTATGTAACGGAGGTAACTCAATGGATAATCGTGGATTTGTTCCTTTTGGTGGCGGTGGTTTTGGTGGTGGTGGCTTTCACGGCGGATTCCGTCCTCCATTCCGGCCATTCCCGCATCCGTTCTTCCCAGGCCGTTTCTTGTTCCCGTTCTTCTTCTTCTCGCCATTCTTCTCTCCTTTCATCCGGGAAGATGACCGCAATTACTATTACGCCCATCATCAAGTGCAGGCAGGAGATACGATGGAGCAAATCGCCCATGCGTACAATATTCCAAACACACTCTTAGAAGAAGCTAATCTCCACCTCTCCAGTCCAAAATCACTAAAACATGGCGAAACAGTTGTTATACCACGTATCTCTAATATGTATTGCCACAAAACGTACATGGATCTGCCTGCTAACCAATCACCCGCTCAAAGTAATGCACAGCCAAATGTTCAGCCCAACATGGTAAACCCAAACAGTGTTGGTCCAAACAATGCTAATCCGAATATGGTAAGTCCGAACATGGTTAATCCAAATATGGCTAACCCGAATATGCATATGGGCCACTAAAAACAAATAACGACCACCGCCTTCTTACTCAGGGAAGGGAGGTGGTCGTTATTTGTTAGGAGAGATTTAATTCCTTCAGCTCCCAGGGACTAATCGGACTTGTTCTCACGAAATGAGATTGTACTTGCAGCAGCCGTTTACCACGGGTTATATGCATCGTTTCGGCTTCGAGCTGAACATCAGAGAGCAGCGATTCCTCTTGAGGCAGCTCACGGCCATCTTTCCGCCTGATGGAGCTCCAATCTTGTTTGTGCTGCAGCAGCGCTGCAGACTGCTCCTGGGACAACCCTTCTGTTAGTGTCTGGACCATCTCCGAATCGTCATGATGCAGGGCTTCAATGAGACTTTGACCTAACTGAAGAGGGGAAGAGTCAGCAAAATAATTTCTCAACATTCCCGCGGCTTTATATACCATGAGCTGATGTGGCAAATCCGGAGCATCCGATTTATGCGTGGAGCTGTTCAGGAAATGAATGCAAAAATGTCCCGAAAATCCATTTTCCGGAATCCCGTCTCCACCATGGGGCATCCCATTCATCGAGGCAGCGATTTGTTTGCCGTCTTTCTCAGCTATAATTGCTTTCCGATCCCAGGTCCAGCCCTTGTTATAAATTTGTTTCATTACTTCCGTATCTGCTTTCGTAACCGGCTGGACATCGGCATGATCATGTCCGGCTCTGCGCTGCACACGAAACGTCAAACCTGTCTCCATATCCTTAATCACAAAGATCGACTTGCGGGAAAAGAGCTTCTCTGCCTCTTGCCAATCCAGTAATTTACCGTAATGCTGCTGGTGAAGGGCGTCGGCAGCTTGTTTCAGCTTCATAACCGCCTTGCTGGGCAGTTCAAGCCTCTTCTTGTAGGTTTCGTCCCACAACTGGCCGCTCGTATCGAGACGAAGCAACGGGGCGCCTAAGCGCTGCTCGTTCACATACAGATCGCTAAAGCGTGGTACTTCGCTTGTTAGCTGCCAATTCGGATTTTGAACAGCGTTCATCATATCGGGATCCGTGATGAGCTGATGGTTCTCGAAAAGGGCAGTTGGGCTTGTTCGGACGGATAATACGAGACCTGACTCGTTCTTTGCTTCTGCCAGTAACGCAGACCTCGCATGGAGGATATCCTCCGGTAACCAAGCAAGGCTCATAATGAGCATGATCAGACCGGCAGATAGGCTGCGGCTAAGTCGAATAAACATAATATCCTCCTATTTCAAAATAATTGAAGCGTTAGCGAACCATACTATCCCTTGTCCATTATTATTCACGGCTGTAATAGCGCTTATGTGAAGATAGGAGAAGTGAGGAATGGGATTGAACGGAATATGGATAGCTGGCCTCGCTATCCTGCTGCAGCAGCCAGTAGCGCCAATAACTACTTCTGGCCAATTAACAATTGAACATCAAGGAAAGCAGCTTGCTTCTATAGAAAGGCAAGACTACGGGTTACCGGGGACATCATTCTTGGACATTACGAAATATAACCAGCTGCAAAAAAAGCTGGAGAAAATCGTGAACATTCCACCGGCTAACGCTTATATCGCTGATCGAGGGAATATCGTTCCTGAGAAGCCGGGCTATATGCTCGATCATGATCAATTTGCGAAGCTATTTTACGCTTATTTTTTCAATAATGAGCCCTCTAACATTGTTGTCCCTCTTGCTCAAGTTCATGCAAAGGTGGACAGTGAATTACTTGCCAGCATTAAAGAGAAGCCGATTGGTCATTACGTCACTTACTACAATAGCAACAATAAGAATCGCTCCCATAATATTTCACTTGCGGCTAAGGCTATTTCGAATGTTGTGGTGTTCCCTGGAGAGACCTTCTCGTTTAATCGAATCGTAGGACAGAGAACGGTGGAAAAAGGCTATTTGAGTGCACCGATTATTGTCAGGGGAGAGTTGTCAGAAGGAGTAGGCGGGGGCATATGCCAAGTATCCTCAACCTTGTTTAATGCCATTGACAGCGCTGGTCTGAAGATTGTCCAACGGTATTCTCATAGCCGTCATGTTCCTTATGTGATGCCTGGACGTGATGCAACCGTCAGCTGGGATGGGCCGGATTTCGTATTTCGGAATGAATATAACCAGCCTGTTCTTATTCGAGCATTTGCAGGCAGCGGACGCGTCTTTGTATCCGTTTATTCTTCCGAGCTTATTGAGTATAAGCATCGGGATGTCCCAAGTATGTCGAAGAAATTGCCTGAGGAAATTGTATTCAAATTGCAGCACGTTGATCGTTTTGCAGATGAAGGGATGGAGAGTATGCCATGAGAAGAAGGTTAATGGGACTCCTGCTTAGCATTACTGTTGTTGGTTTACAAGCGTTCACTTCAACAGACGTGGCGGCAGAAGGCGAGCAGGAAGCGCTGCAGGCTGCTTTTATACGGAATAATGATCTGTGGCTTGCCATCGAGGAAGTGCAAAAACCGCTCACAAAAGGGGAATATATCCGCTATCCGAATTGGTCGAGTGATGGCAAATGGCTGACGTTTCTCCGGGATGAGAATAGACCCGAAGTCTGGACATACGAAGCGGCAACAGGCGGTATGCGCAAAATTGGAGAGGGCAATGATACGAAGTGGGATCCACATAGTCATCGGTTAGCGGTATTATCAGGCAGATACCTAAGTGTGGTCTCGGCAGAAAAGCCAACAGATCACTCACAGGATCGAATTATGGACAATGTAGGCGAGTTTTCATGGATTCCGGATGGCAGCGGACTTCTTGTCTCGACGGCCGCAGAACTCATGCCTGACGGTCAATGGTCAGCTGTTGAGCTGTACATCTTGAAACAAGATGCTTCTGGCGCTTGGGTGAAACAGCTGTTTTATCGATTGCCAACCCAATCGGATGATTGGTTCGCCGTACAGACAAGCCCGTTCAAATGGTCACCTGACGGAAGATGGATCGCCTTTATTGCTAAGCCAACAGCTTCGTTGTCTGCGGATGCGAATACACTGGTCTTATTATCTACAGATGGGAAGAGCTTTCTGAAAGCCGGGCAGATGCTTGCTTATACGAACTGGTTCGAGTGGGCTCCAACTAGCGGGCAACTAGCCTTCATCGAGGGGACGGGAAGGGAAGCGACCTCGAATAAGAAGCTGACGATTGTCAAAGACATCGCCTCACTGAACAAACGAGTCATAACTCCTTCCGGATATGCAGATAATGATTTTACATGGGACCGTGATGAAGCGATCATCGTCTCCAGACGGAAAGAAGCGGATTGGTCCAGTGATGAAGAAGATAGAACGCTGCCTATATTAGTGCGTGCAGATCTTCAATCTGGCAAACAAAAAAATCTGACCCGTTCGCTTGATGGATATGGAGATTATGCGCCAACGTTGGCGAAAAATGGGGTTCTCACTTGGATTCAATCTGGACAAGGCTCTGCTGAGGTAAAATATGTTGGAGATCGAGCTAGGCGTCCGTTAACTTGGATTCCCAAGCTGACCGTTGCTTCTGATTATTACGGCAGAATGAATTGGAGCGAAGTGATCGATTATCAATAAAAGAGGAGTGGCCGGACACCTTGACGAGCAAGATGGTCCGGCCATTTGTGCATCATATTACGGATGTCTAGCCTGTAGATGGGCTGTTCGGAACATGACCTTTTTGGTTGCGGTTCCGGTCTGTTGAGCCCGCCACATTATTTTCAGCTTCTAATGAGTTGAATTGCAGTGCATGCATTTTACCTTGGAAAGACCGTCGTTTATTATGCGACATAAATTTCATTCCTCCCTGCGATAGAATGGCGCCTACATCTTGTGGCGAGATTAGATTGCCCGCTGTCCGCACGGAATATCTCGTGAAAAATCTTCTCTTTACACCTTTCTCTGGATAATTTATATTTGAACCTGTCAGCATTTCTTGAAAACGTCTTCATGAGGAGTGGGAGGAAACACATGGAAAACAGCAATAAATTTGCTTGGACTTGGAAGATCAAAGAGGAACTGCTTGAGGAATACATAGCTATGCATCTGGCACCTTGGCCAGAAATTATGGAAGAGCACACACGTGCAGGATTTCGGAATTATTCGATTTTTCAAAATGGCAACCAGTTTTTCTACTGCTTCGAATGTGATGATGTCGAGAAGGCATTTAGCATTATCGCTAAGAGCGAACCATGCAATCGCTGGAATGCAATCACCTCACAAATGGTGGAAGGCTCCTTCGATTTCAAGGAAGCTGAACCGATCAAACCTTTAAGGGAAGTCTTCTACTTGAAATAAATAAGAACCTATATGGACGGCCTGACGCGGGATGCGAAGGGCGGTCCTTTTTCATGCGTTAATGCTTCCGCTTTGCAGAAAGTCGAATTTCGTCGTATTATATAGATTAGAAATCATTCAATGTTATTTTTTAAGGTCTGAGAGGAGCATTCATACAAATGAGCGAGTTGGTTCATTACGGTATTCAATTAACGGCGCAAACGATACATGCTAAGCAGTTCGAGAAGAAGATGAGAGGCTACAACCAAGAGCAGGTTGACGAATTCCTCGATGAGATTATTAAGGACTACAGCCGGATGCAGGAACTGATTGTGAAATTTGAGGCAGACCTGGCGAATATACATAAAGAATTGATGAAGGACAAAGAAGCATTCGATTACTTTATGGTTAAACGCCGCCTTGAAGATCTGGAGCAACGTGTATTTGGTGAAAAAAGAGAGACCCTTCGTCCTCGCGTTATGTAAAAAAGAGCCGCTTAAGATCTATGTCAGTCAACATAGAGCTATAGCGGCTTTTTATTATTTATTTCCTCTGCGAACCTTTAATTGCTTGCCTTTAACCGTTGTATTCTTCATAAGCTCCAGAACAAGCGATCCTTTGCCGTTCAGAATCTCAACATCGGTCACATGGTCGAGAATGGTGATGATCCCAATATCGTCAGCGGTTACCCCTTCAAGCTTAGCTATGGTCCCCACAAAGTCTACAGCTCTAAATTTCTTTTTCTTCCCGCCATTAAAGTTCAGCTTCATAATCTGCTTGTTCAGCTGCTCGCGCCGATCTTTTTTTAGCTCAACCCCAACATTAATTTTGCGTTCAAAATCTTCCCGGCGGCGGTCAACCGCTTCTTCGGAAGGAGCTTTCACTCTCGGAATCGCAAATCCAATATAGTCTTCAATGTCGGCTAGACGTCTGCCGTCGTTAGGTGCGAGGAAGGTAATAGCCGTTCCGTTCTTACCGGCACGACCTGTGCGGCCTGTACGATGGACATAACTTTCCTTCTCAAGCGGGAAATCATAGTTGATAACATGGGTAATGTTCGAAATGTCGATACCTCTGGCCGCAACATCCGTTGCAATGAGGTAACGGAATTGACCTCTTCTGAACGCATTCATCACTTCAAAGCGTTCTTCCTGCTCCAAACCGCCGTGGATACGGTCGCAAGGATAGTCGAGCTCAGCCATCGCCCGGAACAGCTTATCGACATTCTCCTGTGTCCGGCAGAAAATAATACAGCTGTCCGGATTCTCCACAATAAGAACATCTTGCAGCAAGGCCAGCTTGTCAGCTTCTCTCACTTCAATAAGGGAATGTTCAATCGTTGCTGTCGTTAACCCGCTTGCTTGGATCTCGATCTGCGCAGGGTTGTCCATATAACGACGTGACAGCTTGGCTACATCCTCAGGGAAGGTGGCGGAAAATAACATCGTGACCCTGTCACTTGGCAGGGCTTGAATGATCGCTTGAACCTGCTCGATGAATCCCATATTCAGCATTTCATCAGCTTCATCAATCACGAGATAAGCAAGCCGTTCCAATGCAAGTGTGCCGCGCTCAATATGATCGAGAACACGTCCTGGCGTACCAACAACCATATGTGTTCTTTGCTTTAGTTCAGCTTTTTGCATATGAAAAGGGGATTTCCCGTATAGGGCTGTCGCTTTAATTCGCTTGAACCGTCCGATATTCGTGATATCTTCTGTAACCTGAACGGCAAGCTCACGAGTTGGTGTCAAGATTAAAGCCTGCGGCTTATTCTCGTTCCATTCCACAAGTTCGCAGAGCGGAATGCCGTAGGCGGCTGTTTTACCGCTGCCTGTTTGCGATTTGACGACCAGATCTTTTTTCTCAAGTGCAATCGGAATGACCTTCGACTGTACTTCTGTTGGTGTGTCAAAGCCTAAGCTAGTTAATGCCATTGTAATTTCCTTGCTTAATTCTTTAAATGCTGTCATTTTCAACCTCTTCTACACGATTTTCGTTTTACCTATACATACAGATTGCCACCGAACATTCTACATATACTTGTCCATTATACTCGGAATCGCTCCTGATAGTGTTATAATCGTTAGACGAACGGAAGGATGATAGCGATGAGCGTAATTAGGCTGGAAAATGTAACGAAGAAATATGAAGATGCCATGATCTTCCGCGATATTTATTTTCGCTTAAGTCAAGGGGAACGAGTTGGCCTGATCGGACGGAATGGAGCCGGTAAGTCGACGGTATTCAGACTTATTATGGGGAAAGAAGAGCCGACATCGGGGAAGGTAGAGATCGATCCTCAGGTGAGGATTGGATACTTCTCGCAGTTCTCGGAGCTCAGCGGCAGCTTATCCGTCCAGCAGGAGCTGGAGATGTGCTTTGAGCAAGTAGCCCTTATCGAGCGTGAGCTTCAAGAGGTGGCAGAGAAGCTGGGGACGGTCACGGATGACAGCGAGATGGACAAGCTGCTGACGAGGCAGGCGGAGCTGTTTGAGCAAATGGATCATTTGGACGGCTGGAATGTGTCTGTGGAAATTAACACCGTTCTTACGAAGCTGGGCTTTAATGATAATTCGCGTAATCAGCCGGTAGATGAGTTGTCTGGAGGCTGGAGAAACCGCGCGGCGCTGGCCAAAATGCTTATTCAATTGCCGGATGTTGTTCTGCTCGACGAGCCTACGAACTATTTGGATATGGAAGGTATTACGTGGCTGGAGCAATGGCTGTACCGGTTCAAAGGCGCGATGATTCTGGTATCCCATGATCGGGAGTTTATCGACAAAGTGGTTACGAAAACAATCGAGATTGAGAATTATCATTTCCAGGAGTACGACGGCAATTATACCGATTATGTTCGCAAGAAGAAAATGCGCAAGAAGGAGCTGGACCGCCAGTTCGAGTGGGAAGAGGAGCTTCTCCTTATGGAGTCTGAAGCCATCGACAGCCGCAGCAGCAAATCAAAATCAAAAGACCGGCTTTCTCGTCAACTGGCCGACAACAAGAAGCGGATCGAGCCGCATCCTGTTAATGTGCTCATCACCGATATTTACGAGAAGCTGCGTTTTCCAGATAAATTATGTGAAGTGAAGCAAATTAGTCAGACCTATGATGGCAGACAGATTTTCCAACATGTCAGCTTCGATATTCAGAAGGAAGACCGTCTCGTCATCGTTGGTCCTAACGGCAGCGGGAAATCGACAATGATTAAAGTACTGACAGGACAGGAAAAGCCGGAGTCGGGTGAAGTTGTCTGGGAGAGAGGCGTCAGCTACGCTTATTTCAATCGGATGTGGGAAGAGCTTGATCCGAAGGATACGGTCAGCCACGCGGTGAACACGTATGGACTAGGACTTGATGCACCACGGAAAAAGGTAAATAAATTCCTGTCCATGCTTCAATTCTCGGAGATGGATTTAAGCAAATTTATTGGCAATCTGTCTGGTGGACAGAAGGCTCGTGTGGCACTGGCCAAATGTCTTCTCTCTGGTGCTGCTGTCATTATTTTAGATGAGCCAACCAATCATCTGGATTTAACGAGTATTCAGGTGATGGAACAGGCGTTAATTCATTTCCCGGGTGCAGTAATTACGGTCAGTCATGATCGATTCTTTATCGATAAGATCGGGACGAAGATGCTCACCTTCAATCCAGAAGCTGGAGTAATCGAACAGAGTTTATAAGGAAAAGGAATGCAGATCAAGGCACTTGTGTGCGTTGGTCTGCATTTTTTTATGACTAGAGAGAAGTGCAAAGGTTTAAACAGAATGCAAAATATAATTTTGTTTTACACGAAAAAGGCATAGACATACGAACATTCGTACCCTTAAAATAAGAAAGTGTTACATTTTTCCATGTATCTCTAATAAAGGGAGATGACGAATCATATGCAGGATACGATTCACATTCATGAAGGCTGGACGAATGCCAGCCCAGAGGAATCCGGCTTCGACAGACAGAACCTTCGCCGGTTAGATGACCATTATGCCGCAATTATCTCTAACGGTACGATTCAAGCAGCAAGCTATATTATCGCGAGAAAAGGAAAAGTATTCGCTCAGCGATCGCTAGGCAAGCTTCGGAATGAAGCGGATAGTATGGAATTGCTGCCGGACTCTATCCGGAAAGTATATTCCATCACAAAAGTGTTTACGGCCGTGGCGATTCATCAACTGATTGACCGGGGACAGCTTTCATTAATGGATTCCGTAAGCCGTTTTATACCAGAATTTAATAATGATAAACATCGTGCAATTACAATCTTCCAATTACTAACCCATACTTCAGGTTTACAAGGGGATCCCGGCTTTTATCAAGAGCCTTATGGACTTCCGTGGTACGAATGGATGACTCGTGAAGCTAAGAAGGCATATCCGGATGTGAATTGGCTGCAGGTCTTATTGTCTGGCCCATTGCAGCGCATGCCGGGTAAAGAGTGGATTTACTCCTCAAGCGGCTATGTTTTGCTGGGTGAAGTGATCGCGAGAATATCCGGCAAATCGTATGAACAGTACATACATGATGAGATTTTGACGCCGCTTGGCATGACGAGCACGTTCTTTAAAGTGCCGGAAGAGCGAATGGACGAAGTATGCTGTACGAATGTCTGGGAGAAAGAGCAGATCTATAAGCCTCGAGAGCGGACGGTGGATATGCCAAATGTGGCTGGCAACGGTTTGTATTCCTCGCTCGAGGATTTATGGAAGTTTGGTCAGATGATGCTGGACGGCGGTATCGGCAATGGCAGCCGTGTCCTGTCAAAGCGTTCTATTGAGCTCCAAACGAGGAACCATCTCAACAGTATTGCTAATAAAGGCTGGGGAAGCCACCAGAAGGATTTCAAATATGGTCTTGGCTGGTCGGTTGATCATTATGATCTGTCAAGTCCGGGAACGTTCTCGCATGAAGGCTTTGGCCACTGCGGGCTTTATATCGATCCGGTAGAAGATTTGGTTTTTGCTTTCTTCGTTCCAAGTCAAAAAGGATATACGAATGAATCGGTTATCACGCCGCGTGGGATCGTGTGGTCGGGATTGGAATAAATCATATCCATGTAATGGAGGGAAGCCCATGACAACATCGGGTGTATACACGGAATTACAGCCGCAGGAGACCGGATTTGATCCGGATGCGCGGCATCGGCTGGAGCGGCATTTCGAGAAATTGATTGAACAGAAACAAATCCAATGTGCTTCTTATTTAATATCCAGCAACGGGGCAGTCTTTGCCAAAGGCGCATTTGGCCAGTTGCATTACGATAATCCTGATTCTCTGTATAGAGAGGACACTATTCGGAAAATAGCATCGGTAACAAAGCTGTTTACAGCAACTGCGATCTTCCAATTAATTGAGCAAGGCAAGCTGTTTCTTCGCCAGTCCGCAGCGGAATGGATCGAGGAATTCAAGAATCCTACCTATGAGAAGATTCAAATCTGGCATTTGCTGACGCATACCTCTGGTATTCAAGCAGATCCTGGCTACTATAATGAGCCTATTGCAAGAGGCTGGTGGGACTTTATGTTCGCCTTTGAACCGGAGACGGAAGGTCCTGATGCAGTAACCGATCCGGAAGAGCTGGAAAAGCAGCGCCGCAGCCAGTGGATTCGTGCTGTCTTATCCGGACAGCCGTTGTCTGCACCAGGTGAAGAATGGGTCTACTCTTCCGCAGGCTACGCTATTCTTGGTGAAATCGTCACCCGCGCGAGTGGAATTCCATTCGAGCAGTATGTTATGGAGAAAATCGTTCAGCCGCTTGGAATGAATCGGACCTTCTTTGACATTCCGAAGGAGCTTCACAATGAAGTCTGCTGGATTAATGAATATGACCAGAAGCGGGTTACGAAGGAGCAGGACCGCAAATATAGCCCGCCAAGAGCTGGCGGTGGTCTGAATTCAACGCTGGATGATTTGTTCCGATTTGGTCAAATGTTTCTCAACAAGGGTACCTTGGACGGCATCAAAATCTTATCCCGCAAGTCCGTTGAGAAGATGACCTCCAATGTTCTTGGCCGCGATTTTGAAGGCTTTTGCTGGGGCAGCAAGCTCAAAGATTTTACTTATGGACTAGGTGTGTCTCTTATTCGGCAGGATGAATGGCTTCCAGAAGGCTCCTATGGTCATGAAGGCGCTGGTCGCTGCAAGCTGCTCGTTGATCCGCTTCATCATTCCGTTGTTGTTTACTTTGTTCCTTCTAACCTGGATTGGTCTCCAGAGTCGATTAATGGCACGAATTCAATTATCGGCTCCGGCTGGCTGTGAGGCGGCTGACCGCCGTCATTCAAGCGATCGGGTTCGCTACCTACAAGGAGTGGGCGGCGTTTCGATCGCATATGGCGGCTTCGCTGCTTGTGGGTCCCGTGATGTTTCTCGTCCAGGTCTTTATTTGGAAAGCGATCTACGAGGGGCATGACACGTTAAATGGACTAACCTATCAACAGATGCTCACCTATTATGGTGTATCTAGTCTTATTCATTATATTTCGTTTGATTTTGCAGATTGGAATCTGCAGATGCTTGTGCGCAGCGGCAAATTCGTCACCTTTGCACTTCGGCCGCTGCCTCATTGGCTGTTTGCTCTTGCTCAGAAGATTGGTCATCGCTCATTAGCGCTATGGGTGGAAGTGCTGCCTGTACTCCTGCTATTCATCTTTGTCTTCGGCGTCAATCTAAAGCCGGCAGCACCGGGCTGGGCGATCCTCTCCATTGCGCTGAGCTTTTTAATGAATTTCATGGTCAATTACTGTGTTGGACTAACGGCCTTCTGGCTTATCCGTGCGGAAGGAATACGTCGGGTCTTTCTGCTATTGAAAGATATTTGCGCAGGAGTATTTATTCCGCTGTCCTTTTTCCCAGAAGTGCTGCAGAAGATCTTGTTCTTCCTGCCATTCCAGTTCATTACCTATCTTCCGACAAGAGTGTATGGGGGAGAATATGAGCTTGCAGGCATTCATTTATCTCTTGCCCAGGCCGTTGGGCTGCAAGTGGTCGCCGTCGCGCTTACTGCGCTTACGATGGCTCTGATGTATAACGCCGCCATGAGAAGATTCACGGGGGTGGGCGTATGAGAGAGACCTTGCTAGGTGCAGTCATGCGAACGAAGTTTGCGGAGCAAATGGCTTACCGCAGTCATTTTATCATAAGCGTCCTTATGCTTATCGTTGGCGATCTTGTAGTTCCATTGGTTACCTTACTCGTGTACAAGTCGGGAGCCTCTTTCCCGGGCTGGACGATGCATGAAGCGCTGCTCATACAAGCGGTGTTTGCGTTGTCCAAAGGCATTGCCTTTCCATTCTTCTTCGGCATGGTTGGTACAACGCTTGGTCATGTAAGGGAAGGTACTTTTGATCTGCTGCTGCTCCGGCCTCGTCCTGTTATGGTGATGGCGATGATTACTGGCTTTGATCCCGATGACTTCGGCCGGCTGTTTAGTGGAGCAGTCCTTTTCATTTACGCTCTTAGTGGAATGGCTATGCCTGGAGGAGATGCTTGGCTGCAGTTCTTCTTGTTATTCATCGCATCGGTAACGATGCTGTGCGCTGTATCGCTGTTCTTGTCTGGCATGTTGTTCCGGTGGGTGGGAAGCAGCCGTGTGTTTGATATCTTCGACGCCTTCACAAGCTTTGGTATGTACCCGGGGACAATCTTCTCGAAGTCGCTGCAAAATATATTGACTTACGTTCTGCCAATTGGCCTGATCGCCTTTGTTCCTGCAGGAGCGCTGCTTGGGCGAAGTGGTTGGAGTGGATTATGGGCCCTCCTGCCGGCTGCTGCTTTTCTGCTGCTTGGCATGCTTTATTGGAATCGAATGCTAAGAAGCTATACAAGTGCAGGCGGATAACTTAGGTGAGAAAGGAGGAGACAGCGCAGAATGATTGAAGTTCATAATTTGACGAAAACCTATATGACGCATGAACGTGGACATACGCTGCGAGAAGTCACTCGCAATTTGATTAGACGACCAATGAAGGAAATTATGGCTGTTAATGATTTGTCTTTTACCGTGCCACAAGGTGAGATGCTGGCTTTTCTTGGACCTAATGGCGCCGGGAAATCAACGACATTGAAGATGTTAACGGGCGTTCTGCACCCAACTGCAGGGGAAGTAAAGGCACTTGGGCTAGTCCCGTGGAAGCAGCGTCGGCAATATGTTGGCAGAATCGGTGCGGTGTTTGGCCAGAAATCGCAGCTCTTGTGGGACATTCCGCCGGTGGATGCTTTTTATATGAATAAAGCGATCTATGGCGTGCCGGACAGAGAGTATAAGGCAACGTTGGATGAACTGACGGAACTGCTGAACGTAGGTGAAATTATCCGCAAGCCGACTCGGCAGTTGTCACTTGGGGAGCGGATGAAATGTGAGTTCATTATGGCGATGCTTCACCGCCCTGAAATTGTTTTTCTTGATGAGCCAACGATTGGTCTGGATATGATTGCGAAGGAAAATATCCGCGGCTTTATTCGGAGTATGAATAGCCAGGGAGTAACCTTTATTCTGACGACTCATGACCTTGAGGATGTCGAGATGCTGGCGGAGCGTGTGATCGTTATTAACCATGGCGAGATTGTGGTGGATGATTCACTTGCTGTCTTGCGAAGCCGGTTAGGGGATAAGAAGTCGGTTCGTTTAACGACGGAGATAGCGGTACCGGATATCAGGCTGCAGGGGTTGAAAATAACAGAACGAATTGGGCTGCTGGAAATTCAGCTGGAGATCGATACAACGTTGCTTCCTCTCAAGAAGTTTATCAGGGAGTTTAATGAAGTATATGGGATCGTAGATATGGCGATCGAAGCTATACCAATTGAATCCATTATGAAGGAATTATATATGGACGATGCGGCGGTTGAAACAGCTGCGGCGAAGTCCTAGCTTGAAGTGGGCTGCCCTAGTGGGGCAGCCTTTGCTTTAGCAGTTGTTGTTCTTTTTCGGTTTCTTTGGTACGTTTCCTGAGTTATCGGCCAGCTTATCGCCAAATTGATCGAGGCGTGACGGGCTAGCTGCAGGTCCATCATTATCCGGCTTATTGTTGCGTCCAGTCATGGTTGCTCACCTCCAACCTTACTAGGTTGAGCGTACGGGAACCCTTTCATGCATTGTATAATGTTCCTAAGAAATCCTATAGAAATGGGTGTTGACCTTCACGTAACGTTAAGGTGTACAGTAAGGTTGTCGGGAGGTGAGCAGATGGAATATACCGTTCAGAAGCTAGGGCAGCTTGCAGGTGTAAGTACTAGAACGCTGCGGTATTACGATGAGCTAGGCTTATTGAAGCCAGCAAGAG
Organism: Paenibacillus sp. J22R56; assembly: GCF_056269375.1. Classification (NCBI taxonomy): domain Bacteria; kingdom Bacillati; phylum Bacillota; class Bacilli; order Caryophanales; family Paenibacillaceae; genus Paenibacillus; species Paenibacillus sp. J22R56. The sequence goes on from NZ_JBWDNV010000002.1 coordinate 725,306, forward strand.
TAAACTCGTCGGGGTATCGTATCTATGGCCAGGTGGAGGTGGATTTGCTGCAGCAAATTTTATTTTTCCGCGAGCTTGGATTAGGGCTTGATTCGATTAAGCAGATTCTGGATAATCCAGCCTTCGATAAAGCTAAGGCGTTGAAGGAACACCGCGAGCAGCTTCTCGACCGTAGACGACAGCTGGATGTTCTCATTCAGAATGTCGGCCAATCCATTGAACATGCGGAGGGGAAAATAACGATGACGGATAAGCAAAAGTTTGAAGGCTTTAAGCAGAAGCTGATTGACGAGAATGAGAAGAAGTATGGCAAGGAAATTCGAGAGAAATATGGCGATGATACGGTGAATGCGTCTAATGCCAAGCTGAGTGGTATGACGCAGGAACAGTACGAGGAAGTTACACAGCTGGCGAATGAGGTTCAATCGACACTAGCTGAAGCATTCCAAACAGGAGATCCTGCAAGCGATATCGCGCAAAAAGCTGCCGATCTGCATAAACGCTGGCTGATGTTTTATTGGAAAGAGTATTCGAAGGAAGCCCATGCCGGGCTTGCCCAAATGTACGTGGACGATGAACGCTTCACTGTATACTATGACGTTGATCAGCCGGGCACTGCAGCCTTTCTGCGCGATGCGATTCATATTTATACGGGAGTGAACCAACCGTAGCCTGACAAGCATGGTCAGATAAGTGAATAACTTGACATCTGTACACCGTAGCCTTGCAGGCATGGTCAGATAGTGAGTAGCATCACATCTGTGCACCGTAGCCCAATGGCTACGGTTTTTTATTGTCTGCGGCATGTTAGAGGAATGCTCCAACATATATTTGAAGTAAGCTCGGAATTCGTCGAACAGTTTGTCCTTTTGAAGAAAGGGGGAGGGGGAGATGCGGTTTCAGCTCGATGAGGAATATGATTTAACCCGAGCAGCAGTACGAGATTACGCAGATGGTGAGCTTTCGGGTGGTGCTCTAGAGCGTGATGAGCAGGAGCAATTTGATCGGAGCTTATTCGATAGTATGGCAGCTATGGGACTCACGGGAATCCCGATATCCGAGCAGTGGGGAGGGGCTGGAAGTGACCTGCTGGCTTATACGATCGTACTGGAGGAAATTTCACGGGTATGTGCTTCAGCCGCCTCCGTTCTTAGAGCGCATACGACAGCGACGTGGACAATCGGCCAATATGGCAGCATGTTAGAAGAAAAATTAATGTCGTTAACTACAGGCGCCAGACTAGGTACCTTTACTTTTACGGGGCAAGATTTGAGGCGCAAAAGAGTGATCCACGGTTCTTATATTCTGAACGGCAAGATTTCATCGGTTGATCAGGCAGGAGCTGCAGATGACTACCTTATCCTTGTGAAACAGGCAAACGGACGGGTATCACTAAGTGTTGTTCCGAAAGAAATCACTGGTCTTTCCGTAGGCACAAAGATGAATAAGCTTGGTCTTCGCAGTGTTCCCACAGCTGAGCTGTGTTTTCAGTCCTGTCATTCTCAATTCATTAATGCAGTTAACAAAGAGTCGGAAGCTCTGTCTATTAGAGCGAACGGAAGACTTATAGTTAATGCCGTTAATGACATGCAGAGTATAGGCTTGGCTGCGCAAGCGACGGGGATTGCTCAAGGGGCATTAGACAGATCTATCGCTTATGCAAAGGAACGAACACAATTCGGCAGGCCGATTGGACGTCAACAAGGTGTGGCTTTCAAGTTAGCGGATATGGCGGCTAATGTTGAGGCATCAAGATGGCTTGTCTATGATGCAGCGTGGTCCATGGATAGAGGGCTCCCGAGCAGTGGGAAAGCGATGATGGCCAAAAGGTTCGCTTTGAAGCAGGCTGTTGCCACAGCCATTGAAGCGGTTCAAATTTTTGGCGGCTATGGATATATGAAGGAGTATCATGTTGAACGTTATTTACGAGATGCGAAGTGTCTCGAAGCAAGCAGCGATGATGAGCTGGAATACGCTGCTATTCTTTCAAGCTTAGAGACGGAATAGGAGGAACTGACGGTATGTCGACTCGTCAGTCAGTCATTGTTGCAGGTGCTAGAACGGCTTTTAGTAAATATGGCGGCCAGTTTAAATCCGTGTCTGCCGCTCAGCTTGGTGCGACAGCGATTGAAGGAGCTTTACAAAGGTCTGGCATTGGCGCAGATCAAGTGGATGGCGTCATTATGGGAATGGTTCTGCAGGCAGGAGCCGGTCAAATCCCTTCACGTCAAGCAGCTAGGCTAGCTGGTTTAAGCTGGGAAGTGCCATCCGAGACCATTAATAAGGTATGTGCATCGGGCTTAAGAGCTATTACGATGGCTGATCAGATCATCCGGTCAGGTGATGCGAAGACCCTTGTAGCAGGTGGGATGGAAAATATGAGCCGTGTTCCTTATGGGGTTCCCTCAGCTAGATGGGGAGCAAGAATGGGGAATACCGTAATGCTTGATCTGATGAATAATGACGGCTTATTTTGTGCCTTTCATCAAGTCCCCATGGGGTCACTTGGCAACCGTGTGGCGGATGAATTCGGCATAGGGAGAGTTGAACAGGATGAATGGGCACTTCGGAGCCATGTTCGTGCAGTTGCAGCTATCCGTAACGGTCGTTTTGCTGAAGAGATTGTACCTATTACCGCAGAGGATGGCACGCCGCTCGCAGTCGACGAATGCCCTCGCCCGGATACAGATGCGGCTAAGCTCGCCAAATTAAAGCCTGCCTTTGATCGTAACGGAACAATTACAGCCGGCAATGCTCCAGGCGTAAATGACGGTGCGGCAGCTGTTACGGTTATGAACGCAGAGGAAGCTGCAAAGCAAGGGTTGAAGCCGCTTGCGACCATACTTGGCCACGCCTCAGCAGGTGCTGAAGCCGCTTATCTCGCTACGGTTCCGGCATTAGCGATTCGTAAGCTCCTGCAGCAAACCGGCGTAAAGCTCGAGCAGATCGATCTTTTTGAAGTGAATGAGGCCTTTGCTTCTGTCTTGCTTATTAGTGGTCAAATGCTTGGATGGGATCCAGAGAAGGTGAATGTGAATGGTGGTGCCATTGCGTTGGGCCATCCAATTGGAGCAAGCGGCGCCCGCATCGTTTTAACCCTCATTCATGAATTGAAGCGGCGGGGTGGAGGACTTGGCATCGCTGGCATATGCAGCGGTGGAGCACAAGGTGACGCGATCCTACTGAAAGTCGAGGGATGAATAAGACCGAGGTGAGGGGTTATGGATCTGTCGAAGCGTATTCAGCAGGTAACCGTACTGGGAGCCGGTCAGATGGGTAGTGGTATTGCTCAGACCTTTGCGCAGCATGGGTATAGTACGGCACTCTATGATATCACCGATTCAGCTGTGCAGCGAGGGATAGGAGCAATCGAAACCTCCCTACAACGGTTGATGAATAAAGGACGCCTGACAGAAGAACAGCGAGATGCTGCTCGGAGTAAGCTTACACCGATCAACACGCTTGACGCTTGCCGGGAATCTGATCTTGTCATTGAAGCAGTGCCGGAACAATTGGAGCTCAAACAAAAGTTATTCCACGAGCTGGACAACATTTGTCCGCCAAATACACTGCTGGCGACTAATACCTCCTCCTTATCGATCACAGCAATTGCAGCAGTGACGAAACGTCCAGAGCAGGTGATCGGTATGCATTTTATGAATCCAGTTCCGATTATGCCGCTTGTGGAAGTGATACGAGGTTTGGCAACGACCGAAGATACACTGCTGACGATCGTGGAATTGGCAGAGTCGCTTGGAAAGACAGCCGTAAAAGTTGAAGACTATCCGGGCTTCATCTCCAACCGGATTCTCATGCCGATGATAAACGAAGCAATCTATGCGGTCTATGAAGGGGTTGCATCACCAGAAGCAATCGATCAGATTATGAAGCTTGGCATGAATCATCCGATGGGGCCGCTTACCTTGGCGGATTTTATTGGCTTAGATACCTGCCTTTCGATTATGGAAACCTTGCATGACGGATTTGGCGATTCAAAGTACCGGCCATGTCCATTGTTGAGAAATTATGTATCAGCCGGGTGGTTAGGGAAGAAAACCGGGAGAGGGTTTTACAACTACGAATAAAGTCGCACCTGAAAGGAGCGATGAACCGTGGAACTCCGGTTTACACAAGAGCAGACAGAATTACAGAAGGAGATCCGACAATTTGCGACTACAGAGATTGCTTCAATGGTTCCCGTAATGGAGGCAGAGGAACGATTCCCTATTGCGATCATTCAACAAATGGCGGAGAAACATTGGCTAGGTATTCCGATTCCAAAGCAGTGGGGCGGAGCAGGCGCTGACTTTATATCCTACATGATTGCGATTAATGAAGTATCCAAGATTAGTGCGGCGGTTGGCGTTATTTTATCGGTGCATACATCAGTCTGTACGTTTCCTATTCTGTATTATGGCTCGGAGGAACAACGGCAGCTTTTCGTTCAAAAGCTTGCGACTGGCGAATGTATCGGTGCGTTTGCTCTAACCGAGCCGCAAGCCGGGTCAGATGCTGCTGCGATTCGCACGTCCGCTGAACGAAAAGGCGATCATTATGAGCTGAACGGATCAAAGCTGTTTATTACAAATGCGGGTGCGGCAGGGGTTTACCTCGTATTTGCAGTGACAGACAGCACCAAGGGAGCAGGCGGGATTTCTGCTTTTATAGTGCCAGGGGACACGGAAGGCTTACAGATCGGAAAGCCAGAGCGGAAAATGGGTCTGCATGGCTCAAATACTTGCGAGCTTCATTTTGAACAGCTGCGGATTCCAATTGCCTATCGGCTGGGGCGTGAAGGGGAAGGCTTCGCAATTGCCAAAGGATCATTGGATGGCGGCCGGATTGGAATCGCTGCTCAAGCACTTGGGATCGCGCAAGCGGCAGTTCAGCTCCTCCAGGAGCAGTTACTGCCTGTTATCCGGCAGCGCTCAGGTAAACAAATATCCAGCCGTTATGCAGAGCTTGCCGAGCTTATGGCAAGAACGGAGGCCGCAAGACTGCTCGTTTATCGAACGGCTTCTATGCGTCAGGAAGGCAGGCCATGTACGAAGGAGGCCTCTATGGCCAAAATGTTCGCATCGGATACTGCAGTTGCCGCATCTGGGGCTGCTGTACGTTTGTTAGGTGCGGAAGGAATATCCAAGCTGCATCCTGCGGAGCGTTTGTTCCGGGATGCCAAGGTTACACAAATCTATGAAGGTACCAATGAAATCCATCGCATTGTCATTAGCAGCAGGCTGATGAGATAAAGAGGGTGATTGTTATGGCGAGTAGTCCCGGACTCAAACTTCGGGAAGCAGTAGCGGCCGAGCAGCCGCTGCAGGTTGCAGGAGCGATTAATGCTTATGCGGCAATGATGGCGGAGCAGGTCGGCTTTCGTGCGCTGTATTTATCTGGCGCGGGAGTAGCGAACGCTTCATTTGGCCTGCCTGATCTTGGCATCACCACCTTACAGGATGTACTTGAAGACATCCGCCGTATTACAAGTGTTACAGAGCTGCCATTGCTTGTAGATATTGATACGGGCTTCGGCGGAGCTTTCCAGATCTCTCGTACGATTAAAGAAATGCAAAGAGCAGGTGTGGCGGCCGTCCATATCGAGGATCAGGTGTCAGAGAAGCGATGTGGACATAGGCCCAATAAAGCAATGGTGAGTACCAGCGAGATGGTTGATCGGATTAAAGCTGCAGTTGATGCGAAGACAGACAGCGGCTTTGTTATTATGGCTCGTACGGATGCGCTAGCCGCAGAGGGAATGGAGGCAGCAGTAGAGCGCGTGCGAAAGTATGTGGAAGCTGGAGCTGATATGATTTTTCCTGAGGCTGTCGGCAGTTTGGTGCAATATAAGCAGTTTGCTGAAGCCGCACAGGTTCCTATTCTCGCGAACATCACGGAGTTTGGTCAAACGCCGCTTTTTACAATTGAACAATTACGTGAAGCTGGTGTGGGGCTTGCGCTTTATCCATTATCAGCGTTTCGGGCGATGAATGCGGCGGCGCTGCGAGTCTACCGTACTATCCGTGAGGAAGGAACCCAGCAGCAGGTTGTGAATCTGATGCAGACTCGGGCAGAGCTGTATGATTTTCTCCGTTATTATGACTATGAGAACAAGCTTGATGAGCTGTTTGGATCGGTGAAGAAGGAGGAGAAGGGGGAGGGGTAAATGTCGGCAGCAAAGCAAGGAGGACTTGCGGAAGTGATCGCCGGACAGACTGGTATCTCAACCGTCGGCAAGGAAGGGAAAGGATTATCCTACCGCGGTTACTCCATATACGATTTAGCGCAAAATGCCACCTTTGAGGAAACCGCCTATTTGCTCTTATACGGAAGATTACCTTCTGCAGAAGAGCTGAATGCTTATACGAAGGAGTTGGCCTCCCATCGGCTTCTCCCTCCAGCTATATATGCCATACTCGAGTTATTGCCGGGTCATACACATCCGATGGATGTTCTAAGGACGGCTTATTCCGCACTGGCATCCTTTGAACCAGAAGAGGAGGGACGCTCTGCCCTCGACATCACTAACCGATTGATTGGCGGCACCTCATCGATCCTGTTGTATTGGTACCACTATCAGCTAAGTGGCAAACGAATAGATACTGAGCTTGGCAACGGTGGTATTGCTGCCCATTTCCTTCAGCTGCTGCATAATCGGGAGCCTGAAGAGGAGCAGCATGTGAAGGCGCTGGATGTCTCGCTCATTTTGTATGCGGAGCATGAATTTAATGCTTCTACTTTTGCTGCGCGGGTAACAGCCTCGACGTTGTCCGATTATTATTCAGCCATTACAACCGGCGTTGGCACGCTGAGGGGCCCCCTGCATGGCGGTGCCAATGAAGCGGCAATGGAGTTGATTGAGCGTTATTCAGATCCGGATGATGCTGAGCAAGGATTATTAGAGGCTCTACAGAAGAAACAGCTCATCATGGGCTTCGGCCACCGTGTATACAGCATCTCTGATCCGCGGTCTGATGTGATTAAGACCTGGTCGCTCACGTTGTCGGAGCAAGCAGGAGACCGGAAGCTGTACGATATTTCAGAACGAATAGAACAGGTGATGCGCCGAGAAAAGAAGCTGTTTCCGAATCTCGATTTCTACAGTGCATCGGCTTACCATCATCTAGGAATTCCTACTTCGTTATTTACTCCCGTTTTTGTCCTGTCCCGAATTACAGGATGGTCTGCTCATATTTTGGAGCAGCGGGCAGGCAATCGGATTATCCGGCCAAGTGCCGATTATATTGGTCCTGATCCACAAGAGTGGCTGCCGATCGGGCAACGTTAGAAAGGCAATAACCCGTGAAGGGGGAATGAAGCAAGTATGTCTGGAGCGATCGACAATAATCGTCCTGATCCCGATCCATTATTGGTCGAGATCGCAGAGTATGTATTGGATAAAGAAATCACAAGCACCGAAGCTTATAACACCGCGAGATTATGCCTAATGGATACATTAGGCTGCGGACTGCTGGCACTTCGTTATCCGGAATGCACCAAGCTGCTTAGCCCTCTAATACCCGGCACCGTAGTGCCAAATGGTTCGAGAGTGCCGGGTACATCCATTCAGACGGATCCAGTAACGGCTGCTTTCCAGATCGGCAGTCTGATCCGCTGGCTTGATTATAATGATACCTGGCTTGCTGCGGAGTGGGGACATCCGTCTGATAACCTCGGAGGGATCCTCGCTGCTGCTGATTACGTAAGCCGTAAGAACATATCGGAAGGTGCTCCTCCGTTAACGATGCGAGATGTACTAACGGCCATGATCAAGGCCCATGAAATTCAGGGTATTTTGGCGCTTGAAAACAGCTTTAATCGGGTGGGGCTAGATCATGTTCTGCTCGTTAAGATTGCTTCAACAGCCGTAGTTACGCATCTTCTTGGCGGCAGTAAAGAAGAGATCATCAATGCCGTATCTCATGCTTGGCTGGACGGTCATGCTTTACGTACTTATCGCCATGCTCCCAATACAGGAACAAGAAAATCATGGGCGGCGGGCGATGCGACCAGCCGTGCGGTGTGGCTTGCCTTTATGGCTTTGCGGGGAGAGATGGGTTATCCTTCTGTATTGTCGGCTCCAACATGGGGCTTCCAGGATGTCTTATTTAAGGGGAAACCACTGCTCAAGTCACGCTCGTTCGAATCCTATGTGATGGAAAATATTTTGTTCAAAATATCCTATCCAGCTGAATTTCATGGACAGACGGCCGTTGAAGCAGCGATCCATCTGCATCCGCTTGTGAAGGACCGCTTGAGTGAGATTGCCTGGATCGACCTGACTACACATGAATCTGCTCTGCGTATTATCGATAAGCGCGGGCCACTTCATAATCCGGCTGACCGTGATCACTGTCTGCAATATATGGTTGCTGTCGGCCTATTGCATGGCAGACTGACAGCAGATCATTATGAGGACTCGGCTGCCAAGGACCCTCGGATTGATGATCTGCGCGGTAAAATGCACACGAAAGAGGAGCCAAGGTATACGGCGGAATACCTTGCAGCAGATAAACGATCCATTGCTAATGCGATTCAAGTTTTTTTCACCGATGGCTCATCGACAGACCAAATCGCAGTAGAATACCCGATCGGCCACCGAAGGCGAAGAGAAGAAGGGATTCCGCTCTTGGTGGAGAAATTTGATGCCAATTTGAGGACGCGGTTTCCAGCGAAACAGGTGGATCAGATCGCAAGTCTTTGCCAAGATCAGCAGGGGTTAGAGGGTATTGCAGTGCAGCAATTTGTCGATCTTTTCGTCATATAACGAGGCGACCTTCAAAAGGTCGTCTTTTTTCGTCTTTTCTTGACATCCTTCATTGAGTTATGGGCACCATACCGCTTATAATATAACGAGAAAAAAGTTTAAAAAGAAAAGGTGCATTCATGAGTATATTAAACGTAGAACGATTAAGCCATGGCTTTGGCGACCGCGCGATTTTTAACGATGTATCATTCCGACTGCTCAAAGGGGAGCATATCGGCCTGATCGGCGCGAACGGCGAAGGCAAATCAACCTTCATGAACATTATTACAGGCAAGCTCCAGCCAGATGACGGCAAGGTGGAGTGGTCCAAACGGATGCGCGTTGGATACCTCGACCAGCATGCGGTACTCAGCAAAGGGCTGACAATGCGCGATGTTCTTAAGGGCGCTTTCCAATATTTGTTTGACATGGAACAAGAGATGAACGATATGTATGGCCGTATGGGCGACGTATCGCCTGAAGAGCTGGAGAAGCTGCTTGAGGATGTTGGTACGATTCAAGATACGCTGACGAACCAGGATTTCTATTTGATCGATGCGAAAATCGACGAAACGGCACGAGGCCTTGGTCTGACTGATGTTGGTCTGGACAAGGATGTTCATGATCTGAGCGGTGGTCAGCGTACGAAGGTATTGCTTGCGAAGCTTCTTCTCGAGAAGCCAGACATTCTGCTCCTTGACGAGCCTACCAACTACCTCGATGAGCAGCATATTGAATGGCTGAAGCGATATCTTCAGGAGTACGAGAATGCCTTCATTCTAATCTCCCATGATATTCCGTTCCTGAACAGTGTTATCAACTTGATCTACCATATGGAAAATCAAGAGCTGACTCGTTATGTAGGCGACTACGATCATTTCCTTGAAGTTCACGAAATGAAGAAGCAGCAGCTGGAATCCGCGTTCAAACGCCAGCAGCAGGAAATTTCCGAGCTGAAGGATTTCGTACAACGTAACAAAGCAAGTGTCGCGACACGTAACATGGCGATGTCGAGACAGAAGAAGCTTGATAAGATGGAAGTTATTGAGCTGGCCAAGGAGAAGCCGAAGCCGCAGTTCAACTTCATGGATGCAAGAGCATCCAGCAAGCTGATCTTTGAGACGAAGGATCTTGTCATCGGTTATGATTCGCCACTGTCGAGACCGCTTGATCTGCGCATGGAGCGCGGTCAGAAGATTGCTCTTGTTGGTGCTAACGGTATCGGTAAAACAACGCTTCTTCGCAGCATCCTTGGTGAGATTCCGGCAATTGAAGGCTCCGTCCAACGGGGCGATATTCTAAGCATCGGGTATTTCCAACAAGAGATAAAAGAGTCGAATAACAATACATGTATCGACGAGATCTGGAACGAATTCCCGTCTTATTCCCAATTCGAAGTCCGTGCTGCACTTGCGAAATGCGGTCTGACAACGAAGCATATCGAGAGCAAAATCACGGTACTGAGCGGCGGCGAGAAGGCGAAAGTACGCCTCTGCAAACTGATCAACCGTGAGACAAACCTTCTTGTACTTGACGAGCCTACAAATCATTTGGACGTTGATGCGAAGGAAGAGCTGGCGCGTGCGCTGAAAGCTTACAAAGGAAGCATACTGCTGATTTCCCACGAACCGGAGTTCTATAACCAAGTGGTTACTGACACATGGAACTGCGAAACGTGGACGACGAAAGTATTTTAAGCCATTTGCGCATAATAGCTATAACTGATCCTGCCTGACAGCTGTTGTCAGGCAGGTTTTTTTATGGAAGCGGGAGCACTCTGGTATACCCCCTACAGGTATTTTTAATGATTGACATATATACGGGTGGGGGGTATACTGAAGCCAATCAGATGATACATTTAGAAATGGATGTGAGAGTATGCCTCCCGTACAATCGAGTGATCAAACTACTTTAGATATAACCGGTATGACCTGTGCTGCCTGTGCGAACCGTATTGAGAAAGGGCTCAATAGATTACCCGGCATTACCTCTGCTACGGTCAACTTCGCGATGGAAACCGCTAGAGTCGAATACGCACCAGGTGAAGTTACGATTGAAGATATAGAGCGGAAAGTCGAACAGCTTGGTTACGCTGCTGTTGAACGGATTGAACGAAATGCAGACGAGCGACAGCCAGATCGTACCGCTCAAATTCGCAAGTTAATCTTTTCTGCGTTGTTGTCTCTGCCTCTAATCTGGAGTATGGTGGGGCACTTCTCCTTTACCTCATGGATGTATGTTCCGGAGCTGTTCATGAATCCTTGGTTTCAGCTAATCCTTGCAACCCCGGTACAACTGTACATTGGCGGTTCGTTCTATGTCAGCGCCTATAAGGCACTGCGGAACGGTGGAGCTAACATGGATGTCCTAATTGCGTTAGGCACGTCGGCCGCCTACTTCTACAGTGTGTATGCAACAATCAAATGGGCAGCAGACGGTGCGTCCATGCATCATGCGCCAGAGCTGTATTTCGAGACCAGCGCCATCCTGATAACGCTTGTACTGCTTGGGAAGCTATTCGAGACACTAGCGAAAGGACGTACTTCCGAAGCGATCAAGTCACTTATGGGGCTTCGTGCAAAGACAGCAACCGTTATTAGAGAAGATCAGGAGATCAGCGTACCCGTAGAGCAAGTATTAAAAGGCGATATCGTTATTGTTCGTCCCGGTGAGAAGATTCCGGTTGATGGGATCGTGGTAGAAGGAAACTCTGCAGTAGACGAAGCGATGCTGACGGGAGAAAGCCTGCCGGTTGAGAAGAAGGCTGGTGAACCGGTGATCGGAGCGACGATTAACGGTAATGGTGTATTGAAGGTCCAAGCGACAAAGGTTGGGGCAGAGACGGCTCTTGCTCAGATCATTCGGGTCGTGGAGGAAGCGCAAGGCTCCAAAGCTCAAATTCAACGGGTCGCAGATGTGATCTCAGGAATCTTTGTCCCTATTGTGACAGGTATAGCGGTTGTCGCTTTCCTGGTTTGGCTGATCTTCATCGAGCCTGGTGATGTGACGTCCGCACTTGAGACAGCTATAGCTATCTTGGTGATTGCCTGCCCATGTGCGCTTGGTTTGGCAACTCCTACCTCGATTATGGCTGGATCAGGCCGTGCAGCTGAGTTAGGTATATTGTTCAAAGGCGGAGAACATCTCGAGCAAACGCATAAGGTGAATGTGATCCTCTTGGATAAGACAGGTACGGTGACGAACGGTAAACCTTCCCTGACCGATATTGTTGTAGAAGGCTGGGAAGAAGAGCAGTTCCTTCATCTTGTCGGCAGTGCCGAGCAGATGTCGGAGCATCCATTAGCGGTAGCCATTACAGATGGGATACGGGAGAGGGGTATCACGCTTACGTCAGTGGATTCGTTCGAAGCGCTGCCGGGCTATGGCATTCGAGCTGTCGTGGAAGGAAAATCCTTGTTAATTGGTACCCGCCGACTGCTGGAAGAGAGCAATATTCTCGCCGATCAAGCTTACTCCAATATGGCTGATCTCGAAGAAGTAGGAAAAACAGCGATGCTTGTTGCTATCAATGGCCAATATGCAGGAATTCTCGCGGCTGCCGACACAATCAAAGACAGCTCTGTATCTGCGGTAAAACGATTGAAGGAGCTTGGGCTTCAGGTCATTATGGTAACTGGTGACAATAAGCGGACTGCTCAAGCTATCGCGAAGCAGGCAGGAATTGATCAAGTGCTGGCAGAAGTATTGCCGGAAGGCAAGGCAGCAGAAGTGAAAAGGCTGCAGCAGCAAGGACATATTGTAGCCATGGTTGGAGACGGCATTAATGATGCGCCGGCACTCGCAACCGCTCATATCGGCATCGCGATAGGGACAGGTACGGATGTGGCGATGGAAGCAGCAGATGTGACATTAATGCGAGGAGATCTGGAGAGTATTCCAGATGCGATCTATATAAGCCGAATGACGATGCGGAATATTAAGCAAAATCTTTTCTGGGCGCTGGGTTATAACACGCTTGGTATCCCAATTGCAGCAATTGGACTGCTTGCTCCATGGGTAGCGGGGGCAGCGATGGCACTCAGCTCGGTTTCCGTCGTCTTGAACGCCTTGCGGCTGCAAAAGCTCCAGGTAAGGAAATAAGGGATAGCTGATCAAACACCACAATTGGATTAGGAGTTGTCCAATACAACCAAAAGCCGTTATAATAAGCTTATAGAAAATTGAAGAAAGTGGTGCAGCATGGGTCGTAAGTGGAATAATATCAAAGAGAAAAAAGCTTCGAAAGATGCGAATACTAGCCGTATTTATGCGAAATTTGGTCTTGAAATTTATGTAGCAGCGAAGAAAGGCGAGCCAAATCCGGAGTCCAATGGCGCTCTGAAGTTCGTCCTTGAACGCGCGAAGACGTATAACGTTCCGAAAGCGATTATTGACCGCGCCATTGAGAAAGCAAAAGGCGGCTCGGATGAGCAATATTTCGAGCTTCGTTATGAAGGTTTTGGTCCAGCTGGTTCGATGATTATTGTCGACGCTCTGACAAACAACGTAAACCGTACAGCTCCTGAAGTACGTTCCGCTTTCAACAAAGCTGGCGGTAACATGGGTGTTAGCGGATCGGTAGCTTATATGTTCGATCAAACGGCTGTTATCGGTGTGGAAGGCAAGTCTTTGGATGATGTACTGGAATTGATGCTGGAAGCTGATGTTGATGTTCGCGATATCGTAGAAGAAGACGAGACTATCATGGTCTACGCAGCACCTGATCAATTTAACGCCGTACAAGAAGCATTCAAGACCGCTGGTATTACGGAATTTGTTGTTGCCGAAGTAACAATGCTAGCACAAAACTTCGTAACACTTCCGGAAGACGCAGTAGCTTCCTTCGAGAAGCTGATTGATGCTCTTGAAGATTTGGAAGACGTTCAACAGGTTTATCATAACGTTGAATTTGAATAGGTAATAAGAGATGACGGTCGCCAATTTGGCGGCCGTTTTTTTGTTGCTGCTAGATTAATAAATAGGTATATCCAAGTATAGTAGGTAACCTCAAACACATCTAATGAAAAACATTTCAGTTCTTTTCATCCTTCTAGAAGTCCTTTAGAATGAGGTTGGCTTCATAACTTACAGTTGAATGGAGGAACAATACAATGAAATATCGGAAACTTGGCGGTACAGGTCTGAAAGTGAGTGAAATCAGCTTAGGCAGCTGGCTTACATATGGTGGTTATGTGGAACGTGAGAATGCGGTTAACGCGATTCGCACAGCTTATGATCTTGGAATTAACTTTTTCGATACAGCAAATGTGTACGAGCGGGGCGGGGCAGAGGTATTAGTCGGAGAAGCGCTCAAAGCTTATCCTCGTGAATCGTATGTGCTTGCAACTAAAGTATTCTGGCCGATGGGTGAAGGTCCCAATGACCGCGGCTTGTCCCGTAAGCATGTGATCGAGCAGGCGAATGCAAGCCTCAAGCGTCTTGGTCATGATTATATCGATATTTTCTACTGTCATCGTCATGACCCAGAGACACCGCTGCATGAAACATTGCGTGCTATGGACGATCTCGTTCGTTCAGGCAAAGTGCTGTATTTGGGTGTAAGTGAATGGCAGGCTTCGCAAATCGCGGAAGCACTTGGTGTAGCAGATCGATATCTGCTTGACCGTATTGTTGTTAACCAACCGATCTATAATATGTTTGAGCGTTATATTGAGAAGGAGATCATTCCGCTCAGCGAGCGTTCCGGTATCGGTCAAGTTGTGTTCTCGCCACTTGCACAAGGTCTCTTGACGGGTAAATATACTTCAACAACAGAATTCCCGGCTGACAGCCGTGCTTCCAAGATTGATTGGATGGGCAAAGGCATCACTGAGGAGAAAATTAACAAAGTACGCCAGCTTGAAGCGATTGCAGCTGAGCTTGAGATCAGTGTGGGCAACTTGGCACTTGCGTGGATTCTCCGCCAGCCGAACGTAGCGAGCGCACTAGTTGGCGCAAGTCGTCCGGAGCAAGTGACCGAGAATGCGAAAGCATCCGGCATTACGCTTAGTGAAGACGTACTTAACCAAATCGAAACAATTCTGAAATAAATCAGGAATTGATCTGAAGGAGCTAGAAGGAATGGCTAAAGTTGTAGTAACCGGTGGCAGCGGGATGCTTGGGCGCTGGATCGTCAAGCATTTTGTCGAACAGGGATATGAAGTATTAAACGTAGATACCCGACATCCGGAAGAAGCGATCTGCAATACGCTCATCGTTAATCTCGAGGACTTGGGTCAGACCTATGGTGCACTTGCAGGGGCTGATGCAGTGGTCCATATGGCTGCGATTCCAAGAGCAGGAATGGTACCGCCAGAGGTTACTTTCCGCAACAATGTCATGGCGACTTATAATGTGCTTGAGGCAGCGGCTGGTCTGGGTATTCAAAAGGTCGTTATCGCTTCCAGCGAATCTTCCTACGGGATCTGCTTCGCAGAGCATCCGTTTGGCCCGCAATATGTACCGATGGATGAAGCTCATCCACAGCTGCCACAGGATAGCTACGGCTTATCCAAAATCGTTAATGAAGCAACGGCTGACATGTTCCACCGCCGTACTGGCATGCAGGTCGTATCGCTGAGGCTCGGCAATGTCATTCCACCGGAATGGTATGAGCGCTTCCCTTCGTTTATTCATAAACCAGAGGAGCGGGAGCGCATCTTGTGGAGCTATATCGATACCCGTGATGTTGCTGAAGCGTGTGAACTTGCCATCAAAGCTGAAGGGCTTGGCTCAGTAGCTATCAACCTTGCTAACGATGAATCGAGTATGGATATGACGAGCCGTGAGCTGATGGCAGCTCGTTACCCGGAAGTGACCGATTTCCGCGCACCACTGGAAGGGTACGAATCACTTCTGAATAGTGATAAAGCAAAGAAACTGCTGGGCTGGCAGCCGAAGTATTTCTGGCGTGAGCAGCTTGGAAAATAAGTAATGAAATGATCGATCAAAGGGCCCTTATCGCATTGCGATAAGGGCCCTTTGAATTTTGCACTTATCGGAATCTCTAAATATGGTAAAATTTATGAGTTATATTTGAAGGGGATGTCACATAATGGACTTTGTTGTTGTTATACAGGTAATTAAAGAGAGAAGAAAGGAGAGTTTATGGAATCTATCCAACAGGAGTTTGCCGAGAGAATCGAAGAATGGGTTGAGGAAGTGCAGAATGGAGATTCGGAGCAATATCGGCCGATTGTGCTGCATTTTCAGAGGAGAATACATCTGTATTGCTTCCATATGCTGGGGAATCCGTCAGAAGCAGAGGATGCGGTACAAGAGGTTTTTCTGAAAGCCTACACCTCTATAGCCACTTATAAACCAACCATATCGTTTTCTGCCTGGCTATATCGGATCGCTCATAATCATTGCCTGAATCTAATTAAGCAACGTAAGAAGCGGCTGCAGCTGTATAACATTATTGTGCGCCTGCAGGTTCATGAGCCTGCCAGCCATGCGGCTAATCTTGCAGAGGAAATACTCGATAGCCTGTCGGTCCATGATCGTCAATTCGTAATTTTGAAAGTCATTGAGGAACGAAGCTTTGCGGAAATCTCGGAGATTACAGGGGATAAAGAGGCGACATTGCGCAAACAATTCGAGCGCCTGCGTAAAAAAATCGTACGATCCTCAGATTGGAATAAGAAGGAGCTGCTAGATGAAAAACAAACGATTTGTACGGAGAGCTGATTCTATTGAACAAATTCACGCCGCTGTCCGTCACCCTGTGGAGATTGATTTCTCTGAGCGAATCATGCAGAAAATTACTGCTCATCATGTATCTGAGCCGGCTGCGCTGTCCACGCATCGAAAGTATAAGCCTAATCGAGTAACCTTATTAGTTTCTATTATCGCAATAAGCTTCGTTGTATTAAGTGGATTCATGTATGCAGCAGTCTCATCAGGGTGGGTCACTCTTAAAGATAAGCAAGGTAACGTTACGCTGACGGTAGAATCGAACTTGCAGAGTCCAGTAGATGAGGAATCTGTAACTCAAATGAAGCTTTCGGAGCGAATTATAAAATTACTCAAACCAGGCGAATCTGCAGTCATTGCATTCGGGGAAGATGCAGGGACAGTTGAGCGCACAGGACTGCCCATTTATACTTCATTGACGTCAAAGCCATTTATCTACAACTCAGTGAGAGAGATCTCATCTGCTTTTATGGAAGAAGTAAATATCATCGCGCCGCCGATTCAAACCATCGGGAAAACTGTTTTAACAAATATAAAATTACAAACCCTTCACGATTCATATTTGCCAAAGAAAGAGAAATGGATCTACGGTAAGGATGAAGCAACCGGATATCCTTACGCTTATCAAAAGATTGAAACACCAATCCATATTTCTGGAGTTATATATGAGTATTCAAATAAGAAGGCAGCTACGTATCAAGTATGGCTTGACAGAGAGGACTTACGATCGGTATCCGTCGATAACCCGTCATCCTCCAATGTTATTACTATCGCAGGGCATGAGATGTACAGGAACTCTATGACGAATCCGAGACAGGAGTCCATCTTTTGGTCCTCACAGGGACAAGTGGGGAGTGACCGCTATAATTACATGGTAAACAGCAGCGATGCATCAGATAAGGAACTAAGATCATTCACAAAGGCTTTTATTAAAGCATACCAGTTGAAATAAAGAGAATCTGGCTGTACCGTATTTGATCGGTGCAGCCAGTTTTTTTGTATAGACGCAATTCCCAGTGGAGGAGTATACTTTATTAGCTTACATAATTGAACAAACTTATGGACATAAGAAGGTGCAGCTGCTTGTGAGTTATGTGTATTTATTCCTGGCAACATTAGCTTGGAGCTTTGTTGGGGTCTTAGTTAAGACAGCATCAACGATGGTAGACAGTTCGATCATCACGTTATGCCGGTTTTTCTTTGGTGTTGTGGTGCTAGCTATCTATCTGCTTATGAAGGATGGCCGGATTCAATTCCGTGCCCGTATGAAATGGCTATGGTTCGGAGCGGCTGGCAAATCAGCGAACTATGTGTTTGAGAATATCGCCCTCATGATCGGCTATTCCTATGGCAATATTCTTGTGCAACCGGTGCAGACAGTCGTGCTCTTGATTTCGGGAAGCGTTATCTTCAAAGAAAAAGTGACAAAGGCTGGATGGCTGTCGGCTGCTTTATGCGTCATCGGCGTTATTGTTGTTGGGTGGAACGGTGTTCCTCTGAATGAGCTGCTGGGCAGCAGTGGATTAACAACATTACTCTTCACCTTGGCAGGTATTGGGGCGGCTATTCATGTCTTAAGTCAACGGATGCTGGTGAAGACGATGGACAATGGGAACATGAACTTCTCGGTCTTCTTATTGGCAACCTTGATGGTATCCATCCCTGTGCCATTCCAGACTCATGGATTTACAGGCCCAATTACATTTGGGGCATGGGGAGCGCTAATTCTCTTAGGGATTATTACAGGACTTAGCTTCTTCTGGTTCGCTGAAGCGATGAAGCGAGTGCCGTTTGCGGTCGTGGCCATTGTGGGCAACAGCTCGGTATTATTCTCCATCCTTTGGGCGTATATTTTCTTCCGTGATCCGATTACAAGCTATATCATTGTAGGTACACTAATCTTCGTAGCAGGCTTCCTGCTTCTTAACTTCTCAGGCCCTAAGAAGAAACCGGTGAAGCAAGAAAGCAGCGCTGAAGCAGCGTTATAACCTGTTGAATGGAGCGAATAACCATGGAACAAACAAGTGACCTTCCAAGCAAATTGAGCAAACCTGCTATACGGGCATTTAATGGAGCGGGCTATGTTAAGCTTGAACAGTTTGCTGAGCTGACCGAAAAAGAAGTGCTGGAGCTGCATGGCGTAGGGCCAACAGCCATTGTCCTGCTTCGCCAAGCATTAGCAGTCAAAGGCTTATCTTTTCGCAAATAAATAGAAGTGCTAGGGGCAGTGATGATGATATCGCTGCTCTTTTTTTATGAGGAAATATATAAGCAACTGTTTCATAATTTGGATTCCTTCGTTATATATTTGTAAGCATGTGACCATGATGGGTAATGGAGGGATCCTAGATGTTCGGTAGCAGTAAAAAATCGGCTAAGCTCCAGCTTCGCATTGCATCGCAGAAAACGATCCGTACAATATGCGGCCGGGAACTGGTCGAAGCAGAAATTAAGACAAATAAACCGATTCCACCTGCCTCACATGGTACGGTTCGATTACTCGGCAAACAACAATAATGCATCTTTAGCCCCTATTAAAAGGGGCTTTTTGTTGTTGGTAGAAAATCTTTCCATCTAGTATACTGAATGAGGATGGGAGGGGAAACCTTGAAAAAATTCGTACAAGCCGTCTTCCGCACAGTCCCGGGACAGATCATCTTCTGGGTTATCGTTAGTATAATGCTTCCCGCCATTCTCGAGGAGCTCTTTGCTCTTAATGACATGTTGTCAATCCCGCTTAAACATCTAGCCGAATGGAAGGCAGACAGCACCCTTGAGGGCCGTCTGAAATTTATTCTATTATTTATTGTATACGCTTCACCAATTGCAGTAATTGCTGGATTTCTTACTTCCAGGCGTAAATCTGGAGAGACTGCAGTGCCACCATATCGATCACGTAATAATTACGAGAGGCTGATCGCTGATGTGAAGGAAACCGTGAACAGCCGAGAAGCGACTAATCAACTGAAAGCTGAGAAAATCAACCTCTTGTTTGATGCCCTGATTGAGGATGTCTGTCATCTCTTTCAGGTTCAACGGTCAGGTGTGCGAGCGGTGCTCGTCATTAACAATCGGGGCAGACATAAGCTGACAAGCTGGCGGTGGGGACGAACCTGTACGCCGGATCAAGATCGGATGGACTATAAGGCGATTGACAAATTTCTCGAAACCGAGCTTACTTATCCAACTTGGGAGCAGGTGAAAAGCCATTTTGATCATACCGATTCCGACACTCTTCTGTTTATTCGTAATAGTGGGAAGCTTGGGCTTGGCTGCCTGATCGCCATTGAGAATTCGATCGATCTTGAGAAGCATATGCAGGAATGGGAGCATATCGTAAGCCCCTTCACGATGCTGGGACATATGGACAAGCTTGTAAGATTTGTCGTAAACTATACATAGAGGAGGCGATTCCAGATGACCTTATTCGATCGACTATTCGGAAGTAAATCGAAGAAAACACCGGTAAAAATCGTTCGAAAAGTGAAGCACTCGGATAAGCCGGCCTTAACAAATGCCAAGCATGGAACGGTCATATTGCGCGGTAAGATTGAAGATGATTATAACTTGGCGAAATAACGATAAGCCCCTTTGCCGCAGTTCAGGCGGAGAGGGGCTATTTTTATGCGATGATTGTAGGAGGAGGTTACTCTATGAACGCAAATGCTAGGCATTTGCCAAAGCCTGTCTATTTCATTATTCTGGCACTCTTCACCATTTACTGCCTCATCATGATCAAGCTGCTGTTTATCCGAGGTAATAACTTATGGCCGACTTATAATTACAACATCATCCCATTCCATACGATCAAATCGCTGGTATACCACAGGGAATATTATAACACCGATACTTGGGTGAAAAATTTATTCGGAAATATCGTCATGTTCATCCCGCTAGGTGTCTTCATTCCTGCGCTCAATCGCAAGCTGCTTAGGCCAGGTGTTTTTCTATTCGTAATCGTCCTTATTCTGTTTCTTGTTGAATCGATTCAATTAATTACAAGAGTAGGGAGCTTCGATATAGACGATATTATCTTAAACACGCTGGGAGCAATGATAGGTCTGGCATTTCTGAAAAGCATTACACCTCGAGTACCGCGATAAAAAAAACCGCGCCATTGGCACGGTTTTTTTGTTTGTCTACAGTAGTTTTATTTCTTCAGAATCCCTTCGAAGAACACTTGGAAGGAGATCAGTAATTGGTCACCAAAGCTTTCCTCCGACATCCCCATAACCCAAGTAAGCATGACGCCCATATAGATCTGCATCGTAATATGAGCCATCGTCAGAGCAGGAATGGTTGTCGTGAATTCACCCGTCTGCTGGCCTTTCTCAAAGATGGGAACCAGACTATCGATAACAAAGCAGAACCCTTCCTTGCTTTCTTCTATGTTCTGATTGTTGGCCAGCATTCCTTGGATCGACAGGAGAAGCTTGCTGTGATTCACAGCCATTGAGTCACCTAAAGTCTTGACTAAAGCAAGAAAGCGGGGAGCGTATGGGCCAGGTTTATCCTTCAGGTTAATTAATTCATCAATAGCGACTAATTTGTCCAGCTTGCCACGGACTTCTTCTTTGGTTTTGAAATAGTTAAAGAAAGTGCCTTTGGCAACGCCGGCAGCTTCTGTGATTTGAGCGACTGTGGTGGCCTCATAGCCATGTTCGGCAAATAGGCACATCGCCGCTTCAAGTATGCGATTTTTTGTCTCGAGTTTTTTCTCTTCTCGGTTCACAGCCATCATCCTCCGTTATTGCCTACAGTATAGCATATCCATTATGGATTTGGGTCCAAACATTTAATGACCGTAAGTATAATATTTTATTGAATATACTCATTTTAGGTTTAGAATTTATGAATGAAAGGGGTTAAAATCTTTATATTTTAACACAAAAATAAAAATGACCGTCGGTACAAAAATAAGTTGACCGTCGGTCATTTTATCGCTATAATCCGAAGTACATGAATCAGGAATGGAGGATATACATGTCACAAACTGCTCAACACGTTGTACCGGATGCGAGTACGTTCACCATAAGGTCGATTATCGCGCCGCTTATCGCTGTCATCGTCGGATTATTTATGGTTATTCTGGATGGGACCGCCATGAATGTAGCCTTAAGCGGCTTCATGAAGGAGTTCGGGAAGGATTTGTCCGTTGTCCAATGGACAACTACGGGGTACGCTTTAGCTCAAGCTGCTGTCATCCCGCTGGCCGGCTGGTTATCAGACCGATTCGGGGCAAAACGAATTTTCCTGGTGTCGGTCGGAATGTTTACAGCAGGCTCGCTGCTATGTGCTTTTGCTGGTAACATCGAAATGCTCATTTTATTCCGCGTCATTCAAGGGCTTGGCGGGGGAATGGTTATGCCGATTGCCTTCGCGATTATTTACAGACTGAGTCCGCCTGAGAAGGTTGGATCAGTTATGGGGATGCTGGGGATCCCGGTTCTGATTGCTCCGGCATTAGGCCCAGTTGTTGCAGGTGCATTGATTGATTATGCTACTTGGCAATGGATCTTCCTGATCAATATTCCATTTGGTATTATCGGCATCTTGGCTGGTCTGCGCACGTTACCTAACTTTGAACGTCAAACCGTTGGCTCGCTAGATATTCCCGGTATTATTTTTGGCCCTCTTGCCTTTGCCGCTTTATCTTACGGGGTAAGTGAAGGAGGAACGAGCTGGACATCCGTTCAGACATTGACGGGATTAATTGTTGGGGTTGTCGCACTTCTCATTTTTATTATCGTAGAGCTTCGAAGCAAGCATCCGTTATTAGAGCTTCGCGTATTCCGCTCCAGAGATTTCAGTAAAGGTATTATTGTTCAGTGGGTCACACAGATTGCACTAATGGGAACCTTCTTCTTAATTCCGATGCTGCTCATCCAAGTGCAAGGTCATACAGCAATGGAGTCCGGACTTATTATGCTTCCACAGGCAATCGCTTCGGCGATCTTCATGCCAATTGGAGGGCAGTTATTTGACCGGATTGGTGCAAGACCGCTGCTTGTTACAGGTCTTAGCATTGTTGGGATTTCAGCGTACTTCTTATCGAATATTTCCGCTGATGATGGCATGTCGTTGATTCTTATCACATCTGGATTGTTTGGTGTAGGAATGGGACTCTCAATGATGCCGATGAATACGTATTTGATTAAGGCATCGCCGCCAAGTCTTGTTGGGCGAGTGACGTCACTGACCTCTGCTACCCAGCAGGTTATGACCTCCTTTGCAATCGCAGGTCTCAGCACGTATTTGACGACTAAGATTAAGGATCATGCGGAGCCGGGTCAAGCGCCAACGCCAACTGCTTTTTACGATTCGTATGGAGAGACCTTCCTGGTCATTGCTGGTGTTGCCATTATAGGTGCTATTCTTGGATTATTGCTGCGGAAACCGGTCAGATCGCCGGAAGACGAGGGCAAAATTGTAGAAGCACCGATTATGATGGGTCATTAATCATTAATCCGAACGAAATAACCATTTATTTCTGAAATGTTCAGGAATAGATGGTTTTTTTCGTTTACAGACGATCTAATCTTATGTTATCTTCTATATATAATGTTTGCTTTACTGCTATAAAGCGTCTACGCGATATCAGACTACGGAGGGTTCAGATGACAGCATTAGATGAACTGCGATCGGCCATTGATAAGACGGATCAACAGATTGTTGCTTTATTAGCTCAGAGGTTTATCTATACGGAAGCGGTCGGCGAGTACAAAGCGGAGCATCAGCTTACTGCGCAGGATCCTAATCGTGAAACTTTGCAATTCAGGAAGATAGCAGAGATCTCTGAACAGTATGGATTAAAGCCTGATTATGCCCTGGATATTTATCGGAAAATTATGGATATCGTCATTTCGAGACATCAAGAGCTGCACTACAAATAATGCTGTCTAAAGGCACCGCGATTGTAACTTCGGTTACGATCGCGGTGCTTTTTTTTGTACATATTTCCATCCATATTGGAGCAAAATGACAGTAACTTAAACGATAGGGAGGGTGTCATATGATCATCCTCGGGATATTGGTTATGATGGTGCTTGGCATATTGCTGATGGCCATGCTGGATGTACTGGTCTTTCAACAGCCTTTTTTTACTGTACTCGTGCAATTGCTTCCGGTATATCCAGATACGTCAACGATCTATATGATTATAGGCGCATTTGTAATTGCAGCATGGGTCAACTTCAAAATGACCGACCGCTTAAAAAAGAAATTTGGAAGCAAATCAAAGAATCAAGGTGGGGAGAAGCGTGATGTTAAGCAAAGTTAACACGGTCGATACCTTTACGTTGCAGCTTGTTTTTTTGCTGAGCACTTCGATTATATTCGGGACGCCAAGTCTTGTCCCGGATTCGTGGCTCGTTGGCATTGTCGCTTTTTTTCCAGCTTGTTTGTTAATTGTTATTTATAGCGCCATGTTAGCGTCACAAGAAGACATGGGACTTTATCCCATGCTGGAGAAAGCTTGGGGCAAGGTGATAGGGAAGGGTTTCGTACTGATTTATTCGACTTATTTCTTATATATTGCAGCTCGTAATATTAGGGATATGATCGAGCTGATTATGAGTACGCTGCTTCGAATGACGCCGGTTCCCCTCCTAACCACCATATTCGTTTTGTTAATTGCTTATACCGTGCTAGGGGGGCTCCATGCGATTGCCCGCTTTGCTTCCTTAATCTTATGGCTCATTCTGTTTATGCTGCTTACACTTGCTGTCTTGCTTATGTTCAGCAGCTCTATCATTCTGGAACAAATGCTGCCGTTTTTATCAAAAGGAATGTGGCCGGTTGTTAAATCGGCATTCAGCTTTTCGATCTGGTTCCCCTACGGAGAGATTATAGTCTTTCTTGTTTTTCAACCGCAGCTGGGCGGGGCAAAAGGGTTCCGGAAAATCACCCTCTATGCCTTCCTTAGCACATGTATCATCCTATCCCTAACTGATCTTATCCAGATTTGGACCTTGGGACTTGAGGATAAAAAATACTCCGTGTTTGCGTTGCTCGATGCAGCGAGATTAATTAATATTGCAAACATCATTACCCGGATGGATGCCATAATCGCTTTGATTATTATTTTTGGCACGCTGTTGAAATGTACGGTCTTTCTCCTTGCCTGCACGGAAGGGGTAGCGCGTGTCTTCAATAGAGAGGCGAAGGATTTCGCTTTTCCACTTGCCGTTGTGGCAGGAGCATTCTCCATTCTCGTTACGCGTAACAGTGCGGAGCATGTTACAGAAGGGTTGAAGTATGTCATTTATACGCTGCATATTCCACTCCAGCTGTTAGTGCCACTCTTGACGCTGCTGCTGATTCGAATCCGTTACCGGAAAGGAGCGACTACATGAATACGGACAATCTCACAAGTGCAGGAGAGGAGCTTAGCAGCTTAGAGAAGGTGAAACAAAGCTTAAAGGATGTATTTGGTCAAACGATAGACCTTGCTGTAGTGTCTGTCCATGTTGGGCAATACGAGGGATTGTTATGCTATTTGACGACGATGACGAGTACGGATTTCATTACGAATAAGATCGTGAAGGAGCTTTCCTTGTCTGAGGACAAGGAGCAGCTTAGCAAAGAGGAGACTTTCCGAGAACTCGAGGAATGCCATTATTCCGGACTTAAGCATGAAACCTTGAACAATATGGATGATGTTTTTTGTAAACTGGTTCTCGGGTATGCGGCTATTTTTATAGATGGATTGCCCCTTGTTCTCGCTGTAGATGTTAGGTCACTAAGTTCCCGTTCCGTCGAAGAGCCTACATCGCAAAATGTAGTCCGAGGCCCCAAAGAGGGGTTTACGGAATCGGCGGATACGAATATGAGCTTGATTAGAAGACGATTCAACAATGTAAAGCTGCGATTTGAAAAATTTGAACTCGGCTATATGACGCATACAGCAGTCTATATCGCTTATCTGGATGGCGAGGTCGAAGAACAGATCTTGGAGCAGGTGCGTGAGCGGCTGAACAGCGCGTATATAGACAGTTTGTTTGATTCCGGACGTATTGAAGATTTACTTCATTCAAAAGGGAAAAGCATGCAATTGTTTCCCACTATCTGTAATAGTGAACGTCCTGATGCCGTCTGCAGCTACATGATTAACAAAAGAATAGCTGTCATTGTAGATGGAAGTCCATTTGTGTTAATTGTTCCATCGATCTTTACAGATTTCTTCAAATCTCCGGAAGACGAATATCAATGGTTTGTTATTGGCTCATTTGCCCGTTATCTGCGCTACTTTGCTTTTATATTGTCTTTAATCGTACCCGGGCTCTATATCGCTGTGACTAGTTATCATCAGGAGTTGATTCCAAGTATTCTGCTTACCAGTATAGCGGCACAGCGAGAAGGAATACCTTTTCCCGCAGGTATAGAGATTCTTCTGATGGAAATTACCTTTGAAATATTGCGTGAAGCAGGTACGAGGATGCCTCGGATTGTTGGTCAGACAATCTCTATTGTAGGAGCCTTGGTGCTTGGGGAAGCTGCCGTCCAAGCAGGTATTGTCTCCAACATTAACGTAATCGTCGTTTCGCTGACGGCTATCTCAGGCTTTGTTGCGCCGATCTACACTTTTGGTGCGAAAGTGAGGTTTTTCCGATTCGGAATGATTATTCTTAGTTCCTTGATTGGGCTGTATGGGCTTGTATTAGGTTGCTGCTTGCTAATGGTACAGTTAACAAGAATTGAATCCTTTGGTGTCCCTTATTTGTCCTTGTTTTCCAAATGGGATAAACGGAGGGTCACATGAACTCGCTGCGCAGCCTGTACATTCTCATGTTATGCCTTTCTTTAATGTTTATGGGCACAGGGTGTTGGGATCAGGTTGAGCTTAACCGTGCTTCTCTAATAACAGGGATGGCTTTGGAACCAGGGCAAAATATGAAATACCGTGTGACCTTCGAAACCGTTAATGCCTTGGAGACCGATCCAAACAAAGGGGGGAAGGGAGGTACACCTACTGCCCTATATACCAAGGAAGGTAATTCTATAGCAGAAGCAACCTCCAGATTAAATGAAAGTCTGGAACGTATGCCGCTGCTTGCCCATATTCGGGTCATTATCATCGACGAGAAGCTTGCAAGAGAGGGAATTAATCAATTCATGGACGTGCTTCAGCGTAACCGATATGTGCGGGAGGATGTTCTTGTACTAGTGGCCAAAGGCTATCCTGCTTCGGATTTCTTGAAGACGGTGTATGCTAGGGGGCAATATGCAAGTTTTAAAATTCAAACACAAGTTGAGACCTATCGTAAAGTATTTGGCGGTATCCCCCGCAGCCATCTCTTTGATATTGCACAGGCACTTCTGACCGAAGGCCGTGTGTTAATGCTAGGGGCGATTACAATATCCGGCGATGTAGAAAAAAGCGAAAGTCTAGATGCGATCAAAACCATCTATCCTGCTGCAGTTGTCAAAACGGCTGGAGCAGCAGTGTTTAGAGGGGACAAGTTGATTGGTTATCTCTCTAATGAACAGACCCGTATGGTTATGCTAGCCAGTGATTATGTCAGTAATACTTTATTTGCCTTGCCTGGTCCAGGTGGTAAACCAACAAGTCCTGGTGCCATTGGCGTACAATTCTACCATATGCACAGCCACATGCATGTCAGCATGGATGGAGACAAGCCAATATTCAAGCTTCATGTTGAAGGAGATGGAAAAATTACGAGTATCGACCGCAATATCAAGCTGACCAAAATACAAGGTTTTAATACGGTTGAACAGTTGACTTCCGAATATGTGAATGAACAGATGCAGGAGACGTTCACTTATGTCCAAAAGAAGTTTGGAGTTGATGTGTTTGGGTTTGGTGAGCATTACTACCGCTATCACTTCCGTAAGTTCAAGCCGCTTGCAAAGGAATGGAACACGCTGTTTTCGAGAGCGGACTTGAATGTGAGGAGTGACTTTACGTTAAGACGTCCTGATCTTAAGACTCAGAAGATTGAGAAGGAAGGAATTGGACCTTGAAAAAGCAAGAAGACCAACAGCACTCAGCTATTGGTCTTCTTTGTTATACAACTAAAAGAGATCACCGGCATTTATGACGAGCATCATAATAGCAGATGCCCAAATGAGAAGAGCCGAGATTTTATTCATCATCTTCATTAGCTTTCCGCTGGAATCCAGCTTCCCAAGAATGCGGCCTGCCGAGGCCAATGATAAGAACCATAGCCAGGAAATGAGAATACAAGCCATCGTAAACAGCCACCTGTCTGCACCACTATAATGTAAGGAACTTGTGCCGATGACTCCGATCGTATCCATGATGGCATGGGGATTAAAGAGGGAGACGGAGACGGCAAGCAGGATCTGCTTACGGGGGGAGAAGCGTTTAGCTTCCTTTACGGTTTGCTGCCCGCCGCCAGAACGCCAGGTCATCCACCCAATGTAAGTTAGAAATAATACACCAGCCACAATAAGAATGGTCTTCAGAATTGGGATGTTTATGATAAGTACGGAGACACCTAGAATAGCCAGCAGGATCAAGATTGTATCGCATAAAGCAGCTGTAATGACGAGAGGCAGTGCCATACGAAATTTGGGCTGAAGTGCACCTTGTGAGAAAATAAACACATTTTGCGCTCCAAGTGGCAGAATAAGGCCAATCGCGAGCAATAATCCGTGGAGGAACGGCAAAGAAAACACAGCCTTTCGTTAGTTGTAAATATGGACTCATTGTATAAGGATCGTCTATAATTGTCTCCATCCAATTGGTTGGTTAACGTACCAACCAATGTTTATTATTCGTAAAATTGGTTGGTACAGCTACCAACCAATGTACCTATTAAGAGGGGGATACGATGAAGTTTGAAACGAACTGGAAGCCGGATCGACAGAGCGGGATCCCCTTATACCGGCAAATAGCTGAATATATGCGGGATAAAATCATAAGTGGAGAGTGGCCGCCGGGAAGCCGTATTCCAACCGAGAGAGCTATTGCACAGGCATGTGATGTGAACCGAAGTACGGTCGTCCAAGCATTCGCAGAGCTCACGGCGGAGGGGATGATTGTGGGGAAAAGCGGAAGCGGGACACTGGTTACTCATGCTATAGAGAATAGGAGCATTCCTAAGCTTCCGGATTGGGAATCGTATGTGAAGACGGGTAATCACAAGCCTAATCATCGTACGATACAAGATATTAATCATGCAGAGTTTCTCCCGAATATAATCCGGCTTGGGACAGGTGAACCTTCACCCGATTTATTCCCGCAAACGCTTGGGCCTATTCTTCAGGAGCTGCCAGCACAAATGAAACATTTTGGCTATACCGAGCCGCGTGGACTTTATGAGCTTCGTGAACAAATAAGCCGGCATATGGGACGTCACGGTGTGAAAGTGTCTCCTGATTCTGTACTCATCGTTTCAGGGGGCTTGCAAGCTCTTCAACTTATCGCACTTGGCCTATTAAAGAATGGCTCCACCTTACTGGCTGAATCGCCTTCATATCTACAGTCCCTTCAAGTCTTCCAATCGGCCGGGATGAGTTTGACTGCTCTGCCGATGGATGCGGATGGGGTGGATATGGATACATTGGAGCAATATGCAAGAAGCGGAAGAGGTACCTTCCTTTATACGATTCCAAGCTTTCATAACCCTACTGGCATTGTGATGTCGGAGCAAAGAAGGCAGGAGATCTATAAGCTAGGTATGCAGTATAAGCTGCCGATTATTGAGGATGATGCCTATCGTGACCTGTGGCTGGATGAATCGTCACCTCAACCGATCAAAGCTCTGGATCAGAACGGTCTTGTGCTCTATATCGGCAGTATGTCGAAGTCACTCAGTCCAGGTCTGCGGATCGGCTGGGTAATAGGACCGGAACAGGTTATACATCGTCTGGCGGATGTGAAGATGCAGTCGGATTACGGGGCAAGTACGTTGTCTCAATGGACGGTCATGCATTTTCTCAAGCAAGGGTTATATGAGGAGCATCTTGTCTCTTTGAGGAAGGAGTTGAAGATCCGGCGTGCGTATATGCTTCAATTGCTGGAGCATCATTTAAGGGCTAAAGCCACTTGGCATATTCCAACCGGAGGTTTTTACATTTGGTTAAGGTTAAATGGTGATCCAGCTATTCCTTCTTTATTCGAAGCCGCACTAAAGGAAGGGGTACTTCTAAACCCCGGTTATTTGTATGACAAAACTGATCAGAATCACCTCAGACTATCCTATTCCTATGCCTCTTTGGAACAAATGGAGAAGGGAATTCGTCTGCTTGCAGAGTTGATTTAAGTTGATTGTAACATAAAGTTCTCATCGTAGTTATGGCAGCATTCCTTAAGGATAAGGGATGCTGTTTTTGTTTTATATTTCCATCTGTAAATCGCAAACTTTTTCACTCCTTAACACGTCTTGAATACATAGTTAATTAATTGATAAGTAAGGGACGGAAGCAGCAATGGAAGACAACATGAACAGTATGAAACGTTATATGCCGGGAATTGACGGATTACGAGCCTTATCGGTACTTGCCGTCATCGCTTACCACTTGAACATGAAGTGGGCGCAAGGTGGATTAATTGGTGTAGCAATTTTCTTCGTTATCTCTGGGTACCTCATTACCGATCAAATCCTTATTCAGAAACAGCGTCACGGTAAGCTTAATTTAAAAGATTTCTGGATAAGAAGAGCACGCAGACTGCTTCCGGCCATGTTCTGCATGCTGCTGTTCGTCGCCATTTGGCTGTTGTTCCTTAATCCCAACCGACTACTACATTTGCAAGGCGACTACTTGTCATCCTTGTTCTATGTTAATAACTGGTGGCTCATTTTCCACCAGGTCTCGTATTTCGAAAGCTTTGGCCCACCGTCCCCAATCGGTCATTTATGGTCCTTGTCGATTGAAGAGCAGTTTTACTTGCTTTGGCCGCTTCTGCTCATGCTAACTCATCGAAGAGGTAAGTTATTTCTCTTTATTCTTATTGGTGCTATCGCGTCCGCTGTTGCTATGGCTTTTCTGTACCAACCTGGTGCAGACCCAAGCCGTGTCTATTACGGAACGGATACCCGAATGTTTGGCCTGTTGATTGGGGCCGCACTTGCTGTGGTATGGCCGAGTCATAAATTGAAACAGGTGGTATCAAGAAGCTCTCGTTATTCCATGAATATCATTGGAGCAGCTGGCTTGCTGGCTCTAATTTACATGATGTACAGCATGAATGAATATGATGCTTGGTTATATCGTGGTGGTTTTCTTCTGTTGTCTGTTATTACGGGTGTGGTTATCGCTGTTCTTGCTCATCCGGCAAGCAGACTTGGTAAAATAATGGGCGTTCGTCCACTCAAGTGGATTGGCGTACGTTCTTACAGCCTTTACATTTGGCATTATCCGGTTATCGTATTAACTTCACCCGCCAATCAAGCAAGCGCTCCCAATGTCTCACTAGTGGTCGTGCAGGTTGCTGCAAGCTTTGTTTTGGCGGCCTTGTCCTATAAGTTTATTGAAGAGCCGCTTCGCCGCGGGTCATTTAGAGAAATATCGCGGAAAGTATTGTCCGTTAGATGGTTTGGTTTGCAGCCGATTGCACTTATGTTGATTATTCCTTTATTACTTACACCAAGCTCTTTCGGAGGATATCTCCTGAAAGCTAAGCCGGCCACTACGCAAATTGTTTCCCAGCCCATCGAACCGGATTATGAGGTGCATCCTGTTACAACTCCTGATGGAAATGAAACGGGTAAGGGCGAAATCATTCATGTTGATCAAGATCAAACAACATCAAATGAACATGCCGCAAAGGATGAGGATCCACCAAAAGAAACACCTCATGAACCTGTTGCGACAGAAACACCGACAGAGGCTTCGACACAAACGCCAGAACCTCCTAAGGAACAGCCGACTGAAACGCCAGTGGATAATGAGACTAAGCCTGATGAGCAGCCGTCAACCGAGACTCCAACAGAGCAGCCTTCAGAACCAGACCATACCGTCCAGCCGCCGCTGGAACACCAGTCGGGCAAAGGTATTACGGTTATTGGTGATTCTGTCATCCTGGATGCTGCACCATTCCTGGAGAAACAGCTTCCCGGCATTGTTATTGATGGTAAAGTTGGCCGGCAAATGCGGCAGGCTCAAGATGTTATCAATCAGATGAAGAAAGACAACAAGCTGGGCAGTACGGTTGTTGTCGAGCTGGGTACGAATGGAGCTTTTACAAGCAAACAATTAAAAGCCTTGATCCTGTCGCTCGATAAGGTTGATCATATCTATCTGGTGAATACAAGAGTGCCTCGTAATTGGCAGGATACCGTAAATAAGATGCTTCCAGAAGTTGCTAAGGAATTCAGCAATGTCACCATAGTAGACTGGTATACGGCAAGTGATGGCAAAGACGACTATTTCTCCAACGATGGCGTTCACTTGAAGAAGGATGGCGCACAATTTTACGCAGCTATGCTTATTGATGCCATTACTAAGTGAATAAATAATGAAGGGTATGCCGGGCTATGTTGAATAGGAAGACCGAACAATTACTGACGAATTGTATTACCGAGAATAAGCAGAATATCTACCGGCTGGCATACAGTTATGTGAAAAATAAAGAAGATGCGCTCGACATTGTACAGGATTCCATCTACAAAGCAATGACGAGTATAGAGCATCTCAAAGATGAGTCAGTAGTGAGAAGCTGGTTTTTCCGCATTGTTGTGAATACATCGCTCGATTTTTTACGTAAGCATAAGAAGATTTATCCGATGGATCAAGAAAAGCTGGAACTGTACGCGCATGGTGCTGTAGACGAGTACATGGACATTGATCTCGTAAGAACGCTTGACGATCTGCCTCCCAAATATCGAGATGTTATCATTCTTCGTTATTTCGAAGATATGAAGATTGAAGAGGTAGCGGAAGTGCTGCACGACAATGTGAATACTGTCAAAACACGGCTGTATCAGGCGCTAAAGCTTCTTCGTGTGAAATTAAAGGATAGGAGATCAAGTAATGACTGATATACTAGATAATCTTCGGAAGGAGTACCAAGCTGTACCGATTCCCGAGGAGCTGGATTTAATCGTTAATCGATCTATTAAGCAAGCCTTGCAAACACGTAGAGTAAAACGGTTGAAGGTAAAGGGGCTTACTGTTGCGGCAGCGATCCTTGTGTTCTTGATTGCCATTAATGCAAGTACAACGGTTGCGAATGCCTTTGCTGCGATACCAGGGGTGGATCGAATTATTAAGGTGCTGACTTTAAAAGAGTTTAAAGTCGAAGATCCTAACTATGACGCCAGCATCAAGGTGCCCGCAATCACCAATATGGAGAACAAAGATTTACAATTAGGGCTGAATAAGAAGTATTTGGCTGAAAATAAAGCGTTGTACGATCAATTCCAAGCCGAGATTGAGGAATTGAAGAAGCAAGGTCTAAACGAGGCTCACATTGCAGTAGACTCGGGCTATGAAGTGAAGACCGATAACGACACGATCTTCTCCATTAGCCGTTACGTCACGCAAATTGCAGCTTCTTCCTCGATGGAATTGAAATTTGATACGATTGATAAGAAGAATCAAATTCTGATTAATTTGCCAATGCTGTTCAAAGACGATCAATATGTGCAGCTGATCAGCGAGAACATTATCGGACAGATGAAGGAACAAATGAAAGGCGACGAGGGTAAAATCTACTGGATCGCCGGCGAAGCAAATGATATTCCGATGGAAGAAGCGTTCTCTACGATTAAGAAAGATCAAAGCTTCTACATTAACAATGACGGCAAGCTTGTTATCGTGTTTAATAAATACGAAGTGGCTCCTGGTTATATGGGTCCAATTGAGTTTATCATCCCAACAGAAGCCATTGAAGGGGTACTCGTCAGCCATAATTATATTAAGTAAACGAACAGAGGGACTTCGGTTCCTCTGTTTTTACTTATTTTGGTGACAAAACGGAGCACAAGATGGTAAAATACAGCCGATAATGACAAAGGGAAGGGACTCGTCCAATGAAACTTCAATCCAATACTATTCTTATTACAGGCGGCGCATCCGGCATCGGCCTGGAGCTGGCCAGCCGTTTACTTCAGCTTAATAACACCGTTATCGTCAGCGGCAGAGATCAGGCCAAGCTGGATAATGCTAAGAAGCAATTCCCGAAGCTTCATACCTTCCAATGTGATGTAACTGATCCAACTGCGATCTCGGATCTGTATAACAAAGTGATTGCTCAATTCCCGAACCTGAATTTCCTTATCAACAATGCTGGTCTAATGCGTAAAATTAACCTGCAAACGAAGGAAGTCGATTTGCTTGATATTAACCGTGAGATTGAGACGAACCTCAGCGGCCCAATTCGGATGGTTAATCAATTCCTTCCGCAACTATTAAAGCAGCCGTCTGCGGCTATTATGAATGTTTCCTCCGCTTTGGCATTTGTTCCATTTGCCATCTCACCGGTTTATGGAGCGACCAAAGCTGGCATACATTCGTACACACAATCTTTGCGAGTTCAATTAAAGAATACGAAGGTTCAAGTATTTGAACTGGCACCGCCATTAACGCAGACCAGCTTGGTGGATGCATTTGAAGGAAATGACATGAAAGGCAGCGTTCCAATGGACGTTGCTAAGCTGGTAGATCATGTGATGAAAGGTCTGGAGCGGGATCAGCTCGAGATCCGTCCAGGTCAAAGCAATCTGCTTAAGCTGATGAGCCGCGTGGCGCCTAATTTTATCTTCAAACAGCTGAGTAAATCAGTAGATGCAATGCTTGCTGATACACGTAAATAGACAAACAAAAAGGCCCCGTGAAGGGCCTTTTTTTTGTTTTAGCTTTCTTTTTTATCGCGATATCCGCCGTGGACTGGAGCACAGCCACTGCTACCACCAAACATACCACAGCTGCAAGCAATAATGACCAACAAGATAAACAAAACAAGAATGAAACCGGAAGAAGCCATAAAGAATAAAACCTCCTAGTAATTTAGAATACACTATATATTATGTATCTATGTTATGAATTGCTTGGACATTTAGCGGGGTGATAGAGGTCCATTTCCATATCTCAGTAAAGGACATTGTCCTAAGTAGGCAAATTTACGGGCTTTGAACGAACAAAAGACCCACGAAGGGGTCTTTTGTTTTTTTATATATTGGAGAGAAATTAAGTTCTGCTTTCATGAAGGTATGGGGCTTTATAATTAGTAGTAACCTTTACCTTGACCTACGCCTCCAACCATTGGGCCGCCACAACCGCCGCCACCCCATCCGCCTACAAAACCACAACCGCAGACGATGATCACCAGCAAGATGAACAACACAAGAATGGAACCAACATTATTAAAACCATGGCCAATTCCTGACATAATTCACAACACCTCCTTACGTCTGGAGTATACTCTAATATATGTATGGGGCAAGAATATGCTTGGGTATTTGCCATAGAGGCATTTGACCAATTCCATATGCCCCTCCGGAACAAGGATCCTGGAATGTCAGAGGTCCCCCTGACTTAAGCGAAAAGAATATTTCTCTAGTCTAGGCGGAATAATTGGTGCTTTAAACAAACAAACAAACAAAAGACCCTCGCAAGGGTCTTTTGTTTTCTATATAAAGAAATTAAGTTAGTCTGCTTTCATGGAGGCGTCATGAAGCTTTGGTATTAGTAGTAACCTTTACCTTGACCTACTCCACCAACTGGTCCGTAGCCGCCGCAGCCACCGCCGCCCCATCCACCTACGAATCCACAGCCGCAGATGATGATTACCAGCAAGATGAACAGCACAAGAATGAAACCAACATGATTACCATGGCCGATTCCTGACATAATTCACAACACCTCCTTATCTGAATTATACGTTAATATATGTGAGGGGGGAGGAAGCGCTTGGGTATTTGTCTCTGAGGCAATTGACCAATTCCATTTGCCCCTCCGTAACAGAGATCATGGAAGATCAGCAGCCTGCGCCGTTACTGGAGAAGGCTGCTTTTTCTATTGGTGTCCCTTATCAAATGTAAACAAATCGAACATGAAAAAGAATAAATTTCGAAAAAGGTCTTGAAAACTACAATTTTCATGTTATATTAAATAACATCAAGTTGAAACGGAGTATGTGAGATTAACTCGCATAGCTCAACGAACTGAATAGATTTGTCCTCTAGGGTTCCGCAGCGGCAACGCCGCTGGTCTGGTCCGAGAGAGGACGCACAGCTAATCGGCTGTGTCCACGGAGGGATAAAAGCCCGGGAGGATATGAACAATATCTTCCCGTGGCTTTTTTATTTTTGTTCAGAGAGAGGGAGGAATTTGGAGATGAAACAAGAAGTTACGCTCCGCCAATCACTTACACTCGTTCAAGTTGTTGCACTTGGGCTCGCATGGATGACGCCGATGATTTACTTCTCGGTATTTGGTATCGCATACGATGCATCGAAAGGCATGATCACAGAAGCTTATTCGCTCTCTATCGTCGCTATCTTTTTCACTGCGTATAGTTACAGCGTTATGGCCAAAATCTTCCCAGGTTCCGGTTCGTCTTACACGTATGTGAAGAAGTCGATGCACCCGATTCCCGGATTTACTGTTGGTTGGGCAATCATGCTTGATTACTTGTTCTCTCCAATTATCGCATGCCTCACGTTCGGCATCTATCTGAATGCGCAGTTCCCGGCGATTCCCGCTTATGTCTGGATCATTGTGCTGAATGTGGTGCTCGCCGTCGTTAACATAGCAGGCATTAAGTTCTCAGCTAGCTTAAGTAAGTTGTTTGTGCTATTCCAAATTATCTTCATTGCGTTGTTCTGCGGATATTTGATTAAAGGGTTGTCTGGTGTACAGGATGTTGTACTTCCGTTCTCAAATATGGATGCGGGACTGCCGACTCTGCTTGCAGGAGCTTCACTCATCTGCTTCTCGTTCCTTGGGTTTGATACGGTATCCACACTGTCAGAAGAGACGATTAATGCGAAAAAGACGATTCCAAGAGCCATTATGCTTATCATCCTGATCGCAAGTGTCTTATACATTGCAACTTCTGTCCTTATTCAAGTTAGCTATCCTAACCTGACGTTTAATAATATGGATTCCGCTGGATTTGAGCTGATGAAAATGGTTGGCGGGGCGACGCTTGGTGCAATCTTCACAACCGTTCTTATTTTCGCGATCTTCACACAAGGCTTAACATCAGTTACAAGTGTTTCACGCCTGATGTATGTACTTGGTCGTGATTCGATTCTTCCGAAAAAATTCTTTGGCTCACTTCATCCGAAATTCCGTACACCAGTCAATAACATCATCCTTGTGTCTATCATTTCATTGCTCGCTCTTGTGATCAGTCTTGATATGGCCGTCAAATTCGTAAGTTTTGGAGCATTGACATCATTTGCTTTCGTCAATATCTCCGTTATTGTAGAATGCTTTATTAAACGGAAACAGCGTTCACTGAAGCAAACGTTCCAGTATCTGGTTTTCCCACTGATCGGGGCATCATTCATTATCTGGTTGATTACCTTGCTGGACACTCAAGCTTTGCTGCTAGGCTGCGTATGGCTCGTGTTTGGTGTCACGTATTATCTGATTCGCACTAGAAGGACGAGAGAAAGCCATACAACAGCTAACACCAATTCGATCTTTCCTGCGTCTGCAGCAATAGAATCAGAACTCAAATAATTTTTTAATGTTATATATATTGACACGGAAAAAGAATCCACTTATACTTGCGATATGTTAGCAAACATTACATCTGAATAAAGGTTCTGCACAGCAAATGAAGTGCTAGAACGACAAAGCTGTCTAGGGTTCCGTTGGCTGTTTCAGCCAAGCCTGGTCCAAGAGACGGCGTATGGCGGAAGCCATATGACACGGAAGGACAAAAGCCTGGGAGATTATTCTCCCGGGCTTTTTTTGTTACCAACATATAAGGGGGAATTGGAATGAGCAGCATTTGGCAAACATCGGTTCGAGCAGGGGAGAAGTGGTCGGGTGTGATTCGAAAAGGGAGACTCATTCGGTTCACTGCATTAGAAGCAGGCGCAAACCTGTCGGCAATGATATTCCATGCGAAGGATTTAACCGAGCGCTACAATATGCCGGATTCGTTAAAAGCACAATATACCGCACACCTGACAAGAGGGAATACGCTGATGAGCGATAACGGACGGGTGCTTGCCAGCATCGTGGAAGACAGCCTTGGCTGGCATGATACGATCAGCGGCTATACAACACGGGCGCTTACAGACCGGAAGTATGGGAAAACGACCTATCAAGAGCTTCGCAATGAATGGCATAGATCAGGTCAAGAAAATTTTGCAGTGGAGTTAACAAGGAATGGCCTTGGTGTACGGGATCTGTCACCGGTCGTGAATCTCTTCTCCAAAGTGTACTGCGATGATGAAGGACAGATGCATTACGCGGCAGAGCATTGCCTTGCAGGTGCAACCGTTGTACTTCGTACCGAGATGGATGTACTGCTGGTTCTGTCCAATACACCAAATCCGCTTGATCCAAGAACGGTATATCCTTCCGTTCCTGTAAACATAGAAGTCTTGGAAGCTGAAGCTGTGAATGATGATGATTATTGCTTGAACTACAGGCCGGAGAACCGTAGAGCGTTCGAGAATACTTGGAGCTATCATCAATTGCTTGGTTTGTAATTATTGACGCTTACGAAGCATGAATTGCTTCACAATTCATTAAGTTGACGCTTACGAAGCATGAATTGCTTCACAATTCATTAAGTTGATGCTTACGAAGCATGAATTGCTTCACAATTCATTTTAGGAGGAATCATCATGGGAAGCTTTAACCGAGTGGAGAGCGAACGTTTGCCGGAGGCAGCGATCTATAATGAAGTGATTTTGGCAGGGGATGGCTGGATGCATGATCTTGAGCCGGGTCAAGTGCTCCGAATTGTTGATTTGGAAGGGAATCAAGCGGCAGATACTTTGTTCTTTGATGCAGAAAATCCGGAAGATCACTATAGTGCGGTTGCGACGATTGCGAATCAGCAAAACATCTACTTAACAACAGGTTCGGTCTTGCTGGCGGAATCCAGCAAAGAGCTGGTGAAGATTGTTGCCGATACTTGCGGGCGTCATGATACAGTAGGCGGTTCCTGTTCCGCACAAAGCAATACGGTCCGTTACGCACATGAGAAGCTTCACATGCATAACTGCCGGGATACCTTCATGCTGCAGCTGGCACAAAGAGGTGAGCCATACGGTAAACGGGACTTGGCTCCTAATGTGAACTTTTTCATGAACGTGCCGGTAACGCCAGAAGGCGGTTTGAAGTTTGATGACGGTGTCTCCTCACCAGGAGCTTATGTAGAAATGCAGTCGATCGGCCGTACAGCGGTACTTATCAGCAATTGTCCACAGCTTAATAATCCATGCAATGCTTATAATCCTACACCGGTTCGTGTCCTGATCTGGAACAGCTAATCATCTTGGGAGAAGAGGAGAGTTTCATATGTTTAATAAAGTACTGATTGCTAATCGGGGTGCCATTGCGGTTCGAATCGAGAGGACGCTTCGTAAGATGGGAATTGCCTCCGTTGCTGTATATACGAAAGCCGATCAAGACAGCCTGCATGTAGATCTGGCGGATGAAGCGGTTCTTCTAGGAGAAGGTCCTGCGAAAGAGAGTTATCTGAATGCGGATCTCATCCTGCAGATTGCCAAAGAAACAGGTGCTCAAGCGATTCATCCTGGTTATGGCTTTTTGAGCGAAAATGCAGATTTTGCACGGGCATGTCGAGAGAACGGTATTGTGTTTATTGGACCTACTCCTGAGCAAATGGAAGCATTCGGCTTGAAGCATTCCGCACGTGAGCTTGCGGAGAGAGCGAATGTACCACTGCTGCCAGGTACGCCTCTGTTGACTGAGCTGGAGGAAGCCGCTCACCATGCATCGGAAATTGGATATCCCGTTATTCTGAAAAGTACAGCAGGCGGCGGCGGGATCGGCATGCGAGTATGCGCAGATGAAGATGCGCTGCGCGCTGCCTTCGACAACGTGCGTCACCTTGCTGAAGCCAACTTCAAGAACGGCGGTATGTTCCTTGAAAAATATATTGCCAAAGCACGCCATGTTGAAGTGCAAATCTTTGGTAACGAATTTGGCGAAGTTGTTGCTCTTGGTGAACGTGATTGTTCCGTACAACGCCGGAACCAAAAGGTAGTCGAGGAAAGTCCGGCACCTCAATTCCCAGCAGAGGTTCGGGCAGAAATCCTTGCTTGTGCGAAGCGACTGGCAGCAGAAGCTGGTTATCGCAGTGCCGGAACCGTTGAGTTCCTGTATGATCCGTCCAGCTGCAAGTTCTATTTCCTCGAAGTAAACACTCGTCTGCAGGTCGAACACGGCGTTACTGAGGAAGTACTTGGTCTTGATCTGGTGGAGTGGATGGTGAAGGAAGCGGCAGGTGAGCTTCGTGCACTGGAATCGCTCGTGGGTACGCCAAAAGGACATAGTATCCAAGCTCGTATTTATGCAGAAGACTGTCTTCAGCAATTCCGTCCTAGTGCGGGCCAACTGGATCAAGCTTTGTTCTCGTCTGAAGCTCGTAACGAGACTTGGGTTCGCGATGGGATTACAATTACGACGCTTTATGATCCGATGCTGGCAAAAGTCATCGTTCATGGCGAGAATCGAGAAGATGCAATTGGTAAGCTGAAGCAGGCGCTGCAAGAGACTCGTTTTTATGGGATTACTACAAATCTGCAGTATGTTCAAGCACTGCTTGATGAAGAACAATTCACGGCAGGAGATGTATTCACCCAACTTCTTAATAACTTTGCACCTTCAGAATCGGCTATTGAGGTTCTTGATGGCGGTATCCAATCAACGGTTCAAGATTATCCGGGCCGAGTAGGTCATTGGGATGTTGGCGTACCGCCATGCGGACCAATGGATCCACTCGCATTCCGTATCGGGAACAAACTGCTGGGCAATGCCGATCAAGCTAGTGGCCTTGAGCTGACACTTCGCGGTGGTTCTTATAAATTCAGAGAAAGTATGCTGTTCTGTATAACTGGTGCAGATATGCAGCCTACTTTGGATGACGTGTCCATCCCGATGTACACAACGGTAAAAGCAGAACGCGGACAAGTGCTCAGCTTTGGAGAATCAGAAGCAGGCTTGCGTACTTATTTACTGATCGAAGGCGGGTTTGATATGCCGCTTATTCTTGGCAGTGCATCAACTTTTACGCTTGGTGGATTTGGCGGACATGGTGGACGTGCAATCCGTACAGGTGACGTGCTTGGTGTGAATCGCCATCAAGGAGCGGATCTGATTCAAGTGCAGCCTTCGCTGCCTAGTCAATTACAGCCAGCCATTACTCGTGAATGGACAATTGGTGTTATTCCAGGGCCGCATTGCACAAACGAATTCCTCAAACCTGAATACTTGGAACAGCTTGCGAATACAAGTTTTGAAGTGCATTTTAACAGCTCTAGAACTGGTGTACGTCTTATTGGTCCAGCTCCTCTTTGGGAGAGAGAGGATGGAGGAGAAGCAGGTCTTCATCCATCAAATATTCATGATAATGCGTATGCGATCGGAACGCTTGATCTGACAGGTGATATGCCCATCCTGCTCGGACCGGATGGCCCTAGCCTTGGTGGTTTTGTATGTCCGGTTACGACGGCATCGGCAGAATTCTGGAAGCTTGGTCAACTGCATCCGGGCGATAAAGTCCGATTCCAACTCGTCACGCTGGAGGAAGCAGAAGAGCTTCGTAAACAGCAGGAAGAGCTGCTGGATGCGATTCAAGAAGGGGATTGCTCAGCAATCGAAGCGGTAGTATTACCAGTGGTGCATTTTTCTGTATCGCCAGAATATCCGGTACTATACCGTGAAGCTGAAGGGCGTAAGTTCCCGATAACGATCCGCTGCAGCGGTGATGAGAACCTTCTTGTCGAGTATGGCTCATTAGAACTGGATTTGCTTTTGCGCTTCCAGGTTCATGCTCTTATAGAAGCAATTCGTGAGAATGGTACCATTCCTGTGCTTGATCTGACGCCAGGTGTACGCTCTGTTCAAGTGCATATCGATGCTTCGAGAATGACCGTTCGGGAAGCAGCAAAGCAATTGCTCGCGATTGACAGCAACTTGCCGCCGCTTGAATCGATTCGTGTACCTTCCCGTATCGTCCGCCTTCCGTTATCTTGGGATGATCCAGCTACTCAGCTGGCAATTGACCGTTATCAGCAAAATGTTCGTCCAGATGCGCCTTGGTGCCCAAGCAACCTGGAGTTTATCCGCCGTGTGAACGGACTTGAGAGTATTGATGATGTGCAGCGAATTGTCTTTGATGCCAGTTATCTTGTACTTGGCCTCGGTGATGTTTATCTTGGAGCACCACTTGCAACTCCAATCGATCCGCGTCATCGCCTTGTTACAACAAAGTACAATCCGGCACGGACTTGGACTCCGGAAAATGCAGTTGGCATTGGCGGCGCTTATATGTGCGTATACGGCATGGAAGGTCCTGGCGGCTACCAATTCGTAGGCCGCACGATTCAAATGTGGAACAAACTTCGTTCCACAGAAAGCTTCAAATCCGGTAAGCCATGGCTGCTCCGGTTCTTTGATCAAATTCAATTTTACCCGGTATCGGCAGAGGAATTGCTCCAGCTTCGTGAAGACTTCCCGCGTGGACGGTTCGAAGCGGACATTACGGAGACGACCTTTGATCTTGGTGAATATTTGCAGTTCCTGGGTTCCATTGAGGAAAGCACTGGTCAATTCCGCAGC
The DNA here is from genome assembly GCF_056269375.1 of Paenibacillus sp. J22R56. Taxonomy (NCBI): domain Bacteria; kingdom Bacillati; phylum Bacillota; class Bacilli; order Caryophanales; family Paenibacillaceae; genus Paenibacillus; species Paenibacillus sp. J22R56. The sequence continues at coordinate 767,454 of NZ_JBWDNV010000002.1, forward strand.
CAGCAGCAGCAGTCCTTCAATGAGGAGCGCGAGCGCTGGAAGGAGCTTGGTCTTGCAGAGTACGTATCTGAGCAGGATTCGTCGAAGCCAGTAAGTGACGAAGAGCTTCCGTCTGATGTGGATGCGATGAAATGCTCCATGCCGGGCAGCGTCTGGAAAGTACTCGTGAATCCAGGTGACACGATTAAGAAGGGCGATACCCTTATTATTGTAGAGTCGATGAAAATGGAGTTTTCGCAAAATGCACCATTCGACGGTGTGATTCATTCCGTACATGTTAAGCCAGGTGACAGTGTAAATGGCGGCCAACTCATTGTTGGCATCTCGAAACAATCGGAGAGGGAGTTGACAAGCGTATGAATGATAACCAACTGCGAATAACGATCTCTACGCTGCGTGAGCGCTATTTGAACGGAACATTGACGCCAGAGCAAGTTATCCAAACCATCATTGATCGTGCTCAAGCTGATGAGGATAAGCATATCTGGATTACACCGCCATCATTAGCTTTTATCAAGCGTTATCTGGATCGACTTGATCAGCTTGATCGTACACAATTGCCGCTTTGGGGTATCCCGTTTGCGGTAAAAGATAATATCGATGTGGCCGGAATGCCAACGACAGCAGGCTGTGAGGATTTCTCTTATCTCCCAGCTGATCATGCTGCTGTAGTAGAACGTCTAATAGAAGCAGGAGCTATTCCTGTTGGCAAAACAAATCTCGACCAGTTCGCAACTGGACTGGTCGGGACGCGAAGCCCGTACGGCGAGACACATAATTCGCTTCGGCCAGAGCTGATCAGCGGTGGTTCAAGCTCCGGCTCCGCTGTTGCTGTTGCTTTAGGTCAGGCAGCATTTTCGCTAGGTACGGATACAGCTGGATCGGGAAGAGTACCTGCTGCACTTAATAATCTAGTTGGTCTGAAGCCAAGTGTTGGGGCATGGTCCATTAAAGGGGTTGTACCAGCTTGCGAAAGCTTGGACTGTGTGACAGTATTTACCCATAATCTGGAGGATGCGGAGCTGGTCGATCAAGTGGTGCGAGGCTTACAAGCTAATGATCCATGGTCTAAAGAAATCTCGGCGGGTGAACATAAGCTGCCTGTGAAAATCCTGTTGCCTGAAGGCCCGCTTGATTTCTATGGCCCGTTTGCGGGCAGTTATAAAGCTGCATGGGAGCAGGCAGTTGTTGATCTCAAGGCTTTAAAGCTTCCAATCGAATATGTAGAAGTAGAGCTGTTCCAAGCTGCAGCAGCGTTGTTGTATGAAGGACCTTGGGTTGCAGAGCGATGGGCTGCACTAGGCTCGTTTATTGAAGCGAATCCTGGCGTTACTTTCCCGGTAACTGAACAAGTACTTCGAGGCGCTACAAAGCCGGAATTCGATGCTTCATCCGTATTCAAGGCTTTCCATAAGCTGCAGGGCTATAAGCTCGCGGCGAGCAAGCTTTTGCAAAATTCGGTACTTGTGATGCCTACAGCGGGCGGCACTTGGACACGTGAGCAGGTTGCGGCTGACCCGATAGGGACGAATAGCGCCATGGGCAAATATACGAATCATTGTAATTTGCTGGATCTATGTGCACTCGCTGTTCAATCGGGCGAAGCTGAGAAGGATTTGCCATTTGGGATAACCTTATTTGCCTCGTCAGGAGGAGAGGGGATGCTCTTCGAATTAGCAGAAACAATCCGTTCTTTGAAGGAGAAGCAGCCTTCTACTCTCGTAGCTGTGTGTGGTCTGCACATGCGTGGTCTGCCGCTGGAGCGCCAAATGCTCGAGCATGGGGCTGCGTTTGTCCGTGAAGACTATACATCCGCGACCTACAAGCTGATGAAGCTTCAAACCGTGCCGCCAAAACCTGGCTTGTTAAAACAGACGCATGGCGGAGCATCCATTACTGTTGAAGTATGGGAGATGCCGCTCGCTGCATTTGGTTCCTTCACGGCTGCTATTCCCGGACCGCTTGGCATTGGTAAATTGGAACTCAAGGATGGTACAATCATCCCCGGCTTTATATGTGAAGCGTACGGAGCAGTCGGTGCAGAAGACATCACCTCTTACGGCGGCTGGAGAAAAGCGATTGAAGCCTTGAACGCGGTGCTGTAACACGGTTTTTCCGTGTTACACTACGTGGGTGTTCCGCCAACTTGGTTGACACCAATAAATTCCAAGACTTATACTTTTAAATAGACAGACGCACGATCCTCGAGGGAAAGTGCGTCTTTTTTTTGGACAATAGTCACGACCGGCCGCTTGAGCAGATAATAGAGTTGATACAAACGGATGAGACATACAGAATCCACTAAAAAAGCGAGGTGCACGTTAGTGAGAGGATTGGAAGTTATAAACGCATTCAAAGATCGACTGGATATCTATCCTATGGAGCAATTACGCTATAGCAGCGCACCCGGAGTATGGTCGATGGGCCAGGTTTATTCTCATATCGTTGATGTGGCACTAGAATATCTGGATAAAATCGAACAATGCACAAGCTCGAGCGTTGAGCAGCCTTTAGGCAAAACAGAGACTGGTGAAGAGCTCATCGAGCGCGGAGGGTTTCCGCCTATTAAGATCAAATTACCGCCAGGCATGGAATACAGTCCTAATAATGAAAAAAACAAAGCCGAGCATATCCGTGATTTGGAAGATCTGCTCAGCAAGATGAGAGAATGGGATGCTCGAATCCAACTTATTAATCCCAACTATAAAATAAGACATGGGGGCTTCGGCTGGCTGAATGCTAGGGAATGGTTCGATTTGATTGAAATGCATACCCGTCATCATTTGCGTCAGCAACAGGAGTTAGAGCAGGCTTGGAAGAAAATTAAGCTTTCTTGAGTTCAATGCGATTACCTTCTGGATCAATGATGACGCCAATCGTTCCCCAACTATGAATATGAACGTCTACCGTAACTCTTCTGTCTAACAGCTCCTGCACAGCCTGCTCAAAATCTATCACATCAAACCGCAGAACGGTTGGATTCTGAGCTCTCGACTTTTCTGCTGACGAGCTCACGCCGCCTCGCTCAACCATAAGATAGCTTCCGCCAAAGTCGAATACGGTAAGATTAGTCTGTCGCTCGCGAATATGTAATCCTATATGTGCGGCATAGAAGTCTACGGCAGTCTCGTAATTTTCCGTGAATAAAATAATACCGGATTCTTGGATTCTCATCTATGATTCCTCCTATTAAAAATAAGCTTACTCTGCACAAAGAGTAAGCTTATTTTAGTTACATGACCACTACGATTTTGCCGCGAACATGTCTTTGTGATAGACGGGTTAACTCTGCTGGAATTTCTTCCAGGCTGATTTTTTTCTCCACGATGGCGTTTAATTTGCGATCAGAGATGAGCTGCATGAATTCTTCTGTCATCGTTCCAAGTTCACGTTCAGCACGAACATCACCGGATAAATGAGCACCGCCAATCATCATTTTATGAACCGAGAAAGTTTTGTAGGATGGCTGGAAGTCGGCTACGGTCTCAGGAGCGCCGGCGATACAGGCTAGTTGGCCGTTAAAAGAAAGCATAGTCAGATCTGCTTGGGCTGTTACCCGATTGAGTGAATTTAAGATGTAATCAACGCCTAAGCCATTTGTCGCTTCCATGACTCTTGCTGCTACATCTTCGGTATTGTAGTCAATAACAACATCAGCGCCAAGCTGTTTTACATAGTCCGTATTGGCTGTCGATGCCGTTGTAATGATTGGAGATGCTCCAAGCAGCTTTGCCAGTTGGATGGCATACCCGCCAACGCCGCCGGCACCGGCATGAATAAGAATGGAACGTCCAGCTTTCACATTCAGCTTCTCTAGTAAGGCTTGATAGGCAGTTAGTCCAGCACAAGGGAAGGCGGCAGCTTCCTCGAAGGTTACGCCGCTTGGGATACGACCAGCCGTATGAGCTTTCGTTATGCCATATTCGGCATATGTACCTGGTTTCATAAAGCTTCCATGATAAGCGACATGATCACCGATAACAAAGCCCGTAACACCTTCTCCAACAGCATCCACAATCCCCGCCGCATCAAGACCAGGAATGAAAGGATATTGCCAAGCCGGATTGCCGTTTGCCGTCATTTTATAATCTGCAGGGTTTAGGCTTGCTGCCTTGATCTGCACCCGAATTTCACCTAGCCCAGGCTCAGGAATAGGCATGTCCGCCATTGTGAATGTATCGGGGGCCCCTGGGGCATGAATGACCATTGCTCTCATTTTGAGAAAACCTCCATTTTTTGTATGCTTGATATCAGAATATCATTAATCTGTTAGGCTTGAGAACAACAATATTCATTTTTGTTTTCTGGGTAACATCCGTTAAAATAGAATTATTCAAAGTCAGATGGAGGAATGAAAGGTGCAGATTGGTGAAATTAGCGAGATTTATCGCTATCCGATTAAATCGTTTGCCGGCGAAAAGCTGGAGGACTGTGTTATTGAAGAGTATGGCTTACAAGGGGATCGTTTTGTCACCTTTTACGATGAGACCAAGAAAGAATGGTACAAGTACATAACGGCTAGAAATATTCCTAATCTGCTTAACTATAAAGCAGAATTTAAAGATGGAGACATTCAAGTAACTTCGCCTGACGGCAGAGTATTTGGCTGGGATGAAGATTTATTAGAAGAGATCCAAAGCCAGACCTCCACAACTCTTACGATGTCTAAACGGAAGGAACCCCACCCTGAGGCTAAAAATTCACAACTGTTGTCGGTTGACGGGGCAAGTATCCTGATCATTACGGACTCTTCCTTAAACAAGCTGCAGGAGACATGGGGGAAGGAGCTGGATGATCGTCGATTTCGTGCGAATTTCGTCATTACGGTAAGTGATGATATGTTTACAGAAGGAGATTGGATTGGACGAAAGCTCTCCATTGGTGACACACAGCTGCAAGTGGACAGCTTCTGTGAGCGTTGTGTACTAATTACGATGGATCCCGATACGCAGGTGAAGGATCCAACTTTGCTCAGAAAAGTGAATGAGGAGTTTAATCTGCATTTTGGCGTTTATGCTTCCGTGCTCCAACCTGGTTCCGTTAAATTGGGAGACAAGGTGCTGTTAGACTAAATCAACGTTGAAGAAAAAGAAACCACGATATTCTGTGGTTTCTTTTTCTTCGTTATTGGATGTACTTCCCATAATCAGGGATAGCAATTTGATCAAATTCTTGAACCAATCTCTGCAGGCTTTCAGACAGGAGTTGACCTGTCATTGGCATCCCATGTCCAGTAACAGCTGTCTCTGGCCTCAAAGCCTCCAATTTTTTAACCGACTCCCAGGCTGATTCCCAATCCGTAGTCAAATAGCGGGGAGGTCCGCTAATCTCAAGATCCTGAGTAATAACGCTCCAAAGCGATTCTTGCTTGACGGTAACAAAAGCATCACCTGCAAGCAGGGTGCGGTCGCTTTCTCTAAATAGAGACACATGACCGGGGGTATGTCCAGGTGTGTGAATCCATCGCCAGCCTGCCATAATGGGAATCGATCCATCCGATGGAAGCTCGATTACATGATCGCTTAGCTGGATAGCATCGTTAGGAAATAAGGGTGAGAGTTTTGCGACTAATCCACCTTCTACCGTAGCATCAGGTGTGGGGTAATTGCGCTGCCCAGTCAAATACGGAAGCTCAAGTGGATGGGCATAAACAGGGATATCCCAATGCCTGATCAATTCGATAATCGAACCAACATGATCAAAATGCCCATGTGTCAGTACAATGCCGCTTGGTTTGTTTTCTAATCCAAATCGTTCCTCCGCAGCTGAGATAATATCATCAGCCGAATGGGGCATACCAGCATCAACCAGCACCCAGTCTTTTTCTCCCGGTTGGCCAATGAAACAGATATTTACAATTTGAATGGTCTGGCAAAATAGATCAGGTAAAACTTCTTGTCCCAAGCCGCTCTTAATAGAGGTGACCGGAAGGAAATGATAATCTTCACCATATGACATTTCTTCATTCATGCAGGAACCCTCCCTTTCATTTCAATTTACATGTCGGTAATTTGTCCTACTCGGCAAGGAATCATCAGCACAGAATGAAATATTGTCCTTGAGCGCAAGCTATTAGCGCTTAAGCCAATTAAAGGAGGGTTCGACTTGTATTTCTATAAACAAGATTTGATTAACATGATTGTGCCGGACAAGCCAGACCCTGCTGCAGCAAAGGTTTTGCAGGAAGCGCTAGGCGGGCATTATGGCGAGATGCGTACGATGATGCAGTATTTTTTCCAAAGCACGAACTTCAGAGGGAAAGCAACGCAGTATCGTGATCTGATCAGAGGCGTATTTCTTGAGGAGATCAGCCATGTCGAGCTGGTACAGACAACCATTAATCAGCTGTTAACTGGTTCAGGAGAAGAAAATCCGGGTAATGCTGGTGTAGATGGTGCTCCGCTTGATGAGGCTGTCAAACATGCTAATCCCCATCATTATATCGTTGGAGCTCAAGGCTCTCTTCCTGTTGATGCCGGAGGTAACCCATGGATGGGAAATTACGTTTATAATCATGGGAATCTGATAGCAGATCTATTGGATAATCTGGTGCTTGAATCAACAGGTGTTCTGCAGAAATCCCGGATTTATGAAATGAGCTCCAACAAAGCTTTCCGCGAAACCATAGCCTTCCTTATCGTACGTGATAATGCGCATCAGAATGCTTTTGCTAAAGCGCTTGAAACACTTGGCGTCAACTGGGGGAATCTGTTCCCAGTGCCTAATTATGATATTAATAAATATCCGGAATGCCGGAAATACGTTGAGATGGGCTTCCATAACGCACAATTCAACTTCCGGCTTGATGACACCAGAATTGCAGAAATCTACAGCGGCAAATCTCCAAGCCGGAATGGTGGAGAGCTTCAAGTTATACCGCCGCCAGATGGATATCCAGTGCCTTATAATCCGGAACTTCCGAACGAACACGCTCCCGGTCTAACAGACATGGGGAGATAGATCATAATAAAAAGGATCGAGCGCGATTTGCGGTTGATCCTTTTGTATATGCCTTTTAATAGGTGAGAACATGGAGGGGGATCACGCTTGGAAGTCTTTATTGCTGTACTCATTATGCTTATCCTGATTGGCGTCTCTAACGTCATCTATCGTTTTATTCCGTTCGTGCCAGTGCCGCTGATCCAAATTGCTCTTGGTGCGGTTATGACGATTCTTCCACTTGGCATTCATCTGCATCTTGAACCGGAATTGTTCTTCATCTTGTTCATAGCGCCATTATTGTATAACGATGGGAAGCATACTCCTCGGGATGAGCTGTGGCGGCTTCGTGCGCCAATATTGCTGCTGTCCGTCGGGCTTGTCTTCGCTACCGTATTTGTGGTGGGCTACACTATTCATTGGATGATTCCGTCTATTCCGCTCGCGGCGGCTTTTGGTCTTGCTGCAATCTTATCTCCAACGGATGCCGTTGCAGTAGGTGCATTAGCCGGACGTATTCAACTGCCCAAAAGCTTAATGAGGCTGCTCGAGGGAGAAGCCTTGATGAACGATGCGTCCGGTCTTGTCGCTTTCAAATTTGCGGTTGCTGCAGCGATGACGGGCATATTCTCCTTGCATAAAGCAACGCTCAGCTTTCTTGTCATCGCTGTTGGCGGGCTGCTGGTGGGTGCTGTCATTGCCTTCATAATCATCCTTATCCGTCAACTGCTTAGAAGGGCAGGGCTTGAGGATGAAACGATGCATATGCTGCTGCAGATAGTAACCCCATTTATCCTTTACCTTGTTGCAGAAGAGCTTGGGGTCTCCGGCATTCTTGCAGCTGTAGCTGGCGGAATTGTGCATGCGGTAGAAGATGACCGGGCGGATCAATCTATGCCGAAGCTGAGATCCGTATCGTTGAGTACTTGGTCAGTCATCTTGTTCATCTTGAACGGCCTTGTATTTGTTATTCTAGGTATTCAAATCCCTGATGTTACTTCGGTTATTTTCAAAGATCCGGGCTTTAACAATTATGTAGTCATTTGGTATGCGATCATTATCTTTGCTCTGCTTCTGGTGCTGCGCTTTGTATGGACGTTTTTGTTCACTTGGTTTGGAGCTTCCAGCAGAGAAACGTTAAGCTTCAAGGTCATTGTATTGACGACAGTCTCAGGAGTACGAGGTGCGGTCACGCTTGCGGGTGCTTTTTCCATCCCCTTGCTGCTCAACAATGGTAGTCCGTTCCCACAACGTGATTTAATCATTTTCCTGGCGGCCTTTATTATCCTGTTGTCTTTGCTCACAGCAAGTATTCTGCTGCCACTTATCGCGAAGAAACGGGTCATTGCCAACGAAGCCGAGAGAAGCCATGAAGAACGAGAATGGCAGATGAAGGTGATGGGCGCAGCAGTAAAGCATTTGGAGCATGTCAGTAATGAAACAAATGAGGCAGCAGTGGAATCCGTCATTGCCGAATATCGCCGGATGATTTTGCAGATCGACATGAAAGATAATCCGAACAAGCAGCTTTCCCGAGGCAAGAGAGAAGAATTAGAGATGCGGATGCTCGCGCTGGGAATTGAACGTAACTACGTCCATAAGCAATTGGAGAAAGGGTTAATTAGCCCCAAGCATGCTCATTTCTATAATAAAATGCTGGATCAAATCGAACTGATTCTCGCCAACCGGCTACATCTTAGTAAGATGGTGATCAAAGGCTTATTAAGCAAGATTAAAGCTTTACTTACGGGCAATAACAAGGCCGCTTATACAGAGGCAGATATCTACGCCTTAAGAGGACTGAAATTGCAATGCTCGGAAGCTGTCCTTGAAGAGATGCAAGCCCGCTGTATGCCAGAGGTCAAGAATGATCCAAGCGAATTCGTGATCGCTTACTATAATCAGATCGTCAACAGGATGAAGACGATGCCGATTCACTCTAGGAACAAGTCGAATGACTTTAATGAAGCAAGGAAGGAGCTCCACTGGGTTGCTATCCAAGCTGAACGGGAGGAAGTTCAAGTTTTATATGAAAAAGGAACGATCGACCGTGAGTTAGCCGCCTTATTACGGCGTCATATTCGTGATCGAGAGGCTGCTATGTACGAGGAGGATGAAATCGGTTAATCTTAATGAGTGTGCAGTTGATTGCACAGTATAACCCAGAAGGAGAGGACCACCATGACACAAACCTTTCATATTGTTGGCCTAACAGGGAGCTTGCGGAAAGCTTCGATGAATAAAACCTTACTCAAAAATGCGGCGTTGTTTCTTCCTGAAAATTTTACATACACCTACGCAGATCTGGGAGATCTGCCGCTCTATAATCAGGATCTTGAGGAGGATTTGCCCGAGTCGGTTAAGCAATTTGCTGAGCTGTGCAGCTCCGCTGACGGCATTCTGATTAGCACGCCTGAATATAACGGACTGATTACTGGCGTGCTCAAAAATGCACTCGACTGGGTATCCAGAAAAAATATAGGTGCACCACTAGCGACAAAACCTGTTGCGATTATGGGCGCTACAACCGGACCTGGCGGAACTGCCCGTGCGCAGACGAACTTGCGTCAACTGCTGTTTGCTTTGGATATGGATTCCGTCAATCGCCCAGAATTGAAGCTGTCCCAGGCGCATATGAAGTTCGATGATGAAGGCAGATTGAGTGATTTTGCAACACTTCAAGTGCTGCAGCAACTAGTTGATAAATTCGTTCAAAAAGTAGAAAAGTCCAAGGCGTAGTCGAAGAAGATGAGTAGTGAAATCTATCTAAGACCGTTAGACCTTGCGGATGCTCCAGCAATGCTCGAAATGAAAACGCGTAATCGAAGCTTTTTCCAGCCGTTTGAACCGATTAGAAGTGAAGGGCACTATACCCTTGAAGAACAAGAGAATGAGATTAAGAACGGTATAACGAGTTCAGATCAAGATCAAGCTTATATTTTCGGAGTCTATCTCACTCAATCGGATCAGCTGATTGGGCGCATTGCGATCACGAGTGTGTCCCGAGGGGTATTCCAGAATGCATATCTCGGTTACTTTATTGACCAAGCCTACAATGGGCGAGGTTATGCAACAGCTGCCGTTACATTGGTAGTACGCAAAGCATTCGAGAAGTTAAGTCTTCATCGCATTCAAGCAGGCGTTATGCCAAGGAACGAAAGATCCATTAGGGTTTTGGAAAAGGCTGGATTCAGGCGTGAGGGTCTCGCCCAACGTTATTTGAAAATAAATGGTCAATGGGAAGACCATCTGTTATTTGCCATTACTGCGGAAGATTGATTGAAAAAAGTAAACGGCCTTGGAGCGATGAAGCGCTCCAAGGCCGTTTACTTTTTTCATTAAGTCTCATACAGGACTTGTCCAGTTAGAGATAGATCATAACCCGAGATCGAGCGGAGCTCATTCTGGAAGGCGGTGGAACACAAGATGTTCATGACAGCTGAGATCCATTCCATATTTTCAGGCTTTTTAAGCAAGACAAGATCATATTGCTCTTGAATTAATGGAATAAAATCCACGTTGCCAACGATGGCGGCTGCCTTCTCAATGCCAACCCCAACATCCGCTTCACCTGCAGCAACTTTGCCGGCTACTCCGAGGTGGTTGCTCTCCTCCAGATCATAGCCAATCAATTGATTGGCATGAATACGGTGCAGACGAAGCTGTTCATCGAGCAGGACTCTCGCGCCGGAGCCTTTCTCTCGGTTCACGAACCGCAATCCTGGTCGGCCAAGACCTTCCCAGCCATTTAATTGATGTGGATTCCCGCGTTCCACATATAGCCCGGCCCGTCGTTTAATCAGATTCACAACCATGTAAGAGGAACCGGTCAGTAATCTGCGGATATAAGGAAGATTATATTCACCGGTGTCTCCGTCTAATAGATGAGTGCTGACAATATCGGATTCTCCCTTGTACATGGAGATCAAGCTGTCGAGGCTGCCAACATAAGAGCGTAATGGCCTGACCGATGGGATATGCTTTTCCATGTGCTTAGCTAACAAGTCCAGACTAATATCTTGACCCGTTATAACGATCGGGCGGATACCGGAAATCGTATAGGGCTGAGAGGTCTTTGCCGTTTCGCTATAGCTGCCGGTAGGTTCAATAGTTCGGGCTGACTTCTTTGTTTGCTGCTTATAGGCTTCCAGATCGGAGGCATCTACCCGCATCTGCTTGCCAACACGGTAGGACGGGAGATCACCTTTCTTAATCAGATCATAGACCGTAAGTTTGGACACCTTTAGAATCTGTGCGATCTCTTCGGTCGTATAAGAGATATCTTCGGCCATTTGGTATTCTCCTTCATCTGCTGTTAAGCCATATTGTAACATAAGTTACCTTAGGGCGTGGATTCGCAGTTGTTGTCTGATTACCAGTTGTCTCCGCCTGAAGAACCACTTGGCGGACTATAAGAATCTCCACCGGAAGAAGGGGGAGAGGGGGAAGAACTAATCGATTCCTGCTGACGTCGATGTTCCTCTTCTTGCCGGCGTCGTTCATCCTCTTGTCTCTGCTCTTCACGCATAATGTTATCGTATTCGAATTGCATTTGATTAATATTGTTATCGGCATCATCAATTAGATTCATGGCTTCCATATAAAGTCCAAGCATAATCAGGTTATCAATTTGACTCATATTGGATTGATAACTGCTGCTATGGCTGCTGGATACGGAGCGGTGTCTCGTACGGGCAGATACCGATTCATAACGGTTCTGGATTTCTCTTATACGACGTTCTGCTTGTTGTTTCTCCTGTACAACCCGCTCGACATCACTGACAAATGTGTTTACATTGCGATCAATCGATTGCTGCAGACTCTCTGCGTCATCAAGCGAAATTTGATTTGAGGAAAGATGATGATCCAACCTTTCTTTGTCCTTAAGAATGATGTCGCTGGCGTTATTAAGCATGCTCCCAGGACCGTTTCGAGGAGAGAGGCTCTGCGCAGTTAATAGGGTGTCGGCTGTTTGGAACTTTCTCCAAGTATCCGAATGTGCCTGTTGAATGCCAGCGAGATGCTGCAGGGAGCGGTCATAGGCAAGCATGCAGTCCTCCATCGCTAGCGTTGCCTGCTCCGAAAGTGTGATCATGCTATCTAATTGTTCACGTGCTGCTTTATAGCGTTGCTCATCTATGGCAAGTGTTGTTGTTTCGGAATAGGAGACAACATCCTTATAGGTTTGTTCAGCATCCTCATATTTCGGCTGCATGAACGTCCAAACGGACGGGTGAAACTTGCTTTTCATTTTTCGGAGCTCTTCTTGGAAGGCTTCCTCATTAAGAGGGAAGGAATGGACAAATTTTTTCATCCTCTCCATATCTTGCACGACCGAAGCTCGGAGTTCTAACCTTTGAGGAACCATCTGACGTGCTATTTCTAATGCACCACGAATGTTAGCTAACCGATCGGATGCGTCCTTCAGATCTCCATTTTCTAGAGAAACGATAAGCTGCTTGTGTTCAGCAGCCGCGTAAGCTGTCCGCTCGAACGGGTTAAACTCAACGAGCTGTAATTGATTTTGTTGCATTTGTGCTTTAATCGAAGCTTCCAATTCGTTGATCTTAGCTAACCCTGACTTTTGCTCCGCAATAAAGTCCGGCAGCTCATCCAACAGTAGGTTGTGTAAAGTGGTCTGCTCATGCTGAGGTATCAGCAGCTCCGCAGCATCAATGAGTTCAGATAACTGCTGCTTGTAGACCGCATCCGTTTTCTCCTTGTTCACTTCGATTTCGTTTCTCATCATCCTTAGGGACAATTGATAGACATTTGCCAGTTCACTTACACGTCCGCTAAGTGCCTGAATAGCAGCTTGCATTTCTTTTACGACTTGGTTGTTTGTCTGATCCAGCTCTGCCAGTTCATTGGCGCTTTGACTGCGCTGCTTTGCATGATTATTCTGATCGCTGACTGTCTTTGCGAAATGATCGAGATCTGCAGTACCTTTCCTAGTTACAATTCCGATCTGTAGATTCTTGATTGATACAATCAGTTGTTGTACGGTCTGAGCTTGCTGGTCTATAGCACGAGACAAAGGGAGAAGCTTCACTTCAGCAGAAGGTGGAGCTCCATATAATTGTACAAGGGGCTTTAATGTCTCTTGTGCACGGAAAAGTTCTACTGAAGTATCCTCGGCCATCGTAAGCACATTACGCTTGAAAGTAGTCCGTTTTTTGAATCGAATCAATACATAAAGTCCTGTTGCAAGGATGACAAGGCTGATGATAACAATGATGCTAATAAGGGAAAATCGGCTGGCATTCACAGGTTCCCTTTGCGAAAGATCGGGTATAACTTGCAGTGGTGAATGCTGTGATGGTGGCGCTACTAACAGTGGATCTGGAGTTGCCGGTTGAATTGGAGATTCCACTTCAGGTTCAGGCAAAGCATTCATTGAGCTGACCATTTGTAACAAGCCAGATCCGAAATCACCTTGTTTGGCCATTGGTGTGAAGTTTTTACCTAGAAATCGATCGATCGATTGACGGGTTGTATACTCGCTGCCAGCGTAGTCGATCGGCAAAGCATCAAGTTTCTTCTGAAGCGGGACATTCATGAAATAGAGCTGAATGCGACGGTCTGTTTTGGAAAGAAGAACAACAATATCATCCGCTTGAAGTGACCATGTATCGTAGACATTCTTTGCATAAACATCAGATTCTTCTCCATCCAAAGAATCGATTGTAAGAATGTAGAACATATAAGGCGCACCTGATACAGCTGCCTGCTCTAATTCCTTGAGCTGTTCAGATGGGATCATGCCAGCAGTATCGTAAATATGGCTTGTTCCCTTCTCTGGTAAACTTGCTGCACTTACCGTCCCAGCAAACACGTATAAGAATAAGAAAATCATAAGTAATAGCGTTTTCTTCATCCGTATCCTCCTGAACTATTTTTCTCGTTATATTGTATCATCTTTCAATTCACTCCACATATTCCCAAATGAGATTAAACTGTTGAGTTCTTAAGAATATCTCAGGGGAGATTATCTCACACGAAATTCTTATCTACTAGTTACATTTCATTAGATGTTATGATATAAGTAAATATAAATAGATATATCCAGATATAATTTGGAGGAGATGGAATGGTTCAAAGGGTAAGGAATTATGCAATTTTGTTAGGTCTAGTTATGGTGGTGCTCGTGATGGCTGGATGCGGGAAGGCAAATGGGGATGAGAACAACGCTGCTCAAAGCCAAGTTGAACTCACCATATCTGCGGCAGCCAGCCTAACGGATGCGCTAACGGAAATCCAGAAGACTTACGAAGAAGAGCATTCAGCAATCAAATTGCAATTCAACTTTGGTGCTTCAGGAGCGCTTCAGCAGCAGATTGAGCAGGGAGCCCCAGCGGATTTGTTCCTGTCCGCAGCAGCTAAGAACTTGAAAGCACTTGTTGATAAGCAAATGATCGATACAGACCAACAGATCAATCTATTAAGCAATGAACTTGTCGTAGTGGTTCCGTCAGACAGTACATCCGCAATCACATCAGTTGCAGACTTACCCAAAGCGGAATTCCCTCATATCGCGATTGGTATTCCGGAAAGTGTGCCGGCAGGCAATTATGCGAAAGAAACATTAACAAACGCGAACCTTTGGGATTCTCTCCAATCCAAAGCAGTGCAAGCCAAAGACGTGCGTCAAGTGCTGCAATATGTAGAGACTGGCAACGCTGATGCAGGGTTTGTCTACAAGACCGATGCGTTAACATCGGATAAAGTGAAGATTGCTTTTACTGTTGATCCAGCTACATACACACCTATTCAATATCCGATTGGGATTGTCAAAGCAACGAAACACAGCAAAGAAGCTGAAGAGTTTTATACCTATCTGCAATCGCAGGAGGCACTTGATGTATTTGTGAAATACGGGTTCTCTGTACCAGAGAGCAGATAGGTTCATTCTGAACGGGGAAGATTCCCGTTCTTTTTTATCTCGTTTTACAAAGAAAGGAAATCAAATTAAACTGGAGATGAGAGAATAAGTTAATGCTTACGAGGCATGAATTATCGCAAAGAACGCGATCATTCTTTTTAGGAGGTAACGATGCGGAAAGTTTTTGTATCTATTATTCTATTATTTGTGCTTGCCGTCCTGATCTTATCCGTTTCACATCGAAAAGAGGATGGTTTCCGGATCATTGTCAGTAACAATCTGGATCAATCCATATCTCATTTGGTTTTAACCTACCCCAATGGTTCTAAGGAGTTTGAGATGGAGCCGCATTCTGTCAAAACGATTCATGTTCATCCTAAGAAATTTGGAGAAGGCTCTATTAATCTTATTTATAATGAGGGGCAAGTTCATCAAGAAATGATGGTGTTCGGATATATCGAGAGCGGTTATAACGGACGAGCTGAAATCAGCATTGATTCCGTTTCAGTAAATGGAGAGCTCCAAGTAACCGTACAAGAGAAAACTAATCTTTACTGAATGAAAGAGGGTTCCACAGACTCCTTTACATATTTAAGAAGGGACCATCTCAAAAGGGGCTGCTCGCTTGAGAAATGGCTCGCCTAAGTGTGAATTCTTATGAAAATAGCAGTGCAAGGGCTATCCCTGCACTGCTATTTTTTTGTTTTTTATATCTCTTACAGCTTATACACGCGAGTGGTAATTCTGACCGCGTCATGACACGAACGAGATGATTTCGGGGATACCCCTGGCAATCGGAAGAACATTTAAAGCGCAGGCTGCTGTTTAGCCCAGATAAAAAGGGGTGACCCATCGTCATTTTCATGATTTAGGGGACATCTCCTTTTTTTGGTTAATTTTAAGGAAAGCTAGGCAAAATAAGGTTGCGATGTAACTCTATCCTTTCAGAGAGGTGTGCGAATGACTTTATCTCAAGTTATGCGTCAAATGATGATTAAGGATTCAGAATCAAATCCAAATAATGATTTGTCGGCTGATCCTCCTAATCAGGACAACCAACCGCCAACACTTGCACACACGCTAGAAGAATTCAAAGATTGCAGTGATGTGACGCATGAATCATTTCCTGAGCATCAAGTGGAGCTTATCTACTTCGACCAATTGGTGGATAAGGAAAAATTAAGCCGTCATATTTTATCACCGTTATTAACGGGTACTGAGCAGGAAGTATCAAAGATGCTGCAGCATCTAAAACCTTATTACACGAATAACAGCAAAGATTTGATCGTGAACATTTTGGCCGGTGGCGTAGGCGTGTTTCATGGTCCTAATGCTTTCGTCTTTAACGTCTACAGCCCCGAGAATCGAGCGATCAGCCAGTCCGAGACAGAGACGGTAATTACGGGTCCTCATGATGCCTTTACCGAGCAGATTAATACTAGCCTGGCTATGATCCGTGCAAGACTAAGGAGCTCACATCTGAAAGTGATCAAGCTGTCTGTTGGTGAAATTACGAAGACAGATGTTTATTTGCTGTATATGAAAGATATTGCCAATATGCGATTTGTTGATGAAGCCAAGAAGCGTATTAAAAAAATTGAAGTTGATGCCATTCTCGATACGAATATGATCATTCAATATATGGATGACAATAAATATTCGATTTTCCCTCAATTTCTAACTTCCGAGCGTCCGGATGCGATTGTGTCCAAGCTTGTTGCCGGTCGTGTGGTTGGTATGGTAGACGGGAGTCCGTCAGCTTTCACAGCACCAACATCTTTCTTTGAATTTTTCTCATCCTCGGATGATTATTATCAGCGGTGGATTCTTGGCAGTGCGATTCGACTTCTGCGTTTCCTTGCATTTGTTATTACGATCAGCTTTACGGCTATGTATGTATCTGTTACGACCTTCCATTATGAAATGATCCCAGAGAATCTGATTCTTACCCTAACAGAATCGCGGAGCAGGGTGCCATTTCCGCCATTATATGAAGCATTGCTGATGGAAGTGACGATTGAATTGCTGAGGGAAGCTGGGGCAAGACTGCCAACTAAGATTGGTCAAACCATCGGTATCGTAGGTGGTATCGTAATCGGACAAGCGGCTGTGCAAGCAGGTTTAACGAGTAACATTCTCATTATTGCAGTGGCCTTGTCAGCGATTGCATCCTTTGTCATTCCGAGCTATGTAATGAGTGCATCGATTCGATTAATTCGGTTTGGTCTCATTTTACTAGCTGGTGTATTTGGTAATCTTGGATTGGTGTTTGGGATCTCTGCGATTGTGATCCACTTGAGCGGCCTGACCAGCTTGGGATCGTCATATTTGAATCCTGTCGCACCATTCGAGCCAAAAGACTGGAAGGATATCTTTATACGTGCTCCATTCAGCTCGCTTCGCGATAGGCCAACACAAAGTGATACTTCCAATAAGGTACGGAATAAGACCAGGCGGTGAATACATGCAGACTTCAGAAAAGCTATCTCCCTTCCATATGACGATCTTTATATTTATGATCCAATCCGGTGTCATGGCCCTCATTCTTCCGCAACTGCTTGCTGAGACCTTTGGGACGAATGGCTGGATAACGGTTCTTGGATTTGGCCTCTTGGCTTCTTTAAATATATTGCTGATTGGTGTGGTCTATAGACTGGGGAAGGGGAAATCGATCTTTCAAATTCTGGAGCATTCGATCCCGAAATTTATGCTGGTTCCCGTGTATCTCGCACTAGCAGTTGTTTGGTCTATACTTGGCTGTATGGCGGGGAAGGAATATATATTAATATTTCAGATGTATGCTTTCCCAACAACAAGTCCAATGGAATTTAAATTCATTTTGGATATATTAGTGTTCTGGTTATTAACGAAGGGGCTATATAATATCGCTAAAGCTTCCACTGTATTCTTTTGGCTCTTTGCTTGGCTTGTCCTGCTTCTGTTTTTCTTTTACTCCGATTTTAGCTGGTCACGATTAACACCTTACTTGTTTAAGGACGGGAAATATGGATTATTGGAAAGCTTTGATATTTATTCTTCATTCGTTGGATATGAGGTAATTCTTCTCATGTTCGCCTATACCAATCAGAAGACCAAGCTAATTAAGTCCGCCTTATTAGGCAATACGATGACAACACTGAATTACTTCTATCTCTCTTTGATTACTTTTGGCGTTTATAGTCTGGAACAATTAAAGAATAAAGCCTTTCCAGTGCTGGAGTTGCTGGCGTATATACAGTTTCCTTTTGTAGAGCGGATGGAAAATTTGCTATTTGGATTTATTCTGTTTACCGTACTGTTCTCAATCGTGATCTATCAATGGTGTGCCCTTGAGATGCTGAAGCAGATTTTCCCTAAGATAAAGATAAACTTTCTAGCTTTTATGCTTGTGTTGTTTACATTCGTCATTGCTTATATCCCGAAAACGATAAATGATGTAGGGGATTGGCTAAGTATATTAAGTTTGATCGAGTGCGGGGTTGCGGTCGGACTGCCTCTTGTGCTGATTATTGTTCTCCTATTCCAAAAGATCGGAAGCAGGCCAGCTCATGAATAGAATACTGTTATTCTTACTCGCGCTTATTACGCTAATTGTACTCTCGGGCTGTGATTATCGTATCCTGGAACGAATTGGTTTTACGTATGCAGCTAGCTACGATAGCGTAGAAGATAACCAGATTGAAGTTGGGATCAGCATTCCAAGAGCTGATCCAACCGTTAAGATAGTGAGAGAAGTACATTCCGCAATCGGTAAAAGTTCTAAGGATGTGAGACTTAAATTTGCCCAGCAAACAGATCTATTACTTGTCAATGGCCAAATTCGGGTGCTGCTTTATTCAGAAGCGCTTGCACGTAAAAGTCTCTCTGAACAAATAAGAGGTATAGTAAGGGATACCTCGATTTCTCCCCTGATTAAAATCGTAATAGTAAATGGTAATGCGAAGGATTTGCTCTTCAAGAATTATAAGCAGCATTCGTCTACAGATAAGTACATCGATCGATTATTAGATAAGGAAAGCTCCAATCATCAAATTCCCAAAACAACGTTGTATGAATTCGAGCGCGATTTCTATGATGATGGTGTGGATCCTATTGCACCTATTATTAAAGATGAGGGGGAGAATATTACAACGGATGGTGTTGCATTATTTCGGGATTATAATTATGTAGGCAAAATAAGCAGCCAAGACGCCTTGATTTTCTGTGTCTTGAGAGGGAATTTCAAGAAAGGATCGATGAGTCTCGATTTAAATAGTAAATCGGACAGTGAAAGCAGCGACGGTTCACAGAGCAACATTATGTTCACTTCAACGGTTAGTAGTAAAAAGGTATATGTTGAGCATAAAGCAAATGAACCCATTCATATCGTAATTAAAGCGATGATTAAAGGGTCCGTTCATGAATATACTGGAGAGTTAAAATTAAGCGATGATGCTGATCGGCACACGATAGAAAATAAGGTCTCACAGCTGTTATCTGAACGTGCGAATCGAATAGTAAAGCAGTTGCAGCAAAAGAAGGCAGACAGCTTAGGAATCGGCATGCATGTTCGCAACAGTATGTCCTATAAGGAATGGAAAGATTTAAATTGGCGTGAAGCATTCCCTCAGGTAAAGGTGGATTGTCAGCTGCATTTCGCAGCGAAGGATTATGGGAAAGTGAGATAGCAGAAGGAATGGATGCTTTGAATTTTAACCACAAACAAGCCCAAACAGCATGATGACTGTTGCGGGCTTGTTTGTGGTTTTCGATTATTTCTTTGATGACCTTGCAAGGCTGTTTGAATGATTTGAGCTGCCTTCTGCTCTCGTGCAGCCAGTTCTTCGAGACGCTGTGCATTTTGCTGTTCTTGTTGAAGCAGCATCTGATAATTCTGACTTGCTTGCTGGGTTTGGTTCACCAGTTGTTGAATGATCTGCTCACACTGATGAAGGGATTGGCTTGCTTGGTTATTAGTAAATTGCATGTTGTGAATTCCTCTTCTGTTTTAAAGAACGCATATAGAATGCCTACATGATCGATAAATATTCGGGTTGGAACGATTCATAAATTAGCTCGAAGAAGTTCATTCTAATAAGCGGTGTAATTAATTCCGACTGGTTCACTTGGAGGAAGTCATGGAGAAGAAGAAGCAACGAGATCTAGCTTCAATTGCAACAATACCTTTAACGATGACTTTAGCCAATTCCATCCTTATTCCCGTTCTTCCTTCTATGCAAAAAGCGATGGGCATCAGCGCAGTACAATCAAGCTTATTGATTACGGCATATGCGGTAATTGCCATTCTGTTTATTCCAATCACGGGTTATTTGTCAGACCGGGTTGGGCGGAAAAAGGTTATATTACCCGGATTGTTACTTGTCGCCGCAGCTGGTGCCTTTTGCGGATGGGCAGCAGTTGCCTTTGATAAACCGTATGCCTTAGTGATGACCGGAAGATTGTTTCAAGGATTAGGCGCAGCAGCTTGCTTTCCTGTAGTATTACCCCTTGTTGGTGATTTGTTCAAGAAAGAGGAGGATGTCAGCAGTGGTCTTGGCCTTGTAGAGACAGCTAACACCTTTGGTAAAGTACTAGCTCCGATTATTGGATCTGCCTTAGCCATGTGGACCTGGTATATGCCATTTTGGTTCATACCGGTGTTTAGTATGATTTCCTTTGTACTTGTTGCCGTTTGGGTCAAAGCCCCTAAAGATAAGAAGCCGGCTGTACCCTTTGGTCAGTTCGTCCACTCCGTTGTCGCTTTATTTCATGAGAAGGGCAGATGGCTTTGGGGTGTGTATATTTCGGGCGGCATCAATATGTTCGCGATATTTGCATCCTTATTTTATCTCTCTGAAACATTGGAGGAACGAGGGAGCCATGGCATCCTGAAGGGCTGTCTTGTTGCGATTCCACTAGCTGCTTTATGTTCCACCTCATGGGCTATAGGCAAATGGATTGGCCAGAACAAGAAGTTAATGAAATGGATTAGTGTCATTGGCTTTGTTGAAGCGGCGGGCTGCCTGATCTTTTTGGCCTTGGGTAGAACAGATACGCTTTGGGTCATCATCTCGATCCTATTTGCAGCCTCAATTGGACTTGGAGCTGCGCTGCCAAGCCTTGATGCGCTGCTGACGGAAGGAATCGAGAAAGAACAGCGGGGAACCGTCACATCATTCTACAGCAGTATCCGGTTTCTAGGAGTAGCGGCCGGACCACCAGTTGCTGCATTATTAATCGAAAATTCCAAGACGTCACTATTCTGGGTGTTGACCATCTGCTGCACTGCTGCTGCTCTAATTGCTCTATTCACGATAAAGCCTAAGCAAGGTTGACGGTAATTTCGTTATATCTGATCGGGTCTTCTCATACCCTCTAAAATGATGGTACCAGAGGAGGGATCCGTGCGTGGCACAGTCTGAATGGTATGAGCATCGCTTCTGGCTGCAAATTATGGGTGATCATGCCCGATTTATATTTAACACCTTATCACCAGTTGAGACGAATGATATCAAGCTCGCGGGTTATTACATTGCTGCCTATGATCAATTGCTTGATTATGCAAGACAATCTTCATCTGAAGCAGATTGTCACTCGATCAGCAAGCAAGCTTGTGAGCTGACAAGCGAATTCCGGGCTTTCAAGCTGGATCTGCTTGAGAGAGCGATACTGGGCAAAGCGAAGATTATGCTTACCCCTACCTTTCTAAATCATATGGTGAATGAGTTAGAGGAATATTTGAGAATTCTGCATGAATTAGTCGCAGGCAAACCGGTGCCTCAGTTTGATGCCCTGCATCATGATTTCTTATGGCTGCCGGATGCGGCAGGGCACGCAGCAGCGATCGGAAGCGACTTGGATATGGTTGAGAAGTCACTCATCAAACGAACGGAACAATTCGAATGGCATTTTGAGCAGCTGTATTTGAAAAGTGTGGAGCTTGCCGGATACATGAGGACAGAGCTGAAAGACTTCCCAGCGTTCCGCAGGCTTCATAAGGAAATCGACATGGAGATGAAGCTGTTTGTTGGTTTTCTGAAGGAGCTGGAGGAGCTTGAATTATCGGATGAAGTGCTGGATCGAATCAGTCCATTGATGCCGGATCATATGTTGAGGGAAGAATGTTACTACCTGACCAAGCTTGCGCAGCTGGGACTGGTTCCGAATTCGAATTGCCAGGCGGATAAACCGCGTATTCAATCTTGATTGCAGATGAGATTAATTGAAGGCAGCAGAACTGTCCTATACGGGATAGTTCTTTTTGTGTTCAGCTTGCAGATAGGTATCAGGATAGCGATAATGAAGTTATCATGGTCGAAGGACAATAGGAGTTGACCGGTTATGTTTCTACGAAGCGTGGAAATCAGGCGGGATGAAGACCTGGATGAGGGGGCATATCCATTCTCAATTCCAGCGATTAAGACGATGGACAAGCTGCATTTTCATACAAACGTGACGTTTCTGGTTGGGGAAAATGGGTCAGGGAAATCAACGCTGCTTGAAGCTATAGCGTATCAATGCGGGTTTCATACAGCAGGTGGAAGCAGGAATAACGAATATGAGGTTGATTCTTCAGCTGCGATATTAGGAAATGCCATTCGACTATCCTGGATGCCTAAGGTAACGAACGGATTCTTTCTGCGTGCGGAAACTTTTTATCACTTTGCCTCTTATATTGATACACTGGATGCAGATACTTTACGAAATTATGGAGGGCGCTCCTTACATCAGCAATCACACGGGGAAGCATTTCTGTCTTTGTTTAAGCATCGTTTTGGGAAAAAAGCGATCTACCTGCTTGATGAGCCAGAGGCCGCATTGTCACCTGCTCGTCAACTAGCCTTAATGCGTGTGATTAAGGATTTATCAGATGAGGCTCAGTTTATTATCGCCACTCATTCTCCCATTTTGCTAGGGTATCCGGATGCTCGAATCCTGAATTTTGATGACCGGCCGGTGGATGAGATCCGTTATGAAGATACCCTTCATTATATAGTGACAAGAAGATTTCTGGAGAATAGGAAAGTAGTGTTGGCTGAATTGTTTGAGGATTAAGGGGTAAAAAGGAGGTGCAGCGATGGAAGATCAGTGGAGGATCGCGGAGCATGATCCGGAGTGGCGATTGTTATTTCTAGAGATCGGCTCTAAATTAAGAGCAGCTCTTGGGGAATTAGCGATTCGAATTGATCATATAGGGTCAACCTCCGTTGAGGGGCTAGATGCCAAGCCGATTATTGATATTCAAGTTTCGGTGATGGATATTGAGGAGTTAATCAGCTATAAGTCTGAGATAGAACAAATAGGCTTTGTGTTCAGGGGTGAGAATGAGGATAAATCGAAACGATATTTCCGTGAAGCACCAGGTGCGCGAAGAACTCATCTCCATGTGAGAGAAGCTGGCGGCTTCGCTAAACAGCTTAATCTGCTGTTTCGTGATTATTTGCGCCAGCATCCGGAGGACTGCCGTAGATATGGGCAGGAGAAGCATCGGTTATTTGAACGTTACAAGCATGAACGGATCAAGTATGTAGAAGGAAAAGGTCCGATTGTATGGGACATTGTACATAAGGCTCATCTCTGGTCACAGGAAACAGGCTGGCGGCCTGGTGATTCGGATGCTTAGAGGGGGAGAAATTTTTTGACGCTTCAACAACTAAAGTACATTATTGAAGTCGCGAACCGCGGCTCAATTAATGAAGCAGCCAAGCGGCTGTTTATTTCGCAGCCAACGCTGTCGAATGCCATCAAAGACTTGGAAGAAGAGCTGCAGCTCGCGATATTCGAGCGCTCCAATAAAGGTATTTCCCTCTCCAAGGAGGGTGTCGAATTCCTAAGCTACGCCCGTCAAGTTGTGGAGCAGGCGGAGCTGCTGGAGAGCAGGTATCTGAACGCGAAGCCGTCACCGCAGCATTTTTCCGTGTCGACTCAGCATTATGCCTTTGCCGTGAATGCATTTGTTAGCCTGGTGCAGGAATATGGACAGGAAGAATATGAGCTATCCTTACGCGAGACGAAGACTTACGAGATCATCGAAGATGTGAAGAGCTTGCGAAGTGAGATTGGTATTCTATATCTGAACGAATTTAACGGAAAAGTGATCAACAAGCTGTTGAAGGATTCGAACCTGCAGTTTACCAGTCTATTCACCGCGAAACCTCATATTTTTATCAGCATTAAAAATCCATTGGCCAAGCAAAAGAAGGTTACCATTGACCAGCTCGATGAGTATCCGTATCTATCCTTTGATCAGGGGGAGTATAACTCCTTCCATTTTGCCGAGGAAATTCTAAGTACGTTATCCCATAAAAAAAGCATCCGTGTAAACGATCGCGCGACCTTATTTAATTTGTTGATTGGCTTAAATGGTTATACGATCTCAACCGGCGTACTAAGTGCGGATCTGAACGGGAATGAGATTATTCCGATTCCGCTTGATACCGAGGAGACGATTAATGTGGGATGGATAGCCCATCGGAGTACAGCCCTATCCAAGCTGGGATCAACCTACATTGATGCGCTGCATCAAGCAATCGCACCTTCCTAGACAAATCAGGGGGATGGAAGCGGGACACGATACTTATTTCAAAGCCTCCTAGCTGTACATCAGCTGAGGGGCTTTTTATTGTGAAATTGACTCGGACTCGATTATTTCCTGAAAGGCATTGAGAATGAATGACCGCTAGCACGTACAAACTATACTCAACTATATTTACATGGCGAAGAAACAATGACTTTAGTAAGGTGTGATAATGATCTTGACTATTTATAAATCTTCTCCTGATAGAATTTTGAATTAGAGATGTTATTGTTATTTTCAACTCAGTATATAGAAAAATTAAAGCTGCTCAACAAGCAACGTCTTAAATAGAAAGCCATTTGCATGATTCATTAACGAACAAGCAGCTCTATGCCCTCATGGAGATTGAAAAAAGTTTAGTTTAAAAGCCAATAAAAAGTCGGTTCCTAGTGTGTAAAGGATTCGGCTTTTTTAATCTGAATTTCAGCATTAGCTGTAAATGTTTCGAGAAAAATGCAGGGTATGCTGTATGGTTGTCGTCTAACTTTATGGAGACTGCAAGGGGGGAGTGTTCTGAAGGAAGAAAAATGGATTAAAGATGTGCTTTCCGGCAGGCACGAATCCTATGCTTACCTAGTGAAGGAATACCAGAGCAAGGTTTATCATGTTTGTTTGAAAATGACAAGAGAAGAAGAATCTGCCAAAGAATTGGCTCATGTTGTTTTAACCAAGGCCTTTTATTCATTGTCCTCCTACAGGGAGGAAGCGGCATTCGGAACATGGTTATATCGTATTGCAGTTCGGACTTGTTTGGACTGGAGGAAAGGGAAGCAGCGTGAATGGAATCACCGTACAGCCGCCGCCGAGCTAGCATCGGATCAAGTAACTGATGAGACTCCTGAGAAGCTCCTCTTGGACAAGGAAATGAAGTCGGAGCTGATACAGCTGGTAAGAGAGTTGAAGGAACCATACAAATCGGTCATCTATTTGTATTTTTTTCGCGGACTGTCCTATAGAGAAATTGCTGAACAGACGGGTGCTGCAGAAAAAACAATTGAATCGCAATTGTACAGAGCTAAACAAATTCTTCGCAAGAAAAAGGAGAGCTTCCGATGAAATGTAATTCGGTACAGATGAACCTAACATCGTACATAGCGAATTCACTGCATCCAATTAGAATGAAGGAAATCGAAACGCACTTAGAGGAATGTGAAGAGTGTAGAGAATGGTATCTGGAATTGCATGAGCTGGAACGTATGTGGAATGATCCTGCTCTTCCGGTACTTGAAGAAGATCTGTCCGTTGCTATTATGGCTGCCATCAGCAATAGACCTAATCCTTACAGACGGCGCAATCGCTTCAATCCGCTGCTCAAAATGGCATTAGCATCTTCCTGCGCACTTATCTTGTTTATATGCAATGGAGCAGATTTGTTTGATACTGCCGTATCCAATATCGGAATGTATAATGAGCAATTCGCACAATCAATATCAAATGTGTTTCACAACTTATCAGGCAACTCATAAGAAAAGGAGTGTCCGAAATGGATCGCAAAAAAATGAGTATTACATTTGTTTTATCCCTGATTCCAGGTTTAGGGCATTATTATTTGGGCTTTAATCAAACGGGATTGAAGTTCATGATTGGTGCTTTTACCTGTATCAGTTTGATTCCTACTTTCCCTATGGTTTTCCCATTTGCCCTTGCTACGATATGGTTCTATCAAATATTCGATGCCTTGCAGAAAGCTTCATGGCTGAATAAGAATCTTGATTTGCAGCAAAGCCCGATATGGACGAATCCCACCTCGATGTTTGAAGAAATTGAACGTGAACGAACAGTACCTTCCTTATGGATTGGTATAGGAATTGTAGTTGCTGGTTTGCTTGTTATCATAGTGACCCTATTCCCTGAGCTGCGAGAATGGATATTAGAGCCGAAAAATGGAAGTTTGCTAGTAGCGGCCTTCTTAATTTTATATGGGGGAGCTTTAATCGTCAGACATTTGCTGGATAAGAAAGGTGGGTCCAGATGAGTGCCTATGCTGACCGCATCTTTCGATCATTTTGGATGGTATGGGAACGGGGATTTGACGCCTTCTGCCACATTAGCAGCAGGCATGTTGCTGACTTTGGTATCTGCAAACTGCTCATCAAACCCCATAAAGGGACTAGTATTCAGTGCGATGATGGCAGTTGGATTCATCATGGCGACTGGGTTGGTGAATTGCATATTAACAATCACAAGTTAAATAACATGCTGCAACTTAAAAGTCCGGAACGAGTTGCCCTTGAGACCGCAAGGCTGGGGCGTCGTGCCCTTCGGGACATCAGCCATAGTTTGTTTATTGGAGATTATAAACTAGACATCAAAGCCTTAATTGGCATTACAATGCTGCATCGAGGGATTATTCACGGGGCCGGCTTTGAGCTGCATCCATTGCAAGTTGGTTGGTTTCAAAAAATAAGTACATGGTATCTCCGGCTACTCATGCGAGCGATTCATCCACTTGGCAAAAATCGCGTTCGCGGCGAACAGACGAAATTATATCCGATGCAATTAATTATGCCCGTAGAGTCATTATTCAGAAGATACCCTCCCGGCAAGGCTGCCCAGACTTATGTCTAGTGAAACGTCGGGCCGTGGCCCGGTTTTATACTCTTTCGAGCTTGTTAAGATGGGACTACCATTTATAGTTCGAAGATTTTATTAGAAAGCAGGATGTTATCATGGCAAAATATTTGTATCGGCTGGGCTTCTGGTCCGCACAACGAGCCCGTTTCATAATTGGTTTATGGGCACTTATTCTCATCACGGCAATCTGCTTAGGCACGTTATTTGCAGGTCCGGTCAGCGACTCCTTCGCCATTCCGGGAACAGACTCCCAAAAAGCGCTCGACTTATTAAATAAAGAGTTCCCACAGGCAAATGGAGGTGATGTCCGACTCATTTTCGCTATGCCTGAAGGCAAGCAATTAACAGACCAGACGACGCAGCAGACTGTTAACAAGATGCTGGACCAAGTAGCTAAGGATAAGGCAATTATCAACATTATTAGTCCTTACAAGTCCGGGGCGTTTAGTGAGGACAACAGGATCGGATACGCTGATGTCACTTATCAAGCACCCGCGGAGGAAGTATCTGAAGAATCCAAGACTCATCTACTTCAAAGCTTAGCGCTAACTCGCAATTCTGGTATACAAACCGAGACAGGAGGGTCTGTTGATATAATCGAGGAGTCGGGTGCCGGCGCTTCTGAAATCATTGGTATTATAATCGCCTTCATTGTGCTCGTCATCACGTTCCGTTCTTTCCGCGTGGCGGGGCTGCCGATTATATCGGCACTCGTCGGTGTTGGCATCGGAGTCATGGGCGTTAATTTTGGCGCCAACTTTTTTGACATGGATTCTGAGGGTACGATATTGGCTCTGATGCTAGGATTGGCCGTGGGCATCGACTACTCGCTCTTTATTATTTCTCGTCACCGTCAGCAACTCGAGAATGGAATGGAAATCAAGGAATCCATCGCACTTGCGACAGCGACAGCAGGAAGTGCCGTTATTTTTGCAGGCTTAACCGTTATTATCGCGCTTGTTTCCTTCACGATCGTAGGCATCCCATTCTTTAGTGTCATGGGCTTGGCCGCATCGTTTACTGTGTTCACCTCGGTGTTGATTGCCATCACGCTGATTCCAGCGATCTTGTCGCTCGTTGGCGTCCGCATCTGTTATAAAGTCCGGACCCGAAAGCCGCATATCCGGAAAAGCAAGCCATTCGCCTATCGGTGGGGACAATTTGTTGCGAAGTTCCCGATCCCAATCCTTTTAGTTGGCATGATCGGGCTTGGTGCACTTGCCCTGCCTGCCATGAACATGAAGCTAGGCTTGCCGGACGACGGCATGAGCTCAACCGATACCTCCGCACGACGCGGTTACGATTTGTTGTCTGAAGGTTTTGGCCCTGGCTTCAACGGCCCGCTGGCTATTGCCATTCGATCCACGAATGGAGCACAGGTGAGAGAGGCCGCTATTAAGATTGCGGGCAACCTTGGGGAAATGGAGAACGTCGCTGCCACTTCACCGCCTGTGCTTAACGAAGCCGGCAATTTGGCCATCGTCAGCGTGACGCCGAAGACAGGACCTAACGACGAACTTACGCACGATCTGGTGCAATCGATACGAGAGCGCGGCAACCAGCTCAAATCCGAAGCTCAGTTCCAATTGATGGTTACAGGCATCACCGCCATTAATATCGACATGTCCGACCGGATGAGTGCAGCGTTCCCTCTCTTCGGATCGATCATCATCGTACTCGCGTTCATCTTGCTGCTACTCGTATTCCGCTCGGTGCTCGTGCCTGTTAAAGCTGTTCTTGGCTTCGTACTGTCGCTGCTAGCGTCACTTGGAGTTGTTGTATCGGTCTTCCAATACGGTCACTTGGCTGACTTGTTTGGCGTTGCGGCCGAAGGTCCGATCGTAAACTTCCTGCCTGTGCTGCTTACCGGCGTTTTGTTCGGACTTGCGATGGATTACGAGGTCTTCCTCGTCTCGCGTATGCGGGAAGAATATACACATACGAAGCAAGCGCGGCCATCCGTCGTGTCCGGACTCGGTCATAGCGGAAGGGTTGTGACGGCGGCGGGACTAATCATGATCTTTGTTTTTGGCGGCTTTATTTTAACGCCGGATCCAAAAATCAAAGCGATAGGACTATCGCTCACTTTAGGCATCCTCATTGATGCTTTCGTTGTACGAATGACGCTCGTTCCTGCAATCATGACCTTGTTAGGCAAATATTCTTGGTATTTGCCGCAATGGCTGAAGCGTATTCTGCCTAACGTAGATATCGAAGGTGAGTCAATCCTTAAAGAATTGGAATCCAAGAGGGACTAATATAAAAGGGAAGAATCAGGTGCGTCCTGTTTCTTCCCTTTTCATTTGCCATTTGAAAGCTTATTCGCCAATCTAATGGGTCGAGTTATTTTTAACGTACTTTTACCGTTTGTCTGGTATACTAAACAATTATTTCGAATGTAGCGGCGGTGAGCGTTAGGAGCGCATCACCCAGCTGCAAGTGCAATCGGAGGAGTGCAATCACTGCCGGCGGCTGCTTGAATCCCGGGTTAATGTGGCAAGTTCCCTGACGGAGCTGAACCAGAGCATGGTATCGTTCCAACCGGACGGCAGCATCACTGGCAGCATTGAAGCCGCCAGCAGCAGAAACAGCCAAATAATAGCGTGGAATAAGCGGAAACGGCATTAGGATAACGCTCACTTCAGAATAACCCCCGATCATCTTGATCGGGGGTTATTGTATTTGGTCAAAAGTACATCACAAAATAATACAATTTGTTAGCTAAAACAAATCTATTTTTACCTAACAAAAGTTATGCTATGATAACGCTTATACAGCTAATTTAGCAAAGGATGTGCCTAAACTATGGTCAATAAAGTTACGATGCAGCAAATCGCCGATCATCTTGGGGTTTCAAAATTCGCAGTATCTAAAGCGCTTTCGGGGAAGCCGGGTGGTGTTAGTACAGAAACAAGGGACAAAATTGTAAGCGTTGCTACTCAACTTGGTTATTTTGTCAATAAACAAACGAAGACTACCTCGAAACGAAATAAACCTGCATCGGTTAATACCAATACACGAGATACCGTTATTTTGCTTGTACCGAAAGTGAGGTATCAAACGCGGGATTCCTATTTCTGGGGACGTATTATTGACGGCATTACGGAGGAGCTCGCCGACCGCGACATCAGCGCTCTAGTTGTAACGGAGTATTTCAAGGACAACTTCTCGAATCTCATTAATCCAAGTGGCGTGTTAGGCATTATTGGCGTCGGTTTTATTGCTTCCAAGATGCTGCTCGAAATTCGGAATCTTGGCATTCCATTTGTTCTCGTTGATCATGAGGACCCGCTTATTCCTTCGGATGTTCTATTCATGAATAATGTGGAATGTACAAGACGTGTCACCAATTATTTGATCGGCTGCGGCCATAGCAAGCTGCAATTCGTCGGCAACACCCGCTATGCGCGAAGCTTCATTGACCGATACAACGGTTACCGTACAACGATGGAGGAGCATGGGCTGGCGCTGAATCAGGAGGAAGGCTTTCTTTCCTTTGAAGGTGAGAATCGGAGTGAAATGACCGAGGCGCTGGAAGCCATTGTGAAACAACTTATTAATGAACATCGGCTTCCGACCGCCTTTGTCTGCGCGAACGATTCAATAGCCATCTGTATGATGACCGTACTGGGCAAGCTGTCGGTGCAGGTTCCGGAGCAATGCTCCGTTACAGGCTTTGATAATATTCAGGATGCGGAATGGGCTAAACCAGCGCTGAGCACGGTTAATGTTCAGAAGGAAGCGCTCGGCCGTCGGGCTGTGGAGATGCTTCTTAGAAGATTAGACCATCCTGACAATCTGCAGGAAAAAGTATTGCTCGCAGGAGAATTCATTATACGCGAATCGACAGCGCTTCCGAAAGGCGGCTAACCGGACAGTCGGTTAAAGGAGATGACAACATGAGTAAATGGGGTTCCCGCTTGCGAATATGGACGGAATGGCCATCTACACGGATGGAAGCGAAGCTTTTAATCGTTTTTGTTCTGCTTATTCTGCTTCCCATTGCTTTACTTACTTTATTATCTGCGCAGCGATACACGCAAACGATCGAGTCGAACACGGTATCTTATGCTTCGGAACTTACAGATAAGATGATAAGCAAGCTTGACGACTACACGGTGGATATGAAAAAAATCTCGATTATCCCGTCTTATTTGGATGAAATCCAAGCAGGTTTGAAGCTATCCAACGACTACTATGAGAAGGAGCATGAAGTTAAGGGGACTTTAACCGACACTTTGGCTGCGGATGACACGGTCAAGCTTAAAATCCAGCGTAAAATCGAGAGTAGTATTTATTTTATGAACAATATAAAAGAGGGTACGAGCAATATCTATCTATTTGATCGTTACGGAAATCCCTATTATGTGATAAAGAGTGGAGGTGTACGGTCGAATCTGAGCGACTATTACGGGAATTGGCAGCAAATTGCTCATGAAGCGCATGGCAAACCTGTCCTTGTCAGCACACAGGAAGTGACCACGGTTAACCGCAAACAGTATGTGTTTACAGTGGTTCGGGAAATTATTGATAAATCATATAACCCTATTGGGCTTATCGCCGTTGATGCTAACATTTCGGTTATTACTAATATTGTTCAGGATTTGGATGCGACGACGCATGGTACAACGCTTATCTTGGATGAGCAGAATAGCGTCATCTACGACAGTGAGCAAAAATACTTATTGCAAAATTTATCGGATAATGAGCTGCTGAAGCAGATAACCGGCAAAGAAGGCAGCTTCCATATCGGTAAAAAGGATCAATCACAGCTGGTTATATACCGTAAATCAGAGGAATCCGGTTGGCTGATGCTAATCTCTATACCTGAGAAGCAACTCATGTATGAAGCGATGAGAACCCGCAATTATACGACGGCAGCGGCCATTTTCACGATGTGTCTGGCGTTCGTCATCTCATTAATCACCATTTTTGCATTAACCAAACCGCTGCGCTCGCTTGTTAAGCTGATGAAGCAGGTTCAGTCCGGCAAGCTGGATGTGATGTTCCCCATCAGGCGGCGTGATGAGGTAGGCATGGTCGGTAATGCTTTTAATCGGATGATGGGGCGCATCGTATCTTTGATTGAGGATATTTACCGGATCGAGCAGCGCAAAAATCAGATTGAACTGGAAAGCTTGCAACGCCAAATCAATCCTCATTTTATCTACAACACACTCGAGTCCATTCGGATGACTGCCGTCATCAATGATGATCCGGAAGTAGGCCAGATGGTGCAGCTGCTTGGGCAGCAGCTTCGCTACAGCATTCATGCGGGAAGCGAGACGGTACAAGCCGAGCAGGAATGGGAGCACTTAAGAATGTATATGCAGCTTCTAAGCTATCGTTATGGAACTCGCTATTCCTTAAAACTGCCTGAGGATTCTGCGGTAGGGAAAATTGAAGTCATGAAGCTGCTTTTCCAGCCAATCGTTGAAAATGCGATTAATCATGCGTACGACGAGCAGACGGGGGATTTGGTTATTTCAATCGGTTATATGCAAGCTGGAGGAGATCAATATTTTGTCGTCAAAGACGAGGGCAGCGGCATGGACGAGACAGCGCTGCTACGGCTGAGAAGTATGCTTGATGCGGAGCAAATGCCGGAATGGGAAGGCCGAGGTATTGGTCTGAGGAATGTGAACGAGCGGCTCAAATTACGCTATGGCCCAGCTTATGGAATTACGGTTGACAGTGCAATAGATGAAGGAACGACAGTATCCATTAAACTTCCGATCACTCCAAAACAAGGGGGAATAACTTTATGAACATTATTGTAGTGGATGACGAGGAACGGATTAGACTCGGATTGTGCAAGCTGATCGAACAAGCAGGCGATAACTATGTCATCATCGGCTCCTATGGCAGCGGCCAGGAGCTACTAAATGAACTTGAACACCTGGAGCCGGATTTAATTATTACGGATATTAAAATGCCGCAAATGACCGGACTTCAGCTCATTGATAAAATAGTCCGTACGCGGAAAAAGGTGAAATTCGCCGTCTTAAGCGGCTTCAATGATTTCGAATTTGCGAGAGAGGCGATGCGCTATGAGGTTAAGGAGTATTTGCTTAAACCCGTTAATTTAGAAGAACTGAATCGTATGCTTGCGAAGATAGAGGCGAGTGTGCAGCAGGAGAATAGCCGCAGACGGCTGGAATCGGAGGATTTGCTCAGTTTGCTGCTGTTTGCTGATGATAGGCAAATGCCAGCCACACTCAAGGATGAGGTAAGCAGCGAGCTTGACCGCAGCCGTTTGTTTGCTAAGCATTATGCTGTGCTGTTAATAGGTGCTGAGCCGACGATTACGGATGAGCAGCTTGAGAAATTCACGGCAGATTGGCAGCGTGAATGCAAAATTGTAAGAAACGATAGTCAGCGAAAAGCAATGGTGATCGCAGTTGGTGAGAATGACCATGTGAATACGGTACGAGAACTTGCCGTGACGCTGCTGCAGCGAATGCCCAGCTTTACGAAAGCGAAAATCGGAATTAGTGGTGTTTTTTGCGGGAGTATCTGGCTTCAACAGGCTTATCGCGAAGCCTCGACAGCTTTTCAACATGCTTGGTATAATACCGAGCTGCGCTGGTGTTCGGGAATGAATAACCAATCGACACATAAGGAAGAGCGTTATCGCTTGCTTCGTATTATCGATAAGGAGGTTTTGCCAGCCCTTCAGGTATGCGACTTTGCATTGGCGAAACGTGCTTTCGAAAGCTGGCTGACGGAATGCGCAAAGTACCGTTTGAATTGGGAAGAGCTGAGAGAAGTATGCTCAGATCTGGATGTGCTTATAAGTGAGGAAATTAAGCAATGGCTTGGTCAGCAGCAGTCGATTAGTGAGCCGATTAAGATGATTGCTCCTGAGAGCTTCGAGGACTGGCGTTCATTTGCCGATCAGCTGCGCGAGGATATGAACAATCGGTTTTTCACGCTTGAGCAGGGACGTTCTGAGAATAAAGCGATTGAAACCATTAAAGCCTATCTTCAGAAGCATTATACCGAAGAAATTGAACTGCAGCGTCTGGCTGATCTCGTCTATTTGACGCCAAGCTATCTGAGCAAGCTGTTTAAAATCGAAACAGGCGAGACGATAACCGACTATTTGACCACGGAGAGAATTGAACAGGCAAAACGGCTGCTTCGCGATGAGCAGGGCTTGAAAACGTACATGGTCGGCGAAAGGGTAGGCTATGCGGATCCGGCTTATTTTACTAAAGTGTTCAAAAAAATGACCGGTAAAACGCCAAAAGAATACCGTGATATTGTTAGGTGATTCTTGTTAGGTGAAAGTTATGTTAATTAAAGACAATAAAGAATAACAAAGACCATTAAAATAATAGAGCCAATCGCCTATAATTCGGTGTAAGCGTTAACAAGCCGGCGTGTAGTCATCCAACAGAAAGCGAGGGAGCCTATTGTTTAATTTCAGCTTCAAAACACAGCGTTATCTTATTTTATTCGGGTTTTTAACGATTCCCGTCCTGCTATCACTGACATTCTCGTATTATCCAGCAATCTCCTTGCTCTATTACAGCTTAACCGATTGGACTGGACTAGGCTGGGATATGAATTTCATTGGCCTCGACAATTACAAGGAAATATTCACGAAACCGGAAGTATTCGGCGCATTGAAGAACAATCTCTATTATTTTATCGGTGGACTTGTCCAGGTTGCGTTATCGCTGTACTTCGCGGTTATTCTGACCGGAAAGCTGCGCGGTCGCAACGGATTCCGGGCGATGCTGTTCATCCCTTACGTGCTGCATAGTGTTGCAACTGTAATCATGTTTAAAAACCTGTATCACATGGAATACGGTTCACTTAATGTGCTGCTAGGCTCGATTGGATTGGAATCATGGCAGCAGAGCTGGCTTGGCAACAAGCATCTCGTGAATTTCTCACTTGCTTTTATCTCGATGTGGAAGTACATGGGCCTCAACATGGTTATATTTATCGGAGCGCTGCAATCCATTCCAAGTGACTTGTATGAAGCAGCTTCGATCGACGGGGCAAACAGCAGACAGAAATTCAGGTTCATTACCTTGCCGAGTATTCGAAAAGTCATGGAGCTGATGCTCATTCTCACCTTGACTGGTGCGCTCGAAGCATTCGATATTCCATATGTCATGCTGCTTGGTGCAAATGATACATCAACCTTCGTCATTAAGACGGTTGATACGGCGTTCAAATATCAGAACTTCGGTCTCGCATCCGCAATGGCAGTGGTGCTGCTCATCATGGTATTAATCTTCATCGTTATTCAACGCAAGCTGCTGTTCAGAGAGGAGAGATAACGAGATGAGACGAGAAGAATCTTTCTCCTTTACGATTTTCAAATATGTGACGCTGGCCATGGCTTTATTCGTCGTATTTTTCCCCTTGTATTCCGTATTTGTTGGTGCATTCAAGACGCAGATCGAATATTACCAATCCGGGCTTAGACTGCCTGCTAATCTATTCAACTTTGATAACTTTAGCAAGGTCATTGACATCGGCAAGCTTGGGCTCGGCTTTAAAAATATTTTCATCATTCTCGTCATTGCGGTTGCAGGCAATATCATGTTCGGAACGATGGTCGCTTATGCAATCGGAAGATTTGATTTCAAGCTGAAAAAACCAATTATGGGAATGTATCTGATTGCCCAGGTTATTCCGATGGTAACGACCCAAGTTGCTACGTTTAGTGTGATCAAATCACTGCATCTGTACAATACGATGGGTGGTCCTATCATTTTGTATTTGGGAGCAGATGTCCTTCAAATCGTGATTTACTTGCAGTTTGTGAATAGCATTCCGAAGGATTTGGACGAGAGCGCAATGATCGAGGGTGCCTCCTTGTTCCGAATCTACCGTTCTATTATTTTCCCGTTACTAGGACCTGCCACAGCAACTCTTGTCATCTTGAAGACTATTGCCATTTATAACGATTTCTACACCCCGTACTTATACATGCCAAGCCAAAAACTAAAGGTCGTGTCGACAGCTATCTACTCGTTTGTTGGACCTAATGCTGCTCAATTAAATGTGATATCGGCAGGTATTCTTATCATTTTCATTCCTACACTACTGCTGTTCCTGTTCCTCCAGCGTTATATTTTCGCGGGAGTAACGAATGGCGCAGTGAAGTAGTTGAATGGACAAGATCGGACCAAACAGAAGTCATTTAGAAGGAGTGCATCAACGTTGAAACAGTGGAATGAATATGTGAATGGAATGACATGGGGCTGGACAGGGGTTCGTGGCACTTGGGCGAGTCCGGAAGCGGAACACTCCATGTCAGAGATGACAAAGCTGAATGTAAATTGGGTTGCGATAGCTCTTGCTGCCGACCAGGAAACACCGCAGTCCACAATCATTCCTTATTGGAACGAACCAACCGTAACGGATGGTGAAGTGTTATGGGCCGTCCGAGAAGCGAAGCGTCATGGGTTGAAAATATGCTTGAAACCGGTCGTCAACTGTGCGAACGGGACTTGGCGGGCTCACATTAATTTCTTTGATGATGAGGTGCCTGGTGAACCAAGCTGGGCGGAGTGGTTCAAGTCTTACACTACATTTATCATGCATTATGCTGCAATTGCAGAAGCGGAAAGCTGTGAGATGCTGTGCATCGGCTGCGAAATGGTGCAGACCGACAAACGTGATAAGGAATGGCGCGCTTTAATTGCTGAGGTTCGCAAAATCTACAGTGGTCTTATTACGTATAATTGCGACAAATATCAGGAGGAACGTGTCACCTGGTGGGATGCGGTCGATATTATTTCCTCCAGCGGCTATTATCCTATTGATCAATGGGAAACCCAGCTGGACCGTATCGAAGCTGCCGTGAAGCCTTGGAACAAACCGTTCTTCTTCATGGAGGCTGGTTGTCCTAGCCGTGAAGGCTCGCCTGTTAGGCCAAATGATTGGTCACTTCCTGGCAGCCCGTCCGAGCTTGAACAAAAGCGTTATTATGAAGCCATGTTCGCTGCTTGCTCGAAGCGTGAATGGATGCAGGGCTATATGCTGTGGGATTGGCCGGCACGATTGTATAAGACTGAGGAAGCGGTAAGCAACGATGATTACTGCATGTATGGCAAAATCGCGGCTGCAGTCATAAGCGAGCATTATCATTTCTTGGCATCCAAGAAATAGTAGTCTTTTACTGTCTATTAACCTAACAAAACAAAAATTGTTAGCATAATTCATGACATGAAAAACAAAAAAACTTCATGTGAATTTGTTTTTAGAGCGGATATGATGGATATGTAAGCGATACCATAACGAGCAGCAAACGAAATGGAAGCTGTGTAAAACTAAATTTCAGGGGGTAACAACGATGGAAAAAAGATTAGCAGTCACATTGGTTCTTGCTTTAACAGTAGTCCTCACTGCAGCTTGTGGAGGCAACAATGAAGGTAATAACAATGCAGCAACGGCTACGAATTCTACCGGTAACAATGCTACAGCTTCTAACGACGCTGGTGCGACAAATGCTGGTGCAACAGAGTCAGACGCTCCAAGCGATCTGAGCGGAACCATTAAAGTACTTACGCAAAGAACGGACTATGTCAATGATGGAACCTTCGATAAGTATGCAGCTGCGTTCAAGGAAAAGTATCCAAACGCGAAAATAGAATTTGAAGGTCTTACTAACTACGCAACGGACATTCAAGTCCGCTTGACGACTGGCGAAGCCGGCGACGTTCTGATGATCCCTGCAGGTCTTGCTACTTCCGAATACAGCAAATATTTCGAACCACTTCCGGATGAATGGTTCGATAACGTATACTTCGCGGACAACACTTTGTCTGACGGCAAACGTTACGGTCTGTCGACAGGTGTTAACACGCAAGGTATCGTATATAACAAAAAAGCATTTGCAGCAGCAGGTATTGATAAAGTGCCCACAACGCTCGATGAGCTTTATGCAGATGCTGCTAAGCTGAAAGCAGCGAACATCACACCGCTGTATATGAACTATGGCGCACAATGGCCGATGGGCAACTGGGGTGATGGTTCTGCTTGGTACCTAAACGGCGATCCGCAATTCGCAACGAAACAAGTATCCGAGGAAGCACCGTTCCAAGTAAATAACGCTTGGGGCACACTCGCAACCATTGGCCGCACTTTTGTTGAAAAGGGTTATGTAGAGAAGGACTTGTACACGAACAATTGGGAAATGTCCAAAGGCGAAGTAGCAAGCGGCAAAGCAGCCATGTACTTCCTTGGTAACTGGGTAATCCCACAAATTATTGGTGCTGGTGCAGCATCAGAAGATATCGGCTTCTTCCCACTTCCTTATGATAACAGTGGTAAGTACAACGCACCGCTTGGTTCTGACTATTTCGTAGCTGTAAGTAAAGACAGCAAAAACAAGGAGCTCGCTAAGGCTTGGGTTGAGTTCTATGTAAAAGAATCCGGTTACGTTGAAGATTCCGGCTTTATGCCAATCGACAAATCGGCGAAATCATCTATTCCACAATTGGCAGAGTTCCAAGCTCTAAATCCAACGCTGATTGAAAGTGAAGCAACAGATCCTAAATACAATGAAATTGCGAACAAAGCGCAAATCGGCATCGGTACTGGCGACTACGTTCAAGAGTACATTGTAGCTGATGATCTCAAAGCGGCATTTGATAAATTAAATAAAAAATGGAAAGATGCAAAAACAGCTTTGGGCTACTAAACCAATAGTTAACACCTCCTCGCTTCGGGATTATACCGGAGCGGGGCTTTTTATTATTAATATGTCGAAAGGAGAAGCGCTATAGCCAATAGCTATAACCAGATATAGTATTTTACAGTTACGCTATAGCTCCGAAACCATGATATCTTGTTTGTAACAAACAAATGGTAAGGGGTTGTTGCACATGGCAAAGAGCAGTGTATTGGGGTATCCTCGGATTGGTGAGAATCGGGAATGGAAAAAAGCGCTGGAGGCATTCTGGTCCGGCAAGCTTGAGGAGTCGGAACTGCATAAGCAGCTTCAAGAGATTCGGTTGAATCATCTTCGCAAGCAGCAGGAGAAGGGAATCAATCTAATCGCAGTTAATGATTTCAGCTATTATGATCAAGTACTGGATACGGCTGCTATGTTCGGGATCATTCCGAAGCGGTTTAACTATACAGGTGGTGCGGTTCCTCTATCGGCCTATTATGGTGTTGCAAGAGGAACAAAGGATGCAGCAGCAAGTGAAATGACGAAGTGGTTCAATACGAACTATCACTATATCGTTCCTGAGCTGTATGGCGCAGAGCCGGTGCTGACTGAGAACAAGCCGCTTGCAGCTTATCGCGAGGCCAAAGAGAAGCTTGGAATTGATGGTAAGCCAGTCATCTTAGGACCATTCACGTTCCTGAAGCTGTCGAAAGGCTATGGCAAGTCGGAGATCGACACATGGCTGTCCATTCTAGTTAAGTTGTATGCGGAAGTGCTGAAGGAGCTTGAAGAAGAAGGCGTTCAGTGGGTCCAAATCGATGAGCCAGCCCTTGTCACTAAGCTGAGCAGAGATGATGTGACTAGACTTCAAACGGTATATGGCAAGTTGGCGGAAGCTGTACCTTCTCTCAATATTCTGCTGCAGACGTATTTCGAATCCGTCGAAAACTATAAGGAAATTATTAATCTGCCTGTACAGGGGATTGGCCTGGATTTCGTACACGGACTTCAAGGCAACCTGGCATCTATTCGTGAATTTGGTTTCCCTAAAGATAAAGTGCTTGGCGCAGGTGTTATTGATGGTCGTGGCATTTGGAAGGCATCACTTGGCGATAAGCTAGAACTACTGAAAGAGCTGCAAGGTTATGCTGCATCAGACAAACTGCTTATTCAATCCTCCTGCAGCCTGCTGCATGTACCAGTAACGGTTAAGGGAGAAACGAAGCTGCAGCCGGAGCTTACGAACGCCCTTGCCTTTGCTGATGAAAAGCTGGATGAGCTTATCTTATTGACACGTGCATTAAATGAAGGTTATGCTTCCATCTCTACGGAGCTTGAACAATGTGATAATGCGCTTCAGGCGCTCGAACAATCTGAAGCAAGGAACCGAAAAGCTGTGCAAGAGGCAGTGGCCGTTATTCAAGGGGAAGATGCTTCTCGTCAGTCCTACTTTGAAAGCCGTCAGCTTGCCCAACAGCAGAAATGGCAGCTTCCTTTGTTCCCAACAACAACAATCGGAAGCTTCCCGCAATCAGCGGAAGTACGTAAAGCCCGTCAGTCCTGGCGGAAAGGCGAATGGAGCAGCGAGCAGTATTCGGTCTTCATTAAAGAACAAATCGACAGCTGGATTAAGCATCAAGAAGAGATTGGGCTGGATGTCCTTGTACATGGTGAATTTGAGCGGACGGATATGGTTGAATTTTTTGGTGAGAAGCTTGATGGTTTCGCCTTTACTCAAAATGGCTGGGTACAATCGTATGGTTCCCGTTGTGTGAAGCCTCCGGTAATCTATGGAGACGTCGAATTTACGGAAGCGATGACTGTAGAAGAAACCGTATATGCCCAATCTAAGACTGCTAGACCGGTAAAAGGGATGCTCACAGGCCCAATTACCATTATGAACTGGTCGTTCGTTCGGGATGATCTGGCAAGAGAGCAGATAGCCTATCAATTGGCTTATGCCCTGCGTCAAGAAGTAGAGGCATTGGAGAAAGCCGGAATTGGAATGATTCAGGTGGATGAGCCTGCTGTACGGGAAGGCCTGCCGTTGAAGGAGAATGAACAAGCGGACTACTTGGCATGGGCAGTAAAAGCATTCAAAGTAACGACATGTACCGTTCAAGATACAACCCAAATCCATACTCATATGTGCTATTGCGAGTTCCATGACATGATCGATTCGATAGAAGCGATGGATGCGGATGTGATCTCTATTGAAACCTCGCGAAGCCATGGTGAGCTGATTCAAAGCTTCGAACAGAATACGTATAAACTTGGCATTGGTCTTGGCGTATACGATATCCATAGCCCTCGTGTACCAGACATTGAAGAAATGACAGGAATGATTGACCGCGCCCTGCAAGTACTGGATCCAAAGCTGTTCTGGATTAACCCCGACTGCGGACTAAAAACACGAGGCAAGGAAGAGACCATTGCCTCCTTGCGCAACATGGTCGCAGCAACCAAGATTGCCCGTGACAAACATTTAGTAAACGTGTAAAGACCAAAAGACTGTACCAAAAGTCATCGTGGATGGCTGTTGGTGCAGTTTTTATTATAGGCTTTGGGTTGAATAGTCTTATCCAATAATTATAAGATGGATTTAAAAATCTATATCCAAAATGCATTTATTTCTAGTAAGGGTGAGAGTCGTAAGTTTCCATCTCTTGATAATGTTTGTTTAGGACTGCTTGAGGAAGGACATTTTTGCAATGCTTTTAAAATAGTATGGTCAGATATGATACGACTTTTATCGCAAAACTCATTGTTTGATCATAATGGAGTTTTAGAAAACGAGATGTTCCAAACGTTATTTTGAAAAAGAAGCTTTGGTCTCGAATATTTTAGATCGTTGGAATAGAGGGGAATAGAGGAATATAATAAATGAAGTTATCGAGTTACATATACTTTCGAGTTATAAGATAGGCAAGAGGAGAGAGAAATGGATCAACATCAACAAGTGGAAGACTTATTAAGCGAGTGGTATAAAGCTGCTTTTACCATATTGGATGTCCGACATGTGTGTATGAAGCCACAGGAGGCGCTGCGTAATTACCGTTTACCGGCGAACAGCTTTCTGTTTGCTTGCCGTGGAGCTGCATTCGTGGAGCTTGATGGTGAGCCGTACATTACGAACAATTTCCAGCTGCTTCATGGCGCAAAGGGCAGTTCACTGGAAATTATGGCTTCGGAAGATCTATTCGTCTATTATCTGATCCTATATAAGTCAGCGGGGAGCGGGAGTGCGTTCCAACAGCAGTTTGGTTATGAGCCGGGTGATCCGCTTTCCATGTATGCAAAAGTGGAGCTTCTCGACAAGCAGTGGCAAGAATCAGGTATGCTTGCTAGATTACAGGCCAAATCAATCTTCTTAGACTTTGTGACCGAGTTGCTAAAGCAGCTTCAGGAGCAGAATGTGCCGCTATCCAGTCATGTCGGAAAGGTCCTTCGCTACATACACGAACATTATGCAGAGCCGATTACGCTGAGTCATCTGGCAGAGCTGCTGGCCTGCAGCCAAAGGCATTTGACCCGCTTGTTCAAGCAGCAGACCGGCTTCAGTCCGATCGACTATTTGGTAACCTATCGAATGGAAAAGGCTAAGAAGCTGTTGTCCCGTACCGATGCTTCCTTACAGCAAATAGCAGCGAGTGTAGGCTATCCGGATGTATACTTTTTCAGCCGAATGTTCAAGAGAAACACAGGCCAGTCACCTATTCGATTCAAAGAAGAAGTAAAGCGGAGCAAGCTGAGTCCAAATAGTCCATTAAAGCAGTCCAGATATCCTATTGCCGCAAGACGCCGCGGTAGACATACTGGCAATGAGAATAATGATCATTATCAATATGTAGGCGTAGGAGGATATCCAATGAAAAAAGGTACAAAACATGCAACTGCTCTAATACTACTGCTTGGCTTGACGTTGCTTGTGTCCGCATGTGGAGGCACGAACAATTCCAATACGGGAAGCGGAAATAACGCAGCAGCAAATGTCAACTCAACACAACAAGAGCAGGCGACTGAGCGCGTCTTGAGAGACGGACTTGGTCATGAGGTGAAAGTACCGGCTAGTCCGCAGCGGGTCCTGGCAACTTATCTGGAAGATCATCTGATCATACTTGGTGTTATGCCGGTTGCTCAATGGTCGGTAGGAGAAGGTAATGTACAGCAGTATCTCCAGGATAAGCTGAAAGACATCCCAACTATTCCTTCTGAGCTTCCGTTCGAGACAGTGATGAGCTTCAAACCGGACCTGATTATAATGGACAATGCTGAGATGGTAGAAGGCGATAAGTACGACAAGTATTCTGCAATTGCACCAACTTTTACAGTCGGGAACGGCAAAAATAATGACTGGCGTCAGGAATTGCTGACTGTCGGTGACGTCTTGAATAAGCGAGAAGAGGCTGAGAAGGCGCTGGCGGATTATGAGCGGAAGGCGAAGGATGCAAAAGAGAAACTGCAGCTAGCTGTGAGCACAAAGTCTGCAGCAGCTCTCTGGGTAACGGCAAAGAGTGTCTATGTCGTTAATCAGAACTTATCCAGCGGCGACGTCCTGTATAATGACCTCGGCTTTACGGTTCCAGCAGTCGTTCAGGAAATTTCCGCTTTATCCGAGTCGAACTGGAGCACTCTTTCACTGGAGAAGCTCGCGGAGCTTGGAGCGGACTATCTCTTTATCGTGAACACAAGAGGTGTATCCAAGGAAGAGTTATTAAAGGATCCGATCTGGGCAGCTATCCCTGCTGTCAAAGCCGGACAAGTATATGAGTTCGACAACAGCAGCAGCTGGTTGTATACCGGTGCGATTGCGAATGGGCAAATGATCGACGATGTGTTGGAGAGCATTATAAAATAATGTAATTGCAAATCAGCCTCAAGGCGCGACTTTCGCGACTTGAGGTTGTTCATTTGAAGGTGGAAAATGTTAGATTCCCTGTTCATATAGAAGATGATATCATTGACTATATTCAAGAAGGAGGAGATGACTTGCCTTCATTTTTTTCCCGGAATGGCACAGAAGAGTTTATACCCTACACCTCTGCACACACAGTTATGCTTACCGCTCTAGTTGTTTCCTCGCTTCTATTATATTTCTTCCGATCGGGAGTCCGTAACCACAATCTTGTCAGAACGATAATCAAGTACAGTATACTCCTGGGTCTCTTGGTTCCACAGATTGTCATCTATTATTGGTATGCTGTTCAAGGTTTATGGAACGTAAAATACACGCTTCCGCTCGAGCTCTGTGGTATATCACAATTTCTTGCCATTATTATGCTGTTTACACTGAGTAGATTGCTGTATCAGATCGTATTCTTCGCGGGCATTGGTGGCGCGATTCAAGCGATGTTTACGCCAGATTTAGATTATCCTTTTCCGCATTTTCGATTTTTTCACTTCTTCATTGTACATATTGCAATTATCCTTGCCCCTCTCTATATGACGTGGATCGAAAACTTTCATCCGACCTGGAAGTCCATTTGGATTACAATGATCTTTCTGAACATTCTTCTTGTAGTTGTTGGTGGTACTGATTATTGGCTGGACGCCAATTACATGTTCCTTATGCATAAGCCAGAAGGAGCCTCTCTATTAGATTTGTTAGGTCCATACCCTTA
Organism: Paenibacillus sp. J22R56; assembly: GCF_056269375.1. Lineage (NCBI taxonomy): Bacteria > Bacillati > Bacillota > Bacilli > Caryophanales > Paenibacillaceae > Paenibacillus > Paenibacillus sp. J22R56. The sequence continues at coordinate 811,670 of NZ_JBWDNV010000002.1, forward strand.
TTATTTGGCAGTAGAAGAAGTTATTGCATTTGTAATATTCACGATAATGTACCTGCCCTTTATCCGGTGGAGAAGACGACAGGAGTTATAACGAAGATGTTGGCAGACTTGGAGGAATGGGGAATGTCTTTTATTAAAGGAATAGAATTATGCCGTCGATTTCATATGGAAATCGTTGAACCTGTAATGAAGGACCATTATTCTTTCTTGTCGTACTCATCGGCTCTAATTGGTCCCGGCAGCGAAGTGCTTGGATATGATACGGAAATGTCGACTGATCACGATTGGGTGCCGCGGGTGTATCTTTTCCTTAACGAACAAGATATCCGGTATTCTAATCAAATATTTTCAACACTCCATGAGCAATCACCGGAAAGGTTCTACGGCTTCCCTGTTGATATAAAGAAGAGTGTAATTACAACAATGTCGAGGTTCATCGAAGGTTACCTTGGTATAAACAAAGATGAACGAATAGAACCAGTAGATTGGTTAACGTTTCCTGCGCAGTCACTTCTCGAAATTACACAGGGGGAAGTATTTAGGGACGACAATGGTCAACTTTACACCTTACGCAAACAATTCGAATATTACCCCCACGATATTTGGTTGTATCTTATGGCATCAAATTGGCAGCGAATCGGTCAAGAAGAACATCTGATGCTTCGCTCGGGTTTTATAGGTGACGAACTTGGATCAGCTATTATCGCCTCACGCCTTGTCCGTGATATTATGAATCTCTGTTTTCTCATGGAGCGGCAATATGCACCATACCCAAAATGGTTTGGTACGGCATTCAAACATTTGAAATGTGCAGATCAAATCATGCCTCATCTTTGGATTGCTCAAACGGCAGCTACATGGAGAGAACGCGAGCATGCTTTGAACAAAGCTTACAAGTATCTATCAAATATGCACAACGCACTAGGACTCACTGAAAAGATTCCTGATGAGGTTTCAACCTTTTATGATCGTCCCTTTAAGGTTATGCATGGTGAAGCAATTGCTAGCCTTATCGCAAATCAGATTGTGGAATTAGACATTCAACAGTTATCTGTAAAACGTCTAATTGGTAACATAGACCAGATTACAGACAGCACGGATTTTAGAAAAATGAATCAGTGGTCTGACGGAGAATGCGCTAGAAAAGCTTTTAAAAATATATTTAAACCTAGTGTGAACTAAAATAGATCAATAGAGGTGAGGGTATGGATATTTATCGTTTTGATAATCAGGTAGGAAAACAAATCTCTGCTTATGGCAGTGTAAATCTGATTATGTCTAAAATAGCTCAAACTGCAGGCAATTTTCATGTTGGATGTATGCATTTATCCGATGATGGGATTGTTGGGGGACATGTTGCTACAATAGAACAGCTCTTTCTAGTTATGAGCGGGAACGTAGAAGTTCGTTCAGCTACTGATGAGCCCTGGACTAAATTATGCCAAGGGGAAGCCGTATTTTGGAGACAAGGGGATTGGCACGAAACGAGAACAACCCTAGGGGCTATGGCACTGGTAATAGAGTGTGAAGGGCTTGATCCTAATGGAATGGTTTTGAAATCTGAATTGAACGAGACAATATAACTTAATAAACAAGCGGTAGTCGGTCAGTAATGGCAGGCTACCTTTTTTCACAATAAGAGATAGTTTAGTTGTATAGTATCTGGGATATGCAACATTAATGTGGTATGATTTCCCTTATTCTATTATTGAGAGGGATCCCCATGCTAAAGCAGATTTTGATAGTATGTATATGCACTTTCATTATTCACTTTTCAGAAACACTAACTTACTCATTGCGTTTGGCTGGTGTTCGTTTAGGGAAATTAGCTGTTGCCATATCTTTAACCGGAATTATTGTATTGATCTCAAGAACTGCGAATATGCTTCAAGCACCACTTACGGGAAAAATTGTTGATGTATCAAAGCACTCACCAGGCGACTTAGTCATGCAGTTTCGTTTGGTACTTGCATATGCCTCCTTCGGTACACTTGCTGCAATAATATTGTTTCCATCAGCAGTTTTTTTGTCAAAGAGAATTATAACTAACTTAGAGCTCAATGGTTCACTACCTCAATTATTTATATCCTCAGTTTCTATACGGAAAGTAAAGAATGTCCGTTTCCATTTACGAGTTCCAAGGATGGAAATGCTATCTCGTCTACGTATAGGAGGCATTCCTAAAAGACTATTTTTATTAAATATCCTTGTTACGGCTATTTATACAGTTGGAGTACTAGCAGCATTGCTGGCAGCAACTTATAGCACGGGGTCTTCAATTGCAGCATCACAGTCATCAGGACTAATTAATGGTATGGCTACAATTCTTCTAACCATATTAATAGATCCTCAAATTGGACTGCTCACCGATAAAGTACTAAAAGGAGAAAAAGAAATTGCTGCCTTAAACAAAGTATTTGGACTTTTAATGATTTCACGTTTACTAGGGACAATTTTGGCACAGTTAATTTTGGTTCCATCTGCTCATTGGATTAATTGGATGGTTCAGTATATATAACTTCGTGGCAAGTGTTTAAACAAATATTTCAATTACCAATTAATCTCCCTGCAAACTAGCTTTCGTTTGGCTTATAGTGATTACAGGTTTATTTTCACTTGTTTAAGGAGCCAAATTGATGGGGAAAGCTAATTTGTTCTTAGAGTATATTGAAAACTCATATGATAATCATCCGAGAGTAATCACTATCTTATCTGATGACATTATTGTTGCAGATCAAATAGATATAGCTGAAAATATGAATTTTTCTTTAACAGGAACAACTATTGAAGTTGTCATTGAGAGCATTGTAAATAAAGGTATGAAGTATCGCCTATTTTACTACTTGATCACTATTCTGGAAGCGATATTTAGTGGTTATGGTTCAGAGAGTATTTTCAGAACAAAGGAAAAGTATGTGTTGAAGCTAAAACTTACAGGACAAGAAGCGAACATATCTGTAAAGTTCGATGACATCAATACTAAAAATCCATTCTCTATTCGAAAGTCGAGTAATGTGGAAGTAGTCAGCTGTGGCAAAGCAAAAAAATAAATAGTAGGAAAGAGTGGTTTTGAAATGGAATGCCCTTGGTGCAACAAAGAAGTGGAGATTGTAAAAGGAAGATGTCCAAACTGCCGGAATAAACTGTATGAGGTCACAGAAGAGGATTTTACATCGGATCTTCATAATGAAACTACCTCTAATACGGAAGAATTAAGCGTTATTGAAGTTATTGAAGATAATTTCAAGTGTTCGAAATGTAACGGGAATGATTGTACTGTCAAAGAAATCGCAATGACTGGTGCGGGTTTGAGTAAGTTGCTTGATATCCAGCACAATCATTATTTGTTCGTTTCATGTATGAATTGTGGCTCTGTGGAGATCTATGACCCGAATGTCCTAGAAGGACAGAAGGTAGGGAAATTGGGATCCATAATAGATGTTTTGTTTGGGAGTTAATATACTAATGTCTCTTATTTAGTACATCCATCAGGGGATTTTTAGTACATAAGGAGAAGTAATATTGAGTAAAAAAGTCAGTATGTTCATTATCATCTTGCTAGCTATTACTTTGAGCTATTATTTCATTATGTCCTACACACCAAAAAATACAGTTATTAAAGTTTTAGATGCTTCAATAAAGGGAGAATCGATTCAGTCATTAGACCTGAGCAATATTGTTACATTAAAATCATTCTGGTCTAGCGTTAATGAAACAAAAGGATTTGAATATTCAATAAAAAGAATAGAAGCTGGATGGAATGAGAGAGTTTTTTTAGTTTACATAGAAAGATATAATTATGATCAAGAGAATAGATTGACCAGTATAATTCACGGAGCCCTTACTTTTCAATTGTCTCGATCTTTAAATAAATGGTCGATTAATGATATTAAAGTTATCAATGATTTGACCGTAACTTGATACAGTTCTTATTGAATGAATTGGGGGGCAATAGATGGGGAAGCAAGCATTAGAGCTGTATAAGGAATTTATTGATGATCTGGTAGAACTTCGTCAAAGTGAGTATCCTCGATGGATAACGGGGATTGGCTTGCCGAAAACGGTAGAGAATGAGAAGATCAATAAAGTCTTGAGTGAATTGACGAGAGAACAAAAAGAAGTAGTAGCACTACTTGCCGAATCAGCTCGAAACAGCGGGATTCATGATGTACTTGTCTACCTTACGGATCAGATCAATCTTGAAGGGCTCGAAATCGTTAAGAACGGCATCAAGATGGCGATTGAACCATTTGACTCCGGTATGCATTATGACTGGGTATGCCGAGGAGAAGGAGATTCCTGGCCGAATCAGAATAGTTGACAAACCAGTTGCTTAAATGGATGAAACAAAGTGCGTCAATATTCGTTATATAGAATAAATTAAGTTACGGAGGTGTTCTAATGGATCTATTGAAAGGCATTGGAAAGCTGGCTGGTGATGTTACAGGCAGAGTACTTGGAGGTACTGTGCGTGTTGCTGGGGAACTTGTTCACAGCGATTACATTAAAGAGATCGGCAATGATGTGGAAAGAGTGACGGCAAAGACAGGTGAACTAGCAGGCCAAGCAGCAAGCGGTGTATGGGATGTTGGCGCCGGTATAATTACGGCGGATAAGCAGCAGGCGAAGACGGGAATTGATGATCTTGGAGATGCGGTCACGACTACTGTTAGAGGTGCTGGCCAAGGAATCGAATACGTGGTCGAAAGCGGAAAAGATGTTGTGGCAGGCATTAAGGAAAAAGATAAGCAGCTGATTAAAGACGGCGCCAAGAAACTTGGTAAAGCAGCTGCAGTATCCATTATTGCTGTCGGTGTAATCGACATAGTTGATGGTCCGGACGGAATGGATACGTCAGAGACAACCTAATAACCTAATGAAAACATCAAAATGGCAGCTGACGGCTGCCGTTTTTTTTATCGGATGTATCTTAACTAGTACCGGAATTCGGTGTCTCGTTTTGGCAACTCAAGCATCACTTGATAGTCAATCAGGTAAGTAATAGATAAACTAATAGTATTCTGATAAAGAGGTGATAATTGTGTTTGATATGTCAAAAGTAGGTCGGAATATTGCTGATTTTAGGAAAAGGTCTGGGATGTCTCAAATGAGTCTGGCTGACCGACTTAGCATCAGTTACCAAGCTGTGAGTAATTGGGAAAGAGGCGATACGATGCCTGATATTTCTAAACTTCCTCAACTAGCGCATATTTTTGACGTTAGCATCGATGAGATACTTGATGAAAGTAAGGGAACACAACTGTTGAAAAACCTGTTAAATGATACAACCCAGGATTATTTACAGAAGCAAGAGATATCGCTAAAAGACATTTCTGCAATTGCACCTCTGCTTAGTAGCGAACAAGTTCAAGAGATAATAGAACACGCACAGGCTAATATGAACATAGGCAATCTAATGTTTGTAGCCCCTTATGTCAGCGAGGAATTCATGAATCAGCTCGTAAAACAGGTTGTTGGAATAGAAAGCATTGGAGCAGCTGAACTGTTGGCAATTGCTCCTTATATAAGCAAGGATGTGTTAGATGAGTGTGCAACGAAACTCTTTCAATTGGGAGGTAACGGCGCTGCTGAACTGGCAGCCATCGCCCCATACATAAGTCAGGATGTGATAGACGTTTGCTCACAAAAAATTTTTAATGCTGAAAATGGTGGTGCAGCCGAACTGCTGGCGATCTCCTCATTTATGAGTAAGCCTGCCATTGACGCATGTGCTAAAGAAATTATTGAACGAGGAGGGAAAGGGAAACTTATTTTTATAGCCTCGGTCATGAGTAAGAATGCAATCGACGAAGTACAAAAAATGAGTATGTTAGAAGAACACTAAAAACAGAAAAAGCAGCCAATAATGAACGGCATCCCTTTTGTTAGTCGTGAGAAATAACTCGGATGCAGTACACATTAATCGGCTGCTTTTTTTGATGTCGTATCATAAGAACATTACCTCATTCAACACGGTATCTTCTTCATTTAGGCTTTCCAAGCCGTAATTACAACATTACCCATCACTTTGGAGAAGTTGCTCATCAGGCGTTCGTTTTTCATCATCATGGCAACTACATCTGGTTTCGTGAATAGCTCGTGATCGATTACCCGTAAAGGGTCGTTATCGCTCACCAGTTGTTTCATTTGTGAAAAATGAGACACGGAGGACTTATGAAAACTTGATTTGCCCATCAGCTTCATCCATTCTGAAACGGTTCGCAGATGTTGAAGTCCGTAAAACGATTGGAGTTTTTTCTTTTGCACCGTGGTTAATTGTATGGCAAATGCCAGCTCGCGATCGTATAGGACTCCTTTTGGCTTCAGCACACGCCAGTATTCGCGTATAGCGGAGCTTCCTTGGGTAAAAGCCGTAACCGATTCCGTAAAAACGGCATCAAACGTCTCATCCGGAAAAGGCATGGAAGCGGCATCCGCTTGTACGATGCGGACAGGAAATTCGCTTATCTTTGCACGGTAAATCGCTTTTTGAATCATATCTTCATTCCGATCTATTGCTGTCACGTTGCACCCTAAGCTGGCTAAATAACACGCAGTCCGGCCTGTTCCGCATCCCACCTCCAGCACTTTTGTGCCGCGCGGAAAGCCGATTTGCCCGATTAATTCTTTGGTTGCTTGGAAACCTCCGGGATGAGCACTTCCTTCGCCGAGCCGGGCTAATAATGTATGATAATCCAACGCCTTCTCACCTCTTCCGATATTCTATGCATACTCTTTGTTATGACTGCACCCATTCTTCACTGCTTTTTGTATGCTTGCGCCGTCATCTTTCTATCTCTCTTTTTTCCAAATAGTAGACAATCGTACAAACCTTATAGCCGTTTTTTTCATATTCTAAGATATACAAGCATCAAGTTAGGAGGAATGAGGTTATGCAGGAAGTTTATCCGGTGAGCCATAAGACGATCTATCCGTACATTGGACGGAGGGTCAGTGCGATCACATATGACGGAAGTCATTTTATCGGAACAATTAAGGGAATAAAAGACGGTAAGTTAATGCTGGAGGACTGTATTTTTGATAAGAAGCCTGTAACTCTGTCGTCCGTTCGGAAAGGAAAGCAATCAAAAAAACAAATTCGTTCCAAGCATAAAGCTAGACTGTCCAGTTATTATGACGGTTACGGTGGAGGCTATGACGGTTATGGTGGAGGCTATGACGGTTATGGTGGAGGTTATGGCGGTTACGGTGGAGGTTGTGGCGGATTCGGCGGCGATTGCTTCTTTTTCCCATTAGCAATCTTTGCATCGCTTTTCATTTTGCCTTTCTTCTTTATTTAATGGCGTTGACACGATTACAAATTGTGAAAAGAGGAATCGCTATTGGCATCCAGGAAACCTCCTAAAAAAAGAGCAACTGAGGGAAGAGTTCATGCGGTCAAAAAAGCTAAACGTTTGGTTGGGCAGCCCGTTTGTGTATTGTTATATGATGGCAGCTGTTATGTCGGAACGATTCATGCCATTCATGACCATAAACTAATCCTTTCTGAATCCAGAAACTGTGGGAGCGTGAATCTTTCTGATCGTTCCAAGACACCTGAAGTCCAAGTATCGGGACTGCTCGATACCTTGATAGGGGGAATTGGCGCGCTCACTTCTTTTGGTTCAATGGCATCCGGCTTATTCAAGCCAATGTTTTCCGGCCCATCAGTTCAATCTGAGGCGGGAATTCTAACAAATGAAAGTGATTCGGAAGGTAAATCTGCAGGGCCTGGGGCGGTAGGTGGAGAACAGCAGAATGGGTTTTTCGGATCTGTTAAACAAATGCTGCCGAAAGTCCAAGTCGGCCTTAATATGGTGAAGACGATTATGCCTCTAATGAATATGTTCAAAATTTGACGTTTTAATGAAAAAGAGATGGTGCCACTGCGACACCATCCTTACATATGATGAATCAAGCAATCCCAAAATTGCTCTACTCCTGCGGAATCGCACTTTCATCCATAAAGCCGATTTCCCATTGATGACCGTCTAGGTCTAGGAAGCTTCTCTGATACATGAAGCCGAGATCTTGTGTGTCGTTTGCAATATTGCCACCTGCATCAATCGCGCTGTTAACTAACTTGTCCACTTTTTCACGGCTCTCGACCATTAATGCAATTAAGACTTCAGTCGTTTTGGATGCGTCAGAAATCTCTTTCTTGATGAAGGTCTTGAAATACTCTTCAACTAACAACATGGAGTAAATGTTTTCCCCGATGACCATACAAGTTGCATTGTCATCAGTGAAGTTCGGGTTGAATTCAAAGCCTACTTTGGTGAAAAATTCCACAGATTTCTTCAGGTCTTTTACTGGTAGATTAACAAACATACTTTTGGCTGTTTCTGCCATTCTGATCACCTCACGTATACAGTAGCATTATGATAAATTGGATGTCAAACTATGATCTATACACCAAAAAACGAAGGTAGGGTCAAAGGCAGGATGTCCATTTTAAAGGAATAGAACAAAAGTTATATGAAGACCAACTCAGGTGAGTCATTATGCACTTTCCTATGTTGGTAAGAACGATGTAAAATATAGGTTGATGTAACCGTTTTCGTTTATAAATGATAGAAATGAGGTCTGAATAGGTATGTTGGGAATCTCTGTTATGACTTTCAATTTGCGATATCCAGAAATCAATGACGGTTCCGATTAATTGCCGGAACGAATTGACCGGGCGACTACCGTTATTAAAAAACATCAACCTATGCTAATCGGCACTCAGGAAGGTTATCACTCGATGCTCAAAGATTTGGAGACTCGTTTGAATGAATACGATTGGGTCGGGCGAGGTAGATTTGGAGAACATGAGAATGAGCACAATGCTATTTTTTATAACCGCGACGAACTAACACTAGAAGATAACGGGCAGTTTTGGCTGTCAGAAACACCTGAGGTGGAAGCTTCGATTAGCTGGAATAGTGCGTTTCCGAGAATCTGCACGTGGGCACGTTTCTTTCATCGGAAGTCCAATAAATCATTCTATCTTTACAACACCCATCTGGACCATCATAGCCAAGAAGCGAAAGATCATGGAGTCCAGATAATTAGGGAATATATAGCTAAACAGCGCGCTTTGGATGGACTTCCGGCTTTGCTTACAGGAGATTTTAATTCGTATCCTGGTGAATTCCCGATTCGTTTATTACGTGGCGAGATTGAGGTTAACGACAAGAAAAATGATTTGACAGACGCATACTCCTTAATCAATGGGAATCCCGGTCTGACGTTCCATAGCTTTAAAGGGGGAGATTCGGGAGAGCCGATCGACTTTATTTTTGCTTCTGCGGAATGCGAAATCTTGTCGGTGCTGATCGATCGTTGCCAAATAAACGGAGGATATCCATCGGACCATTATCCGGTTGTGGCGAAAGTCCAATTCTAGTAGATCAACAGTTACATAATAGCGATAACTTAGAAGAGGCCATCCCGCAATATGGGATGGCCTAAAACTTTAAAGCTGACAAGAGTTATTTCTTAACCACAGGTACCCAAAATTCGCCGTAGAAAGTGCCATTGCTGTTATCTTTGCGATAGGTCGCATTTGGACCGCCGATGTAAGCATAGTCAGCAATTGTGGACAAGACTTCGCCAAAAGCAAGGTACGTCAACTGATCAAACAAAGTTTCCTTGTCGCCATTTCCTGCGACCACGATGTACTCGCTCTCTGGAAACTCGATCATGCGTGTTGCGTCAGACACTAACTTTCCAGCTTCTACTGCGAAATAATTCCACGGCTTGCCTTGATAAACCTCGTTCACTGACCATTCACGATCATCTTTTGCAGCGTCTTTGAGCTTAGCAAATCGTCCATCAGCCTTGAGTCTGCCCCAAAACTCGGATTTTTCCTTTTGCAAAGCTGTCATGTCTTGAAAATTGGACTGGATTGAAAATCCATATGCTGTCAATGTGAATGATTTTTTGTGTTCAATTGTGTATTCTGCCATATGAGCTCCTTTCAAATTTTACAAAGATTAGGCCTCGACTTTTTTTACACGCAACCACATTTCGCCGTAGAATTCATCGTTTTCAGCTGCTTTGACGAAAGTTGAGTTGCCAGGACCTACGTATTTGTAGTCTGTAATTTCTTGCAGCATGCCGCCGAAAACTTTGCCTGTGATTGCATCAGCAAGGCTGTCTTTGTCAGAGCCTGTGCCAGGCACAACGAGGTAGTCGCCAGCGAGGAATTCGAGGACGACCGCGTCTTCCACATTGAAATCACCCATCACGCCGAAGCCGCGCCAAGCCTTGCCATCGATCACATAATTGATTTGATATTGTTGCCCGTCAGCCAGAGCGAGAAGTTCAGCAAGCTTGCCATTTTCAGTGATTTCAGCTTTTTTCGCTGCCGTTTTTGCTGCATTGCCTGCCCAGTCGTTGAAGTCCTCAAATGATACACCAAAAGCAGTCATTTTGTAGTTTTCTGAGATCGTTTTGATTGAGTAGTTAGACATTTTATTATCTCCTTTGTGTGTTTACTTTTACAAGATTGATTCTATTTGCCGAATGTATCAAAAAGTGATACTTTTTTGATACAATAAAATTATGAAAAAAACAGAACGAGTAAACCTAATTATGCGCTACATCAATAACCGCGCACATTTTACGATTGCCGAGATTCAGCGGGAGTTCAAGATTTCCCGCGCGACGGCGATCCGCGACATTAATGAGATTCAAGCGATGGGTTTTCCAATGACGACCGAGCTGGGGCGTGGTGGAGGCTACAATGTCCTGCAAAATCAGTATTTGCCCGCAGCACGGTTCACCCCAGATGAGCTTAAGGCGATTTTTATCAGTTTTATCGCCTCTAAAAATTCACAGCTTCCTTATTTGCAAAATCGCCGCTCTATCACTGAAAAACTCATCGGCATTGCATCGCAAACGCAACAAGATGAGCTAATCGAGCTGAATAATATCTTGCTGTTTGAAAATACAAATCCGGCTAATCCGAATCTGTTGGAGCTCGATGATGCAGCGCCTGCGGAACTAAACCAGTTAATTTCGCTTGCGGTGCGAGATAAGCATCTACGCGTGACGTATGAACCAAGTCCTGGCTGGCCGCAGTTGCTTGACGTTTTGTTGCTGCATATTTTTAACTCGAACGCTCAGTGGCTAGTCGAGGTTTATGATTTTGATACGGATGAGTTTCGTTATTTACCTGTTGATTTGCTGCGGGATTCAGCAATTTCTGAGCATGTGCTGAAGTACTCTGAGCAAGAGATTATAAGCAAAAAAAGGATGGGAGCACGTCAATCCAATCTTGTTATGAAGCTCGATACGACTGGGATTCAACGCTTTAAACGTATGCACCCGCCGGGGATTATTTTGTCCTTTACTGGAATGTTTCAATCGAGTGGGGTTTTTAATGTTCAGTTGGATGTGACCGATGTTGAGGTGCTGGCTTATTACGCGGATTGGCTTTTGTTTTTGGGAAAAGGGGTCGTGTTTGAGCGTATTCCTGAGGAGCTTCGCTTGATCCTCGAGGATCGTTTGACCAACTTAAAATTTTCTTGAGTGTAACAATAACCACTGCGTGGATGAAACTGGTAATAGTGCAACAGTTGTTGCGTAGTCTTCGTCAAATAGTAGAGGACAGTAGTCATCGTTTGGAAGGAATTAGTAATTGTTGATAGAATAAATACGAAGACGATCAGGTAATAAATTTGTATACATAAGGAGATAAAACTATGGAAAATAACAAATTACTAAGAATGGACAATGTTGGCATCGTTGTAGAATCCCTTGATAACGCAATCGCGTTCTTTGAGGAGATTGGCTTGAAGCTCGAAGGTCGAGCTACTGTTGAAGGTGAGTGGGCTGGTCGTGTAACCGGGCTGGGTTCACAGTGTGTAGAGATTGCTATGATGGTTACTCCAGATGGCCACAGCCGAATTGAACTTTCGCGATTTCTCACGCCACCAACTATCTCAGATCACCGAACTGCACCTGTCAATGCCCTCGGTTATCTACGTGTCATGTTCACTGTTGAAAACATTGACGAAATGGTATCCAGACTCACTAAGATTGGTGCTCAGCTCGTTGGCGAAGTGGTTCAGTACGAGAACTCGTATCGGCTCTGCTACATTCGTGGAAATGAAGGAATTCTAGTCGGTTTGGCGGAACAACTCGGTAATAAATAAGTGACGTTTAAAAGAAGATATAACTTAACCAGACAACTGCTGACAATACATCGGCAGTTGTCTTTAATTGAACTATTAGCAAACCAGCACGATGTTTTAGAATGAGCAAAAAGAAGAAAATAAGAATTAAAAAGCAACCGCCAAAGACGTTAATAACTCTTGCCGCTCTAATCTTGCCACCTCATCATCATGTAAAGCTGCTCGACGCTTTAGGAGTTCATATGTCTCGCTCCACTCGTCAGGATATCTTGTCCATTGAATTCGCTTATTCAGCTCTCCAAGACTATGCTCTACTCTATTTCTAAACTGTTTCCATACCATCTTAGCTTTGTAATAGTCACCGTTATTACGATCAGCATTCACTAAGTCAAAACAGAGTTTGTCTTTTTTGGAAATCTCCATACTTATTTCATCCACTTTAAAAAGAATTTCTTTTTTGAGTTTAGCGTCATTTTCTATAGTTGCGATCATTTCGGCCATAATAGCAATTATTTTGTGAGTATTGGGAGCTGAACGATTAGTACTTTCAGCGAGTTGGGTAGTCATAGATTTTCCCTCCTAGTAACGGGTTTAGTTTTTATTATGTGCTGTTACCATTCCGGTTTTATATAATACTGTTCGTAAGAGGGGGCTTTTTTTAGTCACTAAGCGTTGTACTGCTTAATTAACGGGAAATTAACTGGAGGGATAGTAGTTTGAGAAAGATTGCAACAATACTTCTTTTTGTATTAACTATGACGAGCTGTGGTTTGTTTGAATCTGAACATGAAACTCCTATTGAGATGGTGGCATTTGGTGCTCTCTCTGATGAAGAATCGAAATTAATAGTAGCAAGCCCTAAAGATTCTAATGTAAAGATAGTATCCGTGAATGATGAAATAAAATCTGTCATTGATAAAAACTATAATAAAGAAGAAGTCTACGCAGTTACTTTTAATCACACTGAAACTAGTTCTTCGGGGAACCTTATCGTTTTTATTGCTTTGGACAAAAAAACAGTTGTTGGTAAAAGTAAAGAAAGACTAATTAATAAATAATTATTGTTAAGCTATCGTAAGAAAGTTAGTGCCATACACGTAGCAGCTGCTCCCTGTTTTTATTAAGCGAAGGGTAGAATAGTTAAACTAAAACTCTTCCCTAAATTTGGAATTAAATTTGATATAATCTAATGGGAACTAGTTTTTATGGCTGTCCGCTTTTCAACTAAGAAGCAAGTCAGAATAGTCATTTATAAATCAAATTTGAATTATACCAAGGAGACAAGAGAGCTCGAGCAAGCAAACGAAGAAAATGGAGGGGAATATGAATATAGAACTTGAAACACTGCTTTATGTTTTAGGCCAACGGTTCAAGACGAATATCATCTCCGCTGACTACCAAACTTTGTCGCTCCAAGGCGGAACTGTGGGAAATGTGCAATTGATAACGGGAATTGCCGAAACCAAGGATGGCGAAAAGTTACCGTACCGTTTAGTGCTGAAAATCCAGAAAAAATGGGAGCGTTACGGCGATCCGGGTTCATGGCGTCGGGAATATGATCTCTATTTGTCTGACTTGGGAGCGACATTCACGGAAGCTTTACGCTGGCCGTCATGTTATCATGCCGAAATGAATGCTGAAGAAAACGAATACCAGTTGTGGCTGGAATATATCGATGGCGTAACCGGTTTAGACTTGACCGGTGACATGTATGAACAGGCGGCGCTTGAGTTAGGACGCTTTCAAGGCAAGCTGTATACGGAGCAGCCCGCTGTGCTGAAGAGCCAGGCTAACCTGAGCCGTGCAGATTTCATGAAAAATACGTATATGCATTACCGGTCTTGGCCGGTCGTCTACGACTATATACGCTCAGAGGAGTGCGAATTCCCACAGCATGTGCGGGAAATGCTCGTCGACATCGATGAACAAGCAGAAGAGATATTCGCCCGCATCGAAAAATTGCCCCTTGTGCTATGTCACCGGGACTTTTGGGTAGCTAACCTAATCTATGTTGACGGGAAAGTTGCACTCATCGACTGGGATACCAGCGGATGGGGCTACCTGGGTGAGGATCTCGCAAGCCTGATTGCGGATGAAGCGGATATCGATCATATGGTCGAACACTTCCAGAGATGCGTCCCCGCGTATTACAAAGGCTTTTCGGAGTATGTGGATGTATCCCGTATCACCGATCATTGTGTCTGGGAGATAATCCTTCTCGTATTCGGATACAGGTTTGTAGAGTGGTATCTCCATACAGAAGCTAATGACGAGAAGACAAAGTGTATCCAAACTCTTCAAAAAATATATGAAATGAAGACCAACCCTGGTTGGTCACATCATGTAACTTAGCCTGGACTAACGGAAGAAATACGTAATTTAAAACAAGAAACAGGCAGCAGATCAAGAATCCGCTGCCTGTTTCTTGTTGAAGTAAAGGGTAGGACCTTTTAGAACCCATAAATGGAATTTGTGGTAAAATCTTCTGTAAGAGAGTTTTTTTGTTTCAATACAAGGGTTCATATTAAACTAACCTGAGATCGGCGGCTTTAAAGATTAAAAAGGTGTAATTGTAGGGAGATTAGCTAATTATGAGGAGAGTCTATTTCATTTTACTTATTATGGTTATTTTATTTTTGTCGGCTTGTCAATCATCAGAACAATTAAAGCCGATAAAAGAAGAAACAATCGAGTTCGACATAAACACAGCAATTGAAATGGTTGAGAAGAAAGAAAAAATGATTATTGATTTAGCGTTGTGGGAAAAGGTGTCAAAACTGGAGTATAAGGAATTAGAGAAGTCTTTTACCGAAGAGTTTGGAGCACATGCTAAGGATATTCTATCTATGTTATTTATCAATAATATGGATTCCGATCCCGAATCAGATAGGTATGTACAACATAACATATTATACCCAACTGTCTTTCATAAAGGAATAACTATAACAGATGCAGTCATTTATAAGAGCTATTTCGAAAATGAGTTTTTTAATCAAACTAGTTTAACCATTAAGGAAGAATATGTTGGTGACAATGAGAAGTTAAAGAATTGGAAAAGAGAATACATTTTTACTCCAAACAAAAACGGAGAGTGGGAATTAAATGGATTCTCTGGAGTGCTGAATTTTTCAGGAGAAGATTATAATATGAATTATTTAGAGTTGGACTTGGAATCGCGTTATAAATAGACGGCGGAATTGACGGTAATTCAACAATAGTTGAGAAAGCATTTATGTATTATCGGACGACACTGGACCACATAGTGCAAAAATGAGAGACCTTTTAAGAGTTCATTGAACTTTTGAGAGGTCTCTCATTTTTTTTGTTGTAGTCGTATTAATTTCGCAAACTGTTCGGCGTAAGATTTAAATGTCTAGATTGTGGAAGGGATGCTTCAATCCAATTCTTGATCTAAAGCAGCATTCACTAAACGACGAACTTCATCAGTTGATTTGGTTTCCATTAATTGAATTCTTAGTTCGTTTGCGCCTCTAAATCCACGAACATAGATTTTGAAAAAGCGAAGAAGCGGTTTAAATGAACGTGGCAGGATTTCTGAATATTTATCGTGAAGATCCAACTGTAAAAGAAGTAAATGGAGAAAATCCTTCGCACTATGTTCTTTAGGTTCTTTTTCAAAAGCAAATGGATTGGTGAAGATACCGCGGCCTATCATGACTCCATCAACGCCGTATTGCTCCACTAATTTCAATCCTGTTGAGCGGTCAGGAATATCTCCATTAATCGTTAATAGCGTATTTGGAGCAATTTCATCGCGTAATTTTTTTATTTCAGGGATTAGTTCCCAATGCGCATCTACTTTGCTCATTTCTTTTTTTGTACGAAGATGGATGGAAAGATTTGCGATATCTTGTTTCAATATATGGGTTAACCAACCGCGCCACTCATCAACCTCAGAGTAACCCAATCTTGTTTTAACACTAACTGGTAATCCACCTGCTTTGGCTGCTTGAATAATTTCTGCAGCAACTTCAGGATGTTGTATTAATCCAGCACCTTTTCCATTGGATGCGACGTTTTGTACAGGGCATCCCATATTTAAATCGATACCACGAAAACCAAGCTTTTTCATATCAACACTCATCTGCTCAAACAATGCTGGCTTATTGCCCCAAAGATGAGCTACGATCGGTTGCTCATCTTCTGTGAACGTTAACCGACCACGAGTGCTTTCTATTCCTACAGGGTTACAATAACTATCTGTACTTGTGAATTCTGTGAAAAATACGTCGGGTTTTGCAGCTGTACTAACGACGTGACGAAATACAACATCTGTGACATCTTCCATTGGAGCTAATATAAAAAATGGCTTCGGCAAATCAAGCCAAAAATTTTCGTTACTCATATAATCTCCTTCTTTTGCAGCATTTAAAATGATTAGGCTATTGTAAAGTCCTTTACCCATCATACATAGTATCATTTTTTTTCGTTTAATGCACAAAATAAACTGTGTGAGCGTGCATATGAAGTGAAGAGAATGTTTAAAATCATGTATATAAAAGAAAGAAAAATATCAAAAATGATTGTTTTTAACCATATTCTTAATCGTCTAATTTGAATAAAAAAACAACGAAGATAGTTACGGGAATGGTTTTGGCCAGATGAAGAGATTATGAAATAAATTCGAAGATGAACTCTTCTGTAGAATTGAATCCATTGTTACCTCTGTGATAAACACTGCTAGAGAGGCAGGATAGTTTAATCTCGTTGAAGGAATTGGTTGTCAAGAGTGACGGAGAATCGGGTGGCAAGGACATATATAATGAAAGTCGCATAAACTGCGGCTTATTTATTTTATGTATAGAAGTTCTTGTCGTGAGCTCAAGACAAGAACTTCTATACAATCCCGAGAACCAAAAAAAACACACGAGTTATTAAGCGAACGGGCAGTTTAGAGCAAAAAATTATTTTTTGCAACGTATATATCTTGATTCCATAATTAGGTAGTTGACGTCATTACAATTAGAACTCATAAGGAGTGGTTATTTTGAAAGGGAAGTTTTATGAAATTGTTGGTGTAATATTTGTTATCTTCTCGGGTATTTTTTATACTGCAGAGCGTTTTGCAAATTGGATTTCCAGTGGATTATCCGCACAAGGAGTAGCAACTTTCTCTGGTAATGGAAGTTTGAGTAGCCCCTGGGTAGGTCTAAAAGAAAATGTTTTCGTTATGCCCTTTCTCGTAATTGGGATTATTATATTTTTATATGGACTCTTCAAAAATTATATTAAGCAGGGACATTGAGCGCTAACTGGAGACTATAGTTCAATCAATAAAGCTGCAGTAGATCTGAGGCTCAGCTGCAGCTTTTGTTGAAGTAAAGGGCAGGATTGTGTAATGATTTCGCAATTATTCATGGAGATATCTATAGGAGGGCGTCCAAGTAAATCGATCTAAACTCTGAATTGAATGATTTATTTTTCAATAAAATCAAAGTAATTTCCTTTTGCTACATTCGATAAAACGCCGAGTCCCTAGAGATTAAAAGGGATTTGGCGTTTTTTAACTGTGAAGATTAGGACCTGGTGCTTCTGCTTTGGCATGTCCAATTTGGCGATTCTTGATGTTATGCTTAGTCCCTAAGTACATGCTGTGATTAGCCGTCTGGTAGGCTAGTATAGCCTAGAGTATCGAGGGATCGTCCATACCTAGGATGGTCCTGTTAAATGCGCAGCCGATCATCTTTTTCTCGACATGAGCAGCTTCATCATAAGCAGCAGCGGAGCTGCGAATTTGCGGCGCGTTTTTTTAAAATCGTCATCATGTTTGACATACATCCCTGAACGGATCGCCCGGTTGAGTTCGGCTTGGCGTATTTTGTACAGCAGCTCGGTAGTATGGTAATTATGGTACGGCATAAGAACATCCCCTTTATTCGAGTCTTTGTTTACCTACGTTCCGTGATGTACGAATCAACCATTTCTCAAGTGTGCCGTGGAGTATGGTTCCCCCTCTACTTGCTTGCTCTGAGATGACTTTCTACATCCATAGTAAGCGAGTTATAATGATAAGAATAATATATGTTTTTCTTTGACTTATATATTTAATATATGTGTTCTGAAAAAGGGGATTTTAACGCTGAACTTACATGCCGATAAATCACAAGCCTATAACTACTACGAGGAAGAAGAAGTTAAAAGTAAAGAGATATTTTATTACACTGACTAAGCAAAAAGATTATGAAAATTAAATATATGTTATTAAGCTAAATGAGGAACGATAACTGAAAAATGAAACCAAAGCAGCCGGCCAGAAGATCGGCTGCTTAGCGTAACTAAAAGGCAGATTCATACAGTAATGATAAAGCTAAATTTTACAATAAAAGGAGAATAAACAAGCAAGCAAATGATTAAACCTATTCAAATCGAGCTTGACTATAGCGCAAAAATGGTGCTGGACGTGCAAATTCCATCCTACTTAGTTGAAGCAGAGCTCATTGGGTCGCATGACCTGCCGCCACTTAAAGACACGGTGGATTCCTTGCAGCAATGCGATGAAACGTTCTATGGCTACTTTGACGACAACACGATGCAGCTGCTTGGCGCGATTTCCTATAAAATTGAAGACGCAGTCCTGGATATTCACCGCCTCATCGTCCATCCCGACAGTTTCAGACGCGGAATCGCAAACGCTTTGCTCACACACATTCAAACGCTTGAAACCGATTGCACTAAAATCATCGTTTCAACCGGATCGGCAAATGTTCCTGCGAAACAGCTTTACTCGAAACATCATTTCCATGCAATCGGCGATATCGAAGTAGCTCCCAATCTTTCCATCACTTCATTCGAAAGAATGATCGTGCGTTAATCTACATTAGCGTCACTGCTCGAAATGGAACATTCACAGTGTCCAGTTAGTTTTGTAGAAAGCTAACGAAGAACGTTAGTTGAGAACAACAAAATGGCAGCTGATCCAAATGATCAGTTGCCATTTTTATTGAAGTAAAGGGCAGTTTAACGCAATAAAATGAAGGATATTCATCTACATTTTGTGGAATAATTATCCATAAACGATAAGAAGGGGGAGGTTGAGATGTCTACAAATGTTTCCAGGGTTCTGGGGGCTTTGACCATACTAATGGGCATGCTTTACTTTCCATTCGTTATAGAGAAACTGTGGTACATTGAGTCTGCACATCGAGGACTGCTGTGGTGTGGAATTCAGTTGTTAATTGGCGTAATTTTATTCGATAAAAGGTGTACTCGATTTCGATATCCTATTTTGCTTTTTAATTTATTTTACCAGTTAATTTGGAGCCTCTTAATCATAAATCAGTTAATAGTAATCTCGTCTAATTATATTCAATACTATTCTTATCTTCTTCATGTTTTCTTATTTTTGGGTTCAGGATGGTCGTGCTGGAAGTTAAAAAAAGAATTATCTCCATTACATTAACGAGGAACTATAGCTCAATACAATGACGGCTGCTGACTTAATAGTTAGTTGCCGTTTTTATTGAAGTAACGGGCAGTATAACGCAATAAATGGAAATTCATGACGTCTAAATATTAGAAATTAATTTCGAATGAACTTTCACTAGATTCAGAACTTTATTAAAGGAGCATTTTATTAAAGGAGCATTATGTATTGAATAAAAAATTACTAATCACATTATTCATTGTTAGTCTTTTTCTTAACTTTTTAGCTGGTTTTAGTATCTATAAGCTAGATAAAAAGAAAGATGAAATGACAAAAAACTTTTATGAAAGATCTACTGACTTTGTTGGTAATTTAAAGGCGGCAGTTGCTTCGCTTGAATTAGTGAAAAAGGATAGAGATATGGAAGATAATATATCTTCGATACTAACTACGTATTCAAACCTAGTGGCATCATCAAGATCAAGCGTCTTTTTTGATTTAAGTGTTCAAGAGAAATATGGATTAAATAGTCACTTCTCTACAACTATCGGTATTTATGAACAAGAGATGCATGATATTTATATTAAGGCATTAGATAATAAGCTTACTATTGGAGACTGGGAACAAACTAAAAATATCGAAGTCGAAAGGAATCAACTATGAACGCTATAGAAGCTATAGTTCAGAATTTAAATGAGATTCGACGCAGAAGCATGATTATTTGGGGAAGTATTCCGCATGAGTTTTTGGACTGGAGACCGGATTCGGAAGCAATGAGCATAAAAGAGATGATCCGCCATGTCCTGGATAGTGAACATTATTACCATCTTGCCTTGTTGAATGAGGGAAGTCTAACCGCTTATGAATCCCCTTATGAGGCTCGTACTTTTACAACGCTCCAAGAGGAACTAAACTTTTCAGAAACCTATCGGAATGAATTTATGGATACAGTAAAATCCTATACACAAGAGGATTTAACAAGAATCCAAATTGATAGAAAAGACGTAGGTTACATTCGATCATTAGGCGACATGCTTTTGAGAATTGCTTATCATGAAGCAGTCCATTCAGGTCAACTTTTAGATTATTTAAGATTAGCCGGATTAAAGCGGCCAAAGGTATGGGATTGAAGTTTAAGAAAGATAGATTGAGCTAACTGGGAACTATAGTTCACTCAATAAAGCTGCAGTAGATCTGAGGATCAGCTGCAGCTTTTGTTGAGCTAAGGGCAGGATAGTTCCAATAAGTGGTAGTGCTGAAATACAATCTGGTGGTGTTTTATGGACGATTTGTTCAAGATAATTCACGATCCAAATAAAGATATTTATCAGAAACTTGATGATCAAATTGATGCTTTTTGGCAGTGGTCTAAGACAATAAAGCATGAATTCGAGTGGGAAACAACATATCACAACTGGGAACTACTAAATACGATATTCGATATTTTAATCGACACCACAACTTATTATCATTGGGATCAAAGAACAATAAATAATTTGTTATATATTATCGGGAGGGACAATGAGTGTGAATTCCTGGTTCATAAATTGACCGATACCCCGGAAAGTTTACTGTTTCTTGGAAAGCAGGGAGTATCATACCCTGATGCTGAAACCAAATGGCAGCTGGCACATTACCTTTCGAACATCGCATTGATATTGCCGGAAGCAGAAGAGATTATTGTTAAGTATTATGAAGACTCAGACGAGTATGTAAAAAGAAGAGCACTTTTGGCACTAGGTATTATTGATTCAAGTTATGCAGAACAATTTGCACTTGAATCTTGGAAGACAGGAATGAAGTATCGAAAACTTGCTGCATTAGAAGTTTTGAAACGGATTAACTCCTCACATTACTCAATTTTATCAGTAAGTATGGATGAACAAAATTGAGCTAACGGGAAACGAAAGTTCCATCAATACAGCGGCAGCCGATCGAGGATCAGCTGCCGCTTTTATTAAAGTAACGGGCAGTATAACGCAATATAAAAAGCTTGGCGCTTGAATCCAAGCTTAATTCAACGGTAATAATTCAATAAATGAGGTAGCAGTTTAAAGTCTTTTTGAGGATGCATTTTATTGTCTTTACTTCTCCATTAACGTTAACTTTGAATATAATATCGTCTTCTCCAAGGGGAAGCGAGCTGCTGCGCCGTGCGGATATGAGGCTGTCGTTTGGCCGCATGACGCTGCCGTAACAGCTGATGCGGCTGGTGCTGGTGGAGGCAGATTTATCGCGCGTTGCGGATCAATCGGGGGGAACCCTACCATAAGTAACGGCGAAATTTTATTATCACGATAATCCAAGGGGTGTAATTAGTGATGTAACGAAGTGTAAAGGTGACAATTAATTCTTTACCGATCATTCACAATATGTTATATTGATGGCGGGAGGGAACAGAATGGCGAGAAGCAAGGAGTTTGAAGAGAACGCGGTATTGGATAAAGCGATGAGACTCTTCTGGGAACAGGGTTACGAGAAGACGTCCATGACCGATCTGGTCGAGCATATGGGAATCCATCGCAGAAGCTTGTATGACACATTTGGCGATAAACATCAGCTGTTTCTGAAAGCCATGGATCGGTTTGGCGATAAAATCAACGCTGTGCTTGCAGGTGCAGTTAAACGCTCCAAGTCTGCAGCGGAAGCTCTTCAGTTTATTTTTGACTTCATGATTGATGGAGAAGAAGACTCGCCTTCCGGATGCTTAATGGTGAATTCAGCTGTAGAATTGGCAGCGCGCGATGCCGTAGTTGATACCAAGACTACTGAAGCGTTCAATACATTAGAGAAGCTGCTCGAGGAAATTATTCATTGGGGACAGCGGGACGGTGAATTCACCTCTAATAGCAATGCCGGGGAACTGGCGGAATATCTGCATAATGTATGTGTGGGGTTAAGGGCAATGGCAAGAACCTCAGTTGCCAAAGAAAAACTTCACCGCATAGCCATTACATCGATTAAACTTATAGAAGGATAATGGTTTTTTTTCTTTAAATTAGAACGATTGTTCCCGAACTCGCGAGTCTCCTCTTTGCCTAAAGCTTTTCTTCCCATCGTAATAATTACTTGCACTTTTTTTAGAATGATCGTTCTTAAATGTGAACCCGAAACAAATAACAAGAAGCTGAGCCAGCAAGGAATAGAACTGCTGCATTCAAAAAAAAGATGAAGATAAGGAAGGATGGATAAACAATGTCAAACCAAAAGATGATGAGAGCGATCGGATATTACGAACCGGGGGAAGGAGTACCGCCGTTTCAGGAGGTTGAAGTGGAGAGACCGAAAGCGTCAGGAAGGGATTTGCTCGTAGCAGTGAAGGCAGTATCCGTCAATCCGTCGGATTGGCGGTCACACAAGGACAAAAAACCGGACGATTCGTCGCTTACGATAGCCGGTCGGGATGTAGCCGGCGTGGTAGTCGAGGCAGGACCGGATTGCAATATATTCAAAGTCGGTGACGAAGTTTATTATTCTGGATCCATCATTCGCCCGGGCGGATTCAGCGAGTTTCACCTGGTCGACGAACGGATTGTCGGCAAAAAGCCTAAGAGCCTCGATTTCGCGCAGGCAGCGGCTTTACCGTTAACAACCATTACAGCGTGGGAAGCTTATTATGAACGATTGGGTATTTCCAAAAATCCATCGGATAATGAGGGCAAAAGTATCTTGATCATCGGGGCTGCGGGGGGCGTCGGATCGATCGCGACTCAACTGGCCAAGCTTGCCGGTCTAACGGTCATCGCTACGGCCTCGCGTCCTGAATCGATCAAATGGACGAAAGAACATGGTGCCGATCATGTTATCGATCATCATCTACCGCTTGAACCTCAACTAAAGGAGCTTGGCCTGGTCGGCGTTCCGTATATTTTTGTTTTGAATAATCCGGATCAGCATTTGAATGAGATGAAGAAGGTGATTTTGCCGCAGGGGAAAATCTGCTCGATTTTGCCATTCGAACAGCCGGCTGAACTTGGTGAATTGTTTATAAAAAGCGTGACGTTTGCTTGGGAATTGATGTACACTCGTTCGGCATTTCAGACGGACGATATGATTGAACAGCACCGACTGCTTAATGAAGTGTCCAATCTTGTGGATGCAGGGAAAGTACGTACAACGATGAAAGAGCTTATCAAACCAATTAATTCCGAAAACCTGAAGGAAGCATTTCACAAGAGCCTGTCAGGCAGCACAATCGGTAAAATCGTATTAGAAGGATTTGAATAAAAGCGCTGGGCAGACAGCAACTGGCATCATCGATCGTTCAAGGGAACTGTTTTAAACCTATAAGATGGAGGCCACATGATGAGAGCAATGGTAATTGAAAAATACGGGAAATATCCGCTTCAGTTAGCGGATATTCCAAAGCCCGCAGTAGACGATCACGAGGTGCTGGTGGAAATCCATGCGACTAGCGTGAACCCCCTCGATCTTCTTGTGCGGGATGGTAAATTACGTGTCCTGCTGAAATACGATATGCCCCATGTATTAGGATATGATTTTTCGGGCGTTGTCATTCAAGCGGGACGGAAGGTTACCAGATTCAAGGTCGGGGATGAAGTATTCGGCCGACCAAGCAAGGGCGGAGCCTTCGCTGAATTTATCTCCGTGAATGAAGACGATATCGCCATAAAGCCTCGCAACCTTACCTTTGAGGAAGCGGCATCCATTCCATTGGTCGGGCTTACCTCTTATCAAGTATTGCATGAAAAATTGAAACTAAAGGCCGGGCAGAAGGTATTGATCCAAGCTGGTTCAGGCGGAGTCGGTACTTTTGCTATCCAACTTGCCAAAGTGATGGGACTTTATGTCGCAACAACGACAAGTGAAGCTGGAGCCCAATTGGTCGAGTCGCTTGGAGCCGATCGAATCATCAATTACAAAACAGAACAATTCGATACATTGTTACAAGGGTATGATGCCGTTTTTGATACCAAAGGCGGAGAGACTCTAGAGAAGGCCTTTAAAATTGTCAAAGAGCAAGGCCAAATCGTATCCGTCGTAGGGCCGCCCAATGCGCGCTTCGGAAAAGAGGAGAGAGTTGGCTTCGTCAAAACAAATGTACTTCGGTTGGTTGCCCGGAAGATTACCAAGTTAGAGAAAAAATATAAGGTCAAGTACAGCTTCCTGTTTATGAAACCAAGCGGCAGACAACTGGAGATCCTTTCTGAATGGATTGAATCCGAGAAAATAAAGCCTGTTATTGATCGAGTATTTCCTTTTGAAGACACTCAAAAAGCAATGGAGTACTCCGAATCTGGCAGAGCAAAAGGGAAGATAATCGTAAAGATAAAGTGATCGCATAACAAAACAGACAATAAAAGGAGCATATAAAAATGATTATTTCTGAACAAGTTGCATTTGTCACCGGTGCGAACCGGGGTTTGGGCCGTCATCTTGCCCTTGAACTTCTATCCAGAGGGGCTAAGGTGTATGCTGGTGCAAGAAATCCGGAGTCCGTTAACATTCCAGGTGTGATACCTGTAAAGCTTGATATTACTAACCCGCAAGAGGTAGCTGAAGCTGCTATGGTCGCTAAGGACGTTACGCTTCTGATCAACAATGCAGGCACTTCTACAGGCGCTTCTTTGCTTGACGGCGATCTCGACAAAATACAATTGGAATTTAATACCCACTTCTTTGGCACACTATCCATGATTCGTGCGTTCGCGCCTATTCTCACCAATAATGGGGGAGGATCAATCCTGAATATTCTTTCTGCATTATCATGGTTCAGTATAGGGGGTAATGAAGGTGCTTATACGGCTGCAAAGGCAGCAGAGTGGGCACTGACGAACGAGTTGCGCTTAAAGTTGTATCCTCAAAATGTGAGAGTAGTTGGCTTGCATGTGGGCTTTATGGACACAGACATGACGGCCGGCGTTGAAGCTCCGAAGGCCGACCCTGCCGAAATTGCAAAACTGGCTATTGATGGAATAGAGGCCAACAGCTTTGAGATTCTTGCCGATGAACTGAGCCGCAAGCTCCAAAGTGCTCTCGCTGGTGGTGTAGCTGCGGTATACCCACAGCTTACATGAGCCTAACTGTACTAATATCTTCTCTGGCGGTGGAAGGTTTCTAAACACATTTGATGCCCGTGTTCCTGTTGGGACACGGGCTTATTTGTGACAACCATAGAAGGCACCCAAAAAGGTGTCCCTGAAAATTCGCCGTTAGAGTGATACGGTGAACCGTATCATAAATAAGGGCAAGTTTTTTTGTGAAACGGAAGAAACCGTACAAACGAATTTAAATGGTACTGGAAAAGGTTGAGTGACTACCAACAGAGGAGGAAATGCTTTTGTACAACCATTTAGAACTGATGAACATTCAAGCGGAAGTTCTTTACGTTCATGATCGTGCTTCGTTCGGCAGTCCAGGAGGCTTTCCGCTGGGATCGATCGATCGTAGTTGAACAGTACATTGCAGGAGACGAACTTACGTTTTAAAAGATCATTTTCTGGCGCTTTTATGTCATTTGGGATTTGAACTTGCCGTTACAAGCAGCGCAACTGAACTGTATCATGGCTAGATCATTAAGCTAAACATTCCTGTAGAGCCTAAGAAATGGGCTTTGTAAAAAAAGGAGCGCCTCGTTATGATGGGTTTGTCGACAACACATCAAGGAGGCGCTCTTACTATGAAGTTTAAGCAATCAGATGCTCAAAATCAACGCATTCAACAAATTACCACCTCGCATCTTGTCATAGGAATCGACATGGCCAAAGAAACGCATGTGGCACAAGCTACGAACTTCCGAGGAATCGTGGTTTCCAAACGACATCTCTCATTCTCAAATAGCATTGAAGGCTTTGAAAAATTGAACCGTTGGATGACAGAGTTACTGCAAAAACAACGATTAAAGAGGCTCATAATCGGTATGGAGCCAACCGGTCATTACTGGTTTAACCTAGCCAACTGGTTATCAGATAAGGGGTTACACGTGGTTATGGTGAATCCAGCCACAACAAAGAGAAACAAAGAAAACCGAGATAATAGCCCATCAAAGAATGACCCTAAAGATGCTCTTACTATCGCAGACTCAGTTAGCCGGGGCTTCTATTACGAGTACACACGTCAATCATTATTGTTCCAACGGCTGAAGACAATAATGAGTGATCGGGAATTCTGGGTGACTAATAGCGTACGGCTGCAGAACCGGATTGTACGTTGGCTGGACATTCGGTTTCCCGAATATCCTTCCGTATTCAAAGACTGGACTTGTAAGCGATCATTGGCAACTCTCAAAACCTTTCCATGCCCACAGGATCTCGAGAACTATAGAGTAGCGGATGTCATTGACGCCTGGAGAGTGCATATGCAGCGAGCTGGTGGCTCAACAGGGATCGAGAAGGCTGCACAACTTATCGCACGAGCAAAATGTAGTGTCGGAGAACAAGCCGCTGCAGAGGAAGCAAAAGCAGATTTAAGACGGCTCATTGAAGAATTTGAGCGTGTAACTACGATGCTTGAACAGATTGAAATGGACATCGAAGTACTGCTTTCAGAGATTCCTATGGCGCAGCAACTTCGTACCATAAAGGGACTTGGGAAGATCTTCACTGCGGCTATTTTAGCTGGTACTGGGGACCTGAGGCAATATGCGCATGGACGTCAGGTAATGCGTAAGGCTGGTCTGAATCTGGCTGAAAGTTCATCTGGCAGGCGTAAAGGTAAAATTGTTCTTTCAAAGCGAGGAGACTCTGCCTTGCGAAAATATCTCTATCTCGCAACTGTTCAACTCGTTTGGAATAACCCTATTTTCCGCCATCTGCATGAGCATAATATACAAGAAAAGAAGATGAAAAAGCAGCAATCCATATTTAAGCTCATAGGGAAGTTGGCAAGAATTCTAGTCGGTATTGTTCAACGAGGAGAAAAGTTCATGCCAGAGAAAACCGTCTTGACCTGGTCAGAAGCAGCTTAAATTAAGAAGTAATCACGTATATTGACTCATTCGCGGGATTTCACAAAGAAAGCACGGAGGACCGAGTTCGTTCTCCATAAGGGCTACGACCCATCCGCTAAACGCTATCGGTCTCCACACCTTGGACAGGTATAACGAAGGAATGTAAGGGCATTGACCCGTTGAGTTGTGGGAGGGTGAACCTCCAAGGATCGTGTGGGGTATGCGTGCAGTAGAAACAGTCTGGGGAATATTTCCTGAGTCTTCCTCTATTTCCGCATGCCCAGCCAACCACCTCATACGGCATCAACTGCGTTGTCTCCTGAGATGGACATGATCCAAGGTGACGAAATCCTGCGAATGAGTGAGTATATGTGAGATAAACCTTTAAAAACGAGGGACGGATAACGCTAGTTGAATATATCAGTTTAAAATCTTCTATCTGAAGCAAACTAGAAATAAATGCTTCATTAGGAGGTTTTGTTAATGATTATAAGCGAGCTCTGGCGTCACTATGAATCTGATAAACGAATCCAAGGGTTTAGTCCTAACACACTAAAGGCATACGCCTTACAGCTTAAAATGCTGGTTAGAGACCTTGGGGATTTAGATATTTCTGAAATAACTTTAACTCTATTAAAACAATACCTTGCCAAGCAGTCTGAGCGATTAAAACCAAGCAGCCTTGGTCACCGCATCCGTTTTGTACGTTCTATATTCCGCTTTGCCTATGAAGAAACATATATCCTATCTAACCCTTCATTAAAACTTCGTGAACCAAAAATGGTCAAACGAATTCCAAAATTTTTAATGGAGGAAGATGTTATTCACCTAAAGATCTCCTGTCAGTCACTAAGGGAAAGAGCATTGCTTGAGTTTTTATATAGCTCAGGCTGCCGAATTGGAGAAGTTGAGAAGATAAACATTGAGGATCTGAACTGGGAAAACTGTTCAGCCATTGTAAACGGCAAAGGATCAAAACAAAGAGAGGTTTACTTCACAACAGAGTGTAAGGTATGGTTAAAGAAGTATCTAGACAGTCGATCAGACTCATGTAAGGCTTTATTTGTAACGGATACACATCCTATAAAAAGAATGGCTATCCCAACGCTTAGGTGGGTATTAGGCCTATGTTCGGTTGCCGTTTCTCAACTAAAGGGCAGTTAAGTTGAAGAAGTTTTGGGGAATATACTTAAAACATAACGTTCTCGCGAACGGCTTTCGCGATTTGACGAGAAGAGTAAATTCGCTGTGTATACGCGTAAATAATAATGACTTTGGTGAGCATTTTGGGATGGTAGCTGTCTCGTCCTCCGCCGGGATAAGCATCACTGAAAATCCGGTCGTCCAAGCGGTTGACCGCTCCATTGACAACACGAACAAGATGATGTGGAGGGATGTCGTCCTCCATGCCCATTGGCATGAAGTTGGTCCATGGTATATTGAATGTACAAAGAAACCTCTCCTTTGTTGTATGGTTGGGTGGTACCTCCATTTTACCAAGGAAAGGTTTCTTTTTATTTTACAAAATGAAGAAGGGGCTTTCTTGAGTCATCTATGACTTTTGGGACAGCCACATGCAGAGATTATTACCGGATATTTCTCTTTCGATGACAACGTTTTTTTCGTAGGCGGTTTTTACAATTCCGAAACTTCTTCTTTCTTTTCATTTTGCGGTTTACGATTATTGGCCCTGCTGGTCCCTCAGGTCCTGACGGCCCTTGTGGACCGGGTCCCCCTTGTGGTCCCTGTGGCCCTCGTGGTCCAGGTGCCCCTTGCGGACCAGGCAGTCCTTGTGGTCCCTGTGGTCCGGGTTCCCCTTGCGGACCAGGCAGCCCTTGTGGTCCCTGTGGTCCGGGTTCCCCTTGCGGACCAGGCGGACCCGGTATAACAACTTCCCCTATTTTTGCTACAAACGCATCTTCATCGCCGTTATAGGAGGTATCGAAAGCACCAGGGGTGGTTGGAAAATTAATGGAATTGGTGAACCCTGTCACATAGGCATTTCCGAATGCATCCACCGCGATGTCTATACCTGCATCAATCCCGCTTCCCCCGAGATAAGAGGAAAATAGTAAGTCCGAGCCCGTTAAACTAATGCGAGTCACAAACGCATCCACAGCGCCGTCCAAGGTGGTATCGAAAGCTCCGGGGGTGGTGGGAAAATCGCTTGATTGGGTGGAACCTGTCACATAGGCGTTGCCAAATGGATCCACCGCGATACTTTCACCCAGATCAAAACTACTTCCCCCAAGATAGGTGGAATATACGAGCCCCGTCCCGGTCAGATTCAGTTTCGTCACAAACGCATCCTCAGTGCCGCCCAAGGTGGTATCGAAAGCTCCGGGGGTGGTGGGAAAATCGCTTGATTGGGTGGAACCTGTCACATAGGCGTTACCGGATGCATCCACCGCGATGCCTTGAGCTAGATCACCGCCGCTCCCCCCAAGATAGGTGGAGTAGACGAGGGCCGTCCCGGTCAGATTGAGTTTCGTTACAAACGCATCGACAAAACCGCTCATGGTGGTATCGAAAGCTCCGGGGGTTGTAGGAAAATCGCTTGAAAAAGTGAATCCTGTCACATAGGCGTTACCGGATGCATCCACCGCAATGCTTCGACCTTGTTCAAGCCCGGTCCCCCCGAGATAGGTGGAATAGACGAGGGCCGTCCCGGTCGGATTCAGTTTCGTCACGAAAACATCGTCAACACCGTTAAAGGTAGTATCGAAAGCTCCGGCGGTGACGGGAAAATTGGTGGAATTGGTGGTTCCTGTCACATAGGCGTTACCGGATGCATCCACCGCGATGCTTTGACCCTGGTCACCTGCATCACCTAGGCCTCCCCCGAGATAGGTGGAATAGATGAGCGCCGTCCCGGTCGGATTCAGTTTGGTCACAAACGCATCGCCGCCACCGTTGTAAGTGGTTTGGAAAGCTCCGGGTGTGACGGGAAAATCAGTGGAGAAGGTGACTCCTATCACATAGGCGTTACCGGATGCATCCACTGTGATGCCGAAACCTTGATCCAACGAGTTCCCCCCGAGATAGGTGGAATAGACGAGCGCCGTCCCCGTCGGATTCAATTTCGTTACAAACGCATCCTGAACGAAGTCCAAGGTGGTATCGAAAGCTCCGGGGGTTGTGGGAAAATCGGTGGAAAAGGTGGATCCGGTCATATAGGCGTTACCGGATGCATCAACCGCGATGCTTTGACCTCGATCATTCCCGCTTCCCCCGAGATAGGTGGAGTAGAGGAGAATCGGATCAATCACCAAGGAAAGCCTGGAATCAAACTCCTCCGTCATCTCAAATCCGATGGTCTTGCTTCCGTCCGCTTCCGATCGGATCACAAAACGGCAGCCTACCGGCTTTCGCAAGTGATCCACATCTTGATACGCGAACGGTTTGAGGTCCGTGAAGGTTCCGAAAGGCGTTTCTATTAACAAATTCCCTACATCATCCAGACGGAGGTCATTTGCACCCTCACAAACGAGCCCGATATCGGCCACACGGCCACCTGGCTGCAGGATCACATCATATTTGAGCTTCCCTTCATGCCCTTGAAACACGACATCAATGCCAGGCCATACCTGCCGGTACGCGACTTCCCGGAACAGCGGAAGATTCGTGTAATGCTGTTGTGGATCGCTGCCGCACAAGTAGTTGATATTCCCGGTTTCCGGTGCGGATCCTTCCGCTGTCACGCCAGAACTGGCATTGATAAACCGCCAGGCCAGGGTGACGCCCCTCATTCGCCGTTCTTTTCCTTGCTCTGTATGATCCGGCAAGAACCTATCGGTCCCGGCTTTGCGAAACGATGATGGGAGAGAATCGATTTCATAAAAGGTCATTCTTACTTGATCTGGAGTAAAGACGCATCGAAAGCCTTTGCCTTGTGCATAGAACGAAATCCGGTCATCCTCTTGCCCGAGATTGGGAACGAACGCAAGTGGAAGCTTCCCGTACGCTTCCAATACGCACTGATTTTTCTCTTCCTTGAGCTGCAAAGGTATTCTCCTTTCGAACAATTGTTACATATCGATGTACCCTATGTATCCTATGTATCTCGTGTATTTGAAGGGTAGTTAGGTACCCAGATCTTGTCTGGATAGATACCCATTTTCCAAAAAAACAGGCGATGGCTTACGGACGAGCATTGAGGTAGAACGAACCAAAATCGAGGTTCTTGCATATATAAATTAAAGGCCGCCCTATATAGTCATTGACTAATAGGACAGCCTCTTTCTTGCGGAAATCGGATAACCGGGCGGAAAAAGCAATTGGGGACTATTTCCTGATAGTCCTCTATTTCCGCATGCCCAGCCCGCCACCTCAACTGGGTTCATCTGTCCTCTATCCTAAGATTGATCTAATCTAAGGTGTTGAAATCCTGCGAATGAGTGAGTATATGTGAGATAAATCCTTAAAACCGAGGGACGGGAGACGATAGTTGAATAGTCAAACCGATGAAGTTGCCGGCGCACGATAGGCAACTTTGTTACGTTATTGGCAGCAGCTTACGGAGAAACTTCCCAGTCACTGCGTATATATTTTTATCGATTACAGGGTTAATAATGGCAGTCGGTTCTAATTAATTTAAAAGCGAGTGGATGTCGATGGAAAGAGGGTTATTAAGCAATGAAACCTAATAGGCAGAATATGTATTGGTTTTTAGCCGGTGTAGGTAGTAGCACAATTATCCTGTTCATGCAGGAGGGCTTCACAAGGCTCACTTAGGTGCTGCTCTGTTGGCTGCTGTGCTAGTGATATTGGGAAGTGGTAGTTTTAGAATAGCCATTAAGGATAAGTTTAACCCTTTACAATTCAGCTTTGGATTGCTTTTAATGTTTGTTGGATTCACTATTGTTGGAAAAATAATATAGTATGGACATACCTATAGATTAAAAGTATCCGCTCTCCGGGGACATGCTGAATGAGCTGGCCTCATACGCTACTTATATTAACTGTAAGCTCGAGCAGCTGGACTTGAAGGCGGTCGCCGACATCCATAAACGCGGCAGGAAGGTCATGGCGTGGACGGTGCGGACCGAGAAGGAAATGAAGAAAGCGAAGAGGCTTGGGGTAGACGGAATTATTACCGATTATCCGGCTTGAATGGAACGCGAGACGGGACTGACCCGAAGTCTGGCCAGACTCGGGCTGCGGCCCGTTTGCTTGCACAAGAACATATATACATAAAAAAGTCGCATAAACTGCGGCTTTTTATTTTGATTTCTCTTAGCCTTTCTTTGGATATTAACGTTTCTTCCCATGCAGTGAGCAGCCGGGTCAATAAAGACCGGCTGCTGACGTTTCTCAACTGCGGGCAGAGGGTGATTTGGGTATAGACTATAGAGCTGTATGAGTAGATGCAGTGAGAGACGAGTAAGTGATTGTAGCGGTAGTTGCAGCGGAAAGAATAATATTACTGACAAAAATGCGTAAGGTGTAAACATGCATCCCAGGTGTTAGTGAAGCAGCAAAATACGTAATCGGAATAGTGCGATCGATGGAAAATAGCCCAAGTGGAGTTACTGCAAGTAGATCAGAACTCAGTACCGATGCCACAGGAACACCATCTTGAAGTAAGGTTACACTGTATAAAGGATTCAAAGCAACAGCGAGCACTGCTGAGAAACCAAGGGTTACAGATATCAAACCGTCAACAATGACTTGGTTAGCAGAGGCAGTAACAGGGACAGCAATTGTAGCGGCTATGGCAGTTCCTGTAGTTGGAATTGGAGTAGGCGCTGTAGGCACTGTTCCTTGAACGCCAGTAGCAGCAGAGCCCGGCCCAGCAGGTCCGGTAGGCCCAGTAGGCCCGGTAGGCCCGGTGAGACCTGTTAGACCGGTTAGTCCGGTATGACCAGTTTCACTCAAAATAAACATCTCCTTTCATAATTTATCTATTATACTATTCTAGAATTAATAAATTGATTGGATTTTTTATATCAGTGCATTTCACCATTTTGAGGTCATTACGAAGGAACGTAAGTTGAAAATAGTAAAGTAGTCTGTCGGCTGCTATCAAGGTTGAAGGTAAATGGGACATCAATAGAAAAGAGATATAGTTGGTTGTTCAACTAACGGGAGACTATAGTTCAATTAATAAGGCTGCAACAGATCGGAGGATCTGTTGCAGCCTTTGTTGAAGTAAAGGGGATTATAGTTTGGAAGCCTAAACCATGTTAGAATGTCGGTGACATTAAATTGCAGAGGAGTAAAACTATGCTGGAGCTAGTAAAGAACGTGCTCGAAGACATGGATAAACAGCTTACTCGTATTATGAAGAGCTTGGATCACCTCGATGATGATTTGATTTGGAAAAAGCTGAAGGTTTCGACAAATAGTATCGGAAATCTTTGCTTACATTTAGCAGGAAACGAATATCAAAATTTTGTAAGTGCAATCGGTAACAAACCGTTCATTCGGGAACGCTCTCGACGAGAATTTGACTCCGAAGGGGGTATTACTAGAGATAAATTAAAGAATCTTCTTTTGAAAACACGATCCGAATCAACAAGTACATTATCGCTCCTATCGGAGGAGGATTTAAAAAGAGAAGTCATAGTCCGGTATACTCTAGAGGATTGGAATAAGATGCATCGAGTTAACGCGTCGGAAGGCGAAACTTACGATGTAAGAGTCGTTAGAATTCTGCTTATTCAGGTTGCTACTCACTATGGTTATCATGCGGGACAAATTGTGCTGCTCTCCAAATTACTGAAAGATATTAAAGAAAACATAACCGGACAATACCATTAATCATTTAACTATCGGGGAAATTTAGCATAATAAGACAGAGAAGCATCCGTTCACTATGAACGGATGCTGTTTGCATTATTAAAGGGCAAGACGCAACTTCCAATCAAAGGAAAAGTATATAGTTATATAGCGATGACTTTTACTTAGTTCTTTGTTTTGGAGGGAAGGGTATCCGCAAAGCGGGGAACGCGAATTCTGCTCTAGTGGTCAGCTTTTAATCAGATATCGATCGGAGAGCGGATTTTTTTCTACGACAACAATTGGTCAAATTGAGGTGATGGCATGCAAATAGACTGGCATTATTCCTGGAATGTAGCAGATGCTGCTGCAGGATTACTAAGTTGGCTCGTTGTGCTTGGTCTGGTTATCCGCCAACGCAAAAAGCAAGTGACTAGGCGCCCAATCTGGAAGATACTTCTCGTGACACTTGCCGGCTTTTTTTCGTTTTCATTCAAAATTCCTTTATTCGGGCAAATCGTAAATATCGCCTTATTGCCGCTTGGTCTCTGGGCTGCGTATCTCTTTTTACGAAAGCGGTCCTGGACGGATTATCGTAAATTTGCTTGGATTGGCTTCACGGCAAACTACTTGTTCCTGGTGACAGCTCTGCTTGCTGGATTCATTCATGGTTCCTTATACGACCGCAATGACCCTTCCACTTACTTGGCCCATTTGGAGAAAGCGACGCTTGTTGACATTCATCCGTCAGCAAGGGAGGCAACCTTCGAGAAAGAGCTGTTCTCGAGCTCGTTGTCAGAGGTAAAGGCATCCGATATGTCGGGTACGCTGGACTGGTACCGTGAATCAAAATTAGAGGACGGCACTCAGTATCAGCAAGAACGTTTCCCTTATGCACTGCTCGGAGCAGAAGCTCGCTGGGGGAGCGGTCTATATGCCTCAGCTTACTTGGAAGCTGATGGAAAGGGGTTATTACTCGCTACAAAGGATCGGTATTACTACTACCGTTCAGAGAAGCTGATGTTGAGAATGGAGGTAAGAGAATGAGAGGAAGAAGACTGCTAATAGTCGTAATCCTAATAATTGCGGCTGCGGTGATCGTCTTCTTCCGTACTTATGACGGTAAGCCGGGACCGCTTCCGAGTGTGGACGAAATTATAGCGGAGTTAAACGAGTACGACTCTGAAGCCAACGCGGCAATCGTGCTCAACAATGTTAAGCTGACCGAACAACAAGTTTTTATCCCATTTGTTTCTAGTCAAGGTATTCACGGGATGGGATTCCTGAAATGGGAGAAGCGGAAGTGGAGCGTGGCAAGAGTTGATATGAGCGGCAGGCCCGAAGTAAGAGTCACCGATCATTCCAATCCATCCGGTCGTTATGTGGTGTGGAATAATAATCCTCTTGAGAAAGTGAAGGAATTCCGCTTCTACCTTATTCGGGATAGAAATGCCGGTATGTCGAATGGAGTATATTACTATGTACCGCGCGTGCAAATGGAAATGCTCGTCAATGTAACGGAGCATCCATACGGAGCAATGCCGTTTCCAGATGAATGGGCAGGCATTATGCGCGAGGATGATAAGCTGGGCAAGGCGCCTGCCGCCAATATCATGGATAATATATTCTCGCAGTCTTATTCTCAGCCATCCACGATATATGTTGGGTATCTTCCCGTCTACGTCAATGACGCATCTAAGCTCGGAAGCTCCTCCAAAAGCGGTGATGAGGATACGGAGTTTTTGATGATTATGAACGAGTCGGATTTGGAGAGGCCACAAAGTGATTGACTCACTAGATACTGCCAACTAAGCGAGTAAAACTATGTCTACAATCTACGTGTTTGAAGAGTGTATCATTGAGTTAACTGGGAACAATAGTTCAACACAAAAAACCGGCAGCAGAAGTAAAGGGCAAGTTAGTTCCAATATGTGGTACCATAAAGTTAGCTGTAATTTGTTTCGGGGGCTGGTAGTTAAAAAGAAGTTGTCCAAGGAGTATATGATTGATTTCTTAGCTATCAGAGAAATTGTTAATGAATTTGACCCAATGGGACTAATCAGGATGGGGGCTCCAGATGACGAGCATGATAGGCTGACTCAAAAAATCATTCGTAACTTATACGACCACAACATAGATAAAATAAAGGATTTACTCATTGATTGTTACGATGAGTATGGTTCCAGTGGTAGAGATATTAAAGAAGAGTATCAGGAGAGTTTTAACAGGAAAATTCAAACTACGTATAACCGAATTGAAGCTTGGTACCACAATAAAAATAAGACCCATTGACTTAAACTACCATGAAAGAACGTATTAACTTTGATGATCTGTGGTGCAGATAACAGATGCATGGATGGCTAACGGGGAACTATAGTTCAATTAATAAGGCTGCAACAGATCGGAGGATCTGTTGCAGCCTTTGTTGAAGTAAAGAGGGAGTTTAGCGTAACAAATTATGATTCAAAACGTCTATAAAGTAATTTCAAATAATTAGGGGCTATTAATACAGTGTATTGAGGTGATTCTGAAATAAAATAAAGAATATAGAGTCTTACATGAGGAGGCCAAGGATTGAAGAAATATATACTCCATATTGTAGCAAGTGCGGTGTGCATTATATTGCCTATTGGTTACGTGTTTGGTATTTGGGACGGCAGAATAACTGAGCCTTTATTACCACAATGGATATCAATTATTACATGTTTTCTAATTGGTATTGGAAATTTGCCCGTAGCGATTATCCGTTATAGAAAAAGCATTAAGTCGGAACAAATGGATAGTAAGGAAGAATAGTTAATTTACACTGCTTTTGGATTGTTTTTTGTTCTTATTTAATTATGCTTCTTAAGCTAAACAATCCTGTAGAGCTTAAGAAATAGGCTTTGTAAAAAAAGGAGCTCCTCGGTATGATGGGTTTGTCGAGAACACATCAGGGAGGAGCTCTTACTATGAAGTTTAAGGAAATAGATGCACAAAATCAACGGGTTGAACAAATTACTACCTCGCATCTCGTAATAGGGATCGATATGGCGAAAGAAATACCTGTCGCACAAGCTACAAATTTCCGCGGAATAGTGGTTTCGAAACGCCATCTCTCATTTTCCAATAGTATTGAAGGGTTTGAAAAACTGAGCCGCTGGATGAGTGAACTACAGCAGAAATATCGATTGAATAGGCTCATTATCGGC